>NZ_JBVHDI010000002.1:0-335938 GCF_055563465.1 Amycolatopsis sp. NPDC000009
TTGTCCTCGGTATCCGGAAGATTGAAAACCACACCGTCAACGGCCATAACCCGAAACCCGCGCAGCCACGCGCCTGGCGTGGATCGTTTCGCCATCGGCACGGCGACCCGTTCGAACAACAACCGCAATGGCTCTTCGCCCAGCCGCATCCGCGCCTTCGAAATCGCACCGACCGTCGGGACAGTCCATTCCTTCCGCCAGGAACCAACAGCTCGCAACCCGTGAGACAGTTTGCGCATGACCTCTTCGTAGCCATCGCCGAAGAACAAACACAACGCCAGCACGTAATACACAACAACCCGTGCAGGCAATAACCGGACACGCTTCTCCTGCCGGTCGGCGGCAGTGATCACCTCATCGACCAGGTCACGATCCAAGAGCCGAGTCAGCACACCAATGCCAATGGCGTCCGTCAAACGCTCGTGATCACTAACCATCGCCCGCAAATCGCGCGTCACACCCACAACGGAACGCTACCCCACGCCCCGTTACAATCAGCAACAACACCAACACAGCCAGAGCCAGCGGCCAGCTAAGTAAGTGGCATTGTCCCAGGGGGGCGACCCCGAGTCCAGTCTACCGGGGGTGGAGGGGGAAAAGGGCTGGTCGCGGGAGTTGTCCACAGGTGGGGATGGTTGTGGACAAGTGCTGTGGGTAAGTGAAGGCGCTTCGGATTCGTGGAGCAGCGTGGATGCGCCCAATGTGGCATTGGGGACGTCCAGTGACCCCAATGCCACATTGGGCGCAGCGAGCGGACCGCAGGCGCGAGACCTCTGAAAGCGATCGAGGTATGGACGGTCCTCTCACGCGGGACTCAACGTGAAAGGACCGTCCATCACCCTCCTCGCCCCGTCTAATCCTCCGAGTCCAGAGACCGCGGACGCGGCGAAGGTTTGAACGGCTTCTTCCCTTCGGCAGGAACAGGAACCACCGCGAGCCGTCGCCGTCCCGGCATGGCCGCCACGAGCACCACGCCGAGCAGCAGCATCGCCGTACCCGTCCAGAACATCGGCACCGTGTCGTAGGCCGCGCTGGTGTAGGCCAGGTTCTTGACCGGCCCCTTCGGTGCCGCGCCACCGTTGTTACCGGCAGGGGGCGCCTGAGCCGTCCCGCATTCGACACCGCCGGCCGGCGCGTACGCGCGGGCGATCTGCTCACCGAGCGAGACCTGGGCCAGCGACGAAGGCAGCTTCTTGGCGGCATCCGGCGGCAGTGCCTTCTGCAACGCCGTCGTCGGCAGGATCTGCAGGTCCAGCAGCCGCGCCGAGGCGCCCATCTGGAAACCCTTGAACGGCGACGTCATGTCGCTCGACTTCTGGTTCAGCCCGGCGATCGACAGCTTCAGCACTCCGAGGTCGAGGGTGAGCCCGTTGCCGGCCTCACCACCCGGAAGGTGCTTGGTGGCACCGTCCATCATCTCGGCGAGCCCGCCGACGACCGGCACGTTCTTCAGCTGCTCGAAGCCGGGGGTCTGCTTGAGCGACGGCAGCGGGATCCCGATCGGGATGTCCTTGGTCGGGTTGTTCGCGTCGAGGGTGAACAGCACCTTGTCGCCGCGGACGATTTGCAGCACCGGCGCGGTGTACTCGACCTTCGACGTCTTCTTGTCGCCGGTCGAGGTGACCCGCAGCGTCGGCTGGCTGGCGACCTTGATCGTCAGGCCGAGCGGCGTGCCCTTCAACAGTTCGATGTTGGCCGCCTGCAGCGTCGACGTCGATTCGACGGCCTTGTTCTTCGAGCCGGGGATGTCGACCAGCCGCACGACCGAACGCGACGACAGCGTGTTCGGCAGGCTCAGTACCGCGCCCTTGCCGTCGGCGTTGGTGCTGGTGCCCGAAAGCAGCCCGCCCAGGTTCGCCAGCGGGCCGAGCGCGGACAGGCCGGCCTTGAGCTGGTCGGAGGCCTGGGTCAGCTGGTCGGCGCCCGGGATGTTCGGGATGGTCGGCAGCAGCGCGAGGTTCGCGATCGACGTGCTCGAGTCGGCGATCGTGCCGACGCACGGCCCGAGCGTCGGGCTCCAGCGCGCGTGCGCCTCACCGTTGAGCAGGCCCAGGTTGAACAGCGGGTTCTTGGGCGCGTTGAGGCCGCCGCTGATCGGCTTCGGGTTGTCCGGCAGGGCCGTCTGCACGAGGCTGCCCGGCGTCTGCGGCGCGTTGCCCGCGGCGGACAGGCCGAACGGCGACGACTGCGCGATCGACTTCTCGTAGTTCAGGTAGGCCTCGGAGTTGGCCTGCGCGCTGGAAAGACCCATCCCGGCCTCGAGCGCGGACTGCTTCGGCAGCAACTCACCGGCGCCGGGGAGGATGGCGCTGGTCGGCACCGCGTTCGGCAGCAACCGCAGCACGCCGAGCGCCGCCCCGGCGTCACCGACGGCCTTGCCCAGTGGCTGCGGGCCGATCGGCGCCGACATCGGCGGCTGTCCCGGGTTCGCCGGATCGGGGATCGGCGTGGTCGGGATCGTCTGGGCGGTCGCCGGGGCCGCGGTCAGCAGAAGCAGGGCCGCGGCGGCCGGAAGCGCCAGCACACGGGGCAGTCGTTGCCGCATGAACAGGTCCTCCAGTGGGGGTGGGCCGATCTTGGGGGACTGAGACCGGCGTCATAGGACCCTAACGACGGTGGCCCTGGAAGGTGACGTTCAAGCCTCCGCTACACTTGTCCCCGTCATCGGGTGCGAGCCCGATGTCCGCCGCCTTAGCTCAGTCGGCCAGAGCGATTCACTCGTAATGAATAGGTCAGGGGTTCGATTCCCCTAGGCGGCTCCGCAGGTCAGGGCCTCATTCGGAACACTCCGGATGAGGCCCTGACTCGTTTCCGGCCCGGCGGAGAGCCCGCGCCGAAAGTTCACCCGTTGGTGTCACCCTTGAGGAACATCCGCGACAGTGAAGTGCCCACTCCGGTGAGGTGGCCGACGAGCGCGTCCGCGTCCGCGTCGAGCAGGCCCGAGCGCCACGCGAGCATGATCTCCACGAAGCCGCCGATGCCCAGCAGGACGTTGACCCGGAACTCCAGTTCGTCCACGTCCGGCTTGAGATGCGGCCGCGCGAGTTCGATCAGCAGGCCGGTGGTCTCCTGGACGGTCTGCCGCCGCAGTTGCTCCAGCACCGCGCTCCCCGCGTGGTCGCCGAACAGGATCTGCGCGCGGGCGGGCTCCTCCTGCACGTGGTGCACGACGACGTCGACAGCGGCGCGGAGCTGGTCCAGAGCGGGCTCCTCGATGTGGGCGGCGACGGCGTCGAGGACCATCCGCAGGGTCTCGTCGCGGACCTGTTCCCAAGCGGTGGCGAGCAACGTGTCGCGATTCGTGAAGCTCTCGTAGAAATACCGGTCGGTCAGGTTCGCCCGCGCGCAGACGCCGCGCATGGTGACCGCCGCCCAGCCCTGTTCCTGCCAGATCTCCAGTGCGGCGCCGAGGAGCGCCAGCCGTCGTTCGGCGCGGCGTTCGTCGGCGGTTTTGCCGCTGTAGCGGCGGGACGCGGTCACCCCTCCATCTTGACAGCAGGTGCCCTCAGATTCATTCTGAGGGCATGCGACTGCAGAATGGTCTGCGAGCCGGTTTGGCCTCCGCGCTGACGTCCGCCTTCGTGCGGCCGATCGCCAACGCGATCCCGGCCAGCCGGGCGGGCGTCGCGTTCTCCCGCGCCTTCATCGCGAGCAGTCTGTGGCTGGCCTCGCCGCCGTTGAAGGGAAGCCGCGTCGAGCCGGGCATCCGCGGCGAGTGGGTCCGCGCGCCAGGGGTGACCGAGGGCAACGCCGTGGTCCTCTACGTCCACGGCAGCGGTTACGCGCTCTGCTCGCCGCGCACCCATCGCGGGCTGACCACACGGGTTTCCGAAGGCACCGGGCTGCCGGTCTTCGCCTGCGAGTATCGCCTCGCACCCGGTCATCGGTTCCCGAGCGCCGCCGACGACGTCCGCGCCGCCTACGACCGGCTGCTCGACCAGGGATACCGGCGCATCCTCGTCGCGGGTGACTCCGCGGGCGGGCATCTCGCGGTCGACCTCGCCGCGCAGCTGCTCCGGGAACGAAAAGACCCACCGGCCGCACTGGCGCTCTTCTCTCCGCTGTTCGACGTGACGTTCTCCCTGGCCGCCGAAAGAGAACGCATGAGGCCGGACCCGATGATCTCCGCCGCCGCGGCCGCGCGGCTGGTCGGTCTGTACACAGTGGACGCGGACCTCGCTTCGACGCGGCTCCGGTTCGCCTTCGACGACATCAAAGGGTTCCCGCCGACGATCATCCAGGCGGGCGGGCTGGAAATGCTCGCCGCGGACGCCATCGAACTGGCCAGGGCCCTGCGCCGCGCGGGGGCCGACTGCGAACTCGAAGTGGTCCCCGGCCAGATGCACGTCTTCCAGGCGTTGACCCGCTTCATTCCCGAGGCGGCACCGGCGATGGAGCGCGCCTGCCGCTTCCTCACCGGCAATCTTCCGGCGATCGTGAGGGCGGCATGACGAAACGGACCCACGGAGCACACGCCGTCGTCACGGGCGCGGGCAGCGGGATCGGCAGGGCGATCGCGGCCGAGCTGGTCCGGCGTGGCGGCCGGGTCGTCTGCGCGGACATCGACCTCGGAGCGGCCGAAGAAACCGCGAAGATGCTCAAGAACACGGTCGCCATCGCCTGCGACGTGTCCGATGTGGACGAAGTCGCCGACCTGGCGAACCAGGCACGGTCCTGGTTCGGCCGCGATCCGGACCTCGTCGTCAACAACGCCGGGATCGGCGCGGGCGGCAAACTCGTCGGGGAGAGCCCGTTGCCCGATTGGCGACGGACGCTCGGCGTGAACCTCTGGGGCGTGATCCACGGCTGCCACACCTTCGTCCCCGCCATGCGCGCGGCGAAGGCGGGCGGCGTCATCAACGTCGCTTCGGCCGCGGGCTTCACCGCCGCGCCGAGGATGGCCGCGTACAACGTGAGCAAGGCGGGCGTCGTCAGCCTTTCCGAAACGCTGGCCGCCGAACTGTCCGGCACCGGCGTCGCGGTCACCGTACTGTGCCCCACCTTCGTGCGCACCAACATCTTCGGCGGCGAGCTCATCGAAGACGGGGCACGCGGGCTCGCCCAGCGGGTCTCCGACGTGGTCGGGTTCTCGCCGGAGCGCGTCGCCAGGATGACGCTCGACGCCCACGATCGCGGCCGCCTGTACGTGGTGCCGCAGCCGGACGCCCAGCTTCTGTGGCACGCCAAGCGGTTCGTGCCCGTCCCGTACACGCGGATCGCCGGTCTGCTCGGCCGGTTCCTGCCCGCCGAAAAGGAGAAGTGATGGCCTACGACTTCGCCGCGATGCTCCAGACCATCAAGGACAAGCAGTGGTCGCTGGCCGACATCGACTGGGACGCCCCCGGCGCCGAGACGATGACCGACGAGCTCCGCGCCAAGATGCGGCCGTTCATGGCCGACCTCGTGTGGATCGAGCACGTCGGCGCCCGCGGGTTCGCCTCGCTGGCCAAGAAGGCGCCGACCCCGGTGATCCAGGAGATCTACCGCTACTTCCACGCGGAGGAACAGAAGCACGCCAACGCGGAACTGGCGTTGATGAAGCGCTGGGGCATGCTCGACGAGCACGGCTCGATGCCCGAGCCGAACATCAACGTCAAGCTCGCCATCAAGGTACTCGACGACTACGGTGACACGCTTCCGCTGACGGCGCTGGCCACGCTCATCCCGCTGCTGGAATGCGCGCTGGACGGCGCATTGGTGAAGTTCCTGCTCGAAGAGGTCTCCGATCCGGTGTGCCACCAGGTGTTCCGGCATATCAACTCCGACGAGGCCCGGCACATCACGGCCGACTTCGAGGTGCTGGAGCTGATCGGCGCCGGCTCCACGACCAAATTGCTCACTGAATCCGTCGGCTCGCTCAAACCCCAGATCGTCCTCGGCCTGATCGTGGTGTTCGTCCCGCTGATCAACAAGATGCGGGACAACATCGTCGCGATGGGCCTGCCGGAGAAGAAGCTGTACAACGCGGTGAAGCGGTTCTCCACCATCGGCGGCCGCGGCGAGTTCACCAAACGCATCCCGGCGTATCACGTGCTCAAGGCGCAGGCGGCGATGATCGTCGACCGCTCGCACGTCTACCACCGGCTGCTCGCCGACCCGATGGTGAAGGTGACCCGCCTGATCCCCGCGCGGCTGCTGGGAAAGCCGCAGTCGTGGACCGAGGAGATCACCCACGAACCGGTCGCGTCGTGAGCCTCGGCGAATTCCGGGGCGAGGTGCTGCGCGGTACCGAGTGGTTCGGGCACGACTTCTCCGGGCAGCGCGTCGCCGTGGTCGCGCCCGGCCGTGAGGCGGCGCAGATCGTGCCCGAGGTCGCGGCCACCGCGCGTGCGGTGAAGGTGTTCCAGGAGGAACCGGACTGGGTGGTGCCGATGCCGGTCCCGGGGCCGGCTGCGCTCGGCATCGCCGTCGCCCGCGTCTTCCTGCGCTGGCAGGTGAAAGACCCGTGGATCCGCAGGCTCCTGACGCCGGACAGGCGCTTCGGCTCGCGCCGGACGGCGCCGGGTCTCGGCTACTACGGGGCGTTACGGCGGCCCGGCTGCAAGCTCATCACCTGGCCGATCTACGCCTTCGCACCCGACGGCATCCGCACCGCCGAAGGTATCGAGCACCAGGCCGACGTCGTCGTGCTCGGTGCGAGTTCGCTGTTCGCCAAGGAAGGACTTCCCGCATGACGCCGGACCACGAGATCGCGATCATCGGCGGGGGGTTCTCCGGTATCGGTGCCGCGATCCTGTTGCACCGAGCCGGTTTCGAAGACTTCCTGATGTTGGAGGAGGGCGACGGCGTCGGCGGCGCCTGGCATTGGAACACCTATCCCGGTGTCGCCGTCGACATCCCGTCGTTCAGCTACCAGTTCTCGTTCGAGCAGATCTCCGGCTGGTCGCGGGTCTACGCGCCCGGCCGCGAGCTGAAGGCCTACGCCGACTACTGCGTCGACAAGTACGACATCCGCCGCCGCACGCGTCTCGGCAGCAAGGTCGTTTCCGCGACCTTCGACGACGAAACACATTTGTGGCGCCTCGAAACCGTCGAAGGCTGGTCGATGACGGCCCGGTTCGTCGTCGGCGCGACCGGCGTGCTCACCCAGCCGAAACCGCCGGACATCGCCGGGCTGGACGGCTTCCGCGGAACGGTCATGCACACCGCGCGCTGGGACCACGGCGTCGACCTGCGGGGCAAACGCGTCGCCGTCGTCGGCACCGGGGCCTCGGCCGTGCAGGTGATCCCGTCCATCGCGCCTGAGGCCGGGCATCTGACGGTCTTCCAGCGCACGCCGATCTGGTGCCTGCCCAAACCCGACGCCGTCCTGCCGCGGCCGGCGCGGCTCGCGCTGCGGCGCCTGCCGGGCGCGAAACTGGTGTCCCGGCTGGCCAGCCAGGCGCTCGTCGAGGTGACCTTCCCGCTGGCCGCGCATTTCCACAATCTCCTGCCGACCGCGGGCGCGGGGGAGCGGATCGGGCGCGCGCATCTGCGTCGCGCGGTGAAGGACCCGGTGACCAGGGAGAAGCTCACGCCGCGCTATGCCTTGGGCTGCAAGCGGCCGAGCTTCTCCAACGAGTACCTGCAGACGTTCAACCGGGACGACGTGACGCTGGAGACCACGGGCATCGACACGATCACCGAATCCGGCGTGCGCACCGCCGACGGCACCGAGCATCCGGTCGACGTCCTGGTGCTGGCGACCGGGTTCAAGGTGTTCGAGAAGGGCAACATGCCCGCCTTCACCGTGCGCGGCGCGGGCGGCGCCGATCTGGAGAAGTTCTGGGCGGAGAACCGGTTCCAGGCCTATCAGGGCGTCAGCGTCCCCGGTTTCCCGAACTTCTTCACCATTCTCGGACCGTACGGCTACAACGGTTCGTCGTACTTCAACCTGATCGAGACGCAGACCGCGCACATCGTCCGCTGCCTGCGCAACGCCCGGAAGACCGGCGCGACCCGCGTCGAGGTCACGAGCGAGGCCAACGACCGGTACTTCCGGAGCATGCTGGAGCGCCGCAAGCACCAGGTGTTCTTCCAGGACAGCTGCTCACTGGCCAACAGCTACTACTTCGACGCGAACGGCGACGTGCCCTTCCGCGCCTCGCCCACCCTGGAAACCATGGTGACGAGCCGGTTCTTCGACCTCGGTGACTACGCCTTCGCGGACGGCCGGTGAACACTGGCTGAAGTCCGCCGTCCCCCGCCGGGATGAGCCATAGGTTCGATACCCCGAACCTGGAGGCTGGTGTCTTGGAAGGCTTTCCCTGGGACGTCCTGCTCGCGGTGGTCGGGATCGCCGTCCCGGCCGTCGCGTTCGGCGTGGGAGTTCGTACTCGTCGGCCGCAAACGGCTCGGCTACCGCGTGCAGATGGACACCCCGACGGCGTCCGGACGCGGGTTCGCGCCGACGGCCGACGCGCTGGCGCAACTGCAGCACGAGAACGGCGAGCGGCTCGTCGACCCGTCGTTCGTGCTGCTGCGCATCGAGAACAGCGGCACCACCGACATCGACACCGACGACTACGCGGTCAACGCGGACGACCCCGTCGGCATCCGCGTGAAGTTCCCCGGCCGCACCGTGGCCGGGATGGTGGTGACCGAGCTCAGCTCGCCGCATCTGCACGAATGCTTCGGCGACGACTCCGGGTTCGGTGCGCGGGACGAGAATCCCGAACGGCCCGCCGGCGTGATCGACCTGCCGAGGGTGCCGCTGAACCGCGGCGCGCACTACAAGATCCTCGCCGTGCTCGACCGTGTTCCCAACGGCTCGCCCGACGCTTTCGACGATCCTCGGGTCATCGGCGAGATCAAGGGCGGCAGCCTCCGCGAGACCAAGAGCCGTACCGGGCCGACGGGTTCGGTGATGGCGCTGGTCCTCTTCCTCGTCGTCGTCAGCATCTTCCAGCTGACCCGTTCGTTGTTCTTCGACGAGAAGCCGCCGCCGCTGGACTGCGCGTCCGGGAAGCTCACGATCACCGGGTCGACGGCCTTCGCTCCGGTGCTGAAGGAAGCGACCGCTTCGTACACGAAGACCTGCCCGGGCGCGTCGTTCGTCTTCGACAGCCGGGGGAGCGCCGAAGGGCTCGGGAGCCTGAATCAGGCGGCGAACGACGGCACGCTGGCGTTCTCCGACGGTGCCAAGGGCGAGGGCTACCCTCAGCTGCTTCCTCGCCCGGTCGCGTTCTCGCTGTTCACGCTCGTGATCAACTCCGACGCGGGCGTCCAGGACCTGTCGCTCGCCCAGATCCGCGACGTCTACGACGGCAAGATCGCGAACTGGCGGGAGATCGGCGGCAAGGACCAGCCGGTCCGGCTCGTCGACCGGCATTCCGACTCCGGCACGCGGAGGACGTTCGAGGCCCAGCTCCTGGCGGGCAAGCGGGAACCCGGCGACAACTCCGACGACTGCCTCAAACCGGCGCCGGGCGCCCAGCCGGGAGTGACGCGGTGCGCGAAGCCGTCCACGAACGACGTCCTCGACGCGGTGTCGCGGGTGCCGGGTGCGCTGGGTTACAGCGAACTGGGCGCGGCCACGAAACGCCAGGACGTGCTGCCGGTGCGGATCGACGGCCACCAGGCGACGCTGGAGGGCGCGATCCACGCCGCGTACCCGTTCTGGGAGACCGAGTACGCGTACACGTTCGGCGAGCCGAAGGCCGATTCGCTCGTCGCGAGCTTCCTGCGGTACCTGACGAATCAGGTCGGCAAGGACATCGTGCGGTCGCACGGGCACCGGCCGTGCGCGGAACTGGCGAATCCGGTGTTGTGCCGTCCGGGTGCGTGAAGGGGCGCTTCACGCACTTGCCGGACGCTGGTGCCGGCGCTGGGGTGTCGCGAAGGTGGCTTTCGCGACATGCGTCCAGACGACCTGGGGAGGCCGCTGAAGTTGCGAAAGCCACTTTCCCAACCTTCAACGTTGCGAAAGTGGCTTTCGCAACGCGCCGCCTTCGCCGTCCCCTCGACAACGCACGTGAAAGCCCCCTTCAGGTCATGAAGGGGGCCTTCACTCATGAACGAGTCAGGCAGGCGGCTTCAGCGTGACGACGGTGGCGCTGGTCTCGCCACGCGGCGTCCGGTACGTGATCTCGTCGCCCTCCTTCGCGCCGACGAGCGCGAGACCCAGCGGGCTGTCCGAGGTGACCGTGGAGGCGTCCGCGTCCTCCCCGGGGATCGTGACGATGTGGAGCTCGTCCTCGTCGCCGTCGGCGAACCTGAGGGTGACGGTGGTGCCGTCGGGGAGCAGGCCCTTGCTGTTCCGGCCGCCGTGCTCGAGCTTCGCCGCGACGTCGGCGATGCGCCGGTCGAGGTAGGCGGCGGCCTCCGCGCGGTCCAGCACCTCCGCCTGGTCTGCCGCGTCGCCGGTTCGTTCCTGCTCACCGACGAGCGGCGCCATCGCGTCGCGCTGCGCACGCAGATCGGCGAGTTCCTTCTCCAGCTGCCGCCGCGCGGCCGGGCTGAACCCGTTGTCCCCTGAGGTCACCATGTCGCGCATTGTCCGCTACGGATCGACGGCTAGCCACCTAGATTTTTCACCCGCTGTGATCGGCCAGGACGGTTGCCCTAAGCTTCAGGGCTCCCGTCCTGACTACTTGGTGTAAGGAACTTCGTGACCGCCGTTCCCGGCCGCAGCGCGCGGCTCTCCCCCAATCAGCTGCAGAAACAGGAGCAGATCGTCGAAGCGGCGCGTGTCGTGCTCGCCAGGGACGGGCTCGCGGGCTGCACCGTGCGTGCGATCGCGGACGCGGGACCGCTCACGAAGAGTGCGATTCATTACTACTTCGCGGATATCGACGTCCTGATCGACCGCGCGATGGCGGCGCACATCACAACGTTCATCGCCGATTTGCGCAAAATTTCGGCGAAGCACGATCACCCGGACGAGCGGCTCTTCGCCGCGCTCGAAGCCTTCCTCGGCGAGTTCTCCGGCCGCCCGAACGCCGCGTTCCTCTGGTTCGAATACTGGATCGCCGCGGGCCGCGCGCAGCATCCTCAGGCCATCGACGTGATGCTGACGTCGATCACCGAACTGCTCGCGGAACTGCTCGCCCCGCTCGACGTCGAAGATCCGCGGGCCCGGGCGCGGGCGCTGCTGTCCTACCTGCTCGGCGCGATCGTCCAGCAGCGCGTCCGGCGGCGGCCGTTCGCCGCACTGCGTGGCGACATCGAAGCTCTCTGTTTCGCGAACTACGGCTAGAAATACGCATTAGATCCGTACCGTTACGGATTGTTCGCTCCTGCCGCTCCGGTCATGGTGAGGTTCCCCTTCCCTGCCTGAGAGCTAGGAGACGACGATGCGCATAAGACGGTGCATGGCCGTGGCGATCGCGGCCGTCGCGGCGTTCACCATCCCGGTCGCCGCGAGTCCGGCGACCGCGGACCCGCAGGCCGAGGACGCGCAGGTGCAGATCTACGAGGTCTTCGGGACCGGGACTTCGCAGCAGCGCACCCAGATCTCCCGGCTCGGCGTCGACGTCCTCGGCTCGGCCGGCGGCACGACCACGTTCATCGGCGAGGCGCGCGACGCGGCGAAGATCCGTTCGCTCGGCTACCGGGTCGAGCAGCGCGGCGTCGTCGACCGGTCGGAGACCGTCGGCACCAACGCGATCAACGATTTCCCGCCGTCGGACTCCGGCTACCACAACTACGCCGAGGTCACGACCGAACTGCGCAACGCCCAGTCGAGCTTCGGGTCGATCGCGCGCCTGAGCAGCGTCGGCAACTCGTACCAGGGCCGCGCGCTGAACATGCTCAAGATCAGCGACAACGTCGCCACGGACGAGAACGAGCCCGAAGTCCTCTTCACCTGCAACCAGCACGCCCGCGAGCACCTCACCACCGAGATGTGCCTGCGGATCGTGAACCGGTTCACCCGGGGCTACGCCACCGACCCGGCGATCAAACGCTTCGTCGACAGCGTCGAGATCTACGTGATCCCGAACGTCAACCCGGACGGCTCGGAGTACGACATCTCCGGCGGCAGGTACAAGTACTGGCGCAAGAACCGGCAGGGCAACGGCACCGACCCCAACCGCAACTGGGCCTACAACTGGGGCTGCTGCGGCGGTTCGTCGGGCTCGACGACCAGCGAGACCTACCGCGGCCCGTCGCCGTTCTCCGCACCCGAGACCCGCGCGGTGTCCAACTTCGTCAACTCGCGCAAGATCGGCGGCGTCCAGCAGATCAAGGCGAGCATCGACTTCCACACCTACTCGGAGCTCGTGCTGTGGCCGTTCGGCTTCACCTACAACGACACCGCCCCCGGCATGACCGCCGCGGAGGCGCAGCGGTTCCAGACGGTGGGCCGTCAGCTGGCGGCGACCAACGGCTACACGCCGCAGCAGTCGAGCGACCTGTACATCACGGACGGGACGATCGACGACTGGATGTGGGGCACCCACAAGATCCTGAGCTTCACCTTCGAGATGTACCCGCGGGGTTCGAACCCCGGTTTCTACCCGCCCGACGAGGTGATCGTCCGGGAGACCACCCGTAACGACAAGGCCGTGGACCTCCTGCTGAACACCGCCATCGGCTGATCTCCGACGTTCCGTGAAGGCCCCCTTCCCTACGCTCAAGGTAGGGAAGGGGGCCTTCACGGACTTTCGGCATAGGGTGCGGGGCATGCCGATGTTCGAATTCGAGGGGCACCGTCCCCAGGTGGATCCCGAAGCGTGGATCGCCCCCACCGCCACCCTGATCGGCGACGTCGTCGTCGAGAAGGGCGCCTCCGTCTGGTACGGCGCCGTGCTGCGCGCCGACTTCGGGAGGATCCTCATCCGCGAGGGCGCCAACATCCAGGACAACTCGGTCATCCACGTCAACGGCGGCGTGACCGAGGTCGGCAAGAACGTCACCGTCGGGCACCAGTGCCTCGTGCACGACTGCACGATCGGCGAGCAGGCACTGATCGGGAACGGCTCGACCGTGCTCGACAAGGCGCAGATCGGCGCGAAGGCGCTGGTCGCGGCCGGCGCCACGGTGACGCCGGGGATGGTCATCCCGCCGGAGACGGTCGCCATGGGCAGCCCGGCGAAGAAGCACGTCCCGCTCGACGGCACCGCCCGCGGCTGGGTCGAGCACAACGCGGCGATCTACCAGGAGCTGGCGCGCCGTCACGCGGAAAGCGTCAAGCCGATCGATTGACTCTCCAGTAACTGGAGACCATAGCTTCGGCGCATGGCACCGAAGTCGAAGAAGAAGACGCACCAGGCGACGCTCGAGTTGACGGCAGGCAACGCGCCGGTGGTCGACCTCGGGAAGACGCTCGGGCAGACCGGCGTGAACCTCGTCGAGGTCAAGAAGGCCTACGACGCGGCGACCGCCGCGCAACGCGGAGACATCGTCCCGGTGGTCGTGTCGGTGTTCGAGGACCGTTCCTTCGAACTCCGGCTGAAGACCCCGCCCGCGTCGTTCCTCATCAAGAAAGCGTTGGGCGGCAAGGGTTCCGGCCGTCCAGGGCATGAGGTCGCCGGGAAACTGACCCAGGAGCAGCTGCGCGGGATCGCCGAGCGGAAACTGCCGGACCTCAACACCGGCGACATCGAGGCGGCCATGCGCACGATCGCGGGCACGGCCCGGTCGATGGGCGTCGCGATCGAAGAACCGTGACGCGCAAGCATCTGATCGTCCCGCCTTTCCGCGACCTCGACCCGGCCCTCGAGGTCGCGGAAAGGCTGCTGGCGCAAGGAAACCCGCCGCTCGTCGAAGTCGTTTCGGCACTGCCGGACGAATACGCCGCCGCCGGCCGGCTCAACCGGATCCTCGCCGGGACCGGCGCCGCGCCCCGGCTCGTCGAAGTCGCGAACGGCTGGCGTCTCGTGCAGGTGGCGTCGTGGCCCGGCTGCGGAGACCTGGTCGCGGGCGCCTCCGGGCTGGCGGAGCTGGTCGCGTTCGGCGGCTGGCGGCGGCTCAAACGGTGTGCCGTCTGCGCGCAGGCGTTCTGCGATCGGACGGCCGGATGCAGCCGCAGATGGTGTACCGGGCATCGTCCGCACACCGAGCCGGCCCCGAGCGGAGTGCTCTAGTCTGGTCCGCACCAGCGACTGGCGCCATTTGAGGTGGAGCACCACCGGGAAGCGACGACGAGGCCGGTACCGCGCGCCTGGGTCCGGCCGTCTCTGGCAGGAGTACGTCCGATGACACACCAGCCCGAACTTTCCGCGCTCGCCGCCGCCGACCCGCAGATCGCGGGGCTCGTGGAGGACGAGGCGAAACGCCAGCACGACAAGATCCGCCTGATCGCGTCCGAGAACTACGTCTCCCAGGCCGTACTGGAGGCGACGGGTACCGTCCTCACCAACAAGTACTCCGAGGGCTACGCAGGCAAGCGGTACTACGAGGGCCAGCAGCTCATCGACCAGGTCGAGAGCCTCGCCATCGAGCGCGCGAAGGCCGTCTTCGGCGTCGACCACGCGAACGTCCAGCCGTACTCCGGCTCCCCGGCGAACCTGGCGGTGTACCTCGCGTTCGCCCAGCCGGGCGACACCGTGCTCGGCATGGCGCTGCCGGACGGCGGCCACCTCACGCACGGCTGGAGCGTGTCCGCGACCGGCAAGTGGTTCACCCCGATCCGCTACGGCGTCCGTAAGGAGACCGGCCGCGTCGACCTCGACCAGGTCCGCGAACTCGCGCTGAAGCACCGGCCGAAGCTGATCTTCGCGGGCGGCACCGCGATCCCGCGCACCATCGACTTCCCGGCGTTCGCGGAGATCGCCCGTGAGGTCGACGCCGTCCTGGTCGCCGACATCGCGCATATCGCCGGGCTGGTCGCCGGTGGCGCGCACCCGTCGCCCGTCGGGCACGCGCAGGTCATCACCACGACCACGCACAAGACCCTGCGCGGCCCCCGCGGCGCGATGATCCTTTCCGACGCCGATCACGCGAAGGCCGTCGACAAGGCGGTGTTCCCCGGACTGCAGGGCGGCCCGCACAACCACACGACCGCCGCGATCGCGGTCGCGCTGGGCGAGGCGCGGAAGCCGGAGTTCGCCGAGTACGCGCACACGATCGTCGCGAACGCGCGGGCGCTGGCGGAGGCGCTGGCCGAGCGTGGCTACGACCTCGTGTCCGGCGGCACCGACAACCACCTGTTGCTGATCGACCTGACCAACAAGAACGTGCCCGGCAAGCCGGCCGCGCAGGCGCTGGACCGCGCCGGTATCGAACTGAACTACAACACCGTGCCGTTCGACCCGCGCAAGCCGTTCGACCCGTCCGGCATCCGGCTCGGCACCTCCGCGATCACCACCCGCGGCCTCAAGCCGGAGCACCAGACGCAGGTCGCCGAGTGGATCGACCGCACGATCACCGCGGCGGCGGGCGAGGAACAGTCCGCTTTGGACACCATCGCCGCCGAGATCCGCGAGTTCCTGGCGCCGTTCCCGATCCCGGGCTACTCGGTGTAGCGGGTCCCCGCAGTTAGCCGACTAAACGCGGAAGACGCGAAGGGCCCCTTCACCGCACGAGATGCGGTGAAGGGGCCCTTCAGCACTTAAGCGACTAGTGCGCCGCCGGACCGTCGATGGCCTCCTTGGCCAGCCGGTCGGTCTCGCGGTCGAGCGAGCGCTTGATCTCGGCCTCGGCCTCGGAGCGGCCGACCCAGGTCGACCCCTCGACGCTCTTGCCCGGCTCCAGGTCCTTGTACACCTCGAAGAAGTGCTGGATCTCGAGCTTGTGGAACTCGTTCAGGTGGTGGATGTCGCGCAGGTGCTCGAGCCGCGGGTCGTTCGTCGGCACCGCGAGGACCTTGTCGTCCGGGCCCTTCTCGTCGGTCATCCGGAACATGCCGATCGCGCGGCAGCGGATCAGGCAGCCCGGGAACGTCGGCTCCTGGACGAGCACCAGCACGTCGAGCGGGTCGCCGTCCTGGCCGAGGGTGTCGTCGATGAACCCGTAGTCGGCGGGGTACTGCGTGGCGGTGAACAGCGTCCGGTCGAGTTTGATCCGACCGGTCTTGTGGTCCACCTCGTACTTGTTGCGCTCCCCCTTGGGGATTTCGATAGTGACGTCGAATTCCACGCCGACCTCGCTGCTCTCATCTTTGGTCCGCGCGGGCGTCGCGGACGGCTCACCGAGTTCATGGTCTTGTCTTCACTAGTGTGGACCACGGGGTCCCGGGCGGTCGCATCGATGTGGTCGTATGTGAGCTTGGCCCCTTCCCCGGACGGTGGATGAAGGAGCGTTGAGTGCCGGAAAACGATGCCCCGAGGTGGCCGTCGGACGACAAGGACACCTCATCCGCCGAGCCCAAGGGCGCCAAGGGGGAGGGCGAAGCCACCATCTGGCTGCCCATGTCGGGGACGGCGAACGGCAAGACCGAAGAGCTGTCAGTGCCGAAGGTCACACCCGAAAGTGGCTCCTGGTTCGAGCCGGTCGTCGAGGTGGACGAGGAACCGGACGTTCCGGAGACCCCGACGCCGAAGTGGTCCGCCTTCGAACCGGTGACGCCTGTCGAGCCGAAGGAACCCGAAGCGCCGAAGACCGTCTTCGTCCAGCCCGTCCAGCCGCGGCAAACGGACGAACCGGACTGGGACCAGTTCGACCGGCGTGACCATGAGCTCGCGAGACCCGAGCCGAGGCAGGAGCCGCCGCGCCGTCCCGAGCAGACGCGGGTCGAGCCGCCGCCTCCTGCGCCGGTCCCGTCCGCGACCATGCACGCGCGCCCGGTCCGCATCGAGCCCGCCGAAGAACGCTTCGACGCCGAAGCGACCGTCGGGATCCAGCGGCCCGAGCCGCCGTCACAGGAGCCCCCGGCCGCCGAGACCGAGGCCGCGCCCGCGCCGAAGCCGAAGCGCAAACGCAAGGCCCTGCTGATCACGACCCTGGTCGTCGTCCTGCTGCTCGCCGGGATGGGCGGTGCCGCCGCGATGCCGAAGGTGTCGAACCGCCTCGGCCTGCCCTGGGCGCCGAACGCGCCGAAGGGCGAGATCCCCAAACCCGCCGGGGTCACTCGGGTCCTGCACGGGCCGGACGTCAACGGCGCCGGGCCGACGAAGGAAGGTCTCGCGGCCGCGCTGGCGGGCCCCGCCGGTTCGCCGGACCTGGGCACGCTCACCGGCACCGTCGTGGACGCGGCGTCCGGCGAAGTCCTGTGGGACAAGAACTCCGGCACCCCGCTGACCCCGGCGTCGACCACGAAGATCCTCGTCGTCGCGGCCGCACTGCTGTCGATGGACCACGGGACGCAGTTCTCGACGAAGATCGTCCAGGGTGCCGAGCCGGGCACCGTCGTCCTCGTCGCGGGCGGCGACCCGTCGCTGACCTCATTGCCGCTGGGCACGGACTCGCCGCTGTACCCGGGCGCGGCCCACGTCGACGACCTCGTCGCCCAGGTCAAGAAGGCCGTCGGCGGCAAGATCTCCAAGGTCCAGCTGGACATCAGCCTGTTCAAGGGGCCGACGTCCGCGAAGGGCTGGGACCCGGAAGACACCGCCGCCGGGAACACGTACATGGCGCCGGTCCTCCCCGTGATGGCCGACGGCGGCCGCGCCGACCCGAAGAACGACCACTCGCCCCGCGTCGCGAACCCGGCGGCCGCGCTGACCCAGAAGATCGCGGGCAAGCTCGAAGCCCAAGCAGGCGGTACGACGACGGCGCCGAAGGACGCGAAGGTGCTCGGCGAGGTCAAGTCCCAGCCGCTCGCGGAGTTCGCCAACTCGCTGATGCTGCTTTCGGACAACCTGATGGCCGACGTCCTCGCCCGCCAGCTCGCGCTCGCGAAGGGTGCCGAGGCGTCGTTCACCGGCGGCGCGACCGCGACGATGGACGTGCTCAAGCAGGCCGGATTCGACCTCACCGGCGTACAGATCAACGACGGCAGCGGACTGTCCGACCAGAACAAGATCCCCGCCAAGGTGCTCAGCGAGATCCTCGCGGTCGCGGCGGCGCCGGACGGCAAGGATCCGAGGACGCCCAAACTGCGCCCCCTGCTGGCGGGTCTCCCCGTCGCGGGCGGCAGCGGGACGCTGGAGAAGCGCTACGGCGACCCGGCTTCGGCCGCGGGCCGCGGCTGGGTGCGCGGCAAGACCGGGACGCTGTCCGGCGTGAACACCCTGGCCGGTGTGGTGCTGGACACCGACGGCCGGATGCTGGTGTTCGCGCTGATGTCGTCCGGTTCGGACCAGAACAAGGGCAGGGCGGCGCTCGACGTCGTCGCGGCCACTCTGCACAAGTGCGGCTGCCGGTGAGCGACCGGAACCGGAGCGTGAGGAAGTCGGGACGGAAACCGGTCTTCCAGCGGGTAGCGTCATAAGAGTGACTGAGGAAACGCCGACCAAGACACGTTCGATGGTCGACTGGTCCCTGGCCGCCTCGACGGGCGCCCTCCTGGTGCGCGGCGGTCCGGTGGTCGACCGCGAAGAGGCCGAAGAAGCCGTCGCCGATCTCCGTGACCTGACCGGCGAGGCGGAGGGGCACGTCCGCGAGCTGACCGGGCTCGGCCTCGATCTGCCGCTGCTGCCCGCCGAGGTCGTCGACAGACCCGGCTGGGTCCGTTCGGCCGCCGCGGGGCTCGACGCGCTCACCGGTCGCGCGCTGCCGGAAGCCCAGGGCGGCCCGCTGGCTCCCGTGCTGGCCGGGGGCGCCGGCGTCCAGACCGGACTGGTGCTCGCTTTCCTGGCTTCCCGCGTGCTCGGCCAGTACGACCCGTTCGGCGGGCCGGACCGAGCCGGGCGGCTGGTGCTCGTCGCGCCGAACGTGGTCGCCGCCCAGCGCGCGATGGACGTGCCGGGGCACGACTTCCGCCTGTGGGTCTGCCTGCACGAATGCACCCACCGGTTGCAGTTCACCGCGGTCACCTGGCTGCGCGACTACTTCGCCGACGAGGTCGAGCGCCTGATCGGCGGGCTCGCCGGCCGGGACGCGGACGGCCTGAGCGATCTGGTCGGCCGCCTGCCGGACACCATCAAGCAGATCGGCAAGGGCAAGGCGGGCGGCGCCGGGCTCGCCGAACTCCTGCAGTCGCCGAGCGAACGAGCGGTGTTCGACCGGTTGCTGGCCCTGTCCACCCTGCTGGAGGGGCACGCCGACTTCGTGATGGACGCGGTCGGTCCGCAGGTCGTGCCGAGTGTCGAGCTGATCCGTTCGCGGTTCACCGCCCGGCGCAAGGGCGGCGGCCTGATCGATCGGGTGCTGCGCGCTCTCCTCGGCGTGGACGCGAAGCTGCGCCAGTACGAACAGGGCGCGAAATTCACCAAGCACGTCGTCGAGGCCGTCGGGATGGAAGGCTTCAACGCGGTGTGGACTTCGCCGAACACGTTGCCGACCAGGGCCGAGATCACCGATCCGGCGGCCTGGGTGCGGCGCCTGCACGGGTGAGCGGGCCGGATCCGGCGATCGCGGCCGTGCGGACGGCCGTGCGGGACTTCCTCGCGTCGGCAAGTCCGCGCGACCAGGTGTACGTCGCGGTCTCCGGCGGCGCGGACTCCTTGGCGCTGGCCGAAGCGGCGGCGTTCGCCGGATCGCGCGCCGGGTTGAAGGTGCGGGCGCTCGTCGTCGACCACGGCCTCCAGGACGGTTCCGCCGAAACCGCCGCCCGGGCCGCGGACACGGCGCGGGAACTGGGCGCCGATACGGCCGAAGTCCTGAAGGTGCGCGTCGAGGGCGCGGGCGGACCGGAAGCGGCGGCCCGGCGGGCCCGCTACGGCGCCTTGCGCTCGGCGCTCCCCGACGGGCACGGCCTCGTCCTGCTCGGCCACACCCTCGACGACCAGGCCGAAACGGTCCTGCTCGGCCTCGGCCGGGGTTCCGGACCGCGCTCACTGGCCGGGATGCGGCCGCACGACCCGCCGTGGGGGCGGCCGCTGCTCGGCGTCACCCGCGCCACCACCCGGCAGGCGTGCCGGGCGCTCGGCGTCGACCCGTGGCAGGACCCGCACAACGAAGACCCGCGCTTCACCCGTGTCCGGTTACGGACCGAAGTACTGCCCCTCCTGGAGGATGTGCTGTCCGGCGGCGTCGCGGCGTCGCTCGCCCGCACGGCGGCGCAACTGCGCGAGGACGCCGAGGCGTTGGACACACTTGCGGACGAGGTCCACCTGCGCGCCTTCACCGGCGAAGGGCTCGATGTCGCGGTGCTCGCCACCGAACCGCCCGCGCTGCGGCGACGCGTCCTCCGCAGGTGGCTGCTGGACTCCGGCGTCCGCGAACTCACCGACGCCCACCTGCGTTCGGTCGACGCGCTGGTGGGGAACTGGCGGGGTCAGGGCGGGGTCTGGCTACCCGGCGACTTGGTGGCCGCGCGGGCGCATGGCAGGCTCACGGTGTCGATCGGGTGAACCCGCGTCCGCGATCGACGTCGGCAGGACGCTGCCTGGTCATCCACCTCCTGGAGGTGGATCGGGCGTCCTGCCACCGCGATAGCGGGGCCTCCGGCCGTGCGGGTTCACGCGTATCGTGACCATTCATCGACACGACCCGGCTCCGCGAACAGGCTCAGCCGAAGCACCCCAGTCCACCACCTAGAGGGGATCGTCCCGTGTACGAAGGCGAGATCGCCTCCGTGCTCGTCACCGAGCAGCAGATCAACGACAAGATCGCCGAGCTGGCGGCCAAGGTCGCCGCGGACTACCCGGCCGACGGCCCCGGCTCCGGGCAGGGAGACCTCCTGCTCGTCGGCGTGCTCAAGGGCGCGGTGATGTTCATGACCGACTTCGCCAGGGCGCTCCCCCTTCCCTCCCAGCTCGAGTTCATGGCGGTGTCCTCCTACGGCTCGGCGACGTCGTCGTCCGGCGTGGTGCGGATCCTCAAGGACCTCGACCGCGACATCGCCGGCCGCGACGTGCTCATCGTCGAGGACATCGTCGACTCCGGGCTGACGCTGTCCTGGCTGCTGAAGAACCTCGCCAGCCGGAACCCGGCTTCGCTGGAGGTCGTCTCGCTCCTGCGCAAGCCGGAGGCGGTCAAGGTCGACGTACCGGTCAAGTACATCGGCTTCGACATTCCCAACGAATTCGTAGTCGGATACGGCCTCGACTACGCGGAGCGTTACCGGGACCTGCCCTACATCGGAACCCTGGATCCGCACGTCTACACGTCCTGAGAACCGCTTGCCCGGGTGTGCGGAAATACGGAACCCTGAGCACGCGGAACGCGTCATAGGCTGCGATCGAGTGCGTTAACCTATGCGAAGACCTTTGCCACGCAGCCGTCGTGGCCTGGCCCGGGGGAAACGGAGAGAGCTCAGATGGGGAACAGCAGCCTGGCGGACGCGAACGCGTTCAAGAACGCCGCGGCTCAGGGGCAGGTCGGGATCGACCCGGACGCGGCCCAGACCGCACTGAACAAGATCCGCACCGGCAAGGACGCCGTCGAGGCACTGCTCCGCAATGCCGGCGACCTCGGGCAGGCGCCGAAGCTGGGCAACAACCCCGTCGGCAACGCGATCGCGGCCAAGGTCGCGAACCGTGCCGACGGTGGCGGCGACTCCTACACGGCCGCCCTCCAGAACCTTTACCAGCAGTACGAGGCCGCCGAGTCCGGCATCGTGACCGCGATGGCCCGCTACCACGAGATCGACCAGGCCGCGGCCGAGCCGTTCCGTAACGTCTGAGGGGGAGTCAGAAAGCCATGCCACCGAAGCACAGCGCCGACTCTTACGGCGAGAGCAACACCAGCGGCACGCCGGTCCAGCTCGGCGACAACACCGAAGCCGCGAACATCGTTTCGTCCGCGCGCGGCCGTTCCGACGGGTTCGACATCGGCGCCGACCGCGCCATCACGAACCCGCCGAACTGGGAGAGCGCGCCGAGCAGCCAGGACCTGTGGAACCAGGCCAACATCGGCAACGACCCCAGCACGGCGACCGCCATCAGCCAGTCGTGGGGCTCGCACGGCAGCAAGCTGAGCCAGGCGTCGAACGACCTCTACAACGCGATCTCCGAACTGGGCGCCGCCTGGATCGGACAGGGCGCCGCGGCCGCGCAGGGTTCGCTGGTCGCCATCGCGAACTCGGGTTCGCAGGCCTCCGAGGCCGCGCACACGATGGCGGACAGGCTGCAGAAGCAGGCCGACGCGGCCACCAAGGTCAAGCTCATGCCGAAGCCGACCGACTACAGCCCCGAGAAGGCCATGGGCCAGGCGCTGGCGGCGGGCCCGATCGGCATGATCACCGACCAGAAGCCCCTCGCCGACCAGGACAAGGAAGTGCGGGCGGAGCAGGCCAGGTTCCTCGAGGCCTACACCAAGGAGATGAGCGAGGTCGACAGCTCGACCCCGAGCTTCGGCCCCGAATCCCTCGGCATGAAGCCGACCGCGACGCACAACAGCGCTTCGTTCAGCGGCGTCGGCAACATCGGCGGCGGAGGCCTCAACTCCGGCGCCGTCTCCGGCACTCCCGTCTTCGCCGGCACGCACGGCTACGGCGGCGCGCAGGGCGGCGGCGCGGCTCCGGTCCACGTCGGTCCGGACTCGGGCGTGTTCTCGCAGGCCGGCTACAGCCCCGCCGCGAACGTCCCGGCCGCCGGTGTCGCGCCGGGTGCCGGTGTCGCTTCCGGCGCCGGTGCCCCGATGACCCCGCACGCCCCGGCGAGCGGCGGCAACGGGCTCGGCCAGGCCCTCACCGCGGCCGGGCTCGGCGGCGCTCTCGGCTACGCGGGCGCCAAGGCACTCGGCCAGGGCAACAAGTCCGGCGCCAAGGACACCGACAGCACCGACGCGGCGGCCACCGAGAAGGGCGGGCCTGCGCAGAGCGCGGCGTCCCAGGCCGTTCCGCAGCAGGGCATCGTGTCCTCCAGCGGCACCATCGGTGGCGGCGCCACCCCGCCGATGCACGGCGGCGGCATGGGCATGGGCGGCGGTATGGGCGCGGGTGCGCAGGCCGACCAGGAAGAGGAGCACACGCACGCGTCGTTCCTCATCGAGCCGGACCCGGACGACGCCTTCGGCGCCAACGAGGCGACCCCGCCGCCGGTCATCGGCGCGTGGACCGAAGACGACGAACGCTAGAGCGGTTTTCACCGGGCGCGCGGCCGATCCGGCCGCGCGCCCGCTGACTTGTTTGGGGGCGGAAGATGGCGAACGGTGACCTGCTCACCCCGGTCGAGCTGGACTTCCTGTGGGAGACCGCGAACGCCGGTGAGCTGCCGTACCCGCTGCGGCTCCGCTCGCACGGGGCGACCATGGACGAGCGCGCCGCCCTGCGGACGCAGACGCTCCAGTCGCTGAACCAGCGTCGTCTCGCCGACGAGCGAGGACGCCCCGAGCCGCATATCGAGGACTACTTCGGTGTCCTCGCGAGGCCGGACCTGAGCCTGGACTGCGTCCAGCTCAACAATCCCAACACCGAACCGCTGCTCGCGGTCGCGTCGCTGCTCGGCGGCCAGGGCCTGCTGACGGTGCAGGATCCGCGCGGTTTCCATTTCCACCCGATCGCCCCGGACGGTCTCGCGAGCGCGATCGTCTCCCTCCTGCCGCCGGGTTCGCGCGGCACGGAGAAGTCGATCACCCTGCCGCTGGACGGGCTCGTCGGTGCTTCGGGAGCGGACTTCCTCCAGCGTCGTCAGCCGCAGGTCGACGGTTCGGCGACGTCCGACGAGGACCGCAAGGCCCTGTCGAGGCTCCAGGCGCAGCCGCGGCTTCGCGGCGGCCAGTTCGGCGCCAACGCGCGCAGCAAACACGGCACGCGGAGCCGGTCTTCGGTGCTGAGCTGGTTCGACACGCAGTCCGGCCGGTACTTCACCCAGGCCAGCCGCGGTTCCGACGGACGGGACTGGATCACCGTCGCGCCCGCGGATCCGGCGACGCTGCGGCAGCGGCTCACGGAACTGCTGGGGAAGATCGCGGCTGAGTCTTCTGTCGCGCGCTGATCTTTGGGCCTCGTGAGTGGTAAGGACGGTTAGAACCGTCCTTACCACTCACGAGGCCTCCCCGAGTGTTCGCTATCGTGAACCTCTGGGCGTCCCGAGGCCCATGAAGCCGAGGTGCCGGGAGGGCACGGAGCAAATGCACCAGGAACACTTCACACCGATGGCGTTCGACTTCCTCTGGGAGTCCGCCGAGCTCGGCGACCTGCCATACCCGCTGCGCGTCCGGTCGCACGGCGCGACCGAGCTCGAACGCCGGGCGCTGCGCCAGCGCGTCGACAACGAACTCCAGGCCCGCGGCATCCGCGACGGCCGGGGAAGGCTGGAGCGGAGGATCGAGGACTGGCTGTACCTCCTCGCCCGCGGTTCGCTGACCATCGACGCCCTGCACATCCCCGAATTCCAGGCCCCGACGATCGCCGTGCTCGGCGCCACCGACGGCCGCGACGCGGTGATCGCGATCCAGGACCAGTCCGGGATCTGGCTGCGCGAAGCACCCGCCGACGGGCTCCCGACAGCGGTCGTCGACCTGCTGCCCCCGGGGCAGCGCGGCTCGGAGGCGTCGGTCACGCTGCCGATCGACGACGCCCGCCGCACCGAGCCGATCCGCGCCGCCATCAACGCGACGAAGCAGGCCGAGGAGCCCGAGGCGACGAAGACCCGCCGCAAGGACAAGCCGCGAGTCTCGCTCAGTGAACGCATCACCGCGGACCCGCGCGAGGCGTTCGGCAAGCTCACCGGCCAGCCGAGGCTGCGCGGAGGTCAGCTCGCAGCGAACAGCCGGTCCCACGTGGGCGCCAAACAGCGGTCCCGGGTCCTCGGCTGGTTCGACACCGCCAGCGGGCGCTATCTCAGCACGTCACAGGCCGGTCCGGACGGACGCGAGTGGGTCACCGTCTCGCCCGCCGACGTCAAGACACTCCGGACGCGGCTGGGCGAAATGGCCGCCGGTGTGGCGGTCGACACACGCTAGGGACCGGCTCCGGGAACCCTCGCGAGGCGGCGGGCGTTTACGTCCGAGAGGCTCACCACCCTCATCCGTCCAGGCGGGCGGTATCCTGAGGGGCGGGTGTCGGAGCACCATGGGTCGTCAAGATCGTGATGGCGGGTATCACATGAGCCGCCCAACCAGGAAGGGTCGAGGCCACCAGGGCCGAGTCGTATGAACCGGAAGAGCGTGCTCAAGAACCCAGTGCTCTGGATTCTCGCGGCGGTACTGGCGTTTCTCGCATACAACACGATCTTCGACAGTGATCGTGGCTACACCCAGGTGCCGATCTCGATCGCGAACCAGCAGATCACCGCGAACAACGTCAAGGAAGCCTCGCAAGAGGACAAGGAGCAGCAGATCAAGCTGCTCCTGAACAAGAAGATCGAGGTCGAGGGCCAGCAGGTCGACCAGATCATCGCGCAGTACCCGGCGAACGTCGCGGGCACCATCTACGGCCAGCTCATCGGCCTCAAGAACGGTGACAACCCGGTCAAGTTCACCACCAAGGTCACCCAGCAGAACATCCTCACCCAGATCCTGATCTTCGCCATCCCGCTGGCGCTGGTGCTGGGCCTGCTGATGTGGATGATGAACAACGCGCAGGGCGGCGGCAACCGCGTCCTCAACTTCGGCAAGTCGAAGGCCAAACAGCTCAACAAGGACATGCCCAAGACGACCTTCGGGGACGTCGCGGGCGCCGACGAGGCCGTCGAAGAGCTGTACGAGATCAAGGACTTCCTGCAGAACCCGGCGCGCTACCAGGCGCTCGGCGCGAAGATCCCCAAGGGCGTCCTGCTCTACGGGCCGCCCGGCACCGGTAAGACGCTGCTCGCGCGCGCCGTCGCCGGCGAGGCGGGCGTGCCGTTCTACACGATCTCCGGTTCCGACTTCGTCGAGATGTTCGTCGGTGTCGGCGCCTCGCGCGTCCGAGACCTGTTCGAGCAGGCCAAGCAGAACGCGCCCTGCATCATCTTCGTCGACGAGATCGACGCGGTCGGCCGCCAGCGCGGCGCCGGCCTCGGCGGCGGCCACGACGAACGCGAGCAGACGCTGAACCAGCTCCTCGTCGAGATGGACGGCTTCGACGCGCGCGGCGGCATCATCCTGATCGCCGCGACCAACCGCCCCGACATCCTCGACCCGGCGCTCCTGCGCCCCGGCCGCTTCGACCGCCAGATCCCGGTGTCCGCGCCGGACATGCGCGGCCGCAAGGCGATCCTCGAGGTGCACGCCAAGGGCAAGCCGATCGCGCAGGGCACCGACCTGAGCAGCCTCGCCAAGCGGACCGTCGGCATGTCCGGCGCGGACCTGGCGAACGTGCTCAACGAGGCCGCGCTGCTCACCGCCCGCCAGAACGGGCACGTGATCACCGACGCCGCGCTGGAGGAGTCGGTCGACCGGGTCGTCGGCGGCCCCGCCCGCAAGAGCCGGATCATCTCCGAGAAGGAGAAGAAGATCACGGCCTACCACGAGGGCGGGCACGCGCTCGCCGCGTGGGCGATGCCGGACATCGAACCGGTCTACAAGCTGACGATCCTGCCGCGCGGGCGCACCGGCGGTCACGCCCTGCTCGTCCCGGAGGACGACAAGGAGCTGATGACCCGCTCGGAGATGATCGGGCGCCTGGTCTTCGCGATGGGCGGCCGGACCGCGGAGGAGCTCGTCTTCCACGAGCCCACCACCGGTGCCTCCTCCGACATCGAGCAGGCGACGAAGATCGCCCGCGCGATGGTCACCGAGTACGGCATGAGCGCCCGGCTCGGCGCGGTCAAGTACGGCCAGGAGCAGGGCGACCCGTTCCTCGGCCGCTCGGCCGGCCGCCAGGCGGACTACTCGCTCGAGGTCGCGCACGAGATCGACGAGGAGGTGCGCAAGCTCATCGAGACCGCGCACACCGAGGCGTGGCACGTGCTGAGCACCTACCGCGACGTGCTGGACGAGCTGGTCATCGAGCTCCTCGAAAAGGAGACGCTGACCCGCAAGGACCTCGAGCGGATCTTCGCGACCGTCGAGAAGCGCCCGCACATCACCATCTTCAACGAGTTCGGCGACCGCAAGCCGTCCGACAAGCCGCCGATCAAGACCCCCGGCGAGCTGGCGATGGAACGCGGCGAGCCGTGGCCCCCGCCGGAGGAGAAGAAGGAGCAGCCGGTGCTGCAGCCGGCGCCGACCCCGGTCGGCACCGCGCAGGGCGGCGGCGACCTTCCCGGTGGCCCGCCGTACACGCAGCCCGCTCCGCCGCCGGACCCGAACGCGAACCCGTACGCCCCGCCGCCGCCGGGCGCCTACCCCAACGGTGGTCGCCCCAACGGTGGGCCGAACGGCACCGGTCACTGGCCCCAGGCATATGGTGGGCAGCAGCCGGGCGGTCCGGCAGGCGGTTACCAGGGTGGGCCCGTTGGCGGCCCGCCGAACTACGGGGCTCCTCCCGGATGGACCCCGGCCACGCAGCCGGGCGGCCAGCCGAACCAGCCCTGGCGTCCCGCCGAAGATCGCCCGCGTGACGGCTGGTTCGCTGACCAGCCCGGCGGTCAGCAGGACGAAGGACAGCAACGGCGTGACGACGGACAGGACGACACCAAGCGATAACGGCGACCGCCCGGTCTTCGACCAGGACCGGGCCGAGAAAGCCGTACGCGAACTCCTGCTCGCCTGTGGTGAGGACCCGGACCGGGACGGTCTCTTGGAGACCCCGGCCCGGGTCGCTCGCGCTTACCGGGAAATGTTCGCCGGTCTCTACACCGAACCGGACCACGTCCTGGACCGCACGTTCGACGAGGCCCACGAAGAACTCGTGCTCGTCACGGACATCCCGATGTTCTCGACCTGTGAACACCACCTCGTGCCCTTCCACGGTGTCGCCCACGTCGGCTACATCCCGAACGGCCACGGCAAGGTCACCGGCCTGTCCAAACTGGCCCGCCTCGTCGACCTCTACGCCAAGCGACCGCAGGTCCAGGAGCGGCTCACCTCCCAGGTCGCCGACGCGCTCATGCGCAAACTCGAACCCCGCGGCGCGATCGTCGTGGTCGAGGCCGAGCATCTCTGCATGGCCATGCGCGGTATCCGCAAACCCGGGGCCAGGACGACGACGTCCGCCGTGCGCGGGCTGCTGCAGACTTCGGCGTCCTCGCGGGCGGAGGCGCTGGACCTGATCAAGGGCCGTCGATGACCGCCCTGCCCCGGCCCGGCCGGTGCGCGGTGATGGGGATCCTCAACGTCACCCCGGATTCCTTTTCGGACGGTGGCCGCTATCTGGGCGTCGAGCAGGCGCTGGAGCACGCGCACGAGATGTGGGCGCGGGGCGCGGATCTGATCGACGTCGGCGGGGAGTCGACGCGGCCGGGAGCGTCCAGGGTGGACGCCGGGACCGAGATTTCCCGGATCATGCCGGTGATCCGCTCGCTCGCCGCCGACGGTGTCGCGATGTCCGTGGACACCACCCGCGCCGAGGTCGCCCTCGCCGCGGTCGAGGCAGGCGCGTCCGTCATCAACGACGTCTCCGGCGGGCTGGCCGATCCGAACATGGCGAAGGTCGCCGCCGAGACGGGTGTCCCGTATGTACTGATGCACTGGCGCGGGCACAGCAAGGACATGAACGCGCTGGCGTCCTATGAGGACGTCGTCGCGGACGTGCGCGCCGAGCTGCTGTCCCGAGTGGACGAAGCGCTCGCCGCGGGTGTCGATCAGAGCGCGATCGTGCTCGACCCCGGGCTGGGTTTCGCGAAGAACGCGGAGCACGACTGGGCGTTGTTGCACGGCCTGGATTCCTTTCTGTCGCTGGGTTTCCCGGTTCTCGTCGGCGCGTCACGCAAACGGTTCCTCGGGCGCCTGTTGTCCGGAAAGGACGGAAAGCCCGCTCCGCCGGACGGCCGAGAGAACGCGACCGCGGCCGTGTCCGCGCTCGCCGCGGCGGCCGGTGCCTGGGGAGTGCGGGTGCACGAGGTCGGCGCGAGCATCGACGCCGTGACCGTCGCGGCGGCTTGGCGGAAGGGGAGTCCTGTTGTCTGACCGGATCACGTTGACCGGATTGAGGGTCTTCGGCAGGCACGGGGTCTTCGACCACGAGAAGCGGGACGGGCAGGAGTTCGTCGTCGACATCGTGGTGTGGCTGGACCTCGGTCCGGCCGCCGCGTCCGACGACCTGACCAAGACGCTGCACTACGGCGAACTCGCGGAACTGGCCGCCGGGATCGTGGCGGGTGAGCCGTACGACCTCATCGAGAGTGTCGCCGGGAAGATCGCCGACGAGGTGCTGCGCGACGAGCGGCTGACCGCCGTCGAGGTGACGGTGCACAAGCCGTCCGCGCCGATCCCGCTGAACTTCGACGATGTCGCGGTCACGGTGCGGCGGGAGCGATGAGCCGCGCGCTGCTCTCGCTCGGCTCCAACCTGGGGGACCGGCTCGCGTTCCTCCGGTCCGCCGTCGCCGCGGTCCGGCCCGCGGTCGTCGCGGTGTCGTCGGTGTACGAGACCAAGGCGTGGGGCGTCGAGGACCAGCCGGATTTCCTCAACGCCGTCGTCCTGGTCGACGACCCGGCGCGTGATCACTGGGACTGGCTGCGCACCGGGCAGGCCGCCGAGCAGGCGGCGGAGCGCGTGCGCGAACTCCGGTGGGGCCCGCGCACGCTGGATGTCGACATAGTGACCGTGGACGGGGTTCGCTCCGACGACCCCCAGTTGCTGCTTCCGCATCCCGGCACGCCGGAGCGCGCGAGCGTGCTGATCCCCTGGCTGGAGATCGAGCCCGACGCGGTGCTTCCCGGCCACGGTCCCGTCGCCGACCTCCTCGCCGCCCGCCCCGCCTCGGACCGCGACTCCGTCCGCCTCACGCATTTCGTCCTCTGAATGCGGTAGTTGGCGATACGAACCACCGCATCCAGAGGACGAAACGCGCCTCGGGCAAGGGGGTGTGTGGATATAGGGACGTTGAGTGTCCCTATATCCACACACCCCTCACGTTCGGTCACCTCGCGGTGGGACTGGGGAGATTGGTGCGTTGGATGACCGGAAATCCACACAGTCACCGTCAAGCTCTGCCGGTGGTGCGTGGTGCGACTACCGCGAACCAGGTGTCGGATCGCTCCGGCGGGGAGCCCGATCTCCTCAGTGCCGGCGTTGCGAAAGCCACTTTCGCAACCTTCAACGTTGCGAAAGCCACTTTCGCAACGCCCACCCCGCCCCCGACCCTCGCAATTAGTCGACTAAATGCGGGAGCGGGGGCAGGTGGTAGCAAAGGTCCCTTGCTAACCCAGAGCGGAGCGCAGGGCGGCGATGATCCACTCGGCCTGCGCCATCTGCGAGGGGAACGACGGCCAGCCGTTGATCTTCCCCAGCAGCAGCCAGTACCGCTCGGCACGCGGGTCGGAGCTGATCGCCATCCCGTCGGTCAGCCGCTTCCGCCAGACCGGGTCGGCCGGGTCCCGGCCGTTCCGCGAAGACTGCGTGAAGATCGTCTCCGCCAGTTCGCGGCCCTCGGGCGAGTCCGGCGCGAGGCCGGCTTCGAGCGCTTCGGTCGCCCGAGCGCTCCACGCCATCCACAGCTCCTGCTGCTTCGCGCCGAAGTCCGCCCCGTCCTGCTTCCGCAGCTGCGAGTGCCACTCGCTCATCCGGCGGATGGACGCGCGGAACTCTTCGTCCTGCACGAGTTCGGCGAACTCGATCCAGGCCTCCAGCTGTTCGGGCGTCGGGTCGTCGGGCAGTTCCGGTTTCGCCGAGCGCATCCGCTCGTAGAACTCCGGGTCCAAGTCGAGTCCTTCGACCATGTCCGCCCAGAACTCGTCGAGCAAACGTTTGCGGTCTTCGTCCGACATCGACGCGAGTTTGTTCATCAGTTCGACCTCCTCCAGTGGTGAGTCCCGTTTGGCCACCGCTCGCAGGACCGCGCGGCGCAGTTCCAGCCGCCGGATCTGCTCGTCCAGGGCGGCGACGTGCTGGACCGCGAGGTCCCCGATGCTCGCTTCCCTGGTCAGCGCCCGCTCCACGTCGGCGAGGCCGAGTCCGAGCTCCCGCAGTGTCCGGACCAGTTCGAGACGTGCCATCGCGGTGGCGTCGTAGAGCCGGTAGCCCGAATCGGTGCGGTCGGTCGGGGGCAGGAGCCCCTCGTCGGAGTAGAAGCGGATGGTCTTCACCGGCAGGCCGGTCCGTTTGGCCAGCTCCCCGATGGTGAAAACCGCTGCGGTGCCCATATGCTTCATCGTCGACTCTCCAGTTGGTGGAGAGTCAAGCCTGCCAGGTAGCGTTGGACCATGCACTTCACCCGGCCACGTGAGCTGGCGGTGGCCGGCCTCCTGGGATTGGTCCTGGCCTATCTGCTCTTCCAGGTCGCCTACGGATCCATCCCCGCGCTTCCGCTCTTCGCCGGAATCACGCTGCTCGTCCTCGCGCTCTGCGAGTTCGTGCTCGCCTTCATCATCCGGTCGCGGATCAAGGAGGGCCGCGTGCTCTCCGCGATCTCCGTCGCTCGATCGGTGGCCCTCGCGAAAGCCTCTTCGCTCGCCGGATCCGCCATGACGGGCGTCTGGCTCGCGGCTTTCGCGTATCTTTTTCCGCGACGTGACGAACTCCTCGCGGCGAGCGGCGATCTCCGCTCGGCCACGGTCGGGATCGTCAGCTCGGCGGCGCTGGTAGCTGCGGCTTTATGGCTCGAACACTGCTGCCGGACCCCCGAGGGCGGTGATCGGGACACCGATCCCGAGCCGACCGGTTAACGCGCGAGAGCCACCGCTCGAAGTACCGACTAGGTCTCGTTCGGATTACTAGAAGGTACGGTGTTGGGCATGACCGGGGTGGGTGACGACTCGCGCGGCCGCCTTGCGGGTAGGCCGTGGCTTGTCGTCGGCTTGGTTCTCGCCGTCGGCGCGACTCTCGCATTGGTGCTTTCCGACGACCTCCGCTACTTGCGTCTGGGGATCGTCGCGGCGCTGTGGGCCGCCTTGATCGGTGCGTTCCTCGCGGTCCGCTACCGCAAGCACGTGTCACAGAGCGAGGACGCCGTCGCCGAGGCGCAGGCCGTCTACGAGCTGGAGCTGGAACGCGAGATCGCCGCCCGCCGCGAGTTCGAGCTGGAGATCGAGGCGGAGACCCGCCAAGCCGCCGAGAGCCGCTCGCAGGAAGAGCTCGAAGCGCTCAGAGCCGAGGTGAGCGCTCTGCGTGAAAGCCTCCAGTCGCTCTTCGGCGGCGAGGTCCTCCTCGAACGCGTCGCGCTCACCGCGCAGGCCACCCGGATGCGGTCCCTCGACAACAAGCAGCTGATGAGCGCGGGGTCCGAGAACGGCAACGGCAAACCCCAGCTCATGGCGGCCAAGAGCACCACGATCGACGTCGACGAGCGTGAGCGTGAACGGCCGACCGAGATGATCGACCGCGTCCTCGAACCCGCCGCCGCGCGGGTTCCGGCGCCGCCCGCCGCCCGCCGCAAACCGGCGAACGGCCAGGTCAACGGCGCAGGTGGCTACGGCCAGAGCAATCAGGTCCAGCGGCCGAAACCGGTCGACGAGTCGACTCGCCGCAGTATGCGCAAGGCGGACGCCCGCGCCTCGAAGGCGGCCGAAGCGCTCGCCGCCGAAGCCGCCCGCCGCGAGCGGATGGAGATGTCGAACCCCGGGATGTCGCCCGCCGAGATCTCCCGGCCGATGCCCAGGGTCAAGACCCCGCCGCCGGTGACCCCGGCCGAGGTGTCCCGCCCGTCCATGCCGGGGGTGTCGCGCGCCGAGGCCTCGCAGCCCTCGATGCCCACCGTCGCCCGGCAGCCCCAGCGCAACGAACCGCCCCGCCGGCCGCAGCAGCCGTCGCTGCAGCAACGACTCGACGCCGGCACCGTGCAGCGTCCGCCCGCGCCGCGGCCCGATGAGCAGACCCGGAAGCAGACGCCGCCGGTGAAGCCGCCCGTGCAGGCGAAGCCGGTCAAGAAGGTCGAGCCGGATCGCCCCCGGCCGAACCGCGAGCTCGGCCTGACCCGCCCCGGGATGAAGCCGGTCGAGCGGTCCCAGCCTGCCGGTGGCACGCCGCCGCCCGCGAACAAGCCCGCCGCGCCGGAGCCGATGGAGGCCACCGGCGAGTGGAAGCCGTCGTGGACGCAGGAGCGCCCGGTCTCCGACCTGAGCGCGGCGTTCCCCAGGAAGGACGACTTCCAGGACAGGCTGCGTCCCACGCCGCCGCCGAAACCGCAGCCCTCGGTGTCCCTGCCCCGGCCGGAGCCGCGTCCCGAGCTTCGTCGTGAGCCGGAGCCGCCGACCCCGCCGTCGATCCCGGCCGTGTCCGAGCCGCCTCGCCGGGCCGAGCCCGTGCGGAAGCCGGAGCCCGAACCGGTGCGCCGTCCGGCGGCCGAGGCGCCGTCGCGGCACAGTTCGCCGCCCGCCGAGGAGCCGCCCGCGGTCAACCCGACGTTGCCCGAAGAGATCCGCCTGGCGCAGAACGGCGGCGGTGGACGCCGTCGCCGCGCGGCGGAAGACTCCTCGGTTTCGCTCACCCCGGCCCCGAACGTTCCCGAGCCCACCGGAGGCGGCCGTCGCCGTCGTCCGGACGGCGAGCCCCCGGCCTGGCAGAACACCGAGTCCTCGGGTGGCCGTCACGGCGGCAGACGGGCGAAGCCGGACGACGAGACGCCGTCCCGCAGTGGCTCGTCCGGGGCTTCGCACAGCCGCCCGGAGACTTCCGAGGCGGGTTCCCACGCGTCCGGCCGGTCGGTGATGGATCTGCTCGCCGCCAACGGCGCGAACGAGTCCACACCGCGGCGCAGGCGGCGCGCCGAAGACTGACCCCGTACCGACGGTAGGGTGACCCGCTGTGAGCGAGCCTTCCTCCCCGGCGCCCGGTCCCGACCGGATCCGCCGGTCTCGGTCGATCACCGTGCTGCTGCCGGTGCTCGGGCTGATCGCCGTCGCGCTGTGCGGGTTGTTCGTCTTCGGCACGGTGACCGAAAGGGTCGGCCCGCTCGCGGTGGGGATCGGTGTGCTCGCGGCGCTGGTCCCGGTCGCCGTGGTGGTCACCGCGTTCCTGTGGGTCGACCGCTGGGAACCGGAACCGCCGAAGCTCCTGCTGCTGTCCTTCGTCTGGGGCGCGTGCGTCGCGACGATCATCGCGCTGCTGCTCAACAGCGGTGCCGAGGCCGTCGGTGACCTGCTGCTCGGCACCGGCGTCGGCGGCAAGATCAGCGGGCTCGTCTCCGCGCCGCTGGTCGAGGAGGCCGCGAAGGCCGCTTTCATCCTTTTGCTGTGGTGGCGCCGTCCGATCGAATTCGACGGCGTCGTGGACGGCATCGTGTACGCCGGGTTCACCGCGGCGGGCTTCGCCTTCACCGAGAACATCTACTACTTCGGCCGCGCCTTCGCCGAGCACGGATTCGGCGACGGCACGAGCGCCGGTGTGCTCGCGGCGTTCTTCCTCCGCGGCGTGCTCTCGCCGTTCACCCATCCGCTGTTCGCCGTGATGACCGGGATCGGGCTCGGCGTCGCCGCGAGCAGCAAGGTGCGCTCGCTGCGGATCCTGGCGCCCATCGGCGGCTACGTCGTCGCGGTGCTGCTGCACGCACTGTGGAACGGTGCCGCGCTGCTCGGCGGCGCGAAGACCTTCCTGAACGTCTACTTCCTGATCATGGTGCCGTTGTTCATCGGGGTCTTCTCGGTGGTGGTCATGCAGCGGCGCCGCGAGCAGCGGATCGTCGCGGCCGCGCTGCCGATGATGGTCGACGCGCGCTGGATCGCCCCGTCCGAGGTCGCGCTGCTGGCCAGCCTCTCCGGACGGCGGTCGTGGCGGAAACAGGCGCGGAAGCAGTCGGGGCGGGAGGCGGCGAAGGCCGTCGGCCGTTACCAGGCCAGCGTGACCGAGCTCGCGTTCCTGCGGCGCGGCCGCAAGCTCACCGACGACGCGAAACAGCGGCAACGTGAGCTGCTCCAGGTGCTCAAGACGTCGCGGGCCGAGGCCGTGCGGCTGGCCGACGGCGCGCCGCGCGGGTGACCACTGTCAGGTGAAGCTGGTCACGGGGGCCGGTTCAGACCCACGCCGGAGGGTTACCCTCGCGCCGTCGTCTGGTACCCGCGACCGCAGAGCGGGACTGGAACGAGTTGAGGAGTTTCGACCATGAGCGTCCACTGGCGCGCGCCATGATGAGGCCCGCTCGCCTGGCCGTCGGCGTCGTTTCCGCGGGCCGGGTCGGCAGTGTCGTCGGCGCCGCGCTCACCAGGGCGGGGCACACGGTCGTCGCCGCTTCGGGCCTTTCCAACGCTTCGGTGCGCCGGGCGGAGCAACTGCTCCCCGACGTGCCCCTCCTGCCTCCCGACGAGGTCGCCCGCCGTGCCGACCTGGTCCTCTTGGCGCTTCCGGACGACGCGCTCGCCGGGATGGTGCGCGGTTTCGTCGCGACCGGATCCCTCCGGCCGGGGCAGATCGTCGTGCACACCTCCGGCGCGCACGGGATCGACGTCCTCGCGCCCGCCGCCGAGGCCGGGGCGCTGCCGCTGGCCTTGCACCCCGTGATGACCTTCACCGGCCGCGCCGAAGACCTCGAAAGGCTGGCCACCTGCAGCGTCGGCGTCACCGCGACAGAGGGTGACGAAGCGGCGTGGAACGTCGGCGAGGCGCTGACCGTGGAAATGGGCGCGGAGCCCGTCCGGGTCCCTGACGAGGCGCGAGCGCTCTATCACGCGGCGCTGGCACACGGCGCGAACCACCTGATGACACTGGTCGCCGACTGCGCGGAATTGTTGCGGGAGGCGGGAATCGCCCAGCCCGAACGCCTGGTGGCTCCGTTGTTGTCGGCGGCGTTGGATAATGTTCTCCGACACGGGGACCGGGCGCTGACCGGGCCGGTGGCCCGTGGTGATCTCGGCACCGTGCGTAAGCATCTCGCGGTGCTGGCCGAACGTGGCCCCGGCATCGCCCCGAGCTACCGCGCGCTGGCCAAGCGCACGCTGGCGCGCGGCGACGCCGCCGGGCTCCTGGACGCTTCGGCCGCCGCCGAGCTCACCGAACTCCTGAGTGATCCCGCAGATCCCGCCGAAGGGCAGCAAAACCAGTGACCACACCGAAATTCGCCCGAGGCACGCTGCACACCTTCCAGCCGCCCGAGCAGGTCAGCCAGGTGACGCGTGCCCTGCACGGCGTCGGCCGCAAGGTCGCGCTCGTGCCCACGATGGGCGCCCTGCACGCGGGGCACCGCGAGCTGATCCGCCGGGCGAAGCGGCTGCCGAACACCGTGGTCGCGACGTCGATCTTCGTGAACCCCCTGCAGTTCGGGGAGGGCGAGGACTTCGAGGCGTACCCGCGTCCGCTGGACAAGGACCTCGAGGTGCTGAAGGAGGACGGCGTCGAACTGGGCTTCCTGCCCAAGGCGTCGGATCTGTATCCCGAGGGGGCCACCGTCACGGTGCATCCCGGCGCGCTCGGCGACGAGCTGGAAGGCGCGGTGCGGCCGGGGCATTTCGCCGGCGTGCTGACCGTGGTGGCGAAACTGTTCAACATCGTGCGGCCGGACTACGCCTTCTTCGGGGAGAAGGACTACCAGCAGCTGGTGCTGATCAAGAAGATGGTGCGTGACCTGAACTTCGACACCCGCGTCATCGGGGTGCCGACGGTCCGGGAACGCGACGGGCTGGCGTTGTCCTCGCGCAACGTCTACCTGACCCCGGAACAGCGCGAGGACGCGATCGTGTTGTCGGCGGCACTCACCGCGGGTGCCTTCGTCGGACGCGACGGCGCGGAAGCCGTGCTGGCGACCGCCAGGCAGACCCTCGCCGCGCGTGCGGGAGTCGAGGTCGACTATCTGGAATTGAGGGGAACCGACCTCGGGCCCGCGCCCGTGGACGGTGAAGCGCGGTTGCTGATCGCGGCCAGGGTGGGGAGTACCCGGCTGATCGACAACGTCCCGGTGATGCTCGGCGCCGCCGTGGATCATCCGGAACAAGCGCTGGACGCAGGGGAATAGGGAGAGTCCACGATGTACCGCACGATGCTGAAATCGAAGATCCACCGGGCGACGGTCACCCAGGCCGATCTGCACTACGTCGGTTCGGTGACCGTCGACGAGGACCTGATGGACGCGGCGGATCTGCTGCCGGGCGAACAGGTGTCCATTGTGGACGTCACCAACGGCGCGCGGCTCGAGACCTACGTGATCGCGGGCGAACGCGGCAGCGGGGTGCTCGGCATCAACGGCGCCGCGGCGCACCTGGTGCACCCGGGTGATCTGGTGATCCTGATCTCGTACGCGCAGATGGAGAACGCCGAGGCCGCCGCGTTCCGGCCGCGGGTCGTCTTCGTCGACGCGGACAACCGGATCGTCGAGAAGGGCGCCAACCCCGGGCACGCGCCGGAGGGTTCCGGTCTGCTGAGCGGCACCGTGACGCTGGCCGACGACGACACGATGACCTTCCCGGTCGCCGAAACCGCCGACGCCCGCCGTCTCGACGCGCTGCTGCACGCCGAAAGCTGAGCCCTTGCTGCTCACGGTCGACGTCGGCAACACCAATATCGTGCTCGGCCTGTACTCCGGGCACGCTCGAGCTGATGGCTCCTCGGCGGGAAAGAGTACCTCGGAGCTGATCGGTGACTGGCGCATGCGCACCGACGCGCGCATGACCGCCGACGAGCTCGCGTTGACCATGCGCGGGCTCCTCGGTTCGCACGCGGACGCGATCACCGGGATCAGCGCGCTGTCCACGGTTCCCGCCGTGCTGCGGGAGTTGCGCGTCATGCTTTCGCGGTACTACGCCAAAGTGCCGAAGATCGTCGTCGAGCCGGGGGTGCGCACCGGTGTGCCGCTCCTGGTCGACAACCCCAAGGAGGTGGGCGCGGACAGGCTGGTGAACACCCTCGCCGCGCACCATCTGCACCCGGACACCGCCTGTGTGGTGGTGGATTTCGGGACTTCGACCAATGTGGACGCCATCTCCGCGAAAGGCGAGTTCCTCGGCGGCGCGTTCGCGCCCGGTATCGAGATCTCGGTCGACGCGCTGGCCGCGCGGGCCGCGGCGCTGCGCAAGGTGGAGCTGGTGCCGCCGCGGTCGGTGATCGGGAAGAACACCGTCGAATGCCTGCAATCCGGCATCCTCTACGGTTTCGCCGGCCAGGTCGACGGCCTGGTGAAGCGGATCAAGCGCGAGCTTTCGCCCGGCGGGACGGAGCCGGTCGCGGTGATCGCGACGGGTGGCCTCGCGCCCCTGGTGCTCGACGAGTCCGAGACGATCACCGAGCACGCGCCGGATCTGACGCTCCTTGGCCTCCGGCTGGTCTACGAGCGCAACCACCGCGTTTAGTCCTCTGAATGCGGTCCTTGCGTGTGCAACGACCGCATTCAGAGGACTAAATGCGGCGGGAAGCGACGATCAGCACCCGCCGCGTCATGAGGTCTTGGTTCCGCAGCGTCTGTTCGAGGCTCGCCCGCAGCTGAGCCGGATCCTGCCCCGATTCCGCGGCGAGTTCCGCCACCCTCTCGAGCGAGAGCTCCACGGTCCGCCGTTGCCGTGCCCGCCAGTCCGGCGTCTCTTCGTAGGAGAGGACGTCGAAGCCGGCGGCCTCCAGCAGCGGCCGGTGGTCGGCCACCTGGGGCGGCCGGTTCACCGGCTGCCCGTCGAAATCCCAGGTCGTGACGAGCAGACGTCCGCCCGGTACGAGGATCCGCGCGAACTCCGCGCAGGCACGCCGCTTGTCGGGCGCGAACAGCAGCGCGTCGACGCTCATCACCGCCTCGAACGACGCGTCGTCCAGGCCGGTCTCCTGGAAATCGCCGAGACGGAACTCGGTCGCTTCCACGTCCATCGCCTCGGCGCGACGCCGTGCCGACGCCAGCGCCGTCTCCGCGATGTCGATGCCGGTGAGCGTCGCATAGGTGCGCGCGGCGACCCACAGCCCGGGACCGCCGCGCCCGCAGCCGATGTCGGCCAGCCGCCCACCCGGCTCCAGGCGCGCTTCGGCCGCGATGCGGCGCAGGTCGGTCCGGGTCACGAAGCTGTAGGTGTCCAGCTCGGCGGGGTACTCGTCGCCGTACACCTCGGCCCAGATCCGCGCGGACACCGCCGACGCCGGAGCGCCGAACGTCGCGGTGAACGCCGACTTCCAGTCGGTCATCGCTTACCCGCCCGGAAGACGGTGGTGGTGATCGGCAGGTCGAATTCCCCCGAAGCGGTTTCCGGATTCCGGTCGAGGAATTCCCGTGCCGTGCGAAGTTTGGCTTCGCGTTCCTCCGCCGGGGCCACCAGCATGTGCGAATGGGTGGCGAGAGTCGCCACCAGGGTCTCGGCGGTCCTCGGCTGTTTGTGGCCGAACGTCTTCTTCTCGAACGGCTCGAAGGCCTCGTGTCCCGGCAACGATTCGTAGTCGCTCAGCCAGCGCCTGCTCGCCGACGTCTTGATCAAGGCGTTCAACTCGGCCAGCCAGCCGGACGACTCGTCGTCGTGGTTCCACAGCGCGGCGACGACGCCTCCCGGTTTCAGCACCCTGGCCATCTCCGGATAGGCCCGGTCGAGGTCGAACCAGTGGACGGCCTGGCCGACGACCACGGCGTCCACGGAGCCGTCGGGCAGCGGGATCTCCTCGGCCGTCCCGATGAGCGGGGTCACGGAGGGGAGTGCCTTCTTCAGTTCCGCGAGCATCTTCCCGTCCGGCTCCACCGCGGTGACCTCGACACCGAGCGCGAGCAGCCCTTCGCTGACCTTGCCGGTCCCGGCCGCGAGGTCCAGTACCCGTTCCGGCGCGTGCCGGGCGCCTGCCAGCCCCCAGGCCAGTGCCTTTTCCGGATAATCGGGCCGATGCGCGGCATAGTCGGCGGCCTTCGCGCCGAAGGAAGCGGCGCGACGCGCGTGCAGTTCGGGTTCGATGCCGGGAGTCGATGAGTTCACGCGCTCAAGGTTAATGGACAGAAAACCGGCCGGTCCGGAGCCGGAAAAGGTAATCCGGTTGGCGTAGGGAAGCGGCGGGTTCGTACGCTGTGCGCCATGACTGAAATCCCCGCATCTGAGGGCGTGAGCCCCGACGAAGACCTGCCGGAACAGATGCGGGTGCGCCGGGACAAGCGCGACCGGATAATCGCGGAGGGTATCGATCCGTATCCGGTCGAGGTGCCCCGGACGCACTCGCTGGCCGAAGTGCGCGCGAAGCATTCCGGCCTTCCTGCCGACACCGCCACCGGCGACATCGTCGGTATCACCGGCCGGGTCATGTACATGCGCAATACCGGCAAACTGTGTTTCGCGAGTCTCCGCGAAGGCGACGGCACCGAGTTGCAGGCGATGCTCAGCCTCGCGAAGGTGGGCGAAGACGCGCTCGCGGCGTGGAAGTCGGATGTCGATCTCGGTGATCACGTATTCGTCTCCGGCGAGGTCATCACCTCGAAGCGCGGTGAGCTTTCCGTGATGGCCACCTCATGGCGGATCACGTCGAAAGCATTGCGCCCGTTGCCCGTGGCGCACAAAGATCTCGCCGAGGAAACGCGGATCCGGCAGCGTTATGTCGATCTGATCGTGCGTCCCAAGGCGCGGGACGTGGTCCGCACCCGTGCCGGTGTGCTGCGTTCCCTGCGTGACTCGTTTCACGGCCGGGGATTCCTCGAGGTCGAGACCCCGATGCTCCAAACGCTGCACGGCGGCGCGGCGGCCCGCCCATTCGTCACGCATTCGAATGCCTTCGACCTCGACCTCTACTTGAGGATCGCGCCGGAGCTGTACCTCAAGCGTTGTGTGGTCGGCGGTATCGAGAAGGTCTTCGAGATCAACCGGAACTTCCGGAACGAGGGCAGCGACTCGTCGCACTCGCCCGAGTTCGCCATGCTCGAGTACTACGAAGCGTATGCGACCTATGACTCCAACGCGGTGATGACGCGTCAGCTCGTCCAGGAGGCGGCGCAGAACGTTCTCGGTACTCAGGTGGTCACTCTGGCCGACGGTTCGGAGTACGACCTGTCCGGCGAGTGGACCACACTCGGAATGTACGAGTCGTTGTCCGAGGCGTTGTCGGAAGAGGTCACTCCCGAGACATCGGCGGACAAGCTGCGTTCCTATGCCGAAGCGCGAGAGCTGGAGCTCGACCCAAAGTTAGGCCACGGCAAACTCGTCGAAGAACTTTGGGAACACCTCGTCGGCGATCATCTCCACGAACCTACTTTTGTCCGTGATTTTCCGGTCGAGACATCCCCGCTGACCAGGCAACATCGCAGCAAGCCGGGGATCGCCGAGAAGTGGGATCTGTACGTGCGCGGATTCGAACTGGCCACCGGATACTCCGAGCTGGTCGATCCCGTCGTGGAGCGGCAGCGGCTGGTGGAACAGGCCCGGCTGGGCGCGCAGGGCGATAGTGAGGCCATGAACCTGGATGAGGATTTCCTCCGTGCGCTGGAGTACGGAATGCCGCCGAGCGGGGGTGTCGGAATGGGGATCGACCGGTTGCTGATGGCGCTGACCGGCCTTGGTATCCGGGAGACCATCCTGTTCCCGCTCGTCCGGCCGGAATAACCCGTCCGCGTGACAGAGATACCTCGATCGTTCTCGTAAACAAGATTTGCGTTATGTCTCGGTAGCGGGTATTAATGTCGCTAGACAAAGTCTTCTGTCCGGGGCATGCCCCGTACCAGATCATTCGTGTAAGTCCCCAGCAGGAGGAAACAGATGGCACAGAAGGTGCTCGTCTCGCTCGTCGACGACCTCGACGGCACTGAGGCGGAAGAGACCGTCGAGTTCGGTTTGGACGGTGTGAGCTACCAGATCGACCTTTCCGCGGAAAACGCGGAAGAGCTTCGTGACGCGCTGGCCCAGTATGTGGAGCACGCCCGTCGCGCGGGTGGCCGTAAGCGCACCGCCATTCGTCCGGTCGCCGGCGTGAAGGCCGCCGCCCGTCCCGCGACCGTGGACCGCGAGCAGAACCAGGCCATTCGCGCCTGGGCCCGCAAGAACGGCTTCCAGGTTTCCGACCGTGGACGTATCCCGTCCGAGGTCGTGGAGGCCTACCACAAGAAGAACTGAGGTCTTTCAGACCTGACGGCCGCCGGGAATCCGTTCCCGGCGGCTTTCTTGTTCTTGTACACGGTTCAAGCGGGCGTACTCGGTGGGCGCCCATCCGGTCACGGAGCGGAAATCCCGGATGAAGTGCGCTTGGTCGCTATAGCCCAGCACCGTCGCCAGTTCCGCGTAGTCCGGCCGTTCCTCGGCGGCGATCCGTGCCGCCGCTTCGTTCAAGCGGTATACCTGAATCGCCCATTTGGGGGCGGTGCCGACATGTTCGGCGAACAGGCGTTGCAGGCTTCGGTGAGACAGGCCCGTCCGGCTTGACAGCTCGCCGACTCTGGTAATGGCCGGATCGGCCGCGATTGTTTCCACCGCTTCGACGGCCGTCCTGGCCGCGGCGGTCAGCACCGGATCTCCTCCGAGGAGCAGTTCCTCGCAGCGGCGGACCATTTCGAAGTCGTCCGTCGCATTCCGTACCGATTCCGTCACTGGCCCGGCGCCGGGGAAGAGATCGGTGAGCGGAACGGAACCGCCGGAGATCATCGAGACCGGACCGGTGAGGAATGCCCGGAAAGCCCCCGGCCGGAATCGCACGCCGATACCGTGGTCCGTGCCCGCGACGGTGTAGCGGAAAGGCCGTTTCCCGGGGCCGAACGCGCCCGCCGCGTCGCGGAAGAACGTGACGTTCACCGCGAGATTGGGCAGGACCACCTGTTCCTGGGGTGGACGGCCGCTCAGCTCCCAGCGCAGCACCCAGTGATGGTCGACGAACGGGCGCAGCTCCGGCGCGGGCGGATGCCGGACGAGGCTGAACTTCGCCTCCCGCGCGTTGACGATCCCCGCCGGGATCCGGTGCCCGCTCACCGGATCAACCTAACCCTGTCGCGTTTCTTCAAGACAGCGCGCCGGGTTCCGTGAACTCATGCCCTCATGTCCGAACACGCTGCCCTGATCGCCCCCGCCGCCGCGGAATTCACCGGAATCCTCCGCGGGATCGGCGAAGCCGACCTCTCCGCACGCACCCCGTGCGCCGAATACGACGTCCGCGCGTTGCTGAACCACCTTCTCTACTGGGGCCCCTGGCTCGAAGCCGCCGGACGCAAGGCGGCGCCGCCCGAGGTGTCCTCCGGCGAGGCCGAGGCGGACCTCGTCGGCGACGGATGGCTCGACGGCATCGAGAAGCAGACCGCGCGGCTCGTGGACGTCTTCGGGGCGCCGGAGGCGTGGCAGGGGCAGACCACCTTCGGCGGCAACCCGATGCCCGCGTCGATGGCGGGATACATGGTGCTGGACGAGTTCGTCTTCCACGGCTGGGACCTCGCCAGGGCGACCGGCGCGGAGTTCTCCGTCCTCCCCGAAGTCGCCGACGCCGTGTACGCCATCGCGCTGGAGATCGGCGATCAGGCGCGCGCCATGAAGGTGTACGGCGAAGAAGTGGCCGTCGCGGACGACGCGACGACGTTCGAGCGCGCCCTGGGCGCGACGGGGCGCAATCCCGGCTGGACGCCTTAACGAACTCTCGGGCAGCCGCCGCATTCCGATTCCGCGGGCAACAGATAGTTGTAACAGCAGCCTTCGCGGTTTCGCGTCCATTCGCGGCGTCCGTCGGCTCCCGTGGCCAGCGTCAGCTTCGACGGCGATGTCAGCGGCGGGAACCGGGCTTCGAGGACCAGGGCGGCGTCCGCGACGCCGGCGCCTTCGGACTCCGGTGTCCCGCCCATCCGCCCCGCCGACCACAGCGCGTTGTCGAGCGCGTCCGTGGCGGCCGCCCACAACTGCCGTCGTCCGAGCCTCGTCAGCGGCCCGTAGACGTCGATGAACCGGCTCGCGTGGGCGACGAACCTGCCCCGCAGCACCGTCGCCAGCGCCCGCTCGTCCGGGACGACGACGGCCCTCGGATGCGCCGAGCCCGGGTCGGTCGGGAGACAGTGGAAACCGCGGAGGTCCGGGTCGAGGACGGCGACGGAGTCGGGATGGGGCCGGTCGGCGCCGATCCGGAACGCCAGCGCGGACGGCGCCAGCGACGGGACACGTCGTGCGTGATGGAGCAGCATCGCGCCGGCGAGGGCCGGGACGTGCAGGTACCAGGACAGGATCCAGCTCGCCGGGGTCCGCTCGGGGATCTTGGCCGCCTCCGGGTACGTCTCGGTCAGCCAGGCGGTGAGGCGCTCCCTCCACCGCACGAGCCGGGCCGGCTCGCCGAGCAGGTCGCCGCAGCGGACCCAGCCCGGCTCTCCGTCCGGCACGTCTCCGCGGAGCCCGGCGTCCTCCGGCATCCTGGAGAGGGATGCCCGGAGCCCGTCCGGCGGGGACGCGAGAGCGTAGTGTCGTGACACACCGGCCTCCCGTCATTAGGTACGCCTTACCTTACATACGGTCCGTGACTACTCCGGACGGGTGTCCATCCACTGGGCAGACCCGTGTTCGCGCTCAGCGGACAACCCTCGTCCGGCGGAATCCGAGGGCGCCTTCGCACGTTGGGCTTGACGTAAAGGTGCAGGGCAACCGGAAGATGAAAGAGCGCACGGCCGGAGAACGGCCGGGGCGCGAACGGGCCGCAATCAGCCGTAGTGGTACGCCAGCGCGACCGCATGGCTACTAGAGTGGTCTCACGGTGCTGAATCCATCGCGGTGAAAGCACGATGGAAACGGGCCGCCGTCGCAGCAGTCGAGGGAGTGCACATGTTTGAGAGGTTCACCGACCGCGCGAGGCGGGTGGTCGTCCTGGCCCAAGAAGAAGCCAGGATGCTCAACCACAACTACATCGGCACCGAGCACATCCTCCTGGGTCTGATCCACGAGGGTGAAGGTGTCGCCGCCAAGGCGCTGGAATCGCTGGGCATCGCGCTGGAGGGCGTCCGCCAGCAGGTCGAGGAGATCATCGGCCAGGGGCAGCAGGCCCCGAGCGGGCACATCCCCTTCACCCCGCGGGCCAAGAAGGTGCTTGAGCTGTCCCTGCGCGAAGCGCTGCAGCTCGGCCACAACTACATCGGCACCGAGCACATCCTGCTCGGGCTGATCCGCGAGGGAGAAGGCGTCGCCGCACAGGTGCTCGTCAAGCTCGGCGCGGACCTCAACCGGGTGCGTCAGCAGGTCCTGCAGCTGCTGTCGGGCTACCAGGGTGGCAAGGAGTCGACCGAGACGGGCTCCGGACGCGGTGAAGGCACCCCATCGTCGTCGCTGGTGCTCGACCAGTTCGGCCGCAACCTGACCGTCCAGGCCCGCGAAGGCAAGCTCGACCCGGTCATCGGCCGGGGCAAAGAGATCGAGCGGGTCATGCAGGTGCTGTCGCGGCGCACCAAGAACAACCCGGTCCTGATCGGTGAGCCCGGCGTCGGCAAGACCGCCGTCGTCGAGGGGCTCGCGCAGAACATCGTCAAGGGCGAGGTGCCCGAGACGCTGAAGGACAAGCAGCTCTACACCCTCGACCTCGGCTCCCTGGTCGCCGGTTCCCGGTACCGCGGTGACTTCGAAGAGCGTCTCAAGAAGGTGCTCAAGGAGATCAAGACCCGCGGCGACATCATCCTGTTCATCGACGAGCTGCACACGCTCGTCGGCGCGGGTGCCGCCGAGGGCGCGATCGACGCCGCGTCGATCCTGAAGCCGATGCTGGCCCGTGGTGAGCTGCAGACGATCGGTGCGACCACGCTCGAGGAGTACCGCAAGTACATCGAGAAGGACGCCGCGCTGGAGCGCCGCTTCCAGCCGATCCAGGTCGGCGAGCCGTCGCTCGAGCACACGATCGAGATCCTCAAGGGTCTCCGTGACCGGTACGAGGCGCACCACCGCGTCTCGATCACCGACGGCGCGCTGGTGCAGGCGGCGACCCTCGCGGACCGCTACATCAACGACCGCTTCCTCCCGGACAAGGCGATCGACCTGATCGACGAGGCCGGCGCCCGGATGCGCATCCGCCGCATGACCGCGCCGCCGGACCTGCGCGAGTTCGACGAGAAGATCGCCGACGTGCGCAGGGACAAGGAGTCCGCGATAGACGCGCAGGACTTCGAGCGCGCCGCCCGCCTCCGTGACGAGGAGAAGACCCTCCTCGGCCAGAAGGGCGAGCGGGAGAAGCAGTGGAAGGACGGCGACCTCGACGTCGTCGCCGAGGTCGACGAGGAGCAGATCGCCGAGGTCCTCGCCAACTGGACCGGTATCCCGGTGTTCAAGCTCACCGAGGAGGAGACCACGCGTCTGCTCCGCATGGAGGACGAGCTGCACAAGCGGATCATCGGCCAGGAGGACGCGGTCAAGGCCGTCTCCCAGGCGATCCGCCGCACCCGCGCCGGCCTGAAGGACCCGAAGCGCCCCTCCGGCTCGTTCATCTTCGCCGGCCCGTCCGGTGTCGGTAAGACCGAGCTGTCCAAGGCGCTCGCGGCGTTCCTGTTCGGCGAGGACGACGCGCTCATCCAGATCGACATGGGCGAGTTCCACGACCGCTACACCGCTTCGCGGCTTTTCGGTGCCCCTCCGGGCTACGTCGGCTACGAAGAGGGCGGCCAGCTGACCGAGAAGGTCCGGCGCAAGCCGTTCTCGGTGGTGCTGTTCGACGAGATCGAGAAGGCCCACCAGGAGATCTACAACACGCTCCTGCAGGTCCTCGAAGACGGCCGTCTCACCGACGGTCAGGGTCGTACGGTCGACTTCAAGAACACCGTGCTCATCTTCACCTCGAACCTGGGTACCTCGGACATCTCGAAGTCCGTCTCGCTCGGGTTCTCGTCCGGCGGCGACACCGCCAACCGGTACGAGAAGATGAAGCAAAAGGTCAACGAGGAAATGAAGAAGCATTTCCGGCCCGAGTTCCTGAACCGGATCGACGACATCATCGTCTTCCACCAGCTGACCAAGGACCAGATCATCCAGATGGTCGATCTGATGATCGCCCGGGTCGAGACGCAGCTCAAGGCCAAGGACATGGAGCTCGAGCTCACGGCCAAGGCCAAGTCGCTGCTCGCCAAGCGCGGCTTCGACCCGGTGCTGGGCGCGCGGCCGCTGCGTCGCACGATCCAGCGCGAGATCGAGGACCAGCTGTCGGAGAAGATCCTGTTCGGCGAGGTCCAGCCCGGCCAGATCATCCTGGTCGACGTCGAAGGCTGGAACGACGAAGAGGGCGAGAAGGACGACAAGGCGCACTTCGTCTTCCGTGGCGAAGCCCGGCCCTCGTCGGTCCCGGACGCCCCGCCGGTGAGCATCGGTGCCGGCTCGACCGAAGAGAACGGTGAAACCGAGGGCGAGTAAGTCCCTTTCGGTTCCGGAAGTGCCCGTCGCGGGTTCGCCGCGGCGGGCACTTTCGCGTTCGCTGCCGTGTTGTCCGTCTGATCACGTGAGTTCGCCTCCCAATCACGCGAGTTACGCGTTCAATCACGTGAGTTCGCCTTTCCCGCACAGGGGCCCTGTGTGCGTGGATGGCGAACTCGCGTGATCAGACGGACGACACGCGTGATTGGGCGGACGACACGCGTGATCAGACGGACGACTCGCGTGATCGGGGCCGTAACTCGCGTTATTGGGGCCGTAACTCGCGTGATCGGACGCGGAACTCGCGTGATCGGACGCGGAACTCGCGTGATCGGGGGGCGTGAGACGATGCCCTCGGGTCCGGGAGGGGGTCAGGTGGACGTTCTGGCGATCGATTTCGGTACCTCCAGCACGGTGGGGGTGCTGTCGATCCACGGCAGGGGGACGCAGGTCGTCGAGATCGACGGGTCGGTGACGATGTCGTCCGCGATCTACGCCGACAAGGACGGCACGGTTTTCGTCGGTCGTGACGCCGAACGCCGGGCCCGGCTGGATCCGAGCCGGTTCGAGGCGAATCCGAAGCGGCGCATCGACGAGGGCGCGCTCCAGCTCGGTGACGTCTCGCTCCCCATCGCCGACGCCTTCGCCGCGGTCCTGCGCCGGGTCGGCGAAGAGGCCGAGCTCATACTCCAGCGTCCGCCCGCCCAGGTGCGCATCTCGCATCCCGCAGGCTGGGGCCCGGATCGCAAGCAGATCCTCCGCGACGCCGCCCTCAAGGCCGGTTTCGGGACGACGATGCTCATTCCCGAGCCGGTCGCCGCCGCCGCGCATTACGCCTCGCTCAACAACGGTCACCGGCCGCCCGGTCCGATCGCGGTGTACGACCTCGGGGCGGGCACCTTCGACTGCGCGGTGGTCGGTGTCAGCGCGCAGGGGTTCGCCGTGCTGGCCGAGGACGGGCTGCCCGACCTCGGCAGTCTCGACATCGACCAGGCGCTCCTGGTGCATATCGGCCGCGAGGTTTCGCATTCCGAACCCGCGCGCTGGCAACGGATCCTGCGTCCGCAGTCGGTCAGCGACCGCCGGACGCGCCGGTCGTTGCTGCAGGACGTCCGTGACGCCAAGGAAAGCCTGTCCCGCCACCAGCAGACCGAGATCCCGATGCCGGAGCCGTTCGGCGACGTGCGGGTGACGCGGATGGAGCTCGAGGCGCTCGTCCGGCCGAGTTTCCTGCGCAGCGCCGAGCTTCTGGCCACCACGATCCGCCGCGCCGGGCTTTCCCCGGACCGCCTCGGTGGCGTCTACCTCGTCGGCGGGCCGAGCCGGATGCCGTTGCTGGCGAGTCTGCTGGCGAATCAGCTCAGGATCGCACCGACGACGCAGGACCAGCCGGAGACGGCGGTCGCGTTCGGGCTGCATCACGTGCCCGCCGGTGGCGAGGACTCCCAGCTGACCGTGCCCGCCTTCGCGCCGGTCGCGCCGCCGGTGCGGCAGCAGCCTGTGCAACAACAACCGCCGCGCCGTCCGCAGCCGCCGCGCTGGACGCCGCCACCACCACCGCCGGGGCGGAATTGGCAGAAGCCCACGACCTACGGCGTCATCGTGCTCGCTCTCGCGGCGATCGTGACGACGATCGTCCTGCTCAGCGGCGGCGAAGACGAGCCGGTCGCCGCGCCCACCCCGGCGAAACCGGTGAGCTGCGATCAGCCCGGGCCGAAGGACGCGCAGGGGTTCACGGACTGTCTCCGCCGGATCGCCGCCGTCATCCCGCAGCGGGACGAGTGCCGGGACGCGCCGGACGCGGCCGCCACGGTGGGCGCGGCGTCCGCGGTCACCTGCGTGTTCAAGGACGACAAGGGGTCGAACGCGATCAACTACTACCAGGGCGTCGCGATGACCGGCCTGGAGGACGGCGTCCGGCAGCGCATGACCAAGGGCAAGCCCGCGGAGGGCACCTGGGCGGCCGACGGTCTTCGGGGGCGCTACTTGGCGGGCGTGGGGCAGCGAAGGGGCATCGTGCTCTTCGGGACCGAGGACGCGCCGTTGAGCGCGATGCTCGTCTCGACCCGCAGCGACGGCTCCGCGCGGACGACCGCGGAGATGGTCGAGTTCTTCACCGCGCAGCTCAAGCCTTGATCAGTGCAGGGTGCCCGCCGGTGTCGAGAGATCCTCGGTCACCGAAAGCGAGGTCTCCACGATGATCTCCAGCGCTTCGGCGGCGCGGTGCACGGCCAGGCTCGGCGCGGTCGTCCGCGCGGCCTGCTCCGGCGTGTACGGCACGTGCACGAAACCGCCGCGCACCCCGGGAAAGTCGTTGTCCAGCAAGTGCATCAGCCCGTAGAAGACCTGGTTGCACACGTACGTCCCGGCGGTGTGGGAGACCGACGCCGGAAGCCCCGCGTCCTTGATCCCCGTGACACACGCCTTCACCGGCAGCGTGGTGAAGTACGCGTTCGGCCCGCCGGGGATCACCGGGACGTCGACGGGCTGCGAGCCCGCGTTGTCCGGGATGCGGGCGTCGATCAGGTTGATCGCGACCCGTTCCGGGGTGACGTCGGGGCGGCCGCCCGCCTGGCCGACGCAGATCACCAGTTCCGGCCGGTATTCGTCGATCGCGTCGCGCAAGGTGACCAGCGAACGCGAGAACACGCACGGCAATTCGACGGCGACGGTGTCGTGCCGACGGCCGGTGAGCAGGGAAACCGCCTGCCACGACGGGTTCACCCGCTCACCGCCGAACGGTTCGAAACCGGTGAGGAGCACTGACGTCATGCCCTCACCCTAACGTGTGACGCCGGTCCGGCTGGTTCTCGTGAGTGGCTAGGACGGTTCTAACCGTCCTAGCCACTCACGACCGGCTTGAGGTCCCCCGGGTAGAGGTACTCGGGCGCCGGTTTGGTGTTGCCGTAGAACCACGCGTCGAAGAAGCCCCGCAGGTCCTTGTGCGCGACGCGTTCGGCGAACTTCTGGAACTCCGGCAGGCTCGCGTTGCCGTCGCGATGGATGGCGGGCCACGTCTTCAGGATGCGGTCGAACGGCGCCGCGCCGATGTAGTTCTTCAGCGCGTGCAGTGCCACCGGGCCCTTCGAGTACACGTAGGTGAACTCGTTGCCGGGCCCCATGTCGTACAGCTTCCCGGCCCAGAACCGGTCCGTCGCCTTCTGCACGGCGGTCAGGTAACGCGCCTTGAGATCCTGGCCCGACTTGGCCTCCGACCACAGCCATTCCGCGTACGAGGCGAAGCATTCGTTGAGACAGACGTCCTTCCACTTGTCGACGGCGACCGAGTCGCCCCACCACTGGTGAGCGTTCTCGTGCACGATCGTTCCGACGTTGCCCGCCGCCCCCGAGTAGATCGGCCTGCTCAGCGTTTCCAGCGAGAACCCGATCGGCTCGGCGAGGAAGATGCCGCCCGCCGCGTCCACCGGGTAGCGCCCGAACTTCGACGCCAGGAAGTCGATGATCTCCGGCAGCCGCGCCTCGGCCTGTTTGGTCGACGCGGGGGTGCCGGGGGCGTAGGCGTTGACGACCGGGGTGCCGTCGGACAGCTTCGTCCGCTCGAACTCCCATTTGTCGATCGCGACCGTCGTCATGTACGGCACGGCAGGGGTCTCTTCGGCCCAGACGTACGTGGTGTTCTTCCCCGAAGCGAACTTCCCGCGCTCGCGGCCGTTCGAGATGACGCCCCATTCCGAGGGCACGGTGACGGCGAGGTGGAACGTCGCCTTGTCGCGCGGGGTGTCGTTGACCGGGTACCAGGTGGTCGCGGATTTCGGCTCGCCCGCGACGAACGCGCCGCCGGATTTCGCGTACTGCCAGCCGTTCTCGCCCAGCGCCGGATCCTCGATCGGCTGCGGGACGCCGTGGTATGCGACCTCGGTGGTGAACCGCTCGTGGTTCCGCAGCGAACGGGCCGGGGTGATCACGAGTTCGTGGTCGCCGGTCCTGGTGAAGGACGCCTTCCGCCCGTTCACCTTGACCGAGTCGACGGTGAGCCCGCGCAGGTCGAGGTTGAACGAGCTCAGCGCCTGGGTGGTCCGGCCGTCGATCGTCTGGAGGCCGGTGAGCTGCCTGGTGGCGGGCTCGTAGCCGATCTTCAGGTTGTAGCCGGCGACGTCGTAGCCGCCGTTGCCGTCCTGCGGGTAGTAGCTGTCGCCCGCGCCGTCGGCGCCGGGTTTCCCGGTGCCGGCGAGGGCGGTCCCGCCGCCGAGGACACTCGCGGCCAGAACGGCGGCGATGACGGCCGTACTCCGGTACCTCATTCACGCTCCCAGTCGATCGGCTGTGACTCGGTCACGAACGTAGCGCCGTGACCTCGGCGGTCCGCCCGGAAAGATCCTTCGTGCCCGGATAATCCCCACTTCCGTCGCCTGAGCGGAGTCCGGAGTTTGACAGCGCGTTCCGATGAACACAGCCTGACCGGGGTAAGCGTTTGCGGCTTCTGGAAAGCTGGGGGTCGTGCGTGTGACGCTGCTGGGCCCGGTCGGAGCGGAGGCCGGCGACGGCACCCCGGTCGACATCGGCGGTGCCCGCCTCCGCATGCTCTTGGCCAGGCTCGCGCTGGATCCCGGCCGCGCCGTCCCTGCCGCGGCCCTCGTCGACGGTCTCTGGGGCGCGGAGCCGCCCGCCGACGCGGCGAACGCGCTGCAGTCCCTGGTCTCGCGGTTGCGCAAGGTGCTGCGTGCCGACGACGTCACGCTCGACTCCGGGCCGGGTGGTTACCGCCTGGACATCGCTCGCGAGGACGTCGACGTCTGCCGCTTCGAGCGCCTGGCCGCGGAGGGCCGAGCGGAACTGGCAGCGGGCCGGGACGCCGGAGCGGCCGCGATCCTCGCCGATGCGCTCGGCCTCTGGCGAGGTCAAGCCCTGTCCGACGTGCTCGACGCCCCTTTCGCGCAGGCACCGGCGACCCGGCTGGAGGACCTGCGCCTCGAAGCCACCGAAGACCGTTTCGAGGCGGAGATCCGGCTGGGCGGGCACGACCGGGTACTCGCGGATCTCAAGGAGACGGCGGCGCGGCACCCGCTGCGTGAACGGCTCGCCGGACTGTGGATGCGGGCGTTGTGCGCGGCGGACCGGCAGTCCGACGCCCTCGCCGTCTACGAGGAGGTCCGGGCGGCGCTGGCCGATCAGCTCGGCGTCGACCCGTCGGCCGAACTCCGGGAGGTCCATCTCGCCGCGTTGCGTGGTGAGCTCGGCCCACCGCCCGCGGCCGCCGATCATCTCCCGGTCCGGCTCACCAGTTTCGTCGGCCGTGACGACGAGTTGAAGCTGGTCGCCGAGCTTCTCGCGGGCGCGCGGCTGGTGACGCTCGTCGGGCCCGGTGGCGCCGGGAAGACGCGGCTGGCCACGGAGGTCGCGACACGGCATCCGGCGCACGCGCGCGGACGCGTCTGGTTCGTGCCGCTCGCCGGTGTCCGCGATCCAGGCGACCTGTCCGGCGCGGTCTTCGCGGCGCTGGAGCTGTGGGATCTCGGCCTGTCGCACGCCGGCGATCCGATGCGCCGCCCGGCGGACGCGCTGGTCAGGGTCGTGGAGACGCTCGGCGCCGGTGAATCGGTGCTGGTGCTGGACAACTGCGAGCATCTGGTCGACGCGGCGGCGGAGCTGACGAACACCCTGCTGCGGCGCGTGCCGACGTTGCGCGTCCTCGCGACGAGCCGGGAGGCGCTGGCCATCGACGGCGAGACGCTGTGCCCGCTCGGCCCGCTGTCGGTCCCGGAAGGCATGCCGACCGTTTCCCAGGCCGCCGAGGCGGGCGCGATCCGACTGTTCGTCGACCGGGCGGTGGCCGTGCGCCCGGACTTCCGGCTCGACGAGTCCACTGTGGACGATGTCGCGCAGATCTGCCGCAGGCTGGACGGGATGCCGCTGGCGCTGGAGCTGGCCGCGGCGCGGCTGCGGTCGATGACCGTCGCGCAGATCTCGCAACGCCTCGACGACCGGTTCCGCCTGCTGACCTCCGGCAGCCGGACGGCGCTGCCGAGGCAGCGCACGCTGCGTGCCGTCGTCGAGTGGAGCTGGGACCTGCTCGACGACGCCGAACGCGTGCTCGCCAGGCGGCTTTCGGTGTTCGGGGCCGGTGCCGAGGTCGAAGCGGTCGAAAGCGTCTGCGCTGACGACGGCCTGCCCGCCGAGGACATCCTGTACGTCCTCGGCTCGCTCGTCGAGAAGTCCATTGTGGACGCGATCGCCGGGGAGCACGGCGAGCCGCGTTACCGCATGCTGGAGACCATCCGGGCCTACGCGGCGGAACGGCTCGACGAGGCCGAAGAGCGAGAACAGCTGACGAAGGCCTATCACCGCTACTACGCCCAGCTCGCCGAGCGGCTGGAGCCGATGCTGCGGACGGCGGATCAGCTCATCGCCATCTCGCGCTACGACGCGGAGCACGGCAACATCGTGACCGCGCTCCGCCAGGCCATCGACGCCGGCGACGTGGACATGGCGACGCATCTGTTCGGCAGCACCTTCTGGTACTGGCTGATCAAGGGCGACAGCGACCGGGTCGAATCCTTCGTCGCCGAAGTGCTCGCTTTCGGTGACCGGCTGGACGAGGACTTCGCGGCCGCTTTCCAGGCGATGCGCGAGATCACCACGATGGTGCCCGGCGTCGGCGACCGCGAAGCCGTGCGGGTCCTGATCGACGAATGCGTGCGGACGGACGCGTACACGCGGTTCGCCGGGCTGGCCATCGGCCTGCCGATGCTGGCCTTCTTCAGCCAGGACAAGGCACTCGCGCACCGTGAGGTGGAGCGGGCGTTGTCGAGCGCGGACCCGTGGGCGAGGTCGGCGGGGGCGTGGGCACAGAGTTTCATCCTCGTCGACGACGGTGACCCCGACGGCGCCGAACAGGCCAGGGACCGGGCCTACGAAGGATTTCTGGCCGTGGGCGACCGGTGGGGCACGGCGATGGCGCTGGGGATGAAGGCGAGCGACATCTCGATGTCCGGCGATCACGAAGCCGCGCTCGCGCTGTACCGCCGGGGGCTCGCCCTCGCCATCGAACTGGGGTCGCAGGACGACCTGGTCCAGCAGCGATGGAGGCTCGCGACGGAGTACGCGCGGGCGGGCGATCTGGACACGGCGATGCGCGAGATGTTCGAGGCCGAGCGCTACGCGAGCGAAATGGGCAACGCCCAGCTGGCGGTGATGGTGCTGGTGGGCAAGGCCGATCTGCTCTGCCGCGCCGGACGCGTGGACGAGGCGCGCGAGGTCGCCATCCGATTCCGGGAGAAGATGACCTCGGTCGCGGCGCCGGGCACGTTCGGCGAGGAGTTCGGCGGATACATCGACACCGAGATCGGGCTGGCCGCCGGGGATCTGGCCGCGGCCGAACGCGGGGCCGCGGCCGTCGCGAAGTCCACCGCGGAGCGCGGCGACATCGCCGACCTCGGGCGGATCGTCGAGGTCGGCGGCCTGATCCGGTTCCGGCAGGGACGACCCGAGACCGCCGTCCGGCTGCTCGGCGCGGCGAAACTCCTGCGCGGCAGGCTGGACCTCGGTGAACCCGGTATCCGGCAGCTGATCGACGATCTTCGCGAGCATTTCGGCGAGGAGCGCTACGAAGAGCTGCTCGTGCAGGACGCCGGGCTCGCCCGCACCGAGCTGCTGTCCTGGATCCTGCGGGAATTGGCTCCGTGAAGAAGGGCCCCTCGCCCGGCAGAGGCGAGGAGCCCTTCACGCGCGTTCCCCCTGACCCCCGTCAGACGCGCTTCCGGTAAGCCCAAGTGGCGAGCGGGAAGAAGACCGCGATCGCGGCCGCCATCCAGATCAGCGCCCCGGTCAGCGGACCGGCGACCGGTCCGCCGTTCATCAGCCCGCGCAGGACGTCGGACATCTGCGTCACCGGGCTGATGTCGGCCCACGCCTTCAGCCAGCCGGGCATGGTGCCGGTCGGGACGAAGACGTTGCTGCCGAAGGTCAGCGGCATCAGCACCACGAACATCAGGCCCTGTACCGCACCGGGGCTCTTCACCAGCATCCCGACGAAGACCGAGGCCCAGCAGAACGACAGCGCGAACGCGATGACGAGCACGATCGCGAGCGCGAACTCGGCCGGACCGGTCTGGACGCGATAACCCATGATCGTCGCGACGACCATCAGCACGACCAGGCACACCAGGTACCGCACGATATCGGCCAGTACGGCGCCGATCAGCGGCGCGGACCTGGCGATCGGCATCGCGCGGAACCGGTCGAACACGCCCTTGGTGACGTCGGTGTTCAGCTGGACGCCGACGGTCATGCTGGCCTGCAGGATGTTGAACACCATGATGCCGGGCACGATCATCTGGAGGTAGCCCTCGGTGCTGCCCATGATCGCGCCACCGAACAGGTAGACGAACATGACCAGGAAGATGATCGGCGCGATGGTGACGTCGGCCAGCTGCTCCGGATTCTTGCGGATTTTCAAGATGCCGCGCCAGGCAAGGGAAAGCCCGTGCCGCACGCCGCTCGACGGTGAAACGTGCCGTGGTGGTGCGGGCATCGCGATGGTCGTCATACCAGGCTCCCTTCCGGAGTGACGTCCTTTGTGGACTCGTCGGTCTTCTTGCCGGTCAGCGCGAGGAACACCTCGTCGAGGCTGGGCAGCCGCAGCGCCAGCTCGTCCGCGGTGATCCCGGCCTCGTCCAGCTTGCGGACCAAAGTGGACAGCAGGACCGGGTCGGCGACGGGCGCGGTGAGCAGCCCGGTGTCGTCGTCCCGGTGCGGCCGGGCCCCGGTGAGCCCGGCCAGGATGCGCTCGACGGCGTCGAGGTCGGCGAGCGCGGACGGCCGGACCTGCAGCGTCTGGCCGCCGGTCCGCCGCTTGAGCTCGTCGGCCCGCCCGTTCGCCACGACGTGCCCGTGGTCGAACACGGTGATCGTGTCGGCCAGCTGGTCGGCCTCCTCCAGGTACTGCGTGGTGAGCAGCACCGTCGTGCCGTCCGCGACCAGCGTGCGGACCACGGCCCAGACCTCGTTGCGGGCGTGCGGGTCGAGCCCGGTGGTCGGCTCGTCCAGGTACAGCACCTTGGGGCGGCCGACCAGGCTCGCGGCGAGGTCGAGCCGCCGCCGCATCCCGCCCGAGTAGGTCTTGATCGCGCGGCCGGCGGCGTCGGTCAGTTCGAACCGCTCCAGCAGATCGGCCGCGCGCTTCTTCGCGTCCGCCCTCGAGAACTCCAGGAGCCTGCCGATCAGGACGAGGTTCTCCGTACCGGAAAGGTCCTCGTCGACCGACGCGTACTGCCCGGTCAGCCCGATCATGCTCCGGACCGCCATCGGGTTCTTGACGACGTCGTAGCCGAAGACGCTCGCGTGGCCGCGGTCCGGCCGGATCAAGGTGGCCAGGATCCGGACGGCGGTCGTCTTCCCCGCGCCGTTCGGCCCCAGCACCCCGACCACCTTGCCCGCCGGGACCTCCAGATCGACCCCGTCGAGCGCCTTCGTCTCCCCATAGTGTTTGACCAGGCCCTCGGCCCTGATCGCGTGACTCATCGTTTCCTCCTGTGGATCTCGCCCCGCTGACCAAGGTGCACCCCCGGCCTGGCAGACCGCGCACAGCGCGCTGGCAGCGGCTGACAGGACCTGATAAGCGCTGGTAGACGCGGTGTGAGGAGGTTGTGGAGGTGTTGTGGAGACGGCCGCCACCACGCGCTTGATCGGCATACTCGACGGCATGGTGATCGAAGAACGCGTGGCGCGCCACGGCGCCGGGCGGAAGCTGGTCAGCGGGCTGCTCATCGGGGCGGTCGTGCCGTTCGCGGTGCTGACGGCGTTGCGGCTGGTGGGCTACGACGGCAACACGTACACGATCGCGGCGCTCGCGCTCACGCCCTACGCCGGGATCGCGACGCTGGTGCTGGGTGTCCTCGCGCTGGGGCTCCGTCGCTGGTGGACGGCGGCCGTCGCGCTGGTGCTGACCTGCACGATCGCGTCTCTGGTGCTGCCACGGGCGTTCGCGAACGAGCAGAAGGCGCTCGACGGGAAGCACGTGCGCGTGCTGGCGTCGAACATGCTGGGCGGGCAGGCGGATCCGGACCGGATCGTCGGCTACGTGAAGGAGCACCGGGTCGACGTCCTGAGCCTGACCGAGATGACGCCCGGCGCGATCACCGGCCTCGAACGGGCCGGGTTGTTCCAGGTCCTGCCCTACCACGTGCTGCACCCGGCCGCGTGGGCGTCGGGCTCCGGGCTGGTGTCGAGGTATCCGCTGACGCCGCTGAAGCTGAGCGGCGATTCGGACTACAAGCAGCCCAGCGCGAGCGTGGACCTCGGCGACGGCGTCCGGATCGAGGTCGTCGCGGTCCACCCGGCGGCGCCGATGTGGGACCGGCACGTGTGGGTCGACGAGGCGAAGGACCTGCCGTACGCCGACGCCGAGCACGACATCCGGATCCTGGCGGGGGACTTCAACGCGAGCCTCGACCACGCGCTTTTCCGCGAGCTGCTGACCAGGGGTTACGTGGACGCGGCCGATCAGCTGGGGAAGGCGCTGGAGGGGACCTGGACGAACGGGCTGGTGCCGCCGGTGGCGATCGACCACGTGCTCGCGGACAAGCGGACGGCCATCGCGGACTTCAAGGTGCTGGAGACGCCCGGCAGCGACCACGACGCGGTCTACGCGGAAATCGTCCTGCCCTGAGACGACGTCGCGTCTCGTGAGTGGTAAGGACGGTTCTAACCGTCCTTACCACTCACGAGCCGAGCAGGGCGTCCAGTGCCTTGAGGGTTTCGAGGCCGTTGGCCGCCAGAGAAACACCGCGGCCGTGCCGGACCTGTGGCTCGCGCGGGTTGATCCGGACCAGGGCGCCGGTCGCGGCGCTGGCCAGCTCCGAGTACCGCCGCACCGTCGGCACGGCCTGCCCGGCGCCGAGCTCCACCACCACGAGGTCGCGATGCTCGCGGCGCCACGCGTTCAGCTCGTCGAGCTGGGCTTGACTGCGCTGCCCGAGCCAGTCGTAGTCGCCGAACATCAGGATGTTGGGCCGGGCGAGGCCACCGCAGCGCGGGCAGGACGGCAGCGGCTCGAGCGCGCGCATGCTGTCTTCGTCGATCGGGACCGCGACGTCGTCCGCTGGCCAGATCTCCTTGGTGCACCTGTCGAGGCACTGCAGATGGTGGATGGACCCGTGCGCCTCGGCGACCCCCGGGTAGCCCGCCTTCTGGAACTGTCCGTCCACATTGGACGTGAACGCGCGCGTGCCGCCCGGTTTGCGCGCTCCCCAGGACAGCAGGAGCCCGAAGCCGTCGTGCGGGACGGTGGCGCGGTACAGCGCGAGCCGGTGCCCGTAGAAACCCCAAGCCAGCCCGGGGTCTTCGGCGAAATGCCGCGGGTCGGCGAGCTCGACGAAGCTGATGCCCAGCCGCTCGTACGGCGGATACGCCTTCCAGAAACCTTCGTCCCCCCGGAAATCGGGCAGGCCGGAGTCGACGCCCATCCCGGCGCCGGCACAGACGAGCAGCGCGCCGGCGCCGTCGATCAGTTCCGCGGCTCGTTCGAGCTCACTCACCCGGCTTCGAAGCCTGGACGACCTCGAATTCCAGCAGGTTCGCACCGGTGGAAACCGGCTTCGCGCGCTCGCCCGCGTGCGCCTCACGCGCCGGGCCGGACGCCCACGCCTGGTACGCCTCTTCGGACTCCCACTTGGTGTAGACGAAGTAGCGCGTCTCGCCGGAGACCGGGCGGAGCAGCTCGAAGCCGAGGAAGCCGGGCTGATTGTCGACGGCGTGCAGCCGCGCGGCGAACCGCTTCTCCAGCTCGGGGCCTGCGCCTTCGGGGACCTCGATCGCGTTGATCTTCACGACAGCCATGCCGCCAGCCTACGACGAAACTCTTTTGCGCCGCGATGTGATGCGTGGGACCTTCCCAAGGGTGGCTGACACCAAGATCCTCATTTCCGGGGCGAGCGTCGCCGGGCCGGCGCTGGCCTTCTGGCTCGCCCGGTACGGCTTCCGGGTGACCGTCGTGGAGCGCGCGCCTTCGCTGCGCCCCGGCGGCCAGGCCGTCGACCTGCGCGGAACGGCCAAGGAGGTCGCGCGGCGGATGGGCCTGGACGAACGTATCCGCGCCGCCTGCACGGACACGAAGGGCGAGACGCTCGTCGACCGGAAGAACCGCACGAAGGCCACGATCCGCGCCGACGACTTCGACGGTGACGGCGTCGTCGCCGAGATCGAAATCCTGCGCGGCGACCTGACCGACGTCCTCTACGAAGCGACCAAAGACACGACGGAGTACGTCTTCGGCGACCGGATCACGGCGCTGGACGAACGGGCCGACGGTGTCGACGTCACCTTCGCCGGCGGTGCGCGGCGGACGTACGACCTGGTCATCGGGGCGGACGGGCTGCATTCGGGGGTGCGGGCGCTGGCCTTCGGCGGGAGTCCCGGTTCGTCCGGCATCTGGGCTCGTACCTGGCGTTCTTCACCGTGCCGAACCGGATGGGCCTGCGGAACTGGGCCGTCGGCTACGACGACGTCGGCCGGTCCGCCGGGATCCGCGCCGTCCGCGACGGCGACGAGGCGATGGCCTACTTCGGGTTCGCCGCGGAGAAGGTGGACTACGACTATCGCGACGTCGAGGCGCAGAAGGCGCTGGTGCGCGAGTTCGCGGCCGGGATGGAGTGGGAGGCGCCCTGGCTGCTGGACCGGATGGACGAGGCCCCCGACTTCTACTTCGACTCGTGCGCCCAGGTGGTCATGGAGTCCTGGTCGCGCGGTCGCGTCGGGCTGCTGGGTGACGCGGCTTTCTGCCCCTCGCCGCTGTCCGGGCAGGGCACGAGCCTGGCGTTCGTCGGCGCGTACGTCCTCGCCGGGGAACTCGCCGCCGGTCTCGACACCGGGCTCAAGCGCTACGAGGCCGTCATGCGCGAATTCGTCGAGAAGACGCAGGAGATGGGGCGGGAGAACGCCGAGTCGATCTTCGCGAAGTCGCGGACCGCGCTGCGGACGCGCTACCTGATGATGCGGGTGATGCGGCTGAAGCCGTTCGCCGCGCTGGCTTCGCGGAAGATGCGGGACGTGGTGAACGGCATCGACCTGCCGGACTACCCCGATGCCCGACCGCATTCAGTCCTCTGAATGCGAGCGTCCCCGACCGCATTCAGAGGACTAAATGCGGTCGGGGCGTGAGGGGTTTGGCAAACGGGGCGGTCGCGGTGGGCTGAAGGCTCCTTTCGCCGGGTCTGATGCGGCGAAGGGAGCTTTCGGCGCTGGCCGGTACGCGCCGCGGCCTCGGTCCGCCGGGAAGGGTTGCGAAAGCCACTTTCGCAACCTTGAGCGTTGCGAAAGTGGCTTTCGCAACGCGCCCACGCGCCGGGGCATGGGGAGTCGCCCGCATTAAGAGGACTAAATGCGGGCGTCAGCCTCGCAGCGTGCCCGGCAGCAGTTCGCCGTCCGGCGGGATCGCCGTGCCGTGGAACCACGCGTCGAAGAACGGCCGCAGGTCCTGCGCCGCGAGCTTGATCGTGAACGCCTCGAAATCCGCCCAGGAGGCGTTGGCGTTCCGGTACGCCGCCGGCCATTCCTTCAGCAGCCGCGAGAACGCCGTTTCACCGATCTTCCGCCGCAGCGCGTGGATGGCCAGGATCCCCTTGTCGTAGACGCCGTGGAACTCCTTCCCCGCCCCCATGTCGACCAGTTTCGGTGTCCAGAAATCCTGGCTGCCGCGCATGATCTCGAGGGCGGCGCGGTAGCGGTCGTCCAGGTTCTCGTGGTCCCGCGACTCCTGCCACAGCCATTGCGCGTACGACGCGAGACATTCGTTGAGGCAGATGTCGGACCACGATTTCAGCGTCACCGAATCGCCGAACCACTGGTGCGCGGTTTCGTGCACCACGGTGATCAGGCCGGCCCATTTCGCGTAGGTCGGCCTGGTCTGGGTCTCCAGCGAGAAATGGATGTCCTCGTCGAGATAGATACCGCCCGCCGCGTCCACCGGGTACGGCCCGAACTTCGAGCTCAGGAAGCCGATGATCTCCGGCAGCCGCCTGCCGGCGTCGCGCCGGTCCTCGGCGCCCGGCGCGTACGCGTTGACCACCGGGGTCCCGTCCGGGAGCGCCATCCGGTCGACGGTGAACTTGTCGATCGCCACCGTGGTCAGATACGACGCCACGGGCGTGCGCTCCTGCCAGGACGTCGTGGTCCAGCCGTTCGCCGTGGTCTTCTGGATCTCGCGCCCGTTCGAGATGACCGTCCAGCCGTCCGGCACGCGGGCGGCGAGGGTGAACATCGCCTTGTCGCGCGGGGTCTCGTTGACGGGATACCAGAACGACGCCGAATGCGGCTCGCCGACGATGAACGCGCCGCCGTCCTTCGACTTCTGCCAGCCGTTCTCGCTGCCGCCCGCCTTGGGTGTCGCCGACGGGTCGCCGCCGTAGAGGACCTTCGTGCGGAATTCGGTCCCGTTCCGGATCGGCTCGGCGGGCGTCACCACCAGCTCGAATTCGCCCTCGCGCGCGAACTTCGCCGGTTTCCCGTCCACTTCGACGGAGTGCACGGTCAAGCCGCGTAAGTCCAGGTTGTACCGATCGAGGTCCTGGGTCGCTTTCGCGATCACCGTGGTGTCGCCGTCGAGACGCCCTTTCACGGGGTCGTACGTGATCCCGACCTGGTATTCGGTCGCGTCATAGCCGCCGTTCCCGTCCATCGGGTAGTACGGGTCGCCCGCGCCCGAAGCGCCGGGAGCCGGGTTCATCGGCGGCGGCGGTGGGGGCGCGGCCGGAGCGGGATCGGCGGTGCATCCGATAATCAGGGCGCAGACGGCCCCCATGACCAGACCGGCGGCGGGGACACGGCTGCGCATGGAGGGGAGCTTAGTGGTGATCCAGCGCGACGGGTTGATCACTTTCGGCGGTGACGGGCCGCCGATCGTCCTTCTGCACGGGCTGATGGGCAGGGCGACGACGTGGTGGCGGGTCGCGCGGAGGCTCCAGCCGTACGGGCGTGTCCACGGCCTCGACGCGCGAGGTCACGGCCGCGGACCGCGCGGCGGGCCTTGGCGCACCGAACGGTTCGCCGACGACGTCGCCGCGGTGCTGCGGGCCTTCGACGAGCCCGCGGTCCTGATCGGACATTCCATGGGCGGCCTGCACGCCTGGGTCACCGCGGCCACCCATCCCGGTCTCGTCCGCGCCGTGGTCTGCGAGGACTTCGCGCCGGACCAGCGCGGCCGGACCGTGGACACCTGGCGCGGGTACTTCGAATCGTGGCCGGTCCCGTTCCGCTCACTGGCCCACGTGCGCGAGTTCTTCGGTGACACCGGCGACTACTTCATCGAATGCGTCGAGGAACGCGAAGACGGCTACCACCTGATCGCGTCTCTCCCCGACCTGTACGAGATCGCGGCCGAATGGGGCAGGCGCGACTTCTGGGAGTTCGTCGAACGCGTGCAATGCCCGCTGCTCGCGATCGAAGGCGAACGGACCGCGATGCCCCCCGGCCAGCAGGCCGGGCTGGCCGCACGCGTGCCCGGCGGCCTCGGACGGCATGTCGTCGTCCAAGGCGCCGGGCACGTGGTGCACGACGAAGCGCCGGAAACCTATCTAGGTGCCGTCGAAGCGTTTCTCTCCGACGTCCTCGGTCAGCCCTTGGCGAGCTGAGCGTCGATCCAGGCGCGCAGCCGCGCTTCGCCCGGGTAGCCGATGTTCCGCGAAGACGGCAGCTCGGCGGCGTTCCGGACACCGACCAGCGTCGGGAGGTAGCGGATGTTGTACCGGGTGGACAGGTCCCGGCTCTGGTCGACGTCGACCTCGCCCAGCAGGAACCGGCCGCCGTATTCACCGGCGAGCCGTTCGATCACCGGCTTCATCTGGCGGCACGGCGGGCACCAGGTCGCGCCGAAGTCCATGATGACCAGTTTCTGCCGCGAGATGTCCATGACCTCGGCGTAGTTGGCCGAAGTCACCGTCATCACGTTTTCGGCCGCCGGCGCGGCCGAAGCCACGCCGTTGCCGACGCCGGTGATGAGCGCCAGCACACCGGCCAGCAAGCAGACGAACCGTTTGCGCTTGGACAAGACGATCTCCTTTCAGGACGAAGACCAGGTCGGCAATCCGTTCGCGACCCAGTCTTCGATGCCTTCGCGGTATTTGCGGACGTTCGTGTACCCGAGCTCCAGCAGCCGCCGCCCGACGAATTCACTGTTGCGGCACGGCGTGTTCGCGCAATAGACGACGATCGCGGCGGCCTTGTCCGGAAGCACCGCCGGTGCCAGGCGGTCGGTGAATTCGGTGGCCCGTTCGTACGGGAAACCCGGAATGTTGCGCGCTTCCGGAAGATGTTCCTTCGCGAAATAGGCGACCGGCATCGTGTCGACCACGATCACCGAGCCGTCCTCCATTCCGGAGAGCAGTTCCGAACGAGTGATCAACGGCAGCATGGTGTCCCTTCTTTTCCGGCGACCGTGATTGACGATTCCCATCGTCGGCCGCCGTCCGGGGCCCGCTCTAGTGCCGCCTCGGCATGCCGAGGGGTTATCCGGCGGTCAGCCTGCCGTGGCGATGCAGCCAGGCGCGGTACGGCGCCGTCCGTTCGGCGAGCCGCCAATATCCCGCTTTCGCCGACGCGGCGAGTGCCGGGACGCCGGACGCGCACCGGCCGTCCTCCCGCCAGGCGAGCACGTGCCGCACGCACATCGGCGCGCCCGCGAGCGGCCGGATGGCCAGTCCGTCGGCGGCCGGCCGCGTCGGCTGCAGCAGCCCGACGCCGTACCCGCCGCTGACCAGGTCCTCCCTCGTGGTGTCGAGGTCGGCGTCGTGGGTGATCCGGGGGTCGAAACCGTGCGCGAGACACATTTCGCGGAACACCACGCGGCAGCCGTCGCCACCGCTCGACACGATCCAGTCCTCCCCGGCCAGCTCGGCGAGCTCGATCTCTTCCTGGCCGGCGAGCGGGTGTTCCGCGGGGATCGCCACGAACGACGGCTCCTCGACCAGGGTCGTGGTCCGCACTTCGGGCGGCACCGGGAGGCCGCGCCCGCCGCAGATCATGATCAGCGCGAGATCGATGCCCCGGTTCGCCACCTGCGCGAGCAGCCGCGTGCGCGACGTGTCGGCGCGCGTGCGGAACGGCTCGCCGGGGCACAGGTCGCGCAGTCCGCCGAGCAGTGAACCCGTGATGGCGCTGTCGTTCCAGCCGATCCTGAGCGATTCGCCCGTCCCGGGTTCCTGGCGGTGGAAGTCGTGTTCCAGTTCATCGAACGTGAGCACGATCGCCCGCGCCCGCCGCAGGATCAGGGCACCGAGCTCGGTGGGGCGCACCCCGTGCTGGTCGCGGTGGAACAGCGGGCCGCCGACCATCCGCTCGATCCGGCGCAGCTGGTGGCTGAGCGCGGGCTGGCCGAGCCCCAGTGCGGCCGCGGCGCGGTTGAGGCTGCCGGAGGCGGCTATCTCACAGATCACGCGAAGATGCCGAACCTGAATCTCCATGACTTCGTATACCGCGACCCGTTCGCGCCCGGCACCCCCGAAAGTCGAGACACCCGATTTCTCATAACCCGGTGACAACATCCGGTGGCAATACCCGTGCCATCCGGTCGTGGCTACGTTCGGTCGACGCCCCGCATATCACGCGAATCAGGAGCCGTCTTGCCGCGACCACTGCCGCTCACGGAACATTGCGCTGATCCGCTGGCGCGAGCCGAGCACGTTTGCCTGGGTGTCAGCCCGTTCAACAGCCATTTCACGGTCGACCGTATCGCCGATCTCGCCCGCTGGGCCATGTCGGCCTTTCACGGTTTTCATTTCTTCGTCCCCGACGGCCCGTCCGCGTTCACCCTCGAAGCGCTCGGCTACGACCCGGTCCGCGCCGCTCAGAAGGCGCAGCGGCAGGGCAATTACACGCGGAACAAGATCGTCCGCGCGCTGGAGCAGATCTGTGTGCCGGATCCGCACGCCTTGATCCTGGACTCCGCCGCGCTCGAAGCCGACAGCGCGTATCTCGGCCTGCTTTCCGAGGCACACCACCGGTTCGCCACCGATCCGGAATTCGCCGGGCAGTGCCTCGGCGCCACGCGCTGGGTGCTGGACCGGCGGCTGCCCGAAGGCGAACATCCCACGCGTGACCAGCTGCGCAGCGCGGTCCGGTACTTCCTCGCCGAATTACCGATGTTCGTCGGCACCGTCGCCGTGGCCGGGGTCGAAAGCTCCGTGTTCGCCTATCACCAGCGGGTCGCCTTCCTCGAACGGCTCTACCGCGGCGAACTCTCGTGGCGGCCGTTGCCGGGCCAGGGCTTCGTCGTCCTCGAACAAGCCGTCCCGGAACGAGTGGAGTGACCGTGGAACACGACGACTTCTCCCTCCGGCGGGTGCCCGCCGAACGCCGCTACTCCTGGATTTCCGTCGCGTTGCAGCGGTTCGGGCAGGTGTCCTCGTTCCACCAGTTCCTGCTCGGCGCGGTGCTCGGCTTCGGAATGACCTTCTGGGAAGCGGTACTGGCCATCACGATCGGTTCGGTGCTGCTGGAGATCATCACCATCTTGATGGGCGTGGCCGGTACCAGAGAAGGGCTTTCGACGTCGGTTCTCGCGCGCTGGACCGGATTCGGCACCGGCGGATCGTCGCTGGTCGGGCTCCTGATGACGTTGAGCCTGGCAGGCTGGTTCGGGGTGCAGAACGACGTGTTCGCCCACGGCCTCCACGCCTTGATGGGCGGCCCGCCGGTGTGGGTGTGGGCGCTCGCGGGCGGCGCGCTGGTCACCGCGATCGTCGTGTTCGGCTTCCACGCGATGGCCTGGACGGCGTATCTGACGGTGCCCGCTTTTCTGGCGCTGGCGGGGTTTTCGATCGTCTCGGCGCTCGGCGACCATTCCCTGTCCGCGCTGATGGCCGAACCGCCACCGGGACCGTCGATGTCGCTGGCACAGGGCACCACGCTGGTGGCGGGCGCGTTCATCATGGGCGCGATCATGACGCCGGACATGACCCGGTTCAACCGGACGGCGTCCGACGTGGTGAAGCAGACCCTGGTCAGCGTCACCCTCGGCCAGTACCTCATCGGCCTGATCGGCGTCCTGCTCGCGCACGCGGCGAAAAGCGCCGACGTGGTCGGGATCATCACCTCGTCGTCCGGTGTGCTCGGCACGCTGATCCTGGTCACCGCGATCCTGAAGATCAACGACTGGAACCTCTATTCGTCCTCGCTCGGGCTGGTGAACACCGTGCAGGTGCTGCTGTCACGGCGGCTGGACCGCACCGCCGCGACCCTGCTGCTCGGTGGTCTCGGCACGGTGCTCTCCGCGATCGGCGTCCTCGACCACTTCACCACCTTCCTGACGTGGGTCGGCGTGCTCACCCCACCGGTGGCCGGCGTGGTGATCGCCGAGTACTACGTGGTCCGGCGCTGGAAACCGGATTTGGACGCCACCCGCGCGTCCGGAGAGCTGCCGTCCACCTGCCCGTCCTGGGTTCCATCCGCGCTGATCTGCTGGGTGGCCGGGGCGGCGGCAGGGGCCTGGCTGCCGTGGGGAATCCCCACCGTGAACTCCGTTCTCGGCGCCTTCCTCCTGTATGTTCTTCTCGGCAGACGGACCACGGCCGCGGTGTCCGCCACGGCCATGACTTCTTCCGGCGGGTCGAAAACCCGTTCGTGACAAAGGAGTTCGACGTCGTACAGCTGGATGTCCACCACCTGCGGGTGATCAGGGCGATCGCGGACACGGGCAGCCTTTCCCGTGCCGCGATCGCGCTCGGTGTCACCCAGCCCGCGGTCTCCGCGCAACTCAAACGACTGGAGAACATGCTGGGTTACCGGTTGTTCGACCGGTCCGAGGGCGGCGTGACCCCGACGCCGATGGGCGAACTGCTGCTGCGTCGCACCGCCGCTTTGCTGCCCCAGCTGGACAAACTGCTCGAAGACATCGAGCAGCGCGGCTGCCCCGGCGGTCCGCCCGACGTGGTCCGGGTGGTCGCGGTGGCCAGCGCGCTGGTGGCGCACCTGCCGTCGCTGGTGACCGGCTTGTGGCCCGAGGTCTCCGAGGTGCAGGTCGTGCACGACGACCATCCCGAGCGACTGTTGCCACTGCTGGCCCAGAGACGCGCGGAATTGGGGCTGGTCAAGGACTATCCGGGATACGAGCTCGAAATCCCCGCGAACGTGGACACCGCGGTGGTGGTGACCGAGCCGACCTTCGTCCTGCTGCCGGAGCGTCATCCGCTGGCGCGAGAGAAGGTCGTCGACCTGCGCGACCTGCGGGACGAATCGTGGGTGATGGTGTCCGATTCGTCGGCGGCCACGTTCCTCAAGTACTTCGCCGACACGTGCGCGCGACACGGTTTCAGTCCGTCGTTCACCCATCAGGTGACTTCGCAGCAGGTGGCGCTGCTGGTGGTCAAGGCGGGTGCGATCGGGCTGTCGCAACCGATCTGCCATCCGGGGAACCACGGCATCGTGCCCCGGCCGCTGCGTGGGGACGTGCTGCCGCGCCGGCACGTTCTCGCTTGGAACCGGGAGACCTTCGTGGCGGGGCGGCGGGAGGAGCTGCTCGCCGCCGTGGTCGAAACGTACTGGGCCGAGGCGCGAAAGGCCCCCGTCTACGCCGAGTACCTGGCCAGGCCTCGTGAGTGGTAAGGACGGTTAGAACCGTCCTTACCACTCACGAGGTCGTTCAGCTGCCGGGAAAGAGGAGCGCGTCCGGTGGTCGCACCGTGCCGTCCAGCCAGGCCCGGTCGAACTCGCCGAGATCGCGCTGGGTCATCGCGGAGACGTAGAGCTCGAAGTCGTGCCAGTTCTGGTTTCCCTGCGGGTTGATCATCGGGAAACCCGCCAGGATCTGGAAGAACGCGTCGTCGCCGATGAGACGGCGCAGCGCGTGCACCATCAGTACCGCCTTGGTCGTCGGCGCGAATTCGGCGCCCTTGCCCGGATCGGTGAGCTTGGGCGCCCAGAAAGCCGGGTCGTCGCGCACCTCGGCCACCATCTCCCGGTAGCGGCGGTCCAGGTCGGCGCCGTTCTTGGTCTCGTCCCACAGCCAGACCGCGTACCGCGCGACGGACTCGGACATCAGCGCGTCGCGCCACATCTTGCCGCTCACCCCGGCTCCCCACCATTGGTACGCGACGGCGTACACCAGATCGGCCATGGTGGCGGCGCGGCCGTACACCGGCCGGGTCTGCGCGCCGTGCGTGTAGCCGAGGGAGCGGTCGAGGAACAGCCCGCCCGCCGCCGACTGCGGGTAGTCACCGAACTTCCCGGTGAGGAATTCCAGGACCTCGGGCAGCCGCCCGCCGAGCCGCCGTTTGTCCACGGCGCACGGATGGTAGGCGTTGATCGCCGTGCGACCACCGGGAAGAGCGATCCTCTCGACCTCCCAGCGCCCGATGCCGAGCATCGCCGTACTCGGCGCGAGGGCGGTTTCCTCCGACCAGGTGACGGTGTGCAGTCCCGGTCCCGCCGGCACGTCGGAGACCGGGGAACCGTTGCCCAGCACGGAGAATTCGTTCTGGACGGTGACGGAGACGTGCAGGGCGGCCTTGTCGGCTTCGGTGTTGTTGACGGGGAACCAGGTCATCGCCGAACGCGGCTGCCCGGTGGCCACGGCCGAATCACCGTAGGCGGCGAGCCAGCCGACCCGGCCCCGCGCGGTGGGGATCGGTTCCGGGCGCCCGTCGTAGTCGACCACCACGGTGAACGGCCTGCCTTCGGCCAGCGGAGTCCGCGGGGTGATCACCAGCTCGTGTTCGCCCGCCCGCCGGAACGAGGCGGCCACCCCGTCGACGGTGACCGACCGGACGGTGAGCCCGCGCAGGTCGAGGTCGAACCGGCTCAGGTCCTGGGTCGCCGTCGCGGTGATCGTCGCCCGGCCGCTCAGGAGCATCGAGTACGGCGTGTACCGCAGCGCGAGTGAGTACTTGCCGACGTCGTAACCGCCGTTTCCGTCCTTCGGGTAATAGGGATCGGGTCCGAGGACCGTCCCGTCGGGTGAGACGTGCACGTATCCGTCACTGCCGGGTGCCGGCTGGGCCACCGCCGAGGCCGGGCAGGCACCGATCATCGTGGTGGCGAGCAACGCGGTGCACAGTGGCTCCTGCCACCGAAGCCGCACGGTCATGAACGAGCCTTCTCTCTCGAGGGGAGGGTGCCCGGTCATCGTGCGTACGTCCGTGCCGCGCCCGGCACTGTCAGCCGGTCATGCCGCCGGGTTATCCCGGCCGATAACCCCTCGGCATACCCGCCAGGGACTATCCGCGCCGCGCGCGGAAAGAGATCGTCGGGGCATGGTGCCCCTCCCCGCGCTGCTCGCGCTGACGACCACGGTCTTCCTCGGCTGCCTCACCGAAGTGCTGCCCGCCGGGTTGCTGCTGGGCATGTCCGAGGATCTGGGCGTTTCCCCTTCGGCCACCGGGCAACTCGTGACGGTCTACGCGCTCACCACCGCGCTCACCGCCGTCCCGCTCACCGGCGCGACCCTCCGGGTACCGCGGAAACGGTTGCTGCTGGCGCTGATCGTGGGCTTCCTGGGCACCAACCTGCTGATCGCCGTGTCCTCGTCGTACCCGGTGATCCTCGCGGCCCGGATCGTTTCCGGAGCGCTGACCGGGGTGATGTGGTCGCTCGTGGCCGGCTACGCGATGCGTCTCGCCCCGCCGGGACTCACCGGGCGAGCGCTGGCGGTGGCCATGTCCGGTACGCCGATCGGCTTCGCGCTGGGCGTGCCCGCCGGTACCGCGCTCGGCGAACTGGCCGACTGGCGCTGGGCGTTCGCCGCGATGGCGCTGATCACCGTGCCGCTGCTGGCCTGGGTGCTCGTCGCGGTGCCCGCCGTTCCCGCGGATCCGGCACGCCCCACCCGGCCGCTGGCCGCGTCACGGCTGCCGGGGATGCGTCCACTGCTCGCGACGGTGGCGCTGTTCTCGTTGGGGCACAACGTGGCCTACACCTACGTCGGACCGGTGCTCGCCGGTCTGGACGCCGAAGCGTTGCTGGGCGCGGCGCTGCTGGTGTTCGGCTGCGCGGCTGTCGGCGGGATGGCCGCGGTCGGCTCCGCCCTCGACGACCGCCCGCGCGCGGTGCTGCTGTCCTGCACCGCCGTGACCGCCGCCGCCATCGTCCTGCTGGGGATCTGCGACGGTGTCCACGGTCTCGTGCTGGTGGCCGCCGCCCTGTGGGGTCTGGGCTTCGGCGGTGCGCCGACCGCGTTCCAGGCCGTCACCGCCTTGCTCGCGGGCCCCACGGCCGACGCCGCCCAGTCGCTCACGATCGCGGCCTGGAACGGCGCCGTCGCCGGGGGCGCGCTCATCGGCGGACTGGTGCTGCCGCTGGGAACGGGTCTGCTCCCGTGGTGCGCCGCCTTGGTGGTCCTCTCGCCGCTGCTGTTCAGCCGGCGAGTCGTGCTTTCAGCGCCCGGAGATCGGTGCCGGGCCCGACGATGAGCGGCCAGACGTCGGAGCCGAGGAAGCCGGTCTCGTCGGTCGCCGCCGTCGCGCCGCAGGCGTCGCGCTCCAGCCCGTGCCGTGCCGCCACCGCGGCGACGGCGTCCTTTGTGGACTGTCCGAAAAGGCCGTCGGCGGGGACGGCGAAACCGCGTGCCCGCAGGAGTTCCTGGGCCATCCGCACCCGCGGCCCGCTGTCACCGGGTTTGAGCAGTGGCCACTCCGGCAGGTCCGCCTTCGGCGACGAAGAACCCAGCAGCTTCCCGACCTCGGTGCGCAGCTCCGGAAGCCGGTCGTACAGCACGGTCCCCGGGCATTCGGTGGAGTTGAAGTCCCGGTGTCCCTTGATGAATTCCGGCGAGATGCCGTACTGCGAAGCCATGTACGCGACCAGCTTCACCAGCGAGTCCCAGAGCGCGGGCGTGACGTCCTCTGTGCTGTAGAGGCCTTCGTTCTCGATCCCGATGCAGGTGCTGTTGTTGTTGCCCACGTTCGCGCCCAGCACGTGCTTGGTTCCGCCGCGCAGGATCTCCAGGCTGCGATGCCGCCCTTCGGTGATGTGCCCGCCGCGGCTGTTCGTGAACTGCTGGCCGGTGTCGATCCAGCCACGGGTGTCCATGTGGAAGTTCTGGATCGCACGCGACGCCCAGAAGGCGTGTTCGAGCGTGTAGTCGGTGACGTTCCCCGGTTCGACCGTGTGGTGCACGACGATGTACGTCGGCTTGTGGTTCTGCACCTCGATCGTCCCGCTCGGCGGTCGCGCGTTCCACGCGGCCGTTCCGTGGATCTTCGGTTCTGTCACCCCGGACGCCGCGTCGGCGGCGGAAATCGTCGCTGTCCCCAGTAGCCCGACGGCGCTTACCGTCAGGCCGCCCTTGAGCGCGGTACGTCGGTCGAAGTCGGCCACGGGCGAAACTCCCATCATGCGCGTTGGCCGGAAAACTAACCCGCCATCGCGCCGGTGACAACCATTGACCAACTTTTGTCGTAGTGCGTTAGTGTTCGCCAGGGAGGGCGAACAGGCCGTCCCTTGTCTGTTCGAGCAGCCCGTCCACCAGCAGGGAGTCGAGGCAGCGGTCGCGCTGCCCGGATTCGTGCCAGACGAGGTCGAGCCGCGCCTTTTCGACCGGGCCTTCGCTGCCGCGCAGGACGTCGAGCAGCAACCCGCGCACCTGGCGGTCGGTGCCGGCGAACTTCTGGACCTGCTTCGCGGGCCCGGCGTACGCGGGCCGTCCCGCGTGCTGCCACGCGCAGCCGTCGTAGATCGGGCAGTCCGCGCAGCGCGGCGAACGCGCGGTGCAGACGAGCGCGCCGAGTTCCATCAGGGCGGCCGAGAGTTTCGCGGCGGGCGCGTCTTCCGGCGGCAGCAGCGCCTCGACGTCGGCCATGTCGCGGGTGTTCGACGGCGGCCCGGCGTCACCCGCGCCGTGTACCGCCCTGGCCACCACGCGCCGGACGTTCGTGTCCACCACCGGAGCCCGCTTGCCGTAGGCGAAGGCCGCGACGGCGCGCGCGGTGTACGCGCCGATACCCGGCAACGCGAGCAGAATGTCCACATCGGACGGAACGACGTCGCCGTGTTCGGCGGCGATGACGGCCGCCGCGGCGTGCAGCCGCAACGCGCGCCGCGGGTAGCCGAGTTTGCCCCAGGCGCGCACGACCTCGCCCTGCGACGACGCCGCCAGCGCCGACGGCACCGGCCAGCGCGCCATCCAGTCGAGCCAGATCGGCTGGACCCGCGCGACCGGGGTCTGCTGCAACATGATCTCGCTGACGAGCACGCCCCAGGCGGAGCATTCCGGCTCACGCCAAGGGAGGTCGCGCCCCACTTCGTCGAACCACTCGGTCAGCACATCCGCGTCGACGCCCACCGAGCCAGCTTAAAACCCCTACGCGACCTCGGTCAGGCGGCCCAGCTTCACGTCGTAGACGAACCCGCGCACGTTGTCGGTGTGCGGGAGGAAGTCGCTGCGCCGGACACGTTGCACCGACCGGCGCACGCTGTCCTCCACCTCCCGGAACGCCTCGACCGACCACGTCGGGCGCAGTCCGCTGGCGGCTTCGAGTTCGTCCTTGAAGTCGTCTTCGGTGACCATGGACAGGCCGCAGTCGGTGTGCTGCACGATCAGCACCTCGCGCGTGCCGAGCTTTCGCTGGCTGAGCGCGAGCGAGCGGATCACGTCGTCGGTGACGACCCCGCCCGCGTTGCGCAGGATGTGGGACTCGCCCTGGATCAGGCCGAAGATCTCGAACACCCGGATACGGGCGTCCATGCAGGTCAGAATCGCCACCTGGAGTGATGGCCTCGGGGACGAGCGGTCACCAGGAGTGACGTCACCCAGCTCCTGGTTGCGCTTGAGCAGTACGTCGATTGAGGTCACACGCTCATTGGAACCGACCCGCCGGGGGAGAGCAACGCGAGCGGGCGTGGATCACGGCCCGAACCAGCGTTCTTCGGCCGTTCGTGGCGGTGCCGACGTGCGGCCGACCCGCAGTTCCGTGTGCAGGGTGATCACCTTCGGCCCGACCCGGTCGGCCGAGCTGAGCAGCAGCTTGCCCGCCGCCTTGCCCTTTTCGAGCACCGGCTGGTGGACCGTGGTGAGCCCCGAGCGTTCGGCCTCGGTGATGCCGTCGAACCCGGTGACCGTCAGATCCTGCGGCACGCGCAGGCCCCGGCGCTCCGCCTCGGCCAGCGCACCGAGGGCGAGGATGTCCGAGGTGCAGATCACGGCGGTGACCTGCGGATACGCGTCGAGCAGCTGGCGTGCGGCCGACGCGCCGTCATCCACCGTGTGGTCGAAGCGCTCGACCACCGGCACCGTCGCCCAGTCGACCCCGGCCGCAGAGAACGCGGCGGCCAGCGCCTCCAGGCGGATGCGCTGGACGTGGAAGTGCGCGGCGCTCTGCCGCTGGATGGAGACGAAGTCGTCGTTGCGCTCGCGGGCCAGCCGCATGCACAGCACGCCGATCTGCCGGTGGCCCAGCGAGATGAGGTGGTCGGCCATGGCGGTGACCGCGGCCGCGTCGTCCGGGCCGACCCGGTCGACGCCGTCGACGCGCGGCTGGTCGACGATCACCGTCGGCACCGGGCGTTCCAGTACGGCGCCGAGATGCGGGTCGTCGTCGGGCACCGAGTAGACGACGAAACCGTCGACGCCGGCGCGGTGCACGGCCGCGACGTCCTCCCTGCCCGGGCTCGCCGGGACCAGGTGCAGGCCGACGCCCGCGTCTTCGCAGGCCAGCGCGAGCCCCTCGAGCACCCCGACGGCGGCGGGATCGCGGAAGGCGTAGGAGAGGTTCTCGGTGAGCAGAAGACCGACGGCGCCGGCTTTGCGCGTCCGCAGTGAGCGGGCCACCGGGTCCGGGCCCGGGTAACCAAGGCGGCGTGCGGTCTCGAGGACGCGACGGCGCAGCTCAGGGGACAACTGGTCCGGTCGGTTGTAGGCGTTCGAGACGGTGGTCCTCGACACACCGAGCTCTGCGGCCAACGACGCCAGTGTCGCCTGCCTCCTGGTGCGGATAGGACGGCCCATCCGCAAACCGTAACGGTTCAGAACGTTTTGCAGAAGCATCACCCGGCGTGTGGCAGGTCTCGATTCAGAGTGACCCTGGGTACAGCTCGGACCTGGACCGGAGGCATCGTCATCCGGATGGGGTACAGTTGAATCTGACAACGGTTTCCATTACCCGGCATTGGGGACACCTGGCCAGGGCATCCGCAGGAGTGCAGTAAATGAATTCCCGCCGTACCAAGAGTGTTTTCGCGGCCGTTTCGGCCATGGCCGTCCTCGCGCTCGGCGCGACGGCCTGCGCGTCGAGCGACAAGGCGTCGACGGGCTCCGGTTCGCAGAACGCGTCCGCCGCGAACCCGGGCGGCGGCGAGAAGATCAAGGTCGTCGCCTCCACCGACGTCTGGGGCAGCGTCGTGACCGCCGTCGGCGGCGACAAGGTCGAGGTCACCTCGATCATCCACGACCCCTCGGCCGACCCGCACTCCTACGAGACCACCGCGAGCGACGCCGTCGCCGCGAAGAACGCGAAGCTGACGCTGTCCAACGGCGGCGGCTACGACGACTTCTTCTCCAAGCTGGCCGACCAGGCCACCGGCGCGCAGAAGCTGGTCGCCGTCGACATCGCCGCGACCGGCAACGAGAACGAGCACGTCTGGTACAGCCTGCCCGGCGTCGAGAAGGTCGCCGACCAGATCGCCGCGAAGCTCGGCGAGATCCAGCCCGCGTCGAAGGACGCCTTCACCGCCAACGCGACCGCGTTCAAGGGCAAGACGCAGGAGCTCCTGAAGAAGGTCTCGGGTCTGGGCGCCTCGGGCGCGAAGGTCGTCGCGACCGAGCCCGTCGCGCACTACCTGCTCGACAGCGCGAAGGTCACCGACGCGACGCCGCCGGCCTTCGCCGAGGCCGTGGAAGCGGAGCAGGACGTGCCCGCCGCCGCGCTCAACGAGGTCAAGCAGCTGATCTCCGGCAAGCAGGTCAAGGCACTGGTCAACAACGCGCAGACCACCACCCCGGTCACCCAGCAGGTCGTCGGCGACGCCAAGAACGCCGGGATCGCGGTCGTCGACGTCACCGAAACGCTGCCCCAGGGTGTGACCGACTACATTGCATGGATGACCAAGGAAGTGGACGCGCTGGCCGGAGCACTGAAGTAGTGACCTCCGTACCCGCCGAAGCTCGCCCCGCGGTCCGTGTCCGCGGGGCGAGCCTCGCGTTCGGCACCAGGACCCTCTGGTCCGGGCTCGACCTCGACGTCGAGCCCGGCGAGTTCCTCGCCATCCTCGGGCCGAACGGCTCCGGGAAGAGCAGCCTGCTCAAGGTGCTGCTCGGCCAGCAGGGGCTGCCCGAGGGCACGGTCGAAATCGCGGGGCGGCGCCCCGGCGGGACGAACCGGCGGATCGGCTACATCCCGCAGCAGCGCGCCCTCGACGAGAGCCTGACGATGCGCGGGGTGGACCTGGTCGGCCTCGGCCTGGACGGGCACCGGTGGGGCACGGGGCTTTTCGGGATTTCGAAGCGGCGTCAGCTGGTGGCGCGGGCGATCGAGTCCGTCGGCGCGCAGGCGTACGCGAAGCAGCCGGTGGGGCGGCTTTCCGGCGGCGAACAGCAGCGGCTCCGCGTCGCGCAATCCCTGGTCGGCGACCCCGAAGTCCTGCTCTGCGACGAGCCGCTGCTCTCCCTCGACCTCGCGCACCAGCGCGCGGTCAGCGAGCTGATCGACGAGCGGCGGCGCTCCGCCGGGACGGCCGTCCTGTTCGTCACCCACGAGATCAACCCGATCCTGTCCTATGTGGACCGGGTGCTGTATCTGGTGAACGGCCAGTTCCGGGTCGGCAAGCCGGACGAGGTGATGAACTCGGAGACCCTGTCCGAGCTGTACGGCACCCGCATCGAGGTGCTGAAGGTCGGCGGGCAGATCCACGTCGCCGGTGCGCAGAGCGCGCTGTGCGAGGACGAACCCCACCACATCGACGAACAGGCTTCCTAGCGCCGTGGACAAGATGTTCGACTTCGCCCTGACCGGCGAACTCCTCGGTCTCGATTTCGTTCAGACGGCGTTGCTCGCGGCCGCCGTCCTCGGCCTGGTCGCCGGGGTGCTCGGCCCGCTGGTGGTCATGCGGCGGATGTCGTTCGCCGTGCACGGCACCGCCGAGCTGGCCTTCACCGGCGCGGCGGGCGCGCTGCTGCTGGGGGTCGGCGTCGAACTCGGCGGCCTCGCGGGCGCGGTCATCGCCGCCCTGCTGATCGGGCTCCTCGGCGGCCGCGAGTCCGAACGCGACTCCGTGATCGGCGTGATCCTCGCCTTCGGCCTCGGTATGGGCGTCCTGCTGCTGTCGTTCTACGACGGCCGCAGCGCCAACAAGTTCGGCATCCTGGTCGGGCAGATCATCACCATCGACTCGACCAACCTGAACCTGCTCGTCGGCGCCTCGGTCGTCGTGCTGGTGGTGCTCGCGGTGATCTACCGGCCGCTGCTGTTCGCCACGGTCGACCCGGCGGTCGCGACGGCGCGCGGCGTGCCGGTGCGGCTGCTGTCGCTGATCTTCGCGGTGCTGGTCGGGATCTCGAGCGCGCTCGGCGTGCAGATCGTCGGCGCGCTGCTGGTGGTCTCGCTGATGGTGACCCCGGCCGCGGCGGCCGCGCGGGTCACGGCGAGCCCGTGGAAGGCGACCGTGCTGTCGATCGTGTTCGCGGAGATCGCCGCGCTCGGCGGGATCATCCTTTCGCTGGCGCCGGGGAAGCCGGTGAGCGCCTTCGTCACGACGATCTCGTTCGTGATCTACCTCGTCTGCCGTCTCATCGCGTGGCTGCGCGGGCGTTCGTCGCGGGTCCGCGTCGAGCCGACGGCCGTGGCACAGCCCGCCGTGTCCTAGCGGATCGCGTTTAGCCCGCTAAACGCAGGTCAGTGGAGCATCAGGAGGACCTGCAGCTCGCCGACCAGGAACCCGATGACCCCGCCCACCGCGATGAGCTTCCACTCGTCCTGCCGGAACGCCGGCCTCAGCAGCCCCTCGAACTCCAGCGGGGTCAGCCCGAGCATCCGCCGCTCGACGATCTTCGCGACGTCCATCGCCTCGGTCAGGTAGCCCTCGGCGTGGTGGATCGTCGGCGGCAGCCGCTCCAGCGCCTTCCGCGCGGCCGCCTGTTTGATCTCCTGCAGCCGCTGCCCGCCGACGGCCATCGCGACCACCGGTTTCGCGACGCTCGCCTGCTCGTCGACGGCCCGCGCCACGAGCCGCTCGACCAGCGCGTACAGCCGGTCCGACCGCGGCCCGCGCAGGACGGCGTCGAGCAGGTTCGGCACGGTGAGGATCTCGTTCGCGATCAGCTCGCCGTACTGATGCGCGACCTCGGCCCGCCGCCGCTGGAACTTGCCCTGCAGGATCACCCGGCCGAACCGCACCGGCTCACGCGGCACGAAGATCAGCTTGATCGCCAGCCAGTCGGTGAACAGCCCGATGCAGCCGCCGAAGATCGGCAGTACCCACGGTTCCTTCGTCGCCGCCCAGACGATCGCCTGCACGATGCCGAGCCCGAAGCCGAAGTAGATCCCCGTGCGCGCGATGAACGCCATCTCCGGCCGCGAAGTCTCGCGGATCAGCCGGACGAGCAGTTTCTTGTCCCTGGTGAGCCGCTGCACGGTCATGTGCCGGAAGTCGAGCACCTCGTCGAGGTTCTCGGTCATCTCCGTCATGAACTCGCGCACCAGCCGCGGCGTCGACGCCTGGACCTGCTTGATCAGCAGCTCCTGCGCCATCGTCGGCATGACCTCCCAGAGCCGGGGATGGTGCTTTTCGAGCACTTCGCGGGCAACCTCGTCCACGGCCCGCAGCAGTGGCTGCTCGATCTCGCGCGTGATGATCGCCGGGTCGATCCGCCGGAAGACCTCCTTGACGTCCAGCAGGTTCGACGTCAGCAGCTCGGTCGCGACGGCGGCCATCCGCCCGCCGTGTTTGGGCACCACGCCCTGCCAGCCGAGGAACGGCTTGATCCCGATGAACTCGAGCGGTTTGAACATCATCTCGATGGCGACGCGTTTGGTGACGTAGCCGATCAGCGCGGCGACGAACGGGATCGCGGCGTACAGCCACCAGTGCCGGGCGAGGTCGTCCAGGACGGCGTCCATCGGACCTCCTCGCTTCGCTCAGGGAAGGGGAAACGGTATCGGGTGGCGGTCAGTGGAGCAGCAGAAGCACCTGAAGTTCACCGACAAGGCCTCCGATCACCGCGCCGACGGCGATCAGCTTCCACTCGTCCTGCCGGAACGCCGGGCGCAGCAGCTGCTCGAATTCGAGCGGGTTCAGCCGCCGCATCCTGTCCACAATGGTGTTCCGGACGTCGAGCGCGTTGACCGCGTAGCTCTCGGCGTGGCGGATCGTCTCCGGGATCCGTGCCGCCGCCTTCGCCGCCGCCGTCTGCTTCATCTCCTGGAACCGCCTGCTCCCGACGGCCAGCGCGACGAACGGCTTCACGACGCTCGCCTGCGCGTCGATCGTCCGCTGCACCTCGCGGGTGATCATCGTGAACAGCTTGTCCGACTTCGGCCCGCTCAGCACGGCTTCGAGCAGGTTGGGGATGGTGATGATCTCGCGCGCGATCATGTCGCCGTAGTCGGCGGAGACCTGGTCCTTGCGTTTCTGGAACACGCCCTGCCAGGTGTAGAAGCCGAAGAACCGCTTCGGCTCCCGGGGCAGGAAGATCATCTTCAGGGCGATCCAGTCGGTGAACCAGCCGATGCCGATCCCGAACAGCGGCAGCACGATCGGCGACTTCGTCAGTGCCCACACCAGCAGTTGCACGCAGCCGAGCGAGAACCCGAACACGATCCCCGACCGCGCGATGAACCGCATCTCCGGCCGCGAGATGTCGCGGATCAGCCGGTTCAGCAAGGCCTTGTCGCGAACCAGGTTCGTCACGACCATGTGCTTGAGGTCGAGTACGTCCTCGATGTTGTCCGCGATCTCGCCCATGATCTTCGTGATCGCGCGCGGCGCCTCGGCCTGCACCCGTTTGAGCAGCAACTGCTGGGCGGTGTTCGGGAGTACCTCCCAGAGTCTGGGCTGGTACTGCTCCATCACCTCGCGGGTGACGTCCTCGACGATCCGCAGGAGCGGCTGCTCGATCTCCTTCGCCACCTGGGCCGGGTCGAGCCTGGCGAAGATCTCCTTCGGGTCGACGAGGTTGGTCGTCAGCATTTCGGTGGCGGTCGCGGCCATCCGTTCGGCGTTGGCCGGCAGCACCCCCTGCCAGCCGAGGAACGGCTTCACACCGACGAATTCCACCGGTTTGAACATCATCTCGATGGCGACGCGTTTGGTGACGTAGCCGATCAGCGCGGCGATGAACGGCATGGTGACGTACACCGGCCAGTGCTCGCCGAGATCGGCGATGACGGCGTCCACTTTCGAGCCCCTCCCGCGTCTTGCTTGAAGGGCAACCTAGCCGCCTGTCTTCAATGGAGGAGTAACAGGACCTGAAGTTCACCCACGAGCCCGCCGATCACCGCGCCGACCGCGATCAGCTTCCATTCGTCCTGCTGGAAGGCCGGACGGAGGATCCCCTCGAACTCGAGCGGGGTCAGTTGCCGCATCTTCGTGACGATGGTGTTGCGGACGTCGAGCGCGTCAGTGGCGTAGCTCTCCACGTGTTTCACCGTTTCGGGGAGATACGCGATGGCCTTCTCCGCCGCGGCCTTCTTCATCTCCTGGTACTGGACCCCGCCGACGGTCAGCGCCACCAACGGTTTCGCGATGCTCGCCTGCGTGTCGATGGTGCGCTGCACCTCGCGGGTGATCATCGCGAACAGTTTGTCCGACTTGGGCCCGGTGAGCACGGCCTCCAGCACGTTCCGCACGGTGAGCACCTCGTCCGCGATCAGCGCGCCGTAATCCTGGGCGACCGCCTGGCGGCGTTTCTGGAACATGCCCTGCCAGCTGAAGAACAGGAACCGGCGCGGCTCGCGCGGGTAGAAGATCATCTTCAGGGCCAGCCAGTCCGTGACGAAGCCGGTGACGAAACCGAAGATCGGCATGATCAGCGGCTGTTTCGTCAACGCCCACGCGACGAACTGGATCAGGCCGATGACGAAGCCGAACCAGATGCCGGAGCGGGCGATGAACCGGAGCTCCGGGGTCGCGACCTCCTTGATCAGGCGGCAGGTCAGCGATTTGTCGCGGACCATCGCGTTGATCAGCATCTCGTTGACGTCGAGGACCTCGTCGATGTTCGTCGACACCTCGCGCATCAGCCTCGCGACGACCTTCGGTGCCTGAGCCCGGACCTGGTCGACCAGCATCCGCTGCGCCCGGGTCGGCAGCAGTTCCCACAATCTGGGCTGATACTGCTCCATCACCTCGCGGGTGACGTCCTCGACGGCCTTGAGGAGCGGCTCCTCGAGTTCCTTGACCACCTCCTCGGGATCGAGCCGGGAGAAGATCTCCTGCGGATCGACGAGGTTCTTGGTCAGCAGGTCGACGGCGGTGGTCGCCATCCGGCGCGAGTTGGCCGGGATGACCCCCTGCCAGCCGAGGAAGGGTTTGATCCCGACGAACTCCAGCGGCCGGAACATCATCTCGATCGCGACGCGTTTCGTGATGTACCCGATGAGCGCGGCGATGAAGGGCATCGTGGCGTAGACGTGCCAATGCTCGCGGATGTCTTCGAGGATCGCCGAGATGTCCAACCGGGCCTCCCCTGCTTACGAGCTGTCAACAAAGCAGGATGCCATGTGATCGCTCTGCCGTACGCCGAGTGCAGCCGTTTGGCGGTACTGCCCCACGGGCCCCTGCTCATTAAGGTGGCCGCCATGGTCGCTCCTGAGAAGACGGCGCCTCAGGCGCCCTCAGCGAAATCGTCCCAGTTCGCGGGCGCTGTCCGCGGTTACGACAAGCGTCAGGTCGACGAGCGTCTCGCCGAGCTGGCGGCCGAAATCACACAGGCCTCACGCAGCCGCGACGAGGCCGTGGCGACCGCCGGTGAGCTCACCAAGGCGCTCGGCCACGCCCAGAAGGAACTGGACGAGACCAAGGCCGCCCTCGTGCGGATGAGTTCGAGCCCGTCCGGCGCCGGCGCGATGGCCGAACGCGTCCGCATGATGATGCAGCTCGCCGAGGAGGAGATCGCCGACCTCAAGGCCGCCGCCGAAGCCGACGCCAAGTCGACTCGGACCGAAGCGGACAAGTACGCCCACGAGACGCAGCGTGCGAGTGACAAGGCGGCCAAGGACGCGCAGGCGGAGCGGGAGAAGCTGCTCGCGGACGCCAAGGCCGAGATCGAACGGCTGAACTCCGAGGCGGCGCAGAAGCGCAAGGAACTGGACATGGAGAGCGTCCGGGCCCGCGCCGCGGCGGACAAGAAGGCCGAGGAGGCATCGGCCGCTCGTCGCGCGGAGGCGGAGAAGGCGTCCGCGGACAAGATCGCGGAAGCCGACCGGGTGTCCGCGGCCAAACGTGCCGAAGCCGAACGGATCTCGGCGGAGAAGATCGCCAAGGCGGAGAAGTCTTCGGCGGAGGACATCGCCGCGAAACAGGAGCAGGTCGCGGAAGCCCTCGCCGACGCGAAGACCCAACAGGCCGAAGCTCAGCAGGCGAGGAAGCTCGCGCTGGAACTCCGGTCGAAGGTCGCCGACCGGCTTTCCGCCACGGACGTCGCCGTCCAGGAGGCCATCCGGCTGCTGGCTCCCGCCCCCGAGAACGCTGCTGCCGCCGAGGCGCCCAAGCCCGAGTCCGCACCGAAGCCGGCCCCCAACAAGACCAACGGCCCACGCCCTTCCTGATCTCTCACCGCTGAGCGACGGCGAACAGCTCGTCGTCGATCCAGCCCCTGGTGTGCAGCTCGGTGCAGAACCGCCGGTACGACTCGGCGAGCGCGGCGCTTTCGCGCTCGTCGGGTTCGACCAGCACACCCTGACCGAGCCCTGCGGACGCCTCGGTGAGCCCGCCCGGCAGGACTCCCGCCGCGGCGAGCAGCGCGGCGCCGTATCCCGTTTCGGCCTGTGGTGACACCCGCAGGCCGAGACCGGTGACGGTCGCCCGGATCCGAGTCCACAATGGACTTTTGCTGCCGCCGCCCGCCGCCAGCAGCGGATCGGTGATCGTGACGCCGAGGCGGCGGAGATGATCCAACGCCAGCCGCTCGAGGAAGGCGACCCCCTCCAGCCGGGCCCGGTGCAGCTCGACCTCGTCGGCTTCGCCGGACACGAAGCCTTCGGCGTCCGCGCTGGCGAACGGGAAGCGTTCGCCCTTGCGTCGCAACGGATACGCGACCACCTTCGCCGGGCCCAGCGCGGCCGCCGCCGCGTCGAGTTCGGGAAGGTGTTCCTGCCCGGCGACGGCCTCGCCGCCGGTGTTCGACGCGCCGCCCGGGAGCCACCAGCCGTCCGGATGACGGTGGCTGTACATCGCCCCCGTCGGATCCGGGACCAGTTCTTCGGTGACTCCCTTGAGCACGTAGGTCGTGCCGAGGATGCCGACGAAACTCCCAGGGGTCACCGCTCCGGCCGCGAGCTGACCCGCGCAACCGTCGGTCATCCCGGCCACGACCTGGCAGCCTGCCGGGAGCCCGGCGACCGGACGGGCCACCTCGCCCAGCACGGTGGCCGGCGCGACCACCGAGGGAAGCAGGCTCTCCGGCACTCCCAAGGCATCGAACACCTCGCCCGGCCATTCACGGGCGAGCGGGTCGTAGCCGCTCTTCAACGCGTGCGACCAGTCGGCCGCCACCGGCCCGCCGGTGAGTTCGGTGGCGATCAGGTCCGGTGTGTGCCGGATCCCGGCGAGGCCGGGGACGTGCTCGGCCAGCCAGGCGATGCGGCCGAGCGCGGCCGTGGCGGACACACCGAAACCGAGCCGCCGCCAACGATCCGCGCCGAGTTCGGTGGCCTCGCGGTTGAGCTCCGCGCCGCGCCTGTCGTCGTACATCAGCGCGGACGTGACCGGCTCGCCCGAGGCGTCGACCCCGACGATCGTCCCCGACGTCGCGGCGACGGACACCGCGGCGACCTCGCCGCCCCTGCCCGGCAGCTCGCCGGTGACCTCCGCCAGCACCGTCTTCACCGCGGGCCACCAGGACCGGGCGTCCTGCTCGCTGCGCCCGCGGCCGTCGCGGACCGGTGCGGGCAGCGGCGCGGCGGCCGAAGCGAGGACGGTGCCGCCGCGTACCGCGAGGGCGCGGACCCCCGCGGTGGCGACGTCGATGCCGATCGTGACGGGTTGGTTCACGTGGTGACGACCTTCTCTCCGACTTCTTGCAGACTCTTGTCCTCTTCGATCGCCTTCGCCGTCTCATCGGGCAATTTGAGGTAGCGCACCATGACCGCCGCGACCAGGTACAGCGCGGCGAAGACGATCACCACTCCGGCCGCGCCCAGCGGGCCGAGGAACAGGCTGACGATCGCCGGCCCGACGAACGCCGCCGCACCCGCGCCGAGGTTCAGCAGCGCCATCGCACCGCCCTTGTTCTCCGGGGCGAGCGATGGGAGCAGCGCCGAGATCGGCACGAACCCGGCGAGCGTCGCGCCGTACAGCGCGCCGACGAGCAGCGCGAGCCAGTAGTACTCGGCACCCATGGCGATCGGGACGAAGTACAGCAACAGGATCGAGATCGCGCAGCCGATCGCGCCGAACCAGAAGATCGTCGTGCGCCAGCCGATCCGGTCGCTCAGCACGCCGAAGATCAGGTTGAAGAAGATGTTCGTGCCGTAGATGACCGAGACCAGGAGTAGCCAGCGGCTCTCCCCGAACCCGATGTCCTCGATGAAGATCGTCGGGAAGAACACCAGCATCCCGAACTCGGGCGCGGTGTTGATGACGCGGACGAGCATCCCGACGCCGACGCGGGGCTTCTTCCACGCGATCGACACGCTGGACACCAGGCTCTGCACCGGTTTCACGTCCGGTGGCGCGAGCCTCGTGTACCCCGTCCGCTGCCGGACCCCGAAGATCGCCAGCACCCCGCCGAGCGCCAGCAGCGCCACCGACAACCAGAGCGTGCCGTACTGGCCCAGCACCGGATTCGTGAAGCTCGCGACCAGCGCGCCCAGCGTCGGCAACCCGCCGGTGAAGGCGAAGTAGAACCAGCCGACGGCCGCGCCGAGCCTGGCGACCGGCGCCACCGCGGTGATCCAGACCAGGAAACCGAACGCGAACATCGGATAGCCGAAACCGCGGAGACCGTAGAACACCAGCATCAACGGGTAGCTCTCACCGGAGACCGCGACCGCGAGGAACAGCACGTCGAACACCAGCCAGATGGCCAGGCCGATCATCATCACGCGCCGCGGCCCCCACAGATCCGACAGCGCGCCCGACAACCACGACGCCAGCATCACGGCGACGCCGTACACGGTGATCACGTACGAGGCCTTGATCTCGGTGCCCGCGCCGTTGTCCGCCATGAACGGCGCGATGAAGCCCGACTCGACCCCGTCGCCGATCATGAACAACAGCAGCCCGGCGTAGCCGAGGAACAGCGGGGCGGGCAGGCCCCAGCGGTTCAGTACACGAGCGAACCCGCCCTCGGGTCGCGATAACGGCGATGTTACCTGGTTCATGCACGCCTCCATGACGTCGTGTTCAGCGTATCATGGATCGTGTTAACTTAACTTTCAAGATGTTACATCGGTGGATTTTCGTGTTAGCCTCGCGCGCCCGGGCGGGCTGGGTGCCTTCACGTATCGCGGCCGGTCTGTAGGCGAGCGCTGTCAAAAGATGCTGGTCAAGATGGTCGCGAGCGGCGATTCGGGTTCCATTTAAGGGCAGGTCAAACGTGCGTGATCCTGTCGCGCAGGCCGACTTCGCGATGAGGGGCCGCCCTGGGTGGCACCTACTCCGATGGAGAGTTTGTGCCCGACTGATGTCGTAATGTCTGGTTCTCGCGGGGGTCGTGAGTGGTAAAGAGGGTTAGAACGATCATCGCCACTCACGACCCCGGGGCAAAGCGCTCAAATCGGGCAGCGAGGGGGCTGGGTGTCCCTTGTGGACGGCGCGGTCACGACCAGCCCGGCTGGTCGCCCCCCGGCAGGCAGCGGCCATCCGCCGCCCCGGCCTCGCGCGCCCGGGTGGACTTCAGATGCCTCGCCGGAGCCTTCAGAGCTCCGCGATGTCCACTTCCACCTGGCTTCGCATCTCCTCGGCCAGATGCTCTTCCACCCCGTCGTCGACGATCAGCACGTCGAAGTCGCTCAACGGCGCCAGCCGGTGCAGTGCCGCGCGTTCGGTCTTGCTGTGGTCCATCAGCAGCACCTTCGTCCGGGCGCTGGCCAGCATCGCGCGTTTCAGCATCACGATCTCCGGCTCCTGGTGGAACGTCATCCGGGTGTTCATCGCCGAGGTCGAGACGAAGGTCGCGTCGACGTTGATGCGCTCGATCGCCTCCAGGCTCTGCATGCCGAGGAACGAGTCGTGGGTCGCCGAATAGTCGCCGCCGATGCAGATGAGCCGCAGGTCGGGGACCCCTTTGAGCAGTTCGATGGCGCCGAGGTAGTTCGTCGCGACGGTCAGCGGGGTCACCCGGTGCAGCATCTTCGCCAGCGCGAGCGCGCTCGTGGAGTCGTCGAGCAGGATCGACATCCCCGGTTCGACGCGGGCGAGCGCGTGCGCGGCGATGGCCATCTTCTCCTCCGAATGCACGTTCATCCGGTAGTCGGCGTTGCTTTCGAAGACCGTCGACGGCATGGCCGAAACGCCACCCCGGTACTTCCGGAGCAGACCGCGCCGCGCCAGTTCGTCGACGTCACGGTGCACCGTCATGGTGCTGACACCGGTGAGTTCCACCAGTTCGGCGATGCTCGCGGAGCCGGTCGTGAAGACGTGTTCGGTGATCAGCTGCTGACGCGTGTTACGAGAGTGTGCGCTCGCACCGGCCGTCTTCTCATCGCTCATACCGTTCAGTATCGCGTGTGCGCCGGCTGGTTGAGGCGCAGCAGGCCGGTGCGCGTGCCGTCGATCGCGATCTCGGTGACGGCCGCGTTGTCCAGCCGCGGGAACACCGTGCGGTAGGTCTCGAGCGGGATGCCGAGCAATGCGCACAGGGTCAGCCTGATCAGCGTGTTGTGCGCGACGACCAGCACCGTCTCGCCCGGGACCTCGGCGGCGATCCCGCGCAAAGCCGCGGCGCCGCGGGCGGCCGCTTCCCCCGGTGGCTCCGAGCCGGGGAAGGCGCCGGTCACGGGATCGGCCAGAAACCGCGCGACCGCTTCGGGATCCGATGCCGCCAGCTCGTTTCGGGTGCGCCCTTCCATCAGTCCGAAGTGGACTTCACGCAGGCCGTCGACCACTCGCAAGGGCAGGCCCAGCGCCGTGGCCGAAGGCTCCGCCGTGCGACGGGCCCGGCTCTGCGGTGAGCAGAAGACGGCCGACGGCTCGACCGCGGCGGCGAAGCCGGCGAGCTCGTCCGCCTGTCGCAGCCCTTCCTCGGTCAGCGCGACGTCGCTGCTGCCCGCGTACCGGTTCTCGGCGTGCCATTCGGTCTGGCCGTGCCGTGCCAATAACAACCGTGCGACCACGGGATCCCTCCTCAGGGCTTGTCCAGATCACATCATCGATGTTAACTTAACAGCATCGATGTGAAAGGAGATGCCGGATGGCACTCGCCGCGGTGGTGTTCGACCTGGACGGTGTCCTCGTCGACAGTGAACACCTTTGGGAGGAGAACTGGGTGGCGTACGCCGCCCGGCACCACACCGGATGGACGGCTGAGGACACCGCGTCCGTGCAGGGGATGAGCGCGCCCGAATGGGCCGCGTACCTCGCGAAGCGGTCCGGCACACCGGAAAGCGCGGCCGAGGTCGAGCGGGCCGTGGTGGACGGCATGATCGCCGCGATCGAGGCGGGGGAGGCGCCCTTGCTGCCGGGCGCCGGTGAGATGGTCCGCGAAGTGAGCGCCAAGGTGCCGGTCGCGCTGGCGTCGTCGGCCGCCCGCCGGGTGATCGACGCGGTACTCGGCAAGCACGGGCTCACCGGTGAGTTCTCGGCGACCGTGTCCAGTGCCGAGGTCGCCAGGGGCAAGCCGAGTCCGGACGTCTACCTCGAAGCCGCGGCCAGGCTCGGCCGGTCGGGTGAGGAATGCCTGGGCGTCGAAGACTCCAGCAACGGCATCCGTGCCGCCGCCGCGGCCGGGCTCACCGTGATCGCGTTGCCGAACCCGGTGTACCCGCCGAAGCCGGACGCGCTGGAGCTGGCCGCCGAGGTCGCGGAGAACAACGACGACGTGCGGCGCAAGCTGCTCGCGTACCTGTCCGGCGAACTCGTGGAAGCGAGCGGGCGATGACGGTCCTGGGTACCGCGGAGACGTTCAAACGCGACTGGCTGGACGGGTTCGTCACCGCCTACGGGCGTTCGGTGCGCAAGGTGCCCGATGCCTACGGCGTGCTGCGCCGGGAGGATTCCGCGCCCAAGGTCGCGGTGGTGATCGGCGGCGGCTGCGGGCACTACCCCGCGTTCGCCGGGCTGGTCGGTCCCGGGCTCGCCGATGGCGCCGTGGTGGGCGACGTGTTCACCAGCCCGAGCGCCGAGCAGGTCTATCGCACGGCACGGGCCGCGGAGAGCGGTGCCGGTGTGCTCTTCGGCTACGGCAACTACCAGGGCGACGTCCTGCATTTCGGGCTCGCCGCGCGCAGGCTGGCCGCCGAGGGCGTCGAGAGCCGGACGATCCTGGTCACCGACGACATCGCCAGCGGTCCCGCCGACGCGCCGGAGAGGCGGCGCGGTGTCGCGGGCGACTTCCTGGTCTTCAAGATCGCGGGTGCCGCCGCCGAGCGCGGTGACGATCTGGCCGCCGTGCACGCGGTGGCGGAGAAGGCGAACGCGAACACCCGGACCTTCGGTGTCGCGTTCGGCGGATGCACCCTGCCCGGCGCTTCCGCCCCGCTGTTCACCGTGGGCGAGAGCGAGATGGAGCTGGGGCTCGGCATCCACGGCGAGCCCGGCGTGCGCACGGTCGGCAGGCTGAGCGCGCGGGAGCTGGCCGACGAACTGGTCGATGGTCTCCTCCCGGAACTGCCCGCCGGTGACGGCCGGGTGGTGGTCCTGCTGAACGGGCTGGGCCGCACCAAGTACGAGGAGATGTTCGCGACCTACACCCGCGTGCACGAACGGCTCGCCGCGGCGGGGCTCGGCCCGCTGCACACCGAGGTCGGCGAATTCGTCACGTCGCTCGACATGGCCGGTGTCTCGCTGTCGATCCTGGTCCTCGACGACGAACTCGCCGAGCTCTACGCGGCTCCTTGCGACACCCCGGGCTACCGGAGTACCGGTGCCGCGCTGGCACCGGTGCCACTGGAGTCCACAGTGGACTCGCTGCTGGCCGAGACCGCGCCGGGCGAGGGCATCGTGGACCGGGCATTGACGGCGGCCCTGCACGACATCGAGGTCAACGAGGCCGAACTCGGCAGGTTGGACGCGGTCGCCGCCGACGGCGACCACGGGCTGGGCATGACCAGGGGAATGCGGGCCGCGGTGGCCGCCGCGCGGCGCGACGAAGACTCGCTGTCCACCGCGCTCCTGGCCGCCGGGACGGCGTTCGCCGACGCGGCGGGCGGTGCGTCCGGCGCGCTGTACGGGGTCCTGCTCGCCGAGACCGGAGCGGGGCTGCGGGGTCTGGCGGGCGACGAGGTCACCACGGAAGCTCTCGCGGGCGCAGTGGACGGCGCCGTGAAGGCGTTCGTCGAACTGGGCAAGGCCGAGCCCGGCGAAAAGACCATGCTCGACGCCATCGAGCCGTTCAGGCTGGCGTTGCGCGAACAGGCCGAAGCGGGCGCCGACGTCCCGCAGGCCTGGCAGAAGGCGGCCCAGGTCGCGGTGAGCGCGGCCGAGGCCACGGCGGACCTGCTGCCCGCAAAGGGACGGGCGGCGCGGTTGGCGAAGCGGAGCAAGGGGCACCCCGATCCCGGGGCCACTTCGTTCGCGTTGCTCGTCACCGCGGTCGGCCAGGCTCTGGGAAAGGAAGACTGATGCGGATCGTGGTGGCGGCGGACAACGCCGGGGTCGCCCTCAAGGATCAGCTGCGTGACCTGCTCCTCGCCGATGACCGCGTGGACGAGGTCACCGATCTCGGCGTGGCCGACGGCTCCGACGACAAGGCGTACCCACTGCTCGGCCTCGCGGCGGCGGAGACGATCGCGCGAGGCGAGGCGGATCGTGGGGTGCTGGTCTGCGGGACCGGGATCGGCATGGCCATCTCGGCGAACAAGGTGCCCGGGGTGCGGGCCACGGTCGCGCACGACTCGTACTCCGCCGAACGTTCGGTCAAGTCGAACGACTGCCAGGTGATCACCTTCGGCGCCCGGGCGATCGGTCCAGAGCTGGCGAAGAAGATCGTCGCCGAGTGGGTCGGCTACCGCTTCGACCCGGCCTCGGCCAGCGCGGGCAAGGTCGCGCACATCACCGAATACGAGCGAGCCCACTGAATCGGCCGTCGAGGCCGAGCGGCGTCGATTGCGGTAGCGGGTTCATCGACAGACACTGAGAACTGCCCAATACGGGCACGGAGAGAGGACGCAGAGTTGCGGATACTCGCTGCGGGAGACCATTTCGTCGGCACCGGCCTGCTGGCCGACGCCGTCCGTGCCGAGATCGGCGCCGGGCACGACATCTCGGAACTGACCCTGCCGTGGCCGGTGGAGCCGTTCGGCCCGGTCGCGAACGTGCACGAGGCGAGCGGCACCGAGGAGCAGGTGATCGAGGCACTGGTGGGAGCCGAGGTCGCGGTGACCCAGATGGCGCCCTTCACCAAACAGGTGTTCACCGCCGTGCCGGAGCTCAAGCTCGTGTCGGTGTGCCGGGGAGGCCCGGTCAACGTGGACCTCGCGGCGGCCACCGAGGCGGGTGTCGCGGTGACGTACGCGCCCGGCCGCAACGCCGGCGCCGCCGCCGAGTTCGCGGTGGGGATGATCCTGGCCGCGATGCGCCGGATCTCGACGTCCTCGGCCGAACTGCTGGGCGGCACCTGGCGCGGCGACTACTACGCCTACGACCAGGCCGGTCTCGAACTCGACGGGACCACCGTCGGCCTGGTCGGGTACGGCGCGATCGGCGCGCGGGTGGCCAAGGTGCTCGTCGCGTTCGGCGCGACGGTGCTGGTCTCGGATCCGTTCGCCGACCCCGCCAAGATCGCCGCCGACGGCGCGGAGCTCGTCGAGCTGGACGATCTGCTGCGCCGCAGCTTCGTGGTGAGCTTGCACGCCCGGCTCACGGAGGAGACCCGGCATCTGATCGACGCCGCCAAACTCGCCTTGCTGCCGGAAGGCGCCGTTCTGGTCAACACCGCGCGCGGTGGCCTGCTGGACTACTCCCCGCTGCCGGAAGCCCTGCGTTCGGGGCGGCTCGGCGCGCTCGCGCTCGACGTGTACGACGTCGAGCCTCCGCCCGCGGACTGGGCACTGCGGGACGCGCCGAACGTGATCGCGACGCCGCACCTCGCCGGAGCCAGCAGGCAGACGGCGGAGCGGGCGGCGGACATCGTCGCCGCCGAGGTCGGCCGGTACGTCCGCGGGGAAGCGCTCGCGAACCTGGCGAACCCCGAGGTCCTGCGGCCATGATCATCGGCGTCGACATCGGCACGTCACTGACGAAGGCGGTCGTCTTCGACAAGGCCGGGATGTCCGTGGTCAGCGCGTGCACCACCTCCGAGGTGCACCATCTGCCTGGCGGGCTGGTCGAACAGGATCTCGACCAGGTGCTCGGCACCGTGGCGACGGTGGTACGCGAGGTCGCCGCCGGGCTCGACGGCCCGGTCACCGCGCTGGCCCTCACCGGCCAGGGCGACGGATTGTGGCTGCGCGACGAAAGCGGCGAGGCAGTGCGCCCGGCGATCTCCTGGCTCGACGGCCGGGCGAACTCGTTGCTCGCCCAATGGCAGGCCGACGGAGTGACCAGGGAAGTGTTCCGCCGCACCGCGTCGGGAATGTTCCCGGGCTGCGCCGCGGCGATCATGTCCTTTTTGGACAAGCATGAACCGGAGTCGCTGGACAGGGCGGCGGTGGCGGGCTACTGCGTCGACGCGGTGCTTCAGCGCTTGACCGGCGAGATCACCGTCGACGCCTCGGATGCTTCGCTGCCGTTCCTCGATCCGGCCACCCGGCGCTACGACGAAGGCGCCATCGAGGCCGTCGGGCTCTCCCATCGCCGGAGCCTTTTCGTGGAGCCCGCCGCGCCGAAGACCGTCTTCCGGTTGGACGAGCGTGGAGCGGCGCTGCTCAGCCTTCCCGTCGGGTTACCGGTCACCGCGGGCCCGTTCGACCTGCCCGCGAGCGCCATCGGCGCCGGTGTGCGACGGCCGGGCGACGGCATCCTCACGGCGGGCACCACACTCGCGTGTCAGGTCCTGACGGATTCGGCGGGGTTCGATCCGGAGGGCGAGCCGGCGGGCATGTTCCTCTGCACGCCGGAAGAAGGGGAGTTCCTGCGGGCGATGCCTGCGATGGTCGGCACCGCGGGCATCGACTGGGTGTGCCGGCTGTTCGGCATCGCGGTCGAGGAGATCGGCCCGCTGCTCGACGCGAGCCGGCCCGGCGCGGGTGGTGTTCGCGCGCTGCCGTTCCTCTCCGCCTCGGGCGAGCGAGCGCCGTTCGTCGACGCTTCCGCGAGGGCGCAGTTCTCCGGGCTGAGCCTGGAAAGCGAACGCGGCGACATCGTCCGGGCGCTGTGCGAGTCGATCGCTTACGCGGCAAGGCATTGCTTCGACGCCGCCGGGCTCACCGGCACGTTGTACGCCTGCGGCGGCGGGGTTCGCTCGCTCGAGTGGACCCGCATCTTCGCCGACGTTCTCGGCCGGCCCATCGTGATCCCCGGCGATCCCGGGGTCGGCGCGCGGGGTGCGGTGATCGTCGCGGCCGACGCCCTCGGTGAACCGGTCGACAGGGAGCTCTGGGCGGAAAGCGCACGCGTCGTCGAGGTCCGGCCCGGGAACGTAGAGTTCTACGAGCAGGGCTACGCCGACTATCAGGCCTCATTGGCCGCGGCCCGCGGACTATGGAGGTTGTGACGGTGATCCTGGCCAAAGAACGCCTGGCGGTCTGCGAATTCGCCCGTCGGATGACCACCGACGGACTCGTGGTCGGCACCTCCGGGAACGTCTCCGCGAGGCAGGGCGACCTCATCGCGGTGACCCCGACGGGAGTCGACTACGCCGGGCTGCGGCCGGAAGACGTGCCGGTCGTCGGCCTCGACGGGGAAATCGTCGAAGGTTCGCTCAAGCCGACGAGCGAACTCCCGATGCACCTCACCGTGTACCGGCAGGCGGCGGATCCGGACGGCAAACCGGTGTCCGCCGTGGTGCACACGCATTCCGTGCACGCCACAGCGGTCTCGACCCTCGTCACCGAGGTGCCGCCGATCCACTACATGCTCGCCGCGATCGGCCCGACGGCCCGCGTCGCGGCCTACGCGACGTACGGTACCGAAGAGCTCGCCAAAGTGATGCTGGAAGCGCTGGAGGGCCGCCGTGGCTGCCTGCTGGCGAACCACGGCACCATCACCTTCGGCGACAGCCTCGGCTCCGCGTACAGCCGGGCGCAGCAGCTCGAGTGGGTCTGCCAGGTGTGGCTGACGGCCCGGGCGGCGGGAACACCGAACCTGCTCCCGCCCGCCGAGATCGAGCACGTGGTGGAGAAACTCCGCGGCTACGGTCAGCGCTGACGCCACGCGTGTCACGCCTCTGATCACGCGAAGTCCGCCGTTCGTCGGGTGACGAGCCGACGGCGAACGAGATCACTAGGAAGCAGCGGGCTCGGCTTCGAAATCCGAGGCGTCCACGGCGTGTACCGCGTCGAGGAGTTCGACCACCGTCGGATCGTCGACGGCTTCCTTGATGCACTGCCACAACTGAAGATTCGCCAACGCCCAACGGGAGTAGTTCTCCGCCGCCTTGGGGTTGTAGAAGTAGTAACCACTGTCGTGGACATCGCGTTGTTCGCCGACGATCTTGTGCGCCAGTTCACGGAGGCTCAACCCGTTCTCCCGCAGATAGCGGTGGGCGAGTACGACGGGCGTCACCGGCAGCGCCTTGAACAGCGTGTCGGCGTCGCTCAGCGCTTGAGCCTCGAGCGAGATGTGACGGCCTCTGGTGGCCATCTCGGCTTCGTCGACGATCTCGTCGATCCACTCGGCAACGGTTTCCTCGACACCGCATTCCCGCAGGATGCCCATCCGGAGGTCCCGCCCGGCGGCCGCGGGGGAGTTCCGGTGCACGATGTAGTTCACGTCGTGCACCAGTGCCGCCACCTCGACGACGGCGCGATCCGCACCGTTGTGTTCGGCGAACCCCGCGGCTTTGGCCCGGACGAAACTCACGTGGTGCCAGCCGTGGAACTGCAGTTTGTCCGCATAAAGCCAGCACAGCCGCCGGACGTGGCGTTCGACGGCTTCGATGGTCTGGGAAGGAATCGTGCTCTTTCGCGCGCGCATACACCTCTCCGATCCCGTTTACAGACGGGTGGAGTAAGGGTATGCGCCTTCAACGGCGGTGTGTAGTCAGATGCGGCCTGCCAGGTCCCCCAATCGGACCTCGACCGGAACGTGACGATGTCCGATTCCGGTAGTCGGGTCGAAGGAAAGACTGAACTCGCTCACCGGACGTGATTTCACCAGAAACGTCATAGTCCCTTCGGTGGCCTCGGGAATCCGATGGAACTCGTCCGCGTACATGACGCCCGCCGACCCTGTCCGGCACAGGGTGCTACGTCGTAACCGAACCGATGTGATCAAACCGGAAAGTTGATCTCGCAGGGTCGAATACCGCTCGTGGACGTAGTTGCCACGGAGGATCGTGGTGCAGAAGTGATATCTGTGATTGTGCACGGAATCGGCGTACCCCTCACGCCAGTCCGACGGCGCCTTGTACTCGTGCAGCCAGATCGAAAAGGGATCCGTCGGGCAATCGAGCAGGCACCAGGCGAAATGGGTGGTGGTCTCCCGGGACCGCTCGAGCACCGCACTCGCCTCGTCGGGGCTCAGCGAAGCCAAATGCCGCCGGAGGTCGTCGCGCAGCTCTGGTCTCGACGTCCAGTCGCGGAAGATCCCGTCGACGATCTGCCAGTGCTGCGTCAGCGGCAGGTCCGTGGTCCGGAGCAGCGCGGAGAGCTGGGTGAGGGGGGACAAGCGAGTGAGCAACTTCAGCTCCTCAAATCTAGTGCCGTGCGACGCCGAGAGGTCAGGGGTTCAGCTCGGCGATGGTGGTGAACTCCTTCCGGAAGGTGTGGAATTTCCCTTCCAGTTCGAGGAAGTTCTGTTCGGACAGGGGAGAGCCGGTGATCTTTTCGTACAGGGCGAGGAAATCCGCTCTCGTCGTCGTGGTCGAGATGCGGAAGTGCCGTCCGGAGCGGGATTGGGATACACGCAGGAACTCGGAGCGTTCCTTGTTGTACAGGAACGAACCTTCGCTGAACCGCAGCGTGCGCGGATACAACGTGGTCGCGCCGCGGATGTCGCTGTACAAGGTCACCCAAACGCTCTCGTCGAACACTTCGAGCCGGTCCAGTGGCGGATCGGCGACGACGGTGATGTCCACCAGCGAGCACCGGCTGCGCGCCAGGAACAACCCGACGAGGCCGATGCTGATCTCGTCGTCGAGCCGCTTCTGGATCGTCTCGTAGTCCATTCCCGCTTCTTCGCTGCGCAGGAGATAGCGCGCCCTGCCACCGATCGCGCCCTCGTCGCGTGGGTCGGCGATGACCACGCGAAGTTCCCTTTCGGTGCGGGACAACAACAATCGGGCGGCGGCGTGCCTGCCGGAGAACCCGCGGAAGAAGTAGTGCCTGGTCGCGTCGAGGTCTTCGGTCATGACCCGGTTGAACATCGGGTCCGGATCGGTGGTCGCCTCGAAGACGTGGGTGGGGAAGAATTCCTTGTTGAGCGAACGGTATTCGGCGCTGAGCGCTTCCAGCGCCCGGCGGCTCTCCTCGATCACCGGGGTCACCATCGCGCGTTGTGACGCGGTGGCGGTGATCAGGGTCTGGCCGAAGCCGACCACCGCGGAGATCAGGGTGCCGGTGCCCAGTGAGGTGAGCAGCGTCTTGCCGGCGCCGGGATCCATCATGCTGGAGATCCACAGGCTGAGGCCCGCGACGACGACCAGTACGGTGAGCAGCAGACTCGTCCTGGTCCAGAAGATCTCTTGCAACGGGGTACGGCGGAGCCGATCGGCTTCCGCGGGCACGAAGGTCACCTCCTTGATCGGCACTCGAACGGACGAACGCAGTGCGTATCTGTTCGAGTGCGGGGAGTTACTCTACGCGCATCGTGACCAACCCGAAATAAGAAATTCGGGGGAAAGCGACCGGCAACGAATGTGACGCTCGGCTATGCCGGTTTCGCGTCGGAGGTTTCGCCCCAGCACGGAAAAACCACTCACGGAGCGTGCGGAAGGATTCCTTCGTACCACTCGGGACCGGGCTTCGCCGACGACAAGGTTTCGACGACCGCCGAAGACGGTGCGGTGTACACCGTGGGGAAGTCGATCTCGCCCTTGGCCGGGTCCAGTGTCCACGCGAGCCGCTCGTCTTCCGGCAGGCTTGCTTGTATCAAAGGAAAGTGTGCGTCCGCACCGTTTTTGTTGCCTCTGGGGTCGAGCCGGATCCACCGGTCCGAGCTTGCGAGGTACACGCCGTTGAGCCCGTGCAGAACGCCGATCCGCTGATAACAGAACCCGGCTGGGATGCCTTGGCTGCGAAGCAAAGCGGCCAGAAGGTGGGCCTTCGCGTAGCAGAGGCCGACTCCCTCGCGCAGAACCTCGGAGGCCATAAGGGTGACCCGGGAATCGGCGGCGTCCACCGTATGGTCGATCTCGTCGCGCACGAAGTGAAACATCGAACGAATCACGTCGACTTCGGTGCCACCGGCCGGTGACAGTCTGTCAGCCGTTTCGCGGATCAGGGGGTGATCGTGATCGACGATCGCGTCGGCGACGAGATAATCTTCGAGTCGCTCGGATTCGATCTTCAGCGTGATTTTCACGCGGCACCACCCAGTACGGTGTCGACGGCTTCTTCGAGAAATTCCGGGCCGGCTTCGCCGCCGCGCAGCAGCAGCCGGAACCAGATCGCCCCCGCGAGCAGATCCATCACCAGAACCGGATCGACGCCGGCGCGCAGTTCGCCTCTCGCGGTGGCCCGGTCGAAGATGGGCTCTTCGCGGGCCATGCGGTCGGCGAAGAAACTCCGTGACACGTCACCGAGTTCGGGGCGCCGGGGGCCGGCGGTCAAGGCCGCCGTGACGACCGGCGCGGTGCGTTCCGACGTCAGCAGCCGGTGGATTTGCGTTGCCACGGCGAGAAGATCGCCGCGCAGGCTGCCGGTGTCGGGGACATCGACGGCGAACAGGCCCGAATCACGCAGCGCGGCGGCAAGGAGCGCGTCCTTCGACGGCCACCATCGGTACAACGTCGTCTTGTTGACGCCGGACCGGGCGGCGACGGCCTCGATGGCGAGCTTGTCGTAACCGTGCTCGGCCAGCAGCTCGAGGGTGGCGGCGAAGATCGCCTCGGCCTTGCGCGGACCGTTCTGGGTGGTCACCCGGCAACAATACAACGCACCGTTGCGTTGTGAGGCGAGGGCGCGTACTTTGCAACGCAACGGTGCGTTGCATTCAGGAGGTAGTCCATGGTCCCCATCGTCTTCGTCCACGGCATCCGGCTCAGCGGTGCCGCCTGGACAGAGCAACTCGAACTGCTCGGTGAGACCGCGAAAACAGTCGATCTCCCAGGCCACGGCACCCGCCGGGGAGAGCGGTTCACCCTGACCGAGACGGCGGACGTGATCGCCGAAGCCATCGACGAACCCGCACTGGTCGTGGGGCACTCGCTTGGTGGGTACGCCGCGATCGCCGCGGCCGCGCGGTATCCGGAGCGCGTGGCCGGCCTCGTCGTCGCGGACTCGACCCTCCTGCCCGGCCGTGCCCTGGAGACTCCGTTCCGCCTGGCGCACCGGCTGCTGATGTGGCTGCCGGACCAGGGTGAGGGGCTGAGCCGATGGCAGTTCCGAAGCGTCCTGCCGCCGGAACTCGCCGAAGCCGTGATCGGCGGCGGCATCGCGACCGAGGTGATCCCGGACGTCGCCGAGGCCTTCGCGGACTTTGACGTGCTGGCGGAACTCGCGGCCTACCCTGGCCCCACCTGGCTCGTCAACGGCTCACGTGACCACTTCCGCCGCCATGAGCGCCGCTTTCTCGGCGCCTGCGCCGACGGCAGGCTGGTCACTGTCCCGAAGGCCGGGCACTACCTGCCGATGGTGCGCGGCAAGGAGTTCGCTCAGCTCGTGGCCGACGCGGCTCGCAGCCTGTCGATCTCCGCGGTCAGTTCGGAACGCAGCGAATCATGCTGAGGCCCGAGCGAATCGGCCCAGTTCTCCACCGGATGGAGCCAAACCGGCCGTCCGACCAGACCGGCGGGCTCCCAGTCGTAGCGCGGCCAGACGTGCGCGTGCAGGAACGGATCCGTGTTGCCGAGGATCTCCAGGTTCACCCGGCGGAAGGCCGGATCCCTACGCGCGCAGACGTTTTCGACCGCTTCGCCGAGCAACTCCATGTCCGCCAAGAACTCCAGCCGTCGCGGCCGCGGTAGCCCGGTCAGCCTGCCGACAGCGGGGGAATCGGTCAGCAGGACGCAGTAACCCGGCAGGAACTGCGTATCGCCGATCACCGCGAAACTCGCGTCCAGCCGCCGCAGCACCGTCGGGTTCTCCCCGCGCAGCGCCGAACCGATCCGATCCCGCTTCCAGTCGCCGGTCATCCGCCCAAGCTAGCCGACCGGCAGCAGCGAACCCTCCCCGTTGGTCGGGAACTGGGCGGCCAGCCGGACCGGGGCCGCGTGGGGCGCGAGGACGATCGACGCGAACTGGGTCGACGTGTCTCCCGCGCGGCCCGTGTAATTGGTCTGCAGATGCACGCTGACGTGCACGTTCCGGTCCGCGGGGATTTCGAACATGACGGCGCCCCACGAGACCACGTATTGCCTGCCGTCGATGCTCGCGAGAGGCGCGAAGATCTGGGCATGGCGGACGAGCGGAATGTCGACGGTGAGCAGGCGACGCGTGCCCTCGTGGTTGTCGACGTAGGGGATCACTCCGGGCTGGGCGGCCAGATCGGACATTCTCGGGCTCCCTCAGAACTGGTAGTAGAGGAACGGGCTGAACGTCCCGGTCGCGATCAGGATGGCCGCGTACACCAGCCCGACGGTCATCACGCCGATCCGCAGAGCCGTCGCCGCGCGGCTCCGTGAGGACTCCAGCAACGGCCCGGTCACCGGATGGGCGGGCAGGAACACGACCGCCAGCGCGCACAACAGGATGACCAGGCGCTGGTTGGTCACCGCGCTCTCGACGACGTCGGTGAGCCCCGTGAAGTCCGGCAGCACCATGTGCCCGATCATGCCGAGCGCGTGCGGCAGGTCCTTGGCGCGGAAGAACACCCAGCCGAAGATCACGAGCACGAGCGTCAGGGCGCGGCGGCCGATGCGGGCGGCCTGCGATTTGGGGGTGGCGTCGTAGCCGAAAGCGCGTTCCACGATCAGGATCGCGCCGTGGTAGATGCCCCAGATCAGGAACGTCCACTGCGCGCCGTGCCAGAACCCGGTCAGCACGAACACGATGCACAGGTTCCGGTAGGTGTGCCCGGCGCCGGTGCGGTTGCCGCCCAGCGGGATGTAGACGTAGTCGCGGAACCAGCGTGACAGCGACATGTGCCAGCGCCGCCAGAACTCGGTGATCGTCACCGACGAGTACGGTCTCGCGAAGTTCTCCGGGAGCCGGAAGCCGAGCATGCGGCCGAGCCCGATCGCCATGTCGGAGTACCCGGAGAAGTCGAAGAACAGCTGCAGGGTGTACGCGATCGCGCCGAGCCAGGCGATCGCGAAGGTCATCTGATCCGGTGGCGTGTCGAAGCAGGCGTCCACCAGCGGGCTGAGCGAGTCCGCGATGATCGTCTTCTTGCACAGCCCGAGCGCGAACCGCGGGAAACCGGCGGCGATGTCGTCGAGGCGGTGGGACCGCTGCTGCGGCAGCTGGTCGGCGATCTCCCGGAACCGCACGATCGGCCCGGCCACCAGTTGCGGGAACATCGCGATGTACGCGGCGAACGACACCGGATTGCGCAGGGCACGGCGTTCACCGCGGTAGATGTCCACCACGTAGGAGATGTGGTGGAACGTGTAGAACGAGATACCGATCGGGATGACCAGGTCGGCCACTGGGAAACTGCCGCCGAACCAGTGCGTCACGGCCGCGATCTGCTGCGTCGCGAACCCCGCGTACTTCCAGATCAGCAGCATGCCGACGTTGAGGCCGATGACCCCGAGCAGCAGCCGCTTGCGCCGCTTGTTCTGCAGGTCCCACGCGTTCGGCTCCAGCGCGGGCCCGGCCAGGAAGTTGACCACCATGCAGCCGAGCAGCACCAGCGTGTACGGCCCGGCGCCGGTGGCGTAGAAGATCAGGCTGCCGACCGCGACGATGCCGTTCCGCCAGCTGCGTGGGCACACCAGTACGGCGAGCAGGACCGCCGGCATGAAATACCACAGGAACAGCGGTGAAATGAACGACATCGGTGCGGGGTCCCCCAGGGCGGTTACGCATTATCCGCTGGTGACCTTAGCCTGCGTACCTGTTGGCGGAGCCGAAATGGCCTCGGAAAAGTGACCACACGCATGAACCCGCACGGCCGGACGCCCTGCGACGTCGATCGCGGACGCGGGCTCACCGAACGACACAGCCCCGCACCGTGACGAAGTGCGGGGTCAGACCCGTCCCGCGAGGCGTCGGCGGCGCGCCACCTCGGCCAGCAGCACCCCGGCCGCGACCGACGCGTTGAGCGACTCGACGCCCGCCGCCATCGGGATCGACACGGTCGCGTCGCAGGTCTCGCGCACCAGCCGGGACAGGCCGCGACCCTCCGAGCCGAGCACGATGACCAGCGGATCCGCCGCGAGGTCGAGTTCGTCGATGTCGACCGAACCGTCCGCGTCGAGGCCGACGACCATCAGGCCTTCGTCCTTCCACGCCTTCAGTTGACGGGTGAGGTTGGTCGCGACGGCGATCGGCAGCTTGGCCGCGGTGCCGGCGGACGTCCGCCACGCGACCGCGGTCATCCCCGCGCTGCGCCGCTCCGGCAGGAGGACACCCTGCGCGCCGAACGCGGCGGCCGACCGGATCACCGCGCCGAGGTTGCGCGGGTCGGTGACGCCGTCGAGCGCGACGAACAGCGGGGTCTGCCCCGAGTCCTTCGCGACGGCCATCAGGTCGCGCGGGTCGGCGTAGACGAACGGCGGGACCTGCAGGCCGAGGCCCTGGTGCATGGCCCGGTTGGTCTTGCGGTCCAGTTCCTCGCGCGGGATCTCCAGGATCGAGATGCCCTTGTCGCCGGCGAGCCGGACGGCCTCGTTCACGCGATCGTCGATCTCGATGTTGATCGCGACGTACAGCGCGGTGGCCGGCACATCGGCGCGCAGCGCCTCGACCACCGGGTTGCGCCCGGCGATCAGCTCCGGCTTGTCGGCCTTCTTCTGCCGCGCCTGGTCCTTGCGGTCACGCGCGTTGGCCATCCGGTACGCCTTGTGGCCGGGCCGGTCCTCGGCCTTGGGCGTCGGGCCCTTGCCTTCGAGGCCCTTCCGGCGCTGGCCGCCGGAGCCGACGACCTGACCCTTCTTCGTGCCGGGCTTGCGAATAGCGCCCTGGCGCCGGGAGTTGCCTGCCATCAGTGAGAATCCTTGAGCTAGAGACCGAGTAAGTGTCAGACGTCCTTGACGGTCCACTGTGGACCGTTCGGCGTGTCCTCCACCACGATGCCCGCCTGCTGGAGGCGGTCACGCGCGGCGTCCGCACGGGCGAAGTCCTTCTCGGCGCGGGCCTGCTGCCGTTCGGTGAGCAGCCCTTCCACGAGTTCGGACAATGCCTGCCGGGTGGGCGTCTCATTGCCGCCCGCCTCGGACCAGCGCGCGGAGAGCGGGTCGAGGCCGAGCACGTCGGTCATCGCGCGCACGGCGGCGGCGATTTCGAGTGCCTTGGAATTGTCGGCCGCGTCGAGGGCCGCGTTACCGTCGCGGACCGTGTTGTGCAGCACTGCGAAGGCCTGCGGAGTGGCCAGGTCGTCGTCGAGCGCCGCGGCGAACCCGTCCGGGATCTCGCCGAGGCGCACGGCGCCGGCGCTGCTCGCGGTCCGGCGGAGGAACTGCTCGATCCGCCGGTAGCCCTGCGCGGCTTCGGCGAGCGCTCCGTCGGAGTACTCGATCGTCGACCGGTAATGCGGCTGGACAAGGTAGTACCGCAGTTCGGGCGCCCGGTAGTTCTTGAGCATCTCCGGGATCGAGACCGTGTTGCCCAGCGACTTCGACATCTTCTCGCCGGACAGGGTCACCCAGGCGTTGTGCAGCCAGAACCGCGCGAACCCGTCACCCGCCGCGTTCGACTGGGCGCGCTCGTTCTCGTGGTGCGGGAACACCAGGTCGACGCCGCCGCCGTGGATGTCGAACTCCGCGCCGAGGTACGTGGTCGCCATCGCCGAGCATTCGAGGTGCCAGCCTGGACGGCCGGAACCCCACGGCGTCGGCCACGACGGCTCGCCCGGCTTCGCGGCCTTCCACAGCGTGAAGTCGCGCGCGTCGCGCTTGCCCTCGCCGAGGCTCTCACCCTGCTGGACCTCGTCGAGCTTCTGGCCGGAGAGCTCGCCGTAACCGTCGAACGCCTTGACCGAGAAGTACACGTCGCCGCCCGAGGCGTAGGCGTGCCCGCCGTCGATCAGCCGTTGCATCAGCTCGACCATCTGCGTGACATGCCCGGTCGCCCGCGGAGCGATCGAAGGCGGCAAGCAGCCCAGCGCCTCGTACGCCGACTCGAAGGCGCGCTCGTGCGTGGCCGCCCACTCCCACCAGGGACGATCCGCCGCGGCGGCCTTGGTGAGGATCTTGTCGTCGATGTCGGTGACGTTGCGGACCATCAGCACGTCGAGTCCACTGTGGACGAGCCAGCGGCGCAGGACGTCGTAGTTCAGCGCGCCGCGGACGTGGCCGATATGGGGAACACCCTGGACGGTGGCACCACACACGTACATGGACGCCGTTCCGCTACGGGCGGGATGGAATTCCCGCACGCTCCGGGTCGCCGTGTCATAGAGGTGTAGTGCCACCCTAAAAGGGTACGGGGTCCGCGTGAGCGGTGTCGCAGTGACCGTGTTACAGCACGTTATGGGTGCGCAGGGCGCTGAGCAGGGCGTCCGGTCGCTCCGTCGTCGGCAGCGGCTCTACCAGCGCGAACGCGCAGCCGATGTCGCGCGCGGCGCCGTCCGCTTCCTCGCTGTCGCCGACCATGAGCGTTTCCGCCGGGTCGACCCCGAGCCGCTCGACGGCCGCGCGGAAGATCTCCGGCTCCGGCTTCACCGCCCCGACCTCGAACGACAGGACGAACTCGTCGACGTAGGCGTCCCAGCCCCGGCGGGCGAACGCGGGCCGGATGTCGAAGGCGATGTTGCTCAGCACCCCGAGCTTCACGCCCTTGCCGGAGACGCCCTTGAGGACGGCTTCGGTGTCCGGGTACGGCGTCCACTGGGTGGGATCGATCAGCCGGGTGTAGAGCGCGACCGCCTGGTCGGCGTGCGGCACCCCGGACTGCTTCAGGACCTCGAGGTACACCTTCCGATGCAGCACCGGGTCACGGTCGCGGTGGTTCCAGGCGTGCAGGTGCTCCTCGTCGAGATCGACGACCTGGCCGACCGGCGCGGTCATCCGGCGCATCAGTTCGGTCTGGGCCTCGATGTCCAGGCTCTCGCCCTCGTGGTCGGTGAGGTCGGCGAGCCAGGTCTCGTCCTGTTCGAGCCGGAAGACCGTGCCGGAGAAGTCGAACAACACAGCGCGAAAGGTCACGGGGTCCACATTAGCCGTTCCTCGTGAGTGGCAAGGACGGTTAGAACCGTCCTTGCCACTCACGAGGATCGTCAGGCGGCGTTGCCGGTGATCCGGGTGGGCGTGATCCGGACCAGCACGCGGACGACGTCGGCAGGCTCCTCCGGGTAGTCCTTGCCGAGGTACTTGTGCGAGAGCTCGTCGATCAGCTCGCGCCCGCCCTCGTCGGTCATCTCCACGGTCCCGCGGATCTCGACGTAGTCGTACGGGTTCTCCTGGTCGAAGACCGAGAGGGACACCCGCGGGTCCCTGGCCATGTTCCGCTCCTTGAGACGGCCGCGGACGGTCGCGAAGATCACCGTATCGCCGTCCCGCTTCGCCCACAGCACGGACGTCTGCGCGGAGCCGTCGGCGTTGATGGTCGCCAGCACCGGGAAGTTGTTGCCGTCGAGGAGTTTCTTGGTCGCTTCGTTGAAGGTCACACCCATGGCTGAATCCTAAGCAGCCTGATCACCGGACGTTCCCGGCGATCCGTTCGACCCGAAGGCGGACGATCACCCGCTGGACGTCGTCGCCCTCCGGCGGCGGGTCCTGGCCGAGGTACTTGTGGCTGAGCGTCTTCGGCAACGTCTTCCCGGGATCCGGGGTGATCGTGACCGTGCCGCGCAATTGCGTGTGCCGGTACGGGTTCTCCGCGTCGGTGATCGACACGCTCGCGCGGGGATCGCGACGCAGGTTTCGCACCTTCAGCCGGTCTTCGGTGGCGCTGAAGACCAGATCGCCGTCGTCGAGGCCCACCCAGATGACCGAGGTCTGGGGGCCGCCGTCGGCGTCCAGCGTGGCCACGGTCGCGAAGTTCTTGCCGTCCACCAGTTCGCGGACCGGTTCGGGAAGTGTGACTGCCATGACAGCTCGAACCGGCTCCCGGCGGCGGCTATTCCTGCGAGGGCAGGAGCAGCGCCGTCGCGAACGCCGCGATGCCCTCGCTGCGTCCGGTCAGGCCGAGCCCGTCGGTCGTCGTCCCGGAGACGCTCACCGGCCCGCCGACGGCTTCGCTCAGCACCTGTTGCGCCTCTTCGCGGCGCTTCCCGACACGCGGCGCGTTGCCCACGATCTGGACAGTGGCGTTCCCGACCGTCCAGCCGCCCGCCTCGACCAGGCGCCGCGCTTCCGCGAGGAATTCGACGCCGTGCTTGCCCGCCCAGCGCGGATCGCCGGTGCCGAAAACCGCGCCGAGATCACCGAGCCCGGCCGCGGACAGGAGCGCGTCACACAACGCGTGCGCCGCGACGTCGCCGTCGGAATGGCCCGCGCAACCGTCGACACCGGGCCAGAGAAGACCGGCGATCCAGCATTCGCGGCCCGCCTCGACGGGGTGGACGTCTACGCCGTTGCCGATCCTCACAGGGTTTCCTCTTCTCCGGCCCGGGCGATCGCCTCGGCCAGCTTCAGTTCGAACGCGTTGGTGACGCGCATCGCATCGGGATGCCCCGGGATGGTGTGCGCGCCGTCGAGGGACGGCTCGCCGGCATACGAGAGAAAAGTCTCACGTGTGAAGCCGAGCGGGGTTTGGGCCGTGCGCAGGTATGCGCGGTCTTCGGTGCCCGTGATCACCTTCGCCGCGTCGGTCACCTTCACGGTGTCCGCCATCGGCAATACGGGAACCACGACGGATGAGCCCGCACGGACCGCGTCCGCGACGGCACGGACGGTGTCCGCGGGAGTGAAGGCGCGCAAAGCGTCGTGCACGAGGAAGACCGGGTTCCCGGTGAGCTCTTTTTCGACGGTGTCGAAAGCATGCTCGAGTGACGAGCCGGGTACTATCCGGCAACGCTCTTCGAAGCCGCGCAAAGCGGCCGAAAACGAATCAGCACACCGCTCGGGGGCCGCTACGACCACCAGATCGAGATCCGGCAGGGCGAGCAGCCCCCGCACAGTGTGCGTGAGTAACGCTTCACCATTGACCGGCGCGAGAGCGAGCTCCGCGTCGGAGGCATGGTGTCGAACGACAGTGACGAACACGATCGTGCTCATAAGGACGGTGCTCATATGTGCGCGATCGTAGAGGTATCCCCCGCAGCCTCACCTGGCGTGGGACACCCGCCGGTTCAGACTGCCGCGGTTTCCAGAACTTCGTCGAGGAGGACTTCAGCCTTGTCCTCGTCGGTGCCCTCCGCGAGCGCCAGCTCGCTGACCAGAATTTGCCGCGCCTTCGCCAGCATGCGCTTCTCGCCGGCTGAAAGTCCGCGGTCCTTCTCTCGCCGCCAGAGGTCGCGCACCACTTCGGCCACCTTGTTCACATCGCCGGAGGCGAGCTTCTCGAGGTTGGCCTTGTACCGACGAGACCAGTTGGTGGGCTCTTCGGTGTGCGGAGCACGCAGAACGTCGAAAACCTTGTCCAGTCCTTCTTGCCCGACGACATCACGAACGCCGACGATCTCGGCGTTGTCAGCGGGCACGCGAACCGTAAGATCCCCTTGCGCGACTTTGAGGACGAGGTACTTCTTCTCCTCGCCCTTGATCACGCGGGTCTCGATGGCTTCGATGAGTGCGGCACCGTGGTGCGGGTAGACGACGGTCTCTCCGACCTTGAAAACCATGTGTCCTCTGCCCCTTTCGCTGAATTCATCTTAGCACGTGCCGACGAGGCCCACCTAGCGGCCCGCGATCGTCGTCGCAGGTCAGCGGCCTGATGGTGCTCCGCCCGGGGGTTGACAAACTCAATTCGCCCATGCTCACGCTGGTGAGAAGCGAACGATTTCCAAATCCTTTGTGGACGGTTGATCTTGGGCGCGCCACCGCATTGGAGGGCCGCCAACACGCACCGGGTTCTCCGCCCGCCGAGGCGCCCGGCTAGTCTTCGCGGTGAAGAGGCCGTGAGATGGAAGGACTCCGACGTGAGGCTGCAGAATCGTCGCGTGTTCGGCGCAGGTGTGCTGGCGCTCGGCGCCGCGCTCGTGCTCGCCGGCTGCGGTGCTGGTCAGATCACCCAGACCGACTCGCAGCAGCCCGCGGTCAACGGGACGTACGCGCAGGCGAAGGACCTGGTGCTGCGGAACGCCGCGCTCCAGTTCCCGACCGAGGGGCAGGCGTACCCGGCCGGTTCCGCCGCGCCGCTGACGCTGACCATCGTGAACCAGGGCAAGCTGGACGACGAGCTCGTCTCCGTCTCCTCCGAAGCCGCCACCGGTGACGCCAAGATCGCCGGGTCCAAGGTCATCGCCGCGGGCCACGCGCTCGTGATCGGCCCGTCCGACTCGGTCGAGTCGACCAAGGAGGTCGCCCCGACCTCCGCGCCGGCGTCGTCCTCGGGCGCGCCGTCGTCTTCCGGCGCCCCGTCGAGCTCCGCCGGGACGGTCACGCCGTCCGCGGGCCCGGAGACGACCAACGCGCCGGACCAGGTGGGCAAGGCCACGATCGAGCTGCAGGGGCTGAAGCAGCCGGTGTGGGCGGGCCAGACCATCAAGGTCACCTTCGTCTTCAAGAACTCCGGTTCGATCACGGTCGACCTGCCGATCGCGGCGCCGTCGCACCCGGGCAGCCGGGCGCCCGCGCCGGAGAAGGAAGCCAAGGGCGGCGGGCACTAGATTTTCCGAAGCCGGACTGAAAGGGCCCCTCAACGCATGCATGCGTTGAGGGGCCCTTTCGCTGCGTCACATGCGGGGAAAGTCCCCTTCAGCCCGTCGTTGCCGGGGTTTGTCGGTGGTGGCCGCTAGCCTCGCGGGGTGGTCAAGAAAGGCAGCACCTACCGCTGCGGTGAATGCGGGTACGAGGCGCCGAAGTGGGTCGGGCGCTGCCCCGAATGCCAGGCGTGGGGGACCATCGAGGAACGCGGCGACGCCCGCCCCGCGATAGCCAGGGTCGCGGCTGGAGCGCCGAGTGCCCCGGCCCGTCCGATCGGCGAGGTCGACGTCGAGACGGCGCGTGCGAAGCCCACCGGCGTCTCCGAGCTGGACCGGGTGCTCGGGGGCGGGTTCGTGCCGGGCGCGGTCATCCTGCTCGCGGGCGAGCCCGGTGTCGGCAAGTCGACCCTCCTGCTGGAGGTCGCCTACCAATGGGCGGCCACCGCGGGCCGGGCGCTCTATGTCACCGGCGAGGAGTCGGCGGGGCAGGTGCGGCTGCGGGCCGAGCGCACCGGCAACGTCCACGACGAGATGTTCCTCGCGGCCGAGAGCGACCTGTCCGCGATCCTCGGGCATGTCGACGCGGTCAAACCGGGGGTGCTGATCGTCGACTCGGTCCAGACCATGGCCTCGCCGCAGGTGGAGGGCGCCCCGGGCGGCGTCACCCAGGTCCGCGCGGTCACCTCCGGTCTGGTCGCGCTGGCCAAGGAGCGCGGGCTGCCGATCGTGCTGGTCGGGCACGTCACCAAGGACGGCTCGGTCGCCGGGCCGCGCGTGCTGGAGCACCTGGTCGACGTGGTCCTGCAGTTCGAGGGCGACAAGCATTCGACGCTGCGGATGCTGCGCGGCATCAAGAACCGGTTCGGTGCCGCCGACGAGATCGGCTGCTTCGAGCTGGTCGAGGAGGGCATCGTCGGCGTGCCCGACCCGTCGGGGCTGTTCCTCAGCCACACCGCGGAGCCGGTCGCGGGCACCGCGGTCACGGTGACCATGGAGGGTAAGCGGCCGCTGCTGGGCGAGGTGCAGGCGCTCGTGTCGGCGACCCAGTCACCGCAGCCCCGGCGCGCGGTGAGCGGCCTCGATTCGGCACGTGTCGCGATGGTGCTGGCGGTGGTCGAGAAGCGGGCGAACATCAAGGTCGGTGACAAGGACGTCTACGTGGCGACGGTCGGCGGCATGAAGATCACCGAACCCGGGATCGACCTCGCGGTGGTGCTGGCCCTCATCTCCTCGGCGAGAGACACGCCGCTTTCGCCCAAGCTCGTCGCGATGGGCGAGGTCGGGCTGTCGGGCGAGGTCCGGCGGGTGCCGAGCGTCGGGCGCCGGCTCGCGGAGGCCGCCCGGCTCGGTTTCACCTACGCGCTGGTGCCGCCGGACTCCGGCAAGATCCCGCCGGGGATCCGGGTGCTGGAGGTCCCGGACGTCGGTAGTGCGCTCAACGCCGCCAAGCACGCGCGTTAGGCGCACGAGCGGGCAGGCGCGGCCGGGTCGCCTCCGTAGTCGAGTTGGCGACCAGGGTCGCGCCGGATTCCGCGACGAGTGGTGGGACAAAGGGTCTCTCTTTCGAGAGCGCGGGCCAAGACCGCCCGTTCGCACGCTAGCTGGGCTTGGGGCCGCCGTCGTCGGTGATCGTCACCGAGATCGTCGTGTCGAACAGGGTCAGCCCCGGCCAGCCCTCGTGCTGCCCGTTGGACCGGACGGCGCGGTTCCCGACGACCGCCGCCGTCGCCGTGTCGACGACGAACGTGCGCGTCCGGTCCGGCAACGTGACCGTGAAGGAGATCGCGGGCCGTCCGCCGGGAGCGGCCACGCTCGCCACGGCGATACCGGGAATCCTCGCGAGCGCTTTGCACAGTGCCACCCGCATCGCGCCGAAGCCCTGGGAGGAGCGGAGGACGTTGAAGGCCATCTCGAACATCTCGGGGGTGGAGTTCAGCTGCTCCGGTGAGCGGCCGTCCGGCCAGAGGCCGTCACGGCGGAGCCGCTCGGACAGCTTCGCCGGGTCGGCCGGCAGTTCGGCGAGGAACTCCGGGGTGGGGTCGGTCCACCCGCTTTCCGACGGCAGCCGATCCTCGGAGGTCTTCACCGGAGGAGGGATCGGTGACGTGGTGGTGGTTCGCGGCGGACGGGCCTCCGCGAGGGTGACATGGGACGACGGGCCTGGAAGTGTCTCGCCGTGGGCCATGGCCGTCTGGTAGTCGCCCTTGACCCACCGGATCTCGCCGGTTCCGGTGAAGCGCGTCTTGACCGCCATCCAGGTGCGCGGCGGCAGCCATCGTTCGAGGATCTCGTGGGTTTGGTAGACGAGCCCCTTCTCGGTGACATGCGTGGTCCAGGTGGACTCGGTGACGAGCCGGAACTGGCCGTCCCGGATCGGGAAGTCGTCGCCGTGGAGGGCTTCGAGCGCGTCTTCGCCCCGGATGAGGGTGGAGTGGGCCGCGGGGTCCGGGCCGTCGTCGGCGGTGAAGACGTTCGCCGCCACGATCCCGCCGCCGGAAACCAGCGCCGCGGCGGCCGCCGCCGCGATCCACCGCCACGAACCCGGCCGCTTCCTCACCGGGGGCGCGGTCACGGGGAGGAGTTCGTCCTCGACATCGCCGGCGGCACGCAGGAGCGAGGCCCTGGCGCGGGAAAGTTCGTCCTGCCGGGTTTCCGGCTCGGCGTGGAGGCCGGCCAGCGCTTCGTCGAGTTCGGCCTCGGACCACACCTTCCTGATGTTATCGCCGTGCACTTCCGCCGCCCTCCTTTGTCGACTCCGCCGCGTTGGCGCGCAGCCATCTCCGGATCCGGTGCAACCGTGATCTGACCGTCCCGGCGGGGATTCCCAGCGCCTCGGCGACCTCGCCGGGATCCAGTCCCGCCCACGAGACCAGCAGCAGGGTGTCGCGGTCGGCGACGCTCAGTTCGGCCAAGGCGCCCGCGAGCTGGGCCGCACGGGTCTGGGCGTCGACCTGCTCGGCGACGCGGCCGTCGTGTCCGGCCGAGACCGTCTGGCCGGCGGCCGCGAGCCGGGCCGTCGCGTTGAGTGCCCTGGTCTCCGTGCGGACATGGTGGCGCAGCAGGTTCGTCGCGATCCCGTAGAGCCACGCGCGCGCCGTGCCCGCCTCGGGGCGGTACGTCTCGCGTCGCCGGAGCGCCACGAGGAACGTCTCGGCGACGAGGTCGTGCGCGGTCTCCGTGCCGACGCGGCGCGCGAGGTAGCGCTGCAGCGGGGCCGCGTGGGCGTCGAAGAGCATGCCGAAGACGGGTGCGGGGTCCGGGCCACCGAGGTCCGGTCTGTCCAGCCCGCGCGTGCCGGCCTGCTCGTGATCGTCCTTCATCACCTGCACGATCGCTATTGCCCGATGGCCCCCGGAGCGTTCATCCGATCCTACTTTCGTCGTGGGCCGATCGGGGAAAGCGCAGGTGACGCCGCAGACAAACGACGCTGGACCAGAGATCCTGTTCAGGATTCACTATTCAGAAGTGAAACTGGGGAAGGATTACCATGCGCCGACTCAGGACCGCGGTCGTGGCCGCGCTCGCGATGTCCGCACTGATCACCGCTCCGGCGGCCGCCGCCCAAGGCGGCAATGCCGTCGACGTGAATTCGCTGGCGCCGCCCGCCAGGGTCGAAGGGGTCAGGGCGGCCGCCGAGCTCGACATCCAGTACCAGATCCAGGAGACCGGGTACTGGTGCGGCCCGGCCGCGACCCGGATCGCCATCTCGGCCAAGAACGGCAATCCGCCGAGCCAGCAGCAGCTCGCGAACGAACTGCCGACCAGCACCAACGGCACCGACTGGATCGGGCAGGTCACCCGCGTCCTCAACAACCACGTCGCCGGTGGCTGGTACGAGACCAAGGAGATGCCGAACGACCCGCCGACCCAGGCGCAACGCGACCTCCTGTGGCGCGACATCGTGCTGGACATCGACAAGGGCTACGCGATCGTCGCGAACATCGTCGCCCCGGCGAACAACCACCCGCCGGGCTACCCGAACTACACGATCTACCACTACTTCACGATCATCGGCTACAACAGCGGCAACATGACGGTGAAGATCGCCGACCCGGCCAACTTCGGCGGCAACCAGATCTACTGGCTCACCTTCAACCAGCTCGCCACCCTGATCCCGCCGAAGGGCTATTCGGCCTGATCCCCTCCCGCGTTTCGTCCTCTGAATGCGTTACTTGCACGCGCAAGGACCGCGTTCAGAGGACGAAACGCGTGGGTTGTACGAATCTTGTACGGGAGGGCTCGAAACTGGTGGGCATGCGCATCAAGACGCTCGGTCTGCTGGCCGCTTCGCTGCTGGCGCTGGTCGCCACGCCGGCCCAGGCCGCCGACGGCAACCCGCTCGAGAAGACCAACGGCTTCTACGTCGACCCGAACTCCAACCCTGCGGTCTGGGTGCGGGATCACCCGGGCAGCACCGCCGACAAGATCAAAGCCGCCATCTCCACCAAGGCGGGCGCGCGCTGGTTCGGCAACTGGAGCGGGAACGTCAAGACCGCAGTCGACGGCTACACCTACGCCGCCGACGTCGCGGACAAGCTGCCGATCCTGGTCGCCTACAACATCCCCGGCCGCGACTGTGGCGGTCACTCCGGTGGCGGCGCGGGCAGCCCGGAGGCGTACCGGACCTGGATCTCGAACTTCGCCGACGGTATCGGCGGCAAGCCCGCGGTCGTCGTCATCGAGCCGGACGCGCTCGCGCAGGTCGACTGCCTGCCCGCCGGTGAGCGCCAGACCCGCCTCGACCTGCTCAAGTACGCCGCGGAGCAGTTCGCCGCCAAGGCCCCGAACACCTGGGCGTACATGGACGGCGGCAACTCGACCTGGATCCCCGCCGCGACCATGGCCGACCGGCTCAACGCCGTCGGGGTGAAGTCGATCCGCGGTCTCGCGATCAACGTGTCGAACTACAAGACCACCACCGACTCGGCGAACTACGGCAAGGCCGTCAGCGCCGCGCTGTCGAGCAAGTACGGCTACACCAAGCCGTTCGTGATCGACACCAGCCGCAACGGCAACGGCCCGCTGGGCTCCGAATGGTGCAACCCGGCCGGGCGCAAACTCGGGGCGACCTCGCAGACCGGCGGCGGCGCCGAGATGCTGCTCTGGGTCAAGGTGCCCGGTGACTCCGACGGCAAGTGCGGGATCGCGCCGAACGTCGAAGCCGGTCAGTTCAGCCCCGATCTGGCGCTGCGCCTGATCAGCGGGACCTGACCGCCCCCTCAAGCCCGTCGCGCCGGCTGTTCGTCTGTGACCCTCGTTCTCCCGAGAAGGCGAGGGCCACGACCCCTTGGACTGCAGCCGGCGCGACGCCTCCATTTCCCCGTGAAGGCCCCCTTCCCTCGGCTCAGTCGAGGGAAGGGGGCCTTCACGCGCGTCCGGTAGTACGGTGACCTGAGTCACAGTCCCGACCGAGGAGGATGGCGTCGTGGAGTTCCAGCTGGGGATCGGTACCAGGAAGGGCTTGTTCCTCGCCCGCAGCGAGGACCGCGAGAACTGGGAGATCTCCGAACCGAAGTTCCCCATGGAAGCCGTCCGGGCGGTCGCGCTGGCCCCCTCCAAGGTCTACGCGGCCGCGGTCAACGAACACTTCGGCCCGACCATCGCGACGTCCGGGGACCTCGGCGAGACCTGGTCCGAACCCGATCACGCGCCGGTCGCCTTCCCCGCCGACACGGAGACCGCGCTCGAAGGCATCTGGCAGATCGTGCTCGCCGGGGACGTCGTCTACGCCGGTGTCGAGCCGTCCGCCCTGTTCCGGTCCGAGGACGGCGGCGAGACCTTCGAACTCGTACGCGGGCTGTGGAAGCACGAGCACCGTCCACACTGGACTCCCGGTGGCGGCGGCCAGATGATCCACACGATCCTGCCGCATCCCACGGATCCGGGGCGGATCACCGTCGCCATGTCGACGGGCGGGGTCTACCGCACCGAGGACGGCGGCAAGAGCTGGACGGCGGCCAACCGCGGCATCAGTGCCGGTTTCCTGCCTGGCGAGGAGCCCGAATTCGGGCAGTGCGTGCACAAGGTCGCCATGCATCCGTCGCGTCCCGAGCGGTTCTTCCTGCAGAATCACGGCGGCGTATACCGCAGCGACGACGACGCGAAGACGTGGCGGTCGATCGCCGACGGCCTGCCGAACGACTTCGGGTTCGCCATGGTCGTCCATCCGTCCAAACCGGACACCGTCTACAACTTCCCCTTGGTGGCCGACGTTCTCCGCTTCCCGCCGGAGGGCCGCTGCCGGGTCTACCGCAGCGAGGACGCGGGCGAGACCTGGACGGGCCTCGGGAACGGCTTGCCGGACAAGGGTTTCTACGCGGGAGTGCTCCGGGACGGGATGTGCGTCGACTCGCGGGACGGCGTCTACTTCGGCACGCGATCCGGTGAAGTCTGGGCGAGTCCCGACGAAGGCGACGCGTGGCATCAAGTAGCCGCGCATCTGCCGGACGTGCTGTGCGTGCGGGCTCAGGTGGTCTAGGTGGTCCGGGTCCTGTTGCCCGCGATGCTGCGGCCACTCGCGGACGGCCGTGGCACGCTCGAAGTCGAGGCCGCGACGCTCGACGACGTCCTCGACTCGCTCGGCGCCGGGTACCCCGCGCTGGAACGCCGTCTGCGCGACGAAACCGGCGCGCTGCGACGCTACGTGAACTTCTATGTGGACGGTGAGGAGTGCCGCCGTCTCGACGGTGCCAAGACTTCGCTGGCCGAGGTGGAGGAAGTCCAGATCATCCCGTCGGTCGCCGGTGGTTGAACCTCGGGCCGGGGTTCCAGGTGGCGGAGGTCGTGAAGGCCTCCTTCCCTACCTTGAGAGTAGGGAAGGAGGCCTTCACGGCGTCGCGCCCTTCGGCTCCTACTGGGAAAGCAGGTTCGCGCAGCGGATCAGCCCGATGTGCGAGTACGCCTGCGGATGGTTGCCCAGCGAACGCTCCGCGATCGGGTCGAACTGCTCGGGCAGCAGCCCGGTCGGGCCCGCGGCGTCGACGATCTGCGTGAACAGCTCCTCGGCCTCGGTACGCCGCCCGGTGAGCAGGTACGCCTCGATGAGCCACGCCGCGCAGATGTGGAAACCGCCCTCACCGCCGGGAAGGCCGTCGTCGCGGCGGTAACGGTACACAGTGGACCCACTGCGCAGCTCCGCCTCGATCGCGGTCACCGTGGACTGGAACCGCGGGTCGGCCGGATCGATCAGCCCGGTGAGCCCGACGAACAGCGACGCGGCGTCGAGATCCGTTCCGTCGTAAGCCGTCGTGAAGGCCTGGACCTCTTCGTTCCAGCCCTTCTCCAGGACGTCGGCGGCGATCTCGTCACGCAGCGTCGGCCACGCGCCCGGCACCGCCCGGCCGTAGACCTCGCCGAGCTTGATCGCCCGGTCGATGGTCACCCAGCACATCACCCGCGAGTACACCCGGTGGCGCGGCACGTGCCGCTCCTCCCAGATGCCGTGATCCGGCTCGTTCCAGCGTCGCGTGACGGCCTCGGCCATCGCGCGCACCATCTGCCAGTCCTCGTCGCGGAGTTCGCCGCGCGCCGCCGCCAGTGTCTGCACGAGTTCGACGACCGGGCCGAACACGTCCAGCTGCACCTGGTGGTTCGCCAGGTTGCCGACGCGGACCGGGCGCGAACCGGCGTACCCGGGCAGCGACTCGATGACCGCTTCGGCGCCGATCACGCTGCCCGCCAAGGTGTACAGCGGGTGCAGCCGCTCCGGACCGGCCAAAGTGGACAGAACGCCGTGCAGCCAGCGGAGGTAGCCTTCCGCCTCGTCGGTCGAGCCGAGGTGGACCAGTTCGCGCACGGTCATGGCCGCGTCACGGATCCAGCAGTAGCGGTAGTCCCAGTTCCGGACGCCGCCGATCTCCTCCGGCAGCGAGGACGTCGCCGCCGCGAGCACGCCGCCGGTGTCGGTGTTGACCAGCCCGCGCAGCGTCAGCGCCGAGCGGCCGACGAGGTCGCTCTGGACACTGGGCAGCTTGAGCGTCTGCGCCCAGGTGCTCCAGTAGTCGCCCGCGCGCGACCGTCGCTCCACTTCGGACAGTTCGTGCGCGCCGAGATCCGAGGTGCCGCAACGGAGTTCGAGTACCACCGGGTGGTCCGGGGTGGGGGTGACGAGCGCCGTCGCGGTGTCGTTCATGCCGTCGGAGGTGATCTCCCACTCGACACCCGGCGAGCGCAGCGCGAACGGTTCCGAGGTGCCCTGCACCAGGATTCCGTCGCCCTGGGCGACCAGCTTCACCGGCACGCCACCGAACTCGGGCCGCGGTGCGAACACGATCTCCGCCGCCGCCTCGCCCGAGATCACCCGGACGAGATCCGTGCGGTGCGCGGGGCTCTCCGGCTCGAGGTAGTCGGTGACGAGCAGCCGCGACCAGCGGGTCTCGACCGTCATCGTGTTCGGCAGGTAACGCTGCCCGAGCGGCAGGCCGTTGCGGTGCGGCTTGATCGAGAAGTGACCGGCGCCGGCACCGCCGAGCAGGTCCGCGAAGATCGCGGGCGCGTCGGGGCCGGGGTGGCACAGCCAGGTCAGCCGGGCGTCCGGCGTGACCAGCGCGACCGAACGTTCGTTGGCCAGCATGGAAAGCCGCTCGATCGGCGGCGCCTGCTCGCCGTACAGCCAGTTGCGCCGCTCTTCGAGGAGGAAGGCGAGCGCCATCGCGACGTCGACGGTGTCCGGGACCCGGTACTGCGCGAGGCTTTCGCCGTCGCCGACCTTCACGCCGAGGTCCGGGCCGGAGATCCGGGCGAACGCCTTCTCGTCGGTGACGTCGTCGCCGAGGAAGACCGCGGCCGTCGCGCCGACCTGGTGGCGCAGGGTGTCCAGCGCGCGGCCCTTGTCCGTCTGGACGACCGCGAGCTCGACGACCTCCTTGCCGTCGGTCGTGGACACGCCCTCCCACCGCGCGGGTCCATTGTGGACGTCGCGCAGGACCCGGCGGCCCGCCTCGTGCTCGGCGCGGCGGACGTGCACCGCGATACTCGCGGGCTTGACCTCGAGCGAGACGCCCGGCACGTCGAGCACCAGGTTCTCCAGCTCGGCTTCGAGCCGTCTGTGCAGCTCCCGGGCCTTGTCGTCGAGCGCGTGGATGAAGCCGATGTCGAATTCGGACCCGTGGCTGCCGACCAGGTTCACCTCGGCCGGGAGACGGGACAGGGTGGCGAGATCACGCAGCGCGCGGCCGGAGATGACCGCGGTGGTCGTCTCGTGCAGGCCGGCCAGCGACCTCAGGGCGCCTACCGATTCGGGCAGCGGCCGGGCTTCGTCCGGATTGGCCGTGATCGGAGCCAGCGTGCCGTCGTAGTCGCAGGCGACCAGCAACCGCGGGGTGCGCGCGACCTGGACGATCGCGCGCCGCAGCTCGGCGGGCAGTGCCTCGGCGGTCAACGATTTCTCCTCGGGAACGTAGCGGGGGTGGGGGAATCAGTCGGCCGGTTCGGCACCGAGCGCTTGGAGGAACGAGCGCGCCCAGCGGTCGACGTCATGCGTGAGGACCTGTCGACGCATGGCGCGCATACGGCGGCGTCCCTCTGCGGGGTCGAGCGTAATGGCAGTCTCCAAGGCGTTCTTCACCCCGTCCAGGTCATGCGGGTTGACCAGGAGCGCGCTGGTGAGCTCCGCCGCGGCGCCGGCGAACTCCGAAAGCACGAGCGAACCGCCCAGGTCGTGGCGGCAGGCGACGTACTCCTTGCAGACGAGGTTCATCCCGTCACGCAGGGGAGTGACCACCATGACATCGGCCGCGGAGAAGAAGGCGGCCAGCTCCGTCCGGTTCACGGACTGGTGCAGATAATGCACGACCGGGTGACCCACGCGGGCGAACTCCCCGTTGATCCGCCCGACCATCTGCTCGATGTCGCCGCGCATCCGCTGGTAGTGCTCGACGCGCTCGCGGCTCGGGGTGGCCAGCTGGACGAACGTCACGTCCTCCGGCCGGACACGGCCTTCGTGCAGCAGCTCGTGCAACGCCTGCAACCGCAGGTCGATGCCCTTGGTGTAGTCGAGCCGGTCGACGCCGAGCAGCACCTTCTTCGGATTGCCCAGGTCACGCCGCAGCTGGGCGGCGCGTTCGGCGACGCCCTTGGTCTTGGCGAGTTTGTCGAGGCCGATGGCGTCGATGGAGATCGGGAACGCGCCGACGCGCACCGTGCGGTCGCCGACCTGCATCAGACCGGGGCGGGTGCGGATGCCGACCGCGCCGCGGCTGGACTCGAGGCCGGCCAGCTGCCGTGCCAGCCAGAGGAAGTTCTGCGCGCCACCCGGCCGGTGGAATCCGACGAGGTCGGCCCCGACCAAGCCGCGGACGATCTCGGTCCGCCACGGCATCTGCATGAACAACTCGACCGGGGGAAACGGGATGTGCAGGAAGAACCCGATCCGGAGGTCGGGACGCAGTTCGCGGAGCATCGCCGGGACCAGCTGCAGCTGGTAGTCCTGGATCCACACGGTCGCGCCCTCGGCGGCGACCTTCGCGCTCGCCTCGGCGAACCGCCGGTTCACCCGGACGTAGGATTCCCACCAGCTCCGGTCGAACACCGGCCGCGCCACCACGTCGTGGTACAGCGGCCAGAGCGTCGCGTTGGAGAAGCCCTCGTAGTAGTCGCGGACGTCGTCCGACGTCAGGGAGACCGGGTGCAGCACCAGACCGTCGTCGTCGAACTCCTCGACGTCGACGTCGGGCACACCCGGCCACCCGACCCAGGCTCCCTTGCGTGACCGCAGGAACGGTTCGAGCGCGGACACCAGCCCGCCCGGGCTCGCCGTCCAGCGCCTGCTTCCGTCGGCGGTCCGTTCGAGGTCCACCGGGAGCCGGTTCGCCACCACCACGAAATCCGCGGAGGCCGTTCTGCTCGTCTCGGCAATCACTTCGTCCACCAGCCGCTCCCTCGATTCGCGGGTCGCTGCCCTAAGCGGAAACCCTATCGCGCGAGGAGGCCACGGCCCGTCGCCGAGCGATCACTCCAAGCGTCGTTCGGCGGGTTCCATCGGGCCCGCCATCCTCGGCCCGGCGAACTTGCGTTCGAGCCTGCCGAGCCCCGTGCGCACCGGCTGCGCGAGGTATTCGCCGAGTACCACACCCGCTGCCAGGGCAAGCCCGATCGCGACCGCGGTCATCAGCGTCGAGATGTTCCCGCCGGGCTCGACGCCCAATTGGTATAGACCACGATAGGTGGAGAGACCGGGGAGGAGCGGCGTGATGCCGGACACAGCCACCACGAGCGGCGTCACCTTGAGCCGCCTCGCGAGCACGCCGCCGCAGAAGCCGACCAGCGTGGCGGCGACGGCGGACGAACTGACGGCCTGGAAATCGGTCAGCATCAAGGCGCCGTAGACCGCGCCGCCGATCGCGCCGGCCGCGGCCGCGACGAGCATCGCGCGCAGGGTCGAGTACGAGGCGAGCGCGAAGCAGGCTGCTGCGCCGGTGCTGCCGATGACGATGAGCGGGAGCTGCTGAGGTGTCGAGGAGACGACTTCCGGCAGCGGGGTGCGCGGAAGGCCGAGCAGTAGCGCGATCTTCAGCGCCAGTACCACGCCGGCGATCAACCCGGCACTCATCAGCGCGGTCTCCATCGTGCGCCCGGCGGCTGTGACGCTGTAACCGGTGATGGCGTCCTGCACGGCGGAGACGGTGGAAAGGCCGGACAGCAGCACGGTGACGGCGGCGGCGACGACCAGCGTTGGTTTGCTGGTGGTGAGCAGGTCGCTGCTGACGATCGCCATCGCGGACAGCGTCGCGACCAGACCGCCGATCACCTGCTGGAAGAAGAACGGCAGCGCGAACCGGTTGAGGAAGCGCCCGAGCCGGTCGATGACCGCGCTGATCACCAGCGCGACCAGCGCGACGTCGATGCCGCCGCCGAGGATGATCGTGATGAACGCGGCCATCCCGCCCCACGCCGCCGTGGCCACCCAACGGGGGTACGGGTGCGGCGCGGTCGTGATCCGCTGGAGTTCCTGCTGGGCCTCTTCGGCGCCGATGGTGCCGCGGACGATCCTGCGGACCAGCGTCTCGGTCTGGGTGAGCCGCGTGTAGTCGAGGCTGCGTGAACGGACCACGCGCAGCGCCGTCACGGGTGCCATGTCGGTACCGCGGTGGCAGGTCACCGTGATCGAGGTGAAGATCACGTCGACCTCGCAGTGCGGGAGACCGAGCGCGGAGGTCAGCGCGATGATCGTCGCGGTGACGTCGGAGGCGCCGGCGCCGCTCGACATCTGGACCTCGCCGATACGCAGCGCGAGGTCCAGGACGAAGTTGACCGTCGTGTCGTCCGGCGGCTTCGGGCCCAACGCCTCGTCGACGTCGACGGCGGGCTGTTCGGCTGTCGGCGCTTCGAGGATCTGCCAGGCGCGGCGGCGCAGCACGTTCGGCCGGTGTGAGCGAGTCTGGGGGATCGATCGCTCTCCGTCACGTTGGCGTGGTGCCTCCAGTAGCCATTCGCCACGTTCGGGTGTTTCGTCCTGGTTCTTTTTGCCACCCTTTTCGCCCTGCCGGGCTCCCTTGGTGTGCTCGTTGATCTTCATGATCGATCCACCTCCTCACTCTGGTTCGAGGGACTTTCCCGAGGAGCATCGGGCCCGGTGCCTCGACCGTTGCAGGAAACCCGAAGTGGCGTCCACCACGTCGGAGGAAGATCATCGCGGGCACGCCGGTCTGCGGCACACTGCAGGCCATGGCGTCCTCTGTGAGCAGGAGATCCGTTCTTCGCGCGGCCGGGGTCACCGCCGCCGGAACAGCGGCGACATTCACCCTTTCGGGTGCCTCTAGCGGGGCGGGAGCCCCGGTTTTCGCGCACGGGGTGGCGTCGGGTGATCCGATGCCCGACTCGGTCCTCCTCTGGACCCGTGTCACGCCCTCGCCGGCCGCCGTTCCGGGATCCGGAAAAGGCGCGCCCGTGGACGCCCGGTGGGAGGTGGCCGAAGATGCCGGATTCACGCACGTCGTCGCTCGCGGTCACGTCCGGACGGGGCCGGAACGCGACCACACGGTGAAGGTGACAGCGGGCGGACTGTGCGCGTCGACCGCGTATTGGTTCCGCTTCACGTCTCAGGGGAAGGTCTCGCCGTCCGGGCGGACCCGCACCGCCCCTTCGCACGACGAAGACGTCGCGAGCCTGCGGTTCGGCGTGGTCTCGTGTGCGAACTGGGCTGTCGGTCACTTCGCCCCCTACGGCTATTTGGCCGACCGTGACGACCTCGACGCCTTCATTCACCTGGGTGACTACCTCTACGAAGGGAATCCCAACCCTGCAAGTGATCTCCGCCCTTCGGTACCGCCCAACGAGTTGATCACCCTGGCGGACTACCGGCAGCGCCACGCGATGTACAAGACCGACGAGCACCTCCGGCGGCTTCACGCCCGTCACCCGATGGTCGCGACCTGGGACGACCACGAGGCCGCCGACAACGCCTGGTCCGGCGGATCGCCGTCACACGACCCGGCGACCGAGGGCGACTGGGCGGACCGGATGCGGGCCGCGCATCAGGCGTACTTCGAATGGATGCCGGTGCGGCATCGCGGCGACCGGCTGTACCGGCGGCTGAAATTCGGGCGGCTGGCCGAACTCACCATGCTGGACCTGCGGACGTACCGGACCCGGCAGCCCGGCGCGGCTTCGGTGGAGGGCACCATCCTCGGCGCCGAGCAACGCGAGTGGTTCCTCGACGGCCTCGCGCGCGGGACCGCGTCCTGGAACCTGATCGGGAACTCGGTGATGGTCACGCCCGTCAAGATCCCCGCGCTGCCCACTCGCGACCGGCTCGCGCTCGACGACCTGCTCGACGGCCAGCCGACCACGGTGAACACCGACCAATGGGACGGCTACACCGCTGACCGTCGCCGGGTCCTCGGCGCCATCGCCGCACAGGGCCGGGGCAACACGGTGTTCCTGACCGGCGACGTCCACTCGTCGTGGGCGAACGACGTGCCGCGGGACGGGACGAGCGTCGCCGTGGAGTTCGTCTGCCCGTCGATCACCTCGGACAACATCGACGAGCAGCTCGGCGTCCCGCCGCGGACCGGCTCGCTGAAGGTGGAGGCCGCGATCCGCGCGCTGAACCCGCACGTGCGTTTCGTGGAACTCGACTCGCACGGCTCCGGCGTCCTCGAAGTGACCCCGGAAGCCGTCCGGATGAACTGGTACTACGTCGCCGACCGTCGCGACCCGGCGACCGCCGTGACGTTCGCGCACGCCTTCCGGGCCGTGGCCGGGGAGCCCCGGGTGCGCCCTGCGGACGGCTGACCGGGCGCCGATATACTGGCCTCGCCCGGGCTGCCCTGGGCAAGGCCGCTATAGCTCAGCTGGTAGAGCATCTGTCTTGTAAACAGAAGGTCAGGGGTTCGAGCCCCCTTGGCGGCTCACTTCATCTTCCACCGAAAACACCCATCTACCTGGTTTTTCCGTCTTCAGCTGTTGCTAGCGGCCTGTCGCGTGGGTGCCCGTCGGCGTTACCGAGGCCTCCGGGGTGCCCGTGGGGTGCCCGGGCGTTTTCCGTCGCGGTACGAGCGCCACCGTGGCCTCGGCGGCCGAGCGCGCCAGCTCGGGAAGAACGCTCGTGTACGTGTCCCGCGTGACGACCCACGACGAGTGCCCGAGCGTTTCCTGGACCACCTTCAGGTCGATACCCGCGGCGAGCATGACCCGCCCGGAGTCACCCACGCCGGGCCGAGGCGCAGCCGTTCCCGACGCTGCCGTGCGCGATGCTCGCGCATGAGCCGCATCCCTTGATCGTCGACCGGCACACGCCGGGTCGACGCCTCGGACTTCGGATCGCCCTCTTCCACCTCGTACTCGACCTCAGTCAACTGCGTGTTGATCTCGATCTCCGATGCCTTGTCGTACACCTCGCTCCACGCGAGGCCGGCCTTCTGGTTGCACAGCCGGTGCGCGGCCTGCAGATGGGCGGGATCGTCGCCGTAGGCCTTGCCGTGCACGTGGTGCACCTGCGCGGACATCGGATCCGGGTTCCGGCGGGCGGGATCGATGGGCTTGTGGCACAGCTGGCAGATCCAGAGGTCGCGGTCCAGCACAGCGCGCCGGAGACGGCGCCACTGGCGGGTGGACCCACTGGCCCATGCGTGCGACATGCAGGAAGTGTAACCGTCTACCTGAGATTGAGGGTTACGGCAGCGCGTCGAAGCCCCAACCTAAGTAGGGCCAGGCGGCCCCGGCTATGCCGGGGCCGCCTGGCCTCTTCGTAGTAGTTCCACAACGGGCACTCGCGGCCCACCTACGGCGCAGTGCCTTCTTCCCCTGCCGCCGGGGGACCGACAGCGCCGAGTCTGCGCAGGGCGCCCGGTGTCGTCTCAGGCACGATCGCGGAGTGCGTGAAGGTGTGCTTGTCCGGGCACACGAGTGTCGCGTCCGCCAAGACGGTCAGCGGAGCCGTCGCGCCGCATTGAGGGCAGGCAACCGGCTGCATTGCCCCACCATCCACGGCGATGTCGATCCCGTTCACCTCACACGAGATTCCCAGTTCCTCTTCAGGGTCGCCTGACTGCGGGGTTTCCATAGCTCCACCGTACTTGACAGCCACACCACCTAGACGCAGGCGGGCTTGGCGGTGCGCCAAAAGTAGTCACGACCAGGCACCTTGACCGCACCGTAGTAACAATCATTCGCGAACCCGGACCATTGGGCACCCTTGATTGTCCCCGGCTCAGAGGTAAAGACCTCCGAGAGGCGAACCAGGCCCGTATTCTGCCCGTGAACCTTGAGTTGCGACGGTCCAAATCTCGAACCACTACGATTATCGAACCACACCGTTGTCGGAATCCCAGGACCAGTACTAACGCAGACCAGCGAGTCGTTCAGACTCGGAATAGGACTGCATTCGCGAGCGATACGCTGGTCACCAGCACCCGGAGCCTCACTCACATCGACCGGCGCGTTGACCTCGTTTGGCGCGGCAAGTGCTGTCGGAGCGAGCGAGAACATGGAGCCAACAGCAAACATTCCAACCAATACCCGACTACGAAATCGGAAACGTGATTTCTGCATCAAATCCCCCTAATAGCCGATACGTGATCAAGCAACGACATAGCAAGTAAGTCATAGCTACCCACTGCGGACTACCGCCGAACGGTGGATGCCGGAAAGTGAAGTAGACTACAAGTAACGGTAGCGCTTGATTCTTAAGAGATTTGCTACGAATTCTGCGCTTTCCGCAATTTCGGTCAGCCGATTCGCGATAAATAGGGGCGCCATGCCAGCTCCAGTTCACCCATGCGTCCGAAGCGGTTCTTCGCGATGTTCAGGTTGAGCATCCCGTTTGGTTCGCCGGTCTCGTCGTGCCCGCGTGCTAGGAGCAGCACGGCGTCGGCGTCCTGCTCGATGCCGCCGGACTCGCGCAGGTCCGAGAGCATGGCCTTCCCGCGAGCGACGGAGTTCCGGTTGAGCTGCGCGGGCACGACCACGGCGCAGTCGAGTTCCCGTGACAGCTGTTTGAGTCCGCGCGAGATCCCGGCGACCTGCTGTTCGCGCGGCATCCTCCGGTCGCCGTTGAGCAGCTGCAGATAGTCGATCACCACCAGGCCGAGCCCCTGGCGGCGTTTGAGCGCGCGGCACTGCGCGGCGATGTACCCCAACGTCAGGTCGGGCTTTTCGTTGATGGTGAGCGGGAAGTCCTGCGCGCGGGCCCGGTACTCTTGGAACTGGTTTCACGAGTACTCGGACAGTTCGCGGCGGGTGATCTCGCCCATCTCGACGGTGGCGCCGTTGGACACGATCCGGCCGACGTCCTGGTGGAAGCCGGTCAGGTACGCCATTCGTTCCCGCAACGCGTTCAGCTCGTCGCGGATGGCGTCCTGCTTCGCCAGCGAATCCCAGTACAGGTCCGGCAGGTTCGGATACTGGCGCCGAAGGTCGGTGTAGCGGTCGTCGTTCATTCGTGATCACTCTCTTCCGCATGGGGAGAGTGCATCGGTGGGGTGCGCGTGGGGTGCCCGGACGTTAAAGATCATGCGGACACCTAGCGGTGTGAAGTGGCACTAAAAGGGGCGCTGACCTGGCTGGGTTGGTATCGAGCGGCACGGCCCGACACCACCCGAAACCCACCTTGTATTTCTTGTAAACAGAAGGTCAGGGGTTCGAGCCCGCTTGGCGGCTCAAGATCAACATAGCTCCCGAACTGCTGATTTAACATGGTATATGAGTATTGTTCGCGTTTGATTCGGCCTCATTGGTCTCGGGTTTTGTCTCCGTTTCGCTGCTCCAGAGGAATGCGGGTCGGCGGTCGGTGTCGTTGAGCAGGGTCGGATGGAAGCAGTTGTCCAGGCGGCGAGGACGGCGGCCGTGGGCAGCAGCACGGCTGGAGTGGTTGTCGCTGTCAGCGAACACTTCAAGGGTGCCCAAGGCAGAGGGTGAACTTCCCATCTCGGTCGCGGCACGTGGTCAGGCGCAGGGCCATTCTCGTATCTGCTCTCTCGATACCGCGTTGCTGGCAATCTGCAATGCTCGACCTCCTGGAGGCGACCTGTCGAACTGAGCTACGAGAGGAGGTGATCTGGATTTGGCCTGGCCCACGGGGTCCTCAGATGGTCCGGCTGGGTGAACGCGGTCAACTGTTGTAGCTGAACGAGTACGTCCTGTCTCCTAGGTAAAAGCAACCAGGCCGCGGGCCTCCCTGCCATTCGATCGCCGCAAGCGCTTCGGCGAGCAGCGCCTCCAGTTCGGCTACGGGGCGCCGTTCGTGCAGTTTTGCCAGGTGCGTCCGAGGTGGCTTCGTCTCCCCGTCCCCGGTCGAGTCGTTGGTGGAGGATCGGGCTCGAGCGCAGTCCTCGAGTCCGTGCTGTCGGCAGCTCCAATGCGGCGGAAGGGCCGCCGCATCCGCCGCGAAGCGCACGGCGAACACCTGCCCACGTGAACACTCGAACTGGGCTGCCGCTCGGTCTACGGGGTCATCGTCGCGATCGGACTCCACGCTGGCACGACCCCAGCGGTAGCCGCGCAACACTGCTCGTCGCATCTACTTAGTGCCGATCTGACGATTGCTGTGGCGCGCCTGGGCGAGCCGGTGAAAGGCCGGCCGGGTGGCCTCCGATCTGGCGGTTCGCACCGCGTTCGACCGGTCCGATGTGGTCGGATTCTTCCCCGACGTCCGGGAGTTAGAGTCCTACGCGGACACCTGGGGAATTCGAGTTCGGGACCGGCTGCTGATCGACGCGACCGGTACCGGCGAAGTATCGCTCACTGCTCCGGACACTCCGGAACCGGCCGACGCCACAGCGTCGCTGGGGGCCGCGTGGTCCGGGCTGGGTCTGTCCACGCCGGGCGGCACCACGTTGGCCCGCAAGGTGGAGAAGGAAGGCATCGAACACTGGCAGCAGCTGCCACCGCCGCTAAATCTACAAGGCGCAGGAACTCACTATGGTGTCGGTGTTCCAGGAAACCAAGGCAAGGTATTGTCCGCGTACTTCGGTGGCATGAAGTCTACTGCCGTGGCGAACCGGCGACCCGAAGCACTGCCGGGCCGAGATCGGTTCCATTCCCAAGAGTGATCTTCGCGCGCTCTGTGTCGATTGGACGGACATCGTCTCCGACTCCGACGTTTACAGTCACCACCTCCGCCTGCCGCGCGCCGAAGTCTCCGAAACCAGGACTCACAGTTCTCCCGGATGCAGGAAGCCGGCTGGCGCATGACGTTCTCCGCCTTGGCACCGCCGAAGGGCAAGACCTACATCACGGTATGACTGACCAACGATCCGGCTGTGCTGTTTGGTGCCCCGGCAGTGGCAACAGGCGCGCTCGACGTCACCGCTAAGGCCCCGATAGGGTGCGCGTGAGATCATCGGGGCTTTGTCGTCGATCGAACTTCGCGGCCCTCAACGGAGATCCATGTCCGAGATGGCTTGCCAGAAGGAAACCACCCATTCCTCTAGTCCGACTGGGTTCGTTTCCGCTACCGACGGGGCGTATGTTTCCGGGGGTGTAAGAAGGCGTCGCGTAACCCGCGCGTGACAGATGCCGAAGTAGGGTGGATCGACCGCTTTTTCCGGCATTACCTGGTCGGGGTTTGCGAATAGGAGACCTCCTTCTTGGAGCACGACTCTTCCTGCGGCGGTCCGAACAGCTGGTTCGGCAGTGGCGTCAGCGGCCGCGTCGTTATTCTCGGCGCCTGCGGCCAAGAATTCGACTGTAACTTCGGTTAGATGCGACTGGAATGAGCTATTGAAGGTGATGCCGTTGTCCCCGAACAAACAGACAGCGTTGTCGACGTCGAGTTCGGAGGCAAGGTCGCTTGGATCGTGCTCGCCGACAGGCTGAGCGTTGGCGATGTAGAAAAGACCTGGATAGACCTCGATCGTGTATTGTTGTCGCTTCAGTGTGGCCATGCTCGCAAGCTATCAGAACTCGCACAGTTGGGGAGCGGGCCTGCCGATCCCCAACTCGCTGGCTAGCGATGATCAAATGGAGTTGACGAAGAATCCGTCACCATCGAGAAGGCGTTGGTTCTTGTAGAATATTCCGAGATCAGATCCCGCGGAACGATTTTGGCCTTCGCGAGAGGCCTAGCTGAGTAGCCGACCGATCCGCCGTTGTCGCTGTATGCGGCGCCTTGGTTTTGCACGCTGACGTCGCTCAGCTGCTGTGGAATCATCGCGTGCTTCCGACGCAGGTGAAGGAACGCCTGTGTCACGACTCGGTTCGCGGATCTTGAGTGAAATTGGTTTTCCCAGCAATCGTCGTCGCGTTCTGTCGCCGCCGGTCACACTCGCCGGTCTGGGTCGGACATGGGGAGCCGCCATTGAGTGGGGCGACGCCGCCTTCGATTGGGCTCCGTTTCGTCTCCGTTTTCACGGGCTCTGGTGCACCAGCCGGCACGCAGGGCCCGACGATCAGCAGAGGCATGCGGCACTAGGCGGTGGCCAGTGCCTCGGTCGGGGAGAGCCGGGACGCCCTGATGGCCGGGTAGACACCGGCTGTCACGCCGACGACGACCGCGCCGGCGAGCCCGGCGAGAACGGCGGCCGGTTGCAGGACCACGGGCCAGTTCTGGGAAATCGCGTAGACCACCGTGGCGAGTACGCCGATGACGCAGCCCACCAGCCCACCGAGTCCGGACAGCAGCGCGGACTCGGTGAGGAACTGGCCGCAGATCTGGCCCCGGCTGGCGCCGAGAGCGCGGCGGAGCCCGATCTCCCTTCGCCGTTCCAGCACGGAGATGAACATGGTGTTGGCGACACCGATTCCGCCGACCAGCAGCGCGACCCCGGCGAGCCCGAGGGTGAGCGCGGAGAACGAGCTCTGCGTGGCGCGCTTGGCGGCCAGCGCGTCCGAGGGCCTGCTGACCTGCACCATGCCCGGCAACTGCGGGTACAGCGTCGCCGCCAGTACGGCCCGCACGTCGTCGATCGCGTCTTCGCGAGCCTTGAGATAGACGACGGTGGGGCTGCCGTCGAAGCCGAGCCGGGCCTGCGCGACGGGCCAGCCGACGAGCACCGAACGTTCGAGATCAGGCGAGAGCGGCATCGCGTCCAGGATCCCGATCACGGTGAACCAGTGGCCGCCGACGAGGATCTGGGGCGTCTCGCCGGGTCGCAGATCGTCGATGCCGAGCCGGGTCGCGGCGACCGAGCCGAGGACGACGGCCGGGAAGTTCCGGGTGGCGGAGTCGAGGAACCGGCCCGCCCGCAGCTTGCCGTTGACCATGCCGAGCAGGTCGGGGTGCGCGGCGAGCGCGGTGAGGCCGGAGCCGTTCGGGTCGTCGCGGTCGGAACGGCGCACCACCGCGTGCGTGTTGGCCACGGCGGTGACGCCGGTGACCGGGCCGATCCGGCTCACCATCTCGATGGACTGGCCGGGCAGCTTGATCGGCGGGTCCTGGTCGGGTTGCGGTTCGGCGCGCAGCATGTCGGTGCCCAGCGCGGACAGCTCGTCCATCAACGCCTGGTGACTCGACGCCGGGATCCCGACCACGATGATCAACGTGGCGATCCCGATCGAGATGCCGAGCGCGGAAAGCGCCGCGCGCATCTTTCTGGTGATCAAACCCATGATCCCCAACGACATCAGGTCGGCCGGGGCGATACGCACTCCGCTCATCGCCTGCCCTCCGCGGAATCGGCGACGATCCGTCCGTCGTGGAGTTCGACCCGGCGGGGCAGGCGCGCGGCGATGTCCCGATCATGGGTGATCACCGCGATCGTGGTGCCCGCGGCGTTGAGCCGCGTGAGCAGTTCGAGCACCGCGTTGCCGTTGACGGAGTCCAGCGCACCGGTCGGTTCGTCGGCGAGTACCAGCGAGGGACCGTTGACCAGCGCACGGGCGATGGCGACCCGTTGCCGTTCCCCGCCGGACAATTGGTGCGAACGGTGTCCCGCGCGGTGGCCGAGCCCGACGCGCTCCAGCGCCTCGAGCGCGAGCGGCCTCCGGCGTTTACGCGCGACGCCCGCGTAGAGCAGTCCAGTGGCGACGTTCTCCGCGGCGGTCAGCCCGTCAGTGAGGTGGAACTGCTGGAAGACGAATCCCAGCCGTCGCCCTCGCAGCGTCGACAGCGCACGATCGTCCAAAGTGGACACCTCCGTGCCGTCGATGGTCACCGTGCCGGCCGATGGCCGGTCAAGGGTGCCCATCAGGTTCAGCAGCGTGGACTTCCCCGAACCGGACGGGCCGACGATGCCGACCAGTTCACCGGGCTCGATGGTCACCGAAACGTCGTCCAGCGCGACGACCCCGCCGGGGTAACGCTTGCTCGCGTCGCGCACGTCAAGCACCGCCGTCATGCCGCCACCAGCACCTGCATGCCCTCGGCGACGCCGGGTCCGCTGATCTCGACCTGGCCCATCGCGAACAGCCCGGTCCGCACGGGCACGTATTTCCCTTGCGGGGTCTGCACGGCGTATCCGCCCTCGCGCAAAGCCACCAGCGCGGTGACCGGCACCGCCAGGACCCCGGTACGACTGTCGCTGACGAACTTCACCTGTACACCGGCGGAGTCGAGGTTCGCCACCGCGGCCGGGTCGTCGAGCGTCACCGTGACGGTGATCTTCGGCGGGGCGTTGTCCCCAGGGGACTTTTCGGTCGTCGTCCTGCTGATGTCGCTGACCTTGCCCGGCACCTGCCGGCTGTCCGGCAGGACCACCGTCACCGCCGAGCCCTTCGCGAGCGACCCGACCTCGGTGGCCGCCATCGACACTGTCACCACCTTCGCGGTCGACGTCACAGTCATCAGCTCACCCTCCGCCGCGTCACCCAGCCGGGCGGTGACGCCGCCGACTCGCACGTCGCCGGGCAGCACGGCGACGTCGCCTACGCTGAGCGTCCCGGTCTGTGGCAGGCCGACGTCCTTCTGCCAGCGCTTGACCGCGGCAGACAGTGCGGGTGTCCACTGTGGATCGTCCTTCGCGGACAGTTTGCCGACGGTGTAGCCGAGCGCCTTCAGGTTTTCGGCGACCAGCTTCACGTCGCGGCCACGCGGCGGCGCCGGGATCTCGGCCGGCGGCGGTGGTGGCTGGCCTTCGGCGGGCGGAGGAGGTGGGGGCGGGGCTTGCGGCATTCCGAGCGTGCGGAACAGCGGCAGGTCGCCGTGGAAGATCGGCACCGGCTTGTCGTCGACGCGGTAGAGCGTGGATCCCCTGGTGAGGGTCTCGCCGGAGCCGGGAAGCCAGGTGATCATCCCCGGCTTGGTGCCCTTGACCGGCTGCTCGGCGCCGAAACCGAGGGTACCGGCCGTCGGTTTGGTGTCGGCCAGGTCGGTTTTGACCACGGTAGCGGTCTTGGCCGAAGCCGAGGGCTTCGACGTGGCGGCGGAATCCGCGTCGGAGCGGCCGGTCAGCACGAGCACGGCGATGCCCGCCGCGACCACGACGGCGACGGCCACCAGTCCGACGATCAAGCGGGTACGACTCTTTCCTTTGCCGGACGACGAGTCTGACGCGGCTTCAATCACTTGAACGCCTCCAGCTTGCAGTCCTTCTCGATCTTGTGCACCTGCTCCGTCGGCACGGTGGGATCCCCGGTGAAGGTCCAGCCGTCCTCGGTGACCTTGGTCGGGACGCCGCGCGCCGTCATGCACTTCGTCCACTCATGCATGTCATCGGCGTAGTGCGGGTTCTTGTTCTTGTCCATCTCCGGCGGCGCCAGCGGCAGTTTGATCTCGCACTTGTCGAAGGCCTGCGGGTACTTGCTCGAGTCGAGGTCCGACGGCAACGCCTTGGTCCGGCCACCAGGGCCGCCCATGACCGGGTTGTCGATGATCGGGACCCCGTTGTCGCCAAGGCAGGTGAAGTAGCTGTCCCACATCCGGCTCTCCTCCTCGTCGGAGGTGTCCAGGCGCCGTTGCGGACGGCCTGCCTCGTCTGCGGCTCCCGGGGCCGGTTTGGCCGATCCGCTCGGCGCGGCGCCGGTGTTCACCGACGCCACCTCCTGACTGCCGGGTGCGGCGTCGCCGCCGCTTCCGCAGGCGCTCAGTGCGAACGCACCGGCCAGCGCGGCGAGGGCGAACAGGCGGCGGGTACGTGGCGTGGAGTTCGTCATGCCCACACTTTCGCGGGCGGATGTGAGCGTCTTGTGATGGCGGCGTGTGCGGCTGTCGCGGAACGGGCTTGGCGGGGACCGTCCACGTAGGATCGCGGAATGTGTGCCAACGTGGTGGTCGCCGAGGACGACCGCAAGCAGGCCGACATCGTGCGCCTCTATCTCGAGCGCGAGGGCCACGAGGTGACGGTCGTGCACGACGGGCGGGCCGCGCTGGACGCCGTCCGCGGCGCACCGCGCGATCTGCTCGTGCTGGACGTGATGATGCCCAAAGTGGACGGTCTCGACGTGACCAGGATCCTGCGCAGGGAATCCGACCTCCCGGTGCTGATGCTGACCGCGCGCAGCACCGAGGACGATCTGCTGCTCGGGTTGGACCTCGGCGCGGACGACTACCTGACCAAGCCGTACAGTCCGCGCGAGCTGATGGCGCGGGTGCGCACGCTGCTGCGGCGGGCGGGTAACGCCGAGAACGCCGCCGGAGTGCACCGGGTCGGCGCGCTGGCCGTCGATCCGGCGCGTCATCTCGTCCAGCTCGACGGCGCCGCCGTGGAACTGACGAGGGGCGAGTTCCAGATCTTGGAGAAGCTCGCCGCGACACCGGAGCGGGTGTTCACCCGCGCACAGTTGCTCACCCACCTGCACGGGACGGACGAGTTCATCACCGAGCGGACGGTGGACGCGCATATGAAGAACCTGCGCCGCAAGCTCGAACGCGACCCGCGACGGCCCGCCTACCTGGTCACCGTGTTCGGGGTCGGCTACAAGCTGGTCGACGGCAGTGGCAGGTAGCCTTCCGTTTCGCAAGAGCCTGCTCGTCCGTCTGGTCGCGGGCGCGGTGCTGGTGGCCGCGGTCGCCATCGCGGCGACCGCTTTCCTTGCCGCGACGGCGACATCGCGGCAGATCCGGCAGGAGCAAGGGCAGACGGCGGCGGCCGACGCGGAGATCTACGACGCATTGCTCGGCTACGCGGCCACACACGCGTCCTGGGCGGACGTCGGCCCGGTCGCGGATGCGGTGGCGCGACGCACCGGCCGCCGGATCGCACTATCCACTGTGGACGGTTCGGTGAGCTACGAATCCTCGCCGGGTTCCACGCTCTCCCGGCCGGAGCTCATCGACCCGCTCAACGCGACCACCGAGGGCGCGCGCGACGGTATCGACCCCCGTGCGTCCGGCCCGTTCACCCTGCCACCGGACGAACGAACGCGGTTGCGCCGCATCGCCGACGAGCAGGTCGCCTGCCTCACTGGGTACAACACCTCCGCCCACATCCAGGTGAGCCCGACCGGACGGCCGAACGTGATCGTCGACGGCGTCCCCGGGACGGTACGCTGCCCACTCGCCGACCTCACCACGCCGACCGCGACCGAACGGCGTGCGCTGGGCGAACTCACCGCACTGGTCAACGCTTGCCTTGCCCGGCAAAGAATCGCGCCGGTCCAAGTCACTCTCGACTACAGCTGGACGAGCGATTCCCCGGTCGTCGTCAGCGGCATGCAGGAGCAGTTCGACACGTGCATCGGCTCGGCGCGGAAGGAACAGCTGCGACGCTACACCGCGCCGCCCGCACTGCTCACGCTCGGCCAACCCGCGGGCACCGAGCCGTCCACCGCGTTCGAATTCTCGCTGGGCCGCACGACCGGGATCGCCGCGCTGGTGCTGGCGTTCACCGTCGGCGTGAGCATCCTCGGCGCCACCCGGCTGGTCCGCCCGCTGCACGCCCTCACCGGCGCCGCACAACGAATGCGTGACGGCGACCTCTCGGCCAGGGCCGAGGTCAGGCCGGGCGGCGAGCTGGGCCAGCTGACCGACGCCTTCAACGAAATGGCAAGCCAGCGGGCATGGCTCGAACGCCAGCGCGGGGAACTGGTCAGCGACGTCGCCCACGAACTGCGCAACCCGCTGGCCAACATCCGCAACCTCCTGGAAGCCGCGCAGGACGGCGTGGTCGAACTCGACCCGGACCTGGTGTCGTCGCTGCTGGAAGAGGCACTGCTGCTGCAGCACGTCATCGACGATCTGCGCGACCTCTCCGCCGCCGAGGCCGGCGAACTGCGGCTGCATCCGGAACCAGTCGACCTGCGTGATTCGCTCGGCCAAGTCGTCGCCATGCATCAGACGTCAGCGGAACGCGCCGGGATAGGGATCGAGTCGCATGTGGACGGTGACCTGGTACTGACCGCTGACCCGGTACGGCTGCGCCAGGTGCTGGCCAACCTGGTGTCCAACGCGGTCCGGCACACGACGGCCGGTGGCACGGTCACCATTCGCGCGAGCCAGCACGGCGACGTCATCACGATCGCGGTGTCCGACACCGGTCCCGGTATCGCGGCCGAAGACCTGCCTCACGTGTTCGAGCGCTTCTGGCGTGCGGAGAAGTCGCGCAGCCGCCAGACCGGTGGCAGCGGTCTGGGTCTCGCGATCGTCCGCGATCTGGTGGCGGCGCACTACGGCACGGTGACCGTCACCAGTCCGTCCGGCGAGGGCGCGACGTTCACCATCCGCCTTCCGGTCATGATGTCGTGAGTGGCCATTGCGTGGCTCCCCAACTGAAGTTGGCTCGGGGCCGGATTCAGTCGATGGCGCGCAGTACCGCGGTCTTCGGGGGCTCACGCAGCACCTTGATCGCCTCGTTCATCCCGCTCTCGGCGGCGTCTTTCATGTGGGCGTGAAAAGCGTCCACGCTCTCCCACGCCTGGACGGCGTAGAACGCGCCCGGGTCGTCGAGGTCCTCGTACTCCGTGGAGCTGATGAGGCCCGGCTTCTCGGAGGTCTGGATCGCGTGAAGCAGCGAATCCCGGGCCTGCTGTTCCTGGCCGTCGTTCGCGTGGATCTCGATGAGGACGGTCACGGCGTCCTGGCTGCTCATGGCTCTCCTGCTGAGGCATGTCGGTGGGCCGGCAGGCGCTGTCGACGATAAGAAGTGCCTGCACATCTTATCGTGGACGATACGCCGCCGTCATAAGATGCGCAAACACATCTTGTAGGAGGTTGACGGATGCGGCGCAGACGAGGCAAGGACCTGGAAGAGGCCCTGCTCGATGCCGCCTGGGCCGAGCTGGCCGAGCGCGGATATGCGGCCTTCACGCTGGAGGCGGTCGCCAAACGTGCCGGTACGAGCACGCCGGTGATCTATCGCCGCTGGGCCAACAAGGCACTGATGGTCGAGGCGGCCCTCGCGCACGAGAGCTCCACGCGTGTCGTCGACGTCCCGGACACCGGTACGTTGCGCGGCGACCTGATCGCGATGATGCGGGCGGCCAACCGTTCGCGAATCGATCTGCTCGTCGTCACCGCGGTGCGGCTGGACGGCTACTTCGCCGAGCGAGGGTCGAGCCCCGAACTGCTGCGCGCGCACGTCCTGGCAGGCCGGAGTTCGGCGGCTGAGACCATCGTCGCGCGAGCGGTCGATCGCGGCGAGATCGAGGCCTCCATGCTGAAGCCGCATCTGATCTCGCTGCCCTTCGACCTGTTTCGGCACGAGGTGCTGATGACTCTGAAACCCTTGTCCGACAAGGCCATCGAGCGGATCGTCGACGACATCACGATACCCCTTCTGGTGCGGCGGGCACGGTGAGCCGTTGGGGTGCGAGGCCAACCGGGCTCATGAGCTCGTAGCCAAGGGGCTTCCCCTCAGGTAGTTCCGGGGTGAGCCCGCCTGCACCGATCGCGCAGGCCGAGCTTGGTGAGCACCTCGCTGACGACCATCGCCTCGGCGATCTCCGCGTCAAAACGCTTGAGCGGTCGGGAACAGGTGAACTCGAAGCGCGACCCGGTTACAGAGTCCCGTCGAACACGACAGTGCCGTCGGCATCACGCGCTCGAATGTGAACCCCTTGCGGGAACGGATCGTTCACCTCTTTCGGGACGAAGACCACGAAGGTCCCGTCGACCACATCGGACGTCGAGGTCGGTCCCGCGCCGAAGTCGCAGGTCACCGTCACCGCCGTGGCCGGCAGCCGCGTCCCGGCGAACGGCGTCCGGGCGTTGCCCCGTTCGCCACCATCCTCCACTCCGCCCAGGGGCTGCATCGGGATCATCCGGGGCTGCTCCGGCGGGAGCTCGAAATGGTCTTGGTAGACACGCATCTTCATCCGGCCGGGACGCCGCGGGTCCGGAATGGTCGTGCACGCCAGACTCCGGTCGCCCAACCGGCCGAGAACGACCTGGTAGCCGTCCTTGGCCAGCAGCGCGCCCGGCCGGTAGCCCGCCGCGTCGGAGACGGCGTCCGCCGCGCCGGACAGGCAATCGCCCAGCGCTCGACCCGCGGGCGAGGTCCGGTCGGCCGGGGCGATCGGGCGATCGACGGCCGAAAGCAGCGGCGCCGGAGCCGGCGGCAGGCTCGTGGTCGTCGCTCCGACGGGCTCGTAGACGGACAGCCGCGTTTTCGCGGGAGCGGTCCAGGTGAACGAAACGAACTGATGGGTCAGAGGCGAAGCTTCCACGGCGTCCCCGCCGCCGGAATCCTCGGCCCGGAATTCGAGACCCGCACCCGGCCACGCCGGATCGAGCACCCCGCCGATCAGCCCGCTCGCGCTCTGCAGGAGCAGCCCGGTGCGGGTGCCCGGCGCATAGGCGGGGGCGGCGTTCGGGTCGGACAAGGTCACGGTGGTCGGCGTCGTCTCGCAGAACATCGGCTTGCCCGACGCCGTCGCGGCGACGACCGAAACGTCCAGCATGACGTCCGTGAAGTGGGGAACCCATTCCTCGCGCGGGGCCACTCGGTCCGTCTTGCCCGCGGCCCGCACCGCGGCCCAGCAGCGGTCGAGCGACGACGTCGCCAGCCCGATGTCCAGGTTGAGCCCGCCGGCGGCCGGCTCGGGGCCGGGATCCGTGCCCTGCTGGCGAAGTGACTGCGTCGCGGCGGCGACACCGGATGCGACGAGGACGACCGCCGCCGCGGCGGCGTACCAGACGCGTGCCGTCCGCCGCGGCTTCGCGATCCCCTCGCGGACGGCCGACCGCATCCGGGCGCGGACGTCGTCCGGCATCGCACGGCGAGGCGGGTACCCGGGTTCGCCGCTCATTTCTCCTCCAGCAACGTACGCAGCCGGGCTCGTCCCCGGGAAAGATGGGCGCGGACGGTGACCTCGGCGATGCCGAGCAACTCCGCGGCGTCAGCGATGCTCACCTCGGCGGCCAGGCAGAGTTCGACGACTTCGCGCTGCGATTTCGGCAGCGACCGGACGGCATCGGCGACTCGTCCCAGCCGGCGCTGGCCGTCGATCTTCTCGGCCACCGAATCGGCATGGTCGGAGACGGCGGGCTGGGCGGGGATCCTCCCGAGCAGCCGCAGCCGGCGACGGGCACCGCGGTGCTCGTCACGGGCGACATTGGCCGCGACCGTGTAGAGCCACGGCAGGGCACTGTCCCGCACCAGGGTCACCTCGGCCCGCCGCCGCCAGGCGATGAGGAACGTCGTGGACGCCAGGTCCTCGGCGCTGCTCCACGAACCGGTCAGGCGGTACGTGTAGTTCCACAGAGCCTCGGCGTGCCGCTCGAACAGTGCACTGAACGCCCCCTCGTCGCCGTCGGCCGCGCGGGCCCACAGTTCCCGGTCACCGGTCTTTTCCACCGGTACCCCCGCCCCGATCGCAAGACTGCTCACACCCTGGTTGTGGCCGGCACCGGCCGGACGTTGCGCGCAACTTTCCGGGGCGTGGAAGCCATGTCAGGCCATGATCATGGAACAGGTCCGGACGACGGACAACCAGGCGACGTCCTGGCGGATGCCCCTGTCCGTGGCGGTGCTCTCGGCGGTGGTCTTCCTGCTCGCCCGCCCGCATTTGATCGACGACACGTTCATCACGCTGGCGTACGCGCGCAACGTCGCCTTCCACGGCCACTGGGGCCTGCTCGCCGACGCGACGTCGAATACCGCGACGTCGCCGGCGAACGTGCTCATCCTGGCGGCCTTGACCATCTTCGTCCGCGACGCCGTCTTCGCCGCCGGAGTGCTGTTCGTGCTGTGCCAGGTCCTTCTCGCCCTGGGGTTGCGGAGGCTCGGCGCGGCGTCCGGGTTGCCGCCCCGGTTCCCCGCCCTGACCCTCGCCGCGCTGACCGCGAACCCGCTTCTGCTCTCGTCGATCGGGCTCGAGGTCGCCCTCGGCGCGGCGGTCCTGGGCTGGCTCACCGTGTTCGCCGTCGAAAAGAATCCCTTCGCCTTCGGCCTGACAGCCGGCCTGCTCATCCTGGTCCGACTGGACCTGATCGTGTTCGCGGTGGTGCTCTTCGTCTTCCTCCGTCCCGGCACGGGACGCGCCTTGCTCGGCGCCGGGCTGATCACGCTGCCTTGGTTCGGTTTCAGCTGGGTGGTGCTCGGCGCGGCCGTGCCGGACACCGTGGTGATCAAGACTCTCCAAGGCGCGCAGCACGCTTGGGGCGATTGGAACTTCGGCAACGGCCCGCTGTTCTACGCGCGGACTTCGCCGGTGATGGCCGCGCTGGCGTTCCTTCCCGCCGTCCTCGCCGTTATCGCCGTGGCGACACTGGTCGTCCGGCAGCGCAGGATCCGTGCCGGGCTGCGGCCGTTCGTACTGCTCGCCCTCGGCGGCCTGCTTTACCACCTCGGTTACGTGGTGCTGGCGGTTCCGCCCTACCACTGGTACTACGGCCCCGGCCTCGTCGCGGCGACCGTTTTCGTCTGTGCCGTGGCGGTTTCCCGCCGGATCACGGCCGGCGCGGTGCTCGCGCTGATCGTCGCCGGTCTGATCGCGTACGCGGCCGCCGGACTTCCCCGCACGTACGCGCCGTTCACGTCGAACTACACGTCGAGCGCGCAGTACGCCCGTATCGGAGCGGAACTGGGCACGCTCGCCGAAGGCCGGATCGTCGGCAGCGCGGGCGAAATCGGCGTGCTCGCCTACAGTTGCGGCTGCCCGGTCGTCGACGTCTTCTCCGACCGTGGCCTGCTGCCCGCCGCGATCGAGGCGCGCGGCGAGGAGAACCGCTGGATCCGCGCGATGCTCCGCGTGAACTACGCCTTCTTCGACTTCGACGTCCGGCCACGCCGTCCCGAACTCGTGCTGCGCCGGCTGCCGGCCCCGCCGCCGGACGCGCTCGCGCACTGGACGCTCGACGCGCCGACTCTCGGCGAACAGGAGCTGTACTTGGTGCCGAACAAGGAGTGAAGCCCGAATCAGGCGTTCAGGGTCGCCGCTTCCCGCGCCGGGCGGATCCGGCTCAGCTGCAGGAGGCTGAAGCCGAACAACAGGACACCGAGCGGAACGTGGACCGCGGTGACGTGCGCTATCCCGAGGAACACCTGTACCAGCGTGAGCCCGAGGAACACGGCCGCCGGCAGGATCGGCTTGGGGGAGCCACCGCCAGGGCGCCACACGAGGATCGCGGTGAGCACGTGAAGCATCGCGACGACGAACAGTGTGTAGGCCGTGGCGCTGTGCAGCGCCTGACCGCTCGGCACGGTCAGCAGGAGACCGGCGGAGACCGGGGTGAGGAAGACGGCCAGGGTCTGCACGGCGATCGCGACACGCAACGGGGTCGGCATGGGGGAACTCCTTCGGGGTGGGAAGCGTCACCATGTCGACGAGGGAGCCGCCGGAAACGTGACAGGGCTTGACAGGCAGCCGTGTGGCTGCCTAATCTGCAAAGGCAGCCAAGAGGCTGCATATCAGGGAGAGCGGTATGGACGAGGTCTTCAAGGCATTGGCGGACCCCAGTCGTCGCCGGTTGCTCGACGACCTGAACGCCCGCAACGGGCAGACCCTGCGCGAGCTGTGCGCCGGGCTGGACATGGCGAGGCAGTCGGTCAGCAAGCATCTGGGCGTCCTGGAGGCGGCCAACCTGGTGACCACGGTGCGTCGTGGCCGCGAGAAGTTGCACTACGTGAACGCGGAGCCGATCAACGCGATCGCCGAGCGCTGGATCGACCGCTACCACCAGGGCCGCGTCGACGCGCTCGCCGACCTCAAGAAGGCATTGGAGCAGGAACCCATGAGCACCGACGAATTCGTGTACACCAGCTACATCAGGACGACGCCGGAGCGGCTTTGGCGGGCGCTCACCGATCCGGTCTTCACCAGGCAGTACTGGGGTTGTGAGTTCACTTCGGACTGGAAGCCCGGGTCGGCGATGGCCTGGGAGCAGCTCGGCGTGAAGCTGGAAGATCCCGAACAGGTCATCCTCGAATCCGACCCGTACCGGCGGCTGTCCTACACATGGCACACGTTCACGCCGGAATTCGCCAAGTCGGTCGGCCTCGACGACGACGTAGCGGCGAAGCTCCAGGCCGAATCGCGGTCGAAGGTCACCTTCGATCTCGAACCCGCAGGCGACATGGTGAAACTGACCGTGGTGCACGACGGTTTCGACCAGGGCAGCACCGCGCTGGAGATGGTCAAGGGCGGCTGGCCGTCCATCCTGTCGAGCCTCAAGACGCTGCTCGAAACCGGTGAGCCGCTGCCCGAACCCGCGTAACCCGGTCGCCTTCGCCAGGGGAATCGGGCACGATGCGCGGCGTGCCCCTGGAGATCGCCTGCGACGAGTCCGGGTCCGAGGGCGAGAAACTGATCGGCGGGGAGACCGACGTGTTCGCGCACGCGGGGGTCCGGCTGAGTCTCGACGAGGCCGCCGCCTGCCTGGCCGAACTGCGGCGAAGGATCCGTTCGCCGGCGGTCGAGTACAAGGCGAACCATCTGCTCCGCACGAAGCACCGGCGGGTCCTGGAATGGTTCCTCGGGCCGCGCGGCCCGGTCCACGGGCGAGCCCACGTGTACCTCGTGGACAAGAAGCGGCTGCTGGCGAACCGGCTCCGCGCGCTCGCCGGTCCGGAGATCCGGCCGGACGACGCACTCCTCGCCGCGTTCAACGACGTGCTGCGGACCAGGAACCGCCGGGATCCGGCGGCGGGATCGTTCTTCGCGATGGCCGGGGACACCGCGGAATCGAGGGCGAAGGTCGCCGCGGCACGTGACGCCGAAGTCCTCGATCCGCTGGTGCCCGCGATCCTCCGCGCCGTCGAGCGCTGGAGCGAGGGCGGGGAACAGGTCTTCCTCGTCCACGACGAACAACCGTCGCTCAAAGGGGACCGGCTCGCCCGGATCGAGTCCACTCCGGGATTGGCCGGGGTGGAGTTCGTGGATTCACGGACGGATCCGCGGGTGCAGGCCGCCGATTTCCTGGCCGGTGTCGCCCGCCGGATCGCCGAGGACGAATTGAACGGGAACGGCGACGAGATATTGACCGGATTGCTCGCGCCCTATGTCGATCCGGCGTCCCTCTGGTCCTGATTCACTCCATGGCACACCGAATCGCTCGGCTGGACGGTTGCCCCGCGCGGCGGCGGGCTGGAAACGTCGGAACGGATCCGACGCCGGCCCGGGAGGCACTCGCAGATGCAGGCTTTCACCTTGCCCGAGTTCTACGTGCCGCATCCGGCCAGGATGAATCCGCACCTCGAAGCGGCGCGGACGCACAGTATGGCCTGGGCGAGGCGAATGGGGATGCTCGATTCACCGTCGCCGTCCGGTGACGTCGTCTGGACCGAGCAGGCACTGGCGAAAATGGATTACGCGCTGCTCTGCGCGCACACCCATCCGGACTGTGACGGGCCGTCCCTCGATCTGGTCACGGACTGGTACGTGTGGGTGTTCTTCTTCGACGACGATTTTCTCGCGCAATTCAAGTACACCCGGGACACCGAGGGCGCGAAGGCTTATCTGGACCGTCTGGAACTGTTCATGACCGGGCCGGGGGAAACGTCACCGGAGCCGGGGAATCCCGCCGAAGCGGGGCTGAAGGACCTTTGGGCGCGCACCATTCCCTCGATGTCGGAGGCCTGGCGGCGGCGTTTCGTCACCAGTACGCACAACCTGATGGTCGAATCGCTCTGGGAACTGGACAACATCGACCGGGGCCGGATCGCGAATCCCATCGAATACGTCCAGATGCGACGCCGGGTCGGTGGTGCGCCGTGGTCGGCGAACCTCATCGAGTACGCCGTCGGCGCCGAAGTTCCGGCCGGGATCGCGGCGACCAGGCCGATGGAGGTCCTGCGCGACACGTTCGCCGACGCCGTCCACCTTCGCAACGATCTCTTTTCCTACCAACGCGAAGTGCGCGAAGAGGGGGAGAATTCCAACGCGGTGCTCGTCTTCGAGAAGTTCCTCGATCTCCCGACGCAGGAAGCGGCCGAACTCACCAACGACCTGCTGACCTCGCGGCTGCAGCAGTTCGAGAACACCGCGCTCGTCGAGGTGCCCGCGCTGCTGGCCGAACGCGACGTCTCGCTGGCCGAGCAGATCGCGGTCGGCCTTTACGTCAAAGGCCTGCAGGACTGGCAGTCCGGCGGGCACGAATGGCACGTGCGGTCGAGCCGGTACATGAACGAGGGCGCGGCCTCCGGAGCCCATGGGCCGGGCCTCGTCCAGCGGGTGCGGCAGCAGGCGTCCCCGCCGTTCGCGCGGTCCGGGCAGCTGCCCCTGCCGGAATTCCGCATGCCGTACCCCGTGCGCACCAGCCCGCACCTCGCCGCCGCCCGCGAGTACGGGCCGGGCTGGGCGCGCGAGATGGGGATGCTCGACGAGGGGATCTGGGACGAGCGCCGGTATCTCGGCATCGACCTGGCGCATTGCGCCGCGATGATCGACGCGGACGCGGACTTCGAACGGCTGAAGCTGTCGACCGACTGGCTCACCTGGGGTACCTACGGCGACGACTACTTCCCGGTGGTCTTCGGTGTGGGACGGGACCCGATCGCCGCGAAACTGTGCAGTGACCGGCTTTCCCTGTTCATGCCGCTCGACGGCGGCCCGGTGCCGAAGCCGTCGAACCCGGTCGAGCGAGGCCTCGCGAACCTGTGGGACCGCACCGCCGGACCGCTGACCCCGTTCGGGCGGGCGGGATTCCGGCGGGCGGTCGAGAGTATGACCGCGAGCTGGGTGTGGGAGGTGGGGAACCAGGCGCAGAACCGGGTCCCGGACCCGGTCGACTACGTGGAGATGCGGCGGCGGACGTTCGGATCCGACCTGACGAAGAGCCTCGCGCTCCTCGAACTCGGCGATGTCCTGCCGCCGGAACTCTTCCAGAACCGAGTGCTGTCCGAACTCGACACCGCGGCGCAGGACTACGCGGCGTTCGCCAACGACCTGTTCTCGTACCAGAAGGAGATCGAGTACGAGGGCGAGGTGCACAACCTCGTGTACGTCGTCGAACGGTTCCTGGAGGTGGACCGGATCGAGGCCCGCGACATCGCCGCCCGGCTGATGAACGCGCGGCTGGAGCAGTTCGAGCAGCTCGACGGCGAGGGCCTGCCGCGGATGTGCGACGACCTCGGGCTCGGCGACGACGTCCGCGCGGCGCTGACCGGGTACGCGGACCACCTCAAGGACTGGATGGCCGGAATCCTGGAATGGCACCGGAAATGCGTGCGGTACCGGCCGGAGGAACTGGAGCGGGCCCGCACCCCCGAGCCGGCGTCGTTCTCGTCGTCGTTCTCGCGCGTGCCGAGTGGGATCGGGATGTCGGCCTGGCGGATCGGGAGTGGGGCGCGCTGATCGCTCTCGGCTGGCGGGGTGTGTTGCGAAAGTGGCTTTCGCAACGTTGGGGGTTGTGAAAGTGGCTTTCGCAACGTTGGGCCTGGTGTGGGTTGTCCCGCTGTTGCCTCGGGGCGTGTCGCGGAAGTGGCTTTCGTGACGTCTGGTGTCTCGAAAGTGGCTTTCGCGACGGGCGGGTTGGTGGGTGCGTTGCGAAAGCCACTTTCGCAACGTTGAGGGTTGCGAAAGCCACTTTCGCAACATCGAGCCCGGCGTGGGCCGCCCCGTCGCTGCCCGCGACCAGCACCAGCACCAGCCAGCACCAGCGGCACCAGGCACCCACCAGGCACCCAGCGGTACCACCCCCCCGCGGTGAAGGGGCCTTCCCGGCATCCGATGCAGGAGAAGCCCCTTCACCCCGGCTCCTAGAACGCGGTCAGAACGATCCGCGCGGTCCGCGGGTCCCCGTCGTGCACCAGCGACTCGAAGTGCCCGACGTCGTCGAACGCGAACCCGTACGCCTTCCCGTCGACCATCTGCTCGTGCACGATCCGCGAGTAGTGGTCGGTCACGGCCTGCTTGTAGAACTGGCCCGCGTCGTACGTCGGCTGCGTGTGCAGGGTGCCGAGGGTCGACCGGTGCAGCGCCGCGCACAGTGTCCGCGCGATCGGCCCGACGACCTGGTCGTTCGGCGCGTGCAGCCGTCCGTCGCAGTTGAAGACGTCGCGGGTGCTCGGCTTGGTGAACGAAGCCACCGTGGCGCCCGAGGTGTCGGTGAAGCGCAGGACGTCGTCCCCGCCGGTCCGGCCGGTGAACTTCTTGCCGGGTTCGGCTTCGAACGGGACAACGGTCAGCGGTGTCGACTTGTAGGTGTTCCAGGCGCTCGTGACGTAGCCGTCGAGGTAGGTCCCGCTGAACTTGCCGGTGTCGAGCCCCTTGCCGGGAGCGAGTACCCGCAGCCGGTTGTACACCAGGTTCGAGAATCCGGACTGTCCTTGGACGGCGTTGAAGATGGCTTCGCGGCCACCCGCCTTGAGCCGTCCGGCCTCCTTGTTCGTCCCCGCCCCGTTGGTGAGCCCGACGGCGTGCGGCACGCTGAACATGTCGACCTGCGAGCTGTTGATGAACAGCCCACTGTTGTCGTAGGTGAATTCGCTCCAGTCGAACAGGATGTCGCGGTTCGGGTCACCGTCGGCCCACGGCGCGGGCTGCACCAGGCCGTCCGGGGTCAGGAAGAACTTGATCTTCTGCCCGAACGACATGTAGACCCGGCCCGAGAGCATCCGCGGGATCCGCAGCGTGGTCGAGCCGCCGTTGCCGGGGCCCGCGATCGAGACGTCCGGCGCGGGGCTCGGCGGGTTCGCGCCCGGCGGCCACGGCGTGAAGGTGCCGCCGGCGTTGACGTAGCCGAGTTTCCCGGTGTTGAGGTTCGTGCCGAGCACGTACAGGTGGACCGCCTCGGAGCGGTTCGAGTTGTTGGTGACGGTCAGCGGCAGCGGATCGGGGCCCGCGGCGACCGCGGTGGGTGCCGAAAGCGCCGATACTCCGGTGACCAGGGGAAGGGCGACCGCCAACACGGTCAAGACGCGCCGGATCTTCTTGCGGATGCGCACAGTTCACTCCTCGGCGGAATCCCGCCGCGGAGCGTGGACGCGCCGCGGCGGTGCTTGCGGATGTCGGCCGGGGGCGCGTTCCCGGCCTTGGCGTGACCTTGGCGAGGGGTCTCAGCACGGGAAGTTACGTCGCCGGACGCGGAGATGTCCAGACCACTGGTGGGAATCTGTCCGATTTTCGGCTGGGCCGGACAATTTGTCGCGGGCCTTTCGTCGATTGAGGTGGCCGGATTCCTCGGCTACCGTTGGCCGGGTTCCGTCCTGGACCCCGGCGGCCGGGTTTTCTCATCCGTGGGGAGCGGGACATGAGCGACGAGTTTCCGATGCGAAGAACCGGCGGCGGTGAGACGTGGATATCCCCCGCCTGCTGGGACGGGCTGGCCAGGGCGGCGGTGGACGCCGAGCCGCACGCCATGGACGAACTCATGGCCGCACTCGTGCCGTGGGCGCGGCAGTACGCCGAAACCCGCCTCGGCGGCCATGAGCTGACCTATCTCGAACCGGCCGACGTGGCACAGGAGATCTGCCTCGCGGTCTTCGTCGCGGTCCCCGCTTACGGCCGCCGCGGCGGCTCCTTCCTGTTCCTCCTGCGCGCCATCGCGGCGAACAAGGTCGCCGACGTCTTCCGGAAGGCCGCGCGGAGCAAGCAGGTGCTGACCGGCGAGCTCCCCGAACGTCCGGCGGGCGCCGCGGAGGAACCCGAGCAGCGCGCCCTGCGGACCGATCTCGGTATCCGGCTCGGCAGGCTGATGCGGACGCTGCCGACCTCCCACCGGGAGGTGCTGGGCATGCGGGTGATCGGCGAGCTGACGTCGGACGAGACCGCGGCCGCGCTCGGGACGACGTCGTCACGGGTGCGGGTGACCAAACACCGCGCGATCAGCAGGCTGCGCGCCTGCGCTCAGCGCCAGGACGCTTTGAGCTGAATGCGGATCAGCAGCCGGAAAAACGGATTCTCCCGTTTGGCACGGGTTTCGAGAATGCGAACGCACATGGCCCCTCCAGAGCTCGCCGTCGAGTTCCGCTGCCGGGGGCCGGGACAAGCGGTCTCGGATTCCACCCTAGGCGCGGACCGGTGAGCCGGAACCGGCCGAACGGACCATTGATGCCGGGCGATTCGTCACGGAAAACGTGGGAGGATGGTCGTGGTGCGGGCAAGTCGTACGTGCCGTTCGCCTTTGCTCCCGGCGGTCCCGTCCGATACCGGGCAGCACCGGGAGGCGCGCCATGGGGATTCGACGGCGTGATCGCGCCGCTTCGATCTGGGCGAAGATGTGTTTTCTCGCTTCGGAAAACGATTCACCGGTCTCGATCGAACACGCCTGCGTCCTGTGCGGAGAGGTCCTCGACGCCGCGGGTGTCGGACTCGCGCTCACCCTCGGCGGAGGTCTCGCCGAGCCGGTCTTCGCCACCGACGAACGCAGTCGCGAATTGGAAGATCTGCAGTTCACCTTGGGCGAAGGTCCCACGGTGGAAGTCGTGCGCGGCGGTATGCTCGTCGTCGTAACCGATGTGACCAGTTCGGAGGCATCACTCCGATGGCCGATGTTCGCGCCCGAGGCGATCGGCCGAAGCGTGAAATCGATCGTCGCGGTGCCGATCCGGGCCGGTGCGGTCGAAGTGGGCGTTGTCGGCTGCTATCGCGAATTCGCCGGGGCTCCGTCGAGGGAACGCCGGGCGCAAGCACTCGTCTGCGCCGAAGCGGTGATCGCCCTCGCCATCGCCGAGACCGACGCCGGCGGGCCGGGGCCGGCCGGATTGATCGATCGCGGATTCACCGGCCGACGCGACCGGGTGCATCAGGCCGCGGGGATGGTGTCGGTCCAGCTCGGCATCGGGCTCGCGGACGCGCTCGCGCGCTTGCGCGCCTTCGCCTACGCCAACGACCGGAAGCTCGACGAGGTGGCCAGGGACGTGGTGCTTCGCCGGGTCACGTTCCGGTCCGGACCATGACGGACGTGAGCCCGAGGAGACAGCGGAGACGATGACCGACCTGACGGCCGGCTTGCGGGAGACCTTCGTCCAGTTGGCGGACACCCTCGTCGACGACTTCGACCTCGTCGAGTTCCTCGATCTGTTCGCTTGCAGTTGCGTCGAACTGCTCGGGGTCGGTGCCGCCGGGCTGGTGCTCGCCGACGCGCGCGGCACGCTCACCATGGTCGCCGCGTCCGATGAAAAGACCCGTCTGCTCGAATTGTTCCAGCTGCGGAAATCGGAGGGGCCGGGGCTGGACTGCCACCGGGACGCCGAGCCGGTGGACTGCCCGGATCTGGCGAAGGTGGGCAAGCGCTGGCCGAAGTTCTCCCGGGAGGCGGAAAACGCCGGATTCCGTTCCGTGTACGCCTTGCCGATGCGGCTTCGTGACGAAGTGATCGGTGCGCTGAACCTGTTCGGCACGAGCCCCGCTTCGCTCGATGCCGCCGGAACGTGCCTGGGGCAAGCGCTCGCGGACGTCGCGACGATCGGCATCCAGCATCACCGGATGTGGCAGCGGCAGGAGATCGTCACCGCGCAGCTCCAGACGGCGTTGAACAGCAGGGTGATCATCGAGCAGGCGAAGGGCGTTCTCGCCGAACGGCTCCGGGTTTCGGTGGACGACGCGTTCGGCGTATTGCGCGCCCACGCGCGGAGCAACAATCGCAAGATCCTGTCCGTGGCGGCCGGGATCGTCGACCGCACAGTGGAAATCCCGCGCTGAACGATACCGGTTCGGCGCTTGTCCGTCCCCCGGTGATACCTAGACTGGCTGGGTGTTTTCCCTGGAGCAGCTGGTGAGTTTCGTCGCGGTGGCCGAGGAACTGCACTACGGCCGGGCGGCGGAGCGGCTCTCGATGACCCAGCCGCCGTTGAGCAGGCGGATCCAGTTGCTGGAGCGCGAACTGGGGGTCGAGCTTTTCGACCGGACGCATCGCGCCGTCCGGCTGACCCCCGCCGGACGGGTTTTTCTCGCCGAGGCAAGGAAGATCCTGCGTTCGGCACAGGAGGCGACGCTGTACGCCCGGCGGGCGAAGAAGGGGGAGGCGGGGGTCGTCACACTCGGTTTCACCGCCACGGCGGCGTACTCGTACCTCGAACGCGTCATCGCCGTGGCGAACGCCGAGGTGCCCGGTGTCGATCTCGTGCTCCGGGAGATGGTGACGGCGGCGCAGGTGGAGGAGCTGCTGGCGGGCGGCATCGATCTCGGCATGATCCGGCCGCCGGTCACCGGAGCCGACGTCCTGACGCTGCCGCTGTGGCGGGAGCCGCTGCTGGCGGCGTTGCCGTCGGCGCATCCGTTGGCGCGACGCAAGAAGAATCCCGACGTCCGCGACTTCGACGGCGAGCCGTTCATCATGTATTCGCCGTCGGAGGGCCGCTATTTCCACGACCTGCTCGTGGCGGTGTTCCGCGCTGCCCGGGTGCTGCCGGAATACACGCAATACCCCTGTCAGGTGCATACGGTCCTCGCGCTGGTGAAGGCGGAACTCGGGGTCGCGCTGGTTCCGGCGGCGGCCGCCACGCTGCGCTTCGAGGGGGTGGTGCTCCGTCCGGTGGACGGTGTGGAGAACCGCCCGGTCGAACTCGAACTGATGTGGCGGCGGAGCAACGACAATCCGGCGCTCGGCGCGTTGCTCGCCGCCGTCGGCGATCTGGCGCGGCGAACTCGTCAGTCCACTGTGGACTGAGGAGGCCAGGCGTCGCCCCATTCGGCGTCGCGGGCCGCGCGGTAGACCGTGCCGTGCCGTTTGGTGACGATCGTTTCGGTGAGCCCCGCCCCGGCGCAGAGGGAGAGGCCGACCATGCCCTTGCGTTTGGCCGGATGCCGCAGGATGCGGGCTTCGGCGCGTTCCGGCGCCGTGCGCGACGCGACGACGTAGGAGAACTTCTCGTCCTCGAAGCCGAGCGTGCCGGACTTGAGCTGGCGGTGCAGGCCGGTGCGCGGGAGCCGCGCGGCGAAATGGCACCAGTCCTCGCCGCGCGGGATCGGGCACGCGCCCTCGTGCGGACAGGGTGCGACCAGGGAGAGCCCGAGCCCGACGAGCTGATCACGCGCTTCGACGATCCGTTCGTAGCCGGCCGGGGTGCCGGGCTCGATCAGGACGAGCATCCCGGCCTTGGCCGACAGCCAGCCGACGGCGTCGGCCCGGCGGGCTTCGGGCAGCTCGCCCAGGACATAGGAGAGCGTCACCAGGTCGGCCTCGGGCGCGGGCGCGGCCGGGTCGATCAGACCACGCCGCCAGGTCGAGCCCCGGACGGCCTTGTCCCCGCCGTGCTCCGCCAGCCGCCGCCCCAGCGCGATCGCGCCCGGGACCTGCTCGACGACGGTGCTCTCCTCCAGCGACGGCCACACGCCGGCCGCCGCCCAGATCGCGGCACCGGTCCCGCCGCCGACGTCGATCTGTGTCCGCGGAGCGAACCCGGGACTGCGGAGGGCGGCTTCGGTGAGAACGGCGTGTACGGCCGCGTACGTGGCCGGCATCCGGTAGCCCGCGTACGCCGCGATGTCGACGTCGGAAGAGAGGATGGGCGCGCTCGCCGGATTGTTCTCGCGGTAGCGCGTGCTGAGCCGCTCGACGGACTGCGTCAGCCTGTTCTGCGGGTACTTGCCCAGCTCTTCGTCGAGGGCGGAGCGAAGGGTTTCGGGGAGTGCGGCCACGAGGGGTCATTATCTCATGAGCGCTTGACCTGCGGTTTTCCGGCTGCTCGAATGACCGCGGAAAAAAGTTCGGGGACCGTGTCGAAACCAGGGCCGCCCGATCGACGCGTAGATGTGGCAGGGACGAGCCCCGCCGGGAACGGAGACCTCAGATGCGGTTCATGGTGATTGTCAAGAGCGACGAGAAGTCGGACGTGGCCGGTGCGCAGCCGAGCGCCGAGGATCTGCAGGAGATGGGGAAGTTCAACGAGGAGCTGGTGAAGGCCGGCGTCATGCTCGCGGGTGAAGGCCTGCTGCCCAGCGCCGAGGGATTCCGCATCCAGTACTCCGGCGACACCGAGGCCAGGGTCGTCGACGGGCCCTTCGCCGAGAGCAAGGAACTCATCGCGGGTTTCTGGATCCTGCAGGTGAAGGACCGGGCCGAGGTCGTCGAATGGATGAAGCGCGCGCCGTTCCGCGAGGGCGAGATCGAGATCCGCCGGATCGCGGAGATGGAGGACTTCGACAACGCGACCCCGGAGATCGTCGAGCGTGAGCAGCGCCTGCGGGAGCAGGCCGGGGGGAACTAGTGGTTGCGGTCGTCGCGCCGACGATGTTGATTGGTCGGCGTGACGGCAACAGCAGACCCCCGTTCGGCGATCGACGCGGTGTGGCGGATCGAATCGGCCCGCCTCATCGCCGGCCTCGCGCGGATGACGCGAGATGTCGGACTCGCGGAGGAACTGGCGCAGGACGCGCTGGTCGCCGCGCTCGAACAGTGGCCTGAGTCGGGCGTCCCGAGGAATCCGGGCGCCTGGCTCATGACCACGGCGAAACGCCGCGCCGTCGACACCTTCCGGCGCAACGAGCGGTACGAGAAGAAGCTCGGCGAGATCGGCCGCGAGCTGGAGTTCGAGGAGGATCCCGACTTCACCGCGGGGCTCGACGACCATATCGAGGACGATCTGCTGCGGCTGGTGTTCACCGCCTGTCACCCGGTGCTTTCGACCGAGGCCAGGGTGGCGCTGACGCTGAAGATGATCGGCGGGCTCCAGACGCACGAGATCGCGCGGGCGTTCCTCGCCAAGGAGACCGCCATCGCGCAGCGGATCGTCCGGGCGAAGAAGACTCTCGGCGACGCCAAGGTGCCGTTCGAGGTGCCCGAGGGCCAGGACCGGGTCGCGCGCCTGTCCTCGGTGCTCGAGGTCATCTACCTGATCTTCAACGAGGGCTATTCGGCGACGGCCGGCGAAGACTGGATGCGCCCGGCGCTGTGCGAAGAGGCGCTGCGGCTCGGCCGGATCCTGGCCGGGCTGATGCCGAAGGAACCCGAGGTGCACGGGCTCGTCGCGCTGATGGAGATCCAGGCGTCGCGGTCCGCCGCGCGCGTCGGGCCGAACGGCGAACCCGTGCTGCTGATGGATCAGGACCGGACGAAATGGAACCGGCTCCTGATCGGCCGCGGTCTGGCCGCGCTGGAGCTCGCCGAGTCGCTCGCGGACGGCGCTTTCGGCGTCTACGCGGCGCAGGCCGCCATCGCCGCCTGTCACGCGCGGGCGCGAGCGGGCGACGAGACCGACTGGGCGCGGATCGCCGTCCTGTACGAAGGGCTCGGGAAGCTGAACCCGTCGCCGGTGATCGAGCTGAACCGGGCCGTGGCGCTGTCGATGGCCGTCGGGCCGGAGGCGGGGCTCGAAGTCGTCGACAAGCTGCTGTCGGAGCCCGCGCTGAAGTCGTACCACCTGCTGCCGAGTGTGCGCGGCGACTTCCTGTCGAAGCTCGGCCGCCTCGACGAGGCCCGCGCCGAGTTCGAGCGCGCGGCCGAGATGACCGGGAACGACCGCGAGCGCACCCTGCTGCTGAACCGGGCCGCGGAGTGCACCCCCCGCGTTTAGTCCTCTGGATGCGGTAGTGCGTGGTGCGAACCACCGCGTTCAGAGGACGAAACGCGTCAGGCGGGCGCGGGGCGCAGGGCGCTCAGCGCCCGGTGCTGCCCCAGCCGGACGGCCTGGACGGAGCAGCCGAGGGCCAGCGCGGTGTCGTCGGCGGAAAGCCCGACGAGCGACCGCAACACCATGATCTCGCGTTGCTGGCCAGGCAGTCCCGAAAGCGGGTTCGGCAGTTCGGCGGTGGTCCGGTGGAAGTCGTCCACCAGGCCGCGCATGACGTCGTAGGCGAACGTGAGGAGCGCGGGTGCGCCCGCCGCGCCGGCGATGATCTCGCGGCAGCTGTCGCCCGCGACGGCGTCGGCGATGTCGTAGGTGCCCGAACGGCGGCCGATCCGCGCCCGGCAGTAGCGCACGACCAGGACGCGGACGGCGTCGACGAGCTTCGAGGCTGTCTCCATCCGCCCGCCGGCCTCCTCCGGCCGTCGCGAACCGTGTCCTTGCATCGGCTCCCTCTCCCACCTTTCAGATGAGCACGCCGGAGGGGGAGGGAGGTACGGTCTTTTTGCCGACACGATGGCTCATGCCTCGATGAAGACGATCCTCTCCGGCTCGATCGTCAGGTTCACGGTCTGCCGCTTCACGCTCACCAAGGTCTCGAATTCCGTGGCGTGCCCGTCCGGGACGGTGAACAGACGGTCGTTGCGGGAATCGAGGAAGTCGGAGAAGCCGCTCAGCGAGACCCCACCGCTTTCGTCGAGCGCGAGGTAGTCGACGAGCCTGCGGAACAGTTTCGGCAGGATCACCAGTTCGTCGGCCAGTTGCCGCCGCGACGAGAGCTTGAACCCGGAGTTCGTGACGTCCCGGGGCCACAGCCCGAGCCCGTTGTCGCGCGCTTTGACCGCCGCTTCGGCCAAGGCGTCACGCAGGTCGGGGTAGAGCAGCGAATAGAACGTCGGGTAGACCAGTCCGTCCGCGACCTGCCGGTAGTTCGCGGAGTTCTTCAGAGTTTTGACGTCGAGATGGACCTTGGAAAGGTCCGCCGACCGTCCCGGCCGTTGTCCGGGAAAGGCGAACGCGACCGCCCGTCCGTATTTGTCGGCGAATCGCGTCAGTATGTGACCGGGTACCTTGACCGGCGTCGACGAAGTGACCGTTCCCCGTTCATCGCGTTCGACCGTCTTGAAACCGAGGGCCTTCAGCAGGTTCGCCGCGGCGGCGTCCGCGAATTCCGCGGGCTGATGCCACATCCCGCCGGTTCCCCTGGTCTGGTAATGCGTTTCGAGCGCGTCGATCGCGTCGAGCCGCAGCTGCATCCCGCCCCGCGAATTGAGCCGGACCTTCAGGCCCGCCTTCTTGGTCGCCTGGGGATCTTCGGGATAGAACCGTACCGAATCGCCGTCCGGTGAGGCTCCGACAAGCTGGAACGTACCTTTGATCAGCGTCATGGGCATGAGGACAACGGTAGTTCCCATTCCGCTGAACGAACCTGGCGTTCATCCATCCAGAGCAGTCGCGGGTTAAGAACGGGTGACCATTGTGGACATTCTCGGAGACCTTCGAACGGTTGGCGCGGAATGATCATTTCGTGGATGCCGGCATCGGCACGGCCGTCGGGCCGGCCGAAGCGGGCCTGATCCGGCTCAACGACCGGGGATCATGAAGTCCAGCACGGTCGCCTGCAACAACGCGATACCCCCGACCACGGCGGTCAGCACGACCGACCACAGGAAGGTCTGCCGCAGCAGTGCGCCCTCCTGCCCGGAGCGTCCGATCGCGGTGGCGCCGATGGACAGGTTCTGCGGCGAGATCATCTTGCCCATCACGCCGCCGGAGGTGTTGGTCGCACCGGCGAGGATCGGGTCGACGTGCAGTTGCTGTGCCGAAATCACCTGCATCGGCCCGAAGAGACTGTTCGTCGACGCGTCCGATCCGGTGAGGAAGACACCCAGCCAGCCGATGTAGGCGGAGAACAACGGGAACAGCACCCCGGTGGTCGCCAGCGCGAGACCGAGGGTCTGCGTCGCGCCCGAGTAGTTCATGACGAACGCGATCGCGAGGATCATGAAGATCGTCGCCAGTGCCCAGCGCATCTGGTGCAGGGTCCGGCGGTAGGTCGCCAGCAGCAGCCGCGGTTTCGCGCCCATCAGGAAACCCGCCACGATCGCCGCGATCAGGGCCACCGTTCCCGGTGAGTAAAGGAAATCGACGGTCAACGTCGCCGCGTACGGGGTGTCCTTCGGTGTGATCGGCGCGTGCTGGACGACTTCCTTGTGCAGCCCCGGCCACGCGAACACCCAATCGGCCTTGTGCAGCAGCTTCGTCAGGTCCAGCCATCCGGGCAGGTTCTTGAAGATCGTGCCGATCCGGGAAAGGAAGATCGCCGCGATCAGGACGATGTACGGCGCCCACGCGTACAGCGCGCCGCGTCGGGCCTTCGCCGCGCAGAGACTGGCTTTCACCGGTTCTTCGCCGTCGAAACGCCAAACCGCCGACGGCTGCCAGAACCGCGTCAGAAGCCACAGCGACGCCATCGCGGCGAGCGCGGCGACGACGTCGACGAGGCTCGGGCTGATGAAGTTCGAGGTGACGAACTGCATGGCCGCGAACGACAGCCCGGCCGTCAGCACGGCTGGCCAGACCTCGATCATCCGTTTCCAGCCCGCGAGGACCACGATCAGGAAACCGGGGACGATCAGTGCCAGCAACGGGAGCTGGCGGCCGACCATCGACGAGAACAGTTCCGTCGCCTGTTCCTGTTTCATCCCGAGGATCGGCGCGGTCAGCCTGCCCAGCACGATCAGCGGATTGCCGAGGCCGCCGAACGCGACCGGCGCGGTGTTCGCCAGCAACGCGAGCACGACCGCCTTCACCGGCGGGAAACCGAGCGCGGCCATCATCGCCGCGGTGATCGCGATCGGCGAACCGCCGCCCGCGATCCCTTCCAGCAGCGCGCCGAAACCGAACGCGATCGCCCGTCGCCTGGAGGCGGCGGTCCTCACTGAATCCGGCGAGAACCGCCTTGATGTCGTCGAAACGTCCCGTCGCGACGGTCACGTTGTGGAAGTACACGGCGTGGAACGCGATCCAGGCCACCGACCACACCCCGAACACGAGACCCATGGCCGCGGAATCGAAGGCGAGCCCGGCGGGCATGCGATAAAGCAGTACCGCGACCAGCAGCGAGGTGATCAGTGCCAACGCCGCCGAGAGATGCGCCGATCGGCGCAGGACCCCCAGCGTCACCAGCAGCACGATGATCGGCAGCGCCGCCAGCGCGGCGGACGGCCAGAGCGCGCCCGCCGGCTGGTAGTCCTGGAGCCAGCCCACCTCAGGCCCTTTGCGCGCGGACGTAACCCAGCCGGAGCGACAGCGCGGCCGCGGTGCCCGCCACCGTCGCGCCCAGTTCGTCGGTGCGGCGGAGCACCCGGCCGGCGGGGCCCGCGATGCTGATCGCGGCGATCGGCCGTCCGGTGTGGTCGCGGACGGCGGCGGCCACGCAGCCCACGTCCGGTTCGTTCTCGACGTCGTCCACGGCCCAGCCACGACGGCTGGTCCTGGCCAGGTCGTCGAGGAGCCGGACCGGATCGTTGATCGTCTTGAGCGTGAGGCTGTCGAGTTTCATCCGGCGGATGCGTTCGACGCGGTCCTGTTCGGGCAGTGCCGCCAGCCACGCCTTGCCCAGCGACGTCGCGTGCTGCGGGCGGCGGGTGCCGAGTCGGCAGGCCAGGGTGACGGCGTTGGCGCTGCGTTCGGTGGCGACGTAGACCATCGTGTCGTTGTCGGGGACGGCGAGATACGTCGTCTCGCCGCTGCGTTCGGCGAGCGACGCGAGATAGCGCGGCGCGCAGCGGTGGAGGTCGGTCGCCGCCATCGCGCGGGCGCCGAGTTCGACCAGCCGGGTACCGAGCCGCACGCGGCCCGTGGCGCGATCGGCTTCGAGGTATTCGAGGTTCTTGAGGGTGCCGACGATGCGGTACGCCGCGCTCCGGGACAGACCCAGTTGCCGGGCGATCGCGTTGGTGGAAATCTCCTGGTTCTGGCCGACATGCTCGAGAACCGCGAGCCCGCGTTCGAGTGTGCCACTGGAATCCAGGCCGCGTGGTGTGCCCACTTCGCCCCTCCGTTGGACCGGGGTACCGCTGTCCGGCACCTGTTTCCGCTAAGCGGATTCGGACGTTAACAGCTCGCCCGACCCTTGGGAAGGTTTCTTAACAAACTGACGACCGGACAAGTTTTCCCAGTTCGGAGGCTTCTGGTCAAGATCACCGGTTTGGACCAATCCGTTCGGCGGATCCGAATCGGTGTATGACTTCAAAGGTCATTTCTTTGTTCACGGATATGAACGAACCCCCACCGGAAAATCGTGGCGGGGGTTCGGCGCGAAGTGCGTTTCTAACGCACAGACAGATTCGCGACCGCTCGGACGACGGCGGTGCAGCGGTCTTCGACGTAGGCCAGCCCGCCTTCTTCGGCGATCCGGCGGGACTCGGCGGAGACGATGCCCTGCTGAAGCCAGAGTGCTTTCGCGCCGATCGCGACCGCCTGTTCGGCGATCGGCGGGGTGTCCTCGGACGGCCGGAAGACGTCGACCAGGTCGACCGGCTCGGGGATGTCGGTGAGCGAGCGGTACACCTTCTCGCCGAGCAGCTCGTCGGCCGAAGGATGGACGGGGATGATCCGGAACCCGTGCGCCTGCAGCACGGCGGCGACCCCGTGCGAGGCCTTGGCCGGATCGCGGCTCAGCCCCACGACGGCGATCGTCTTCGATCCGGCGAGGATTTCGGTGGCGCGATCGGTCATGACTGGTCCAACGACGGCGGGTGGCCGCGCATTCCTAGAGCTTCCAGAGCCGCAGGCCGCGCACCCGGTACACCGGCCAGACGACGTGCCAGGCGCGGCGCCGCAGGAAGACCGCGGAGCAGGTGAGCACGCTGCGCGCGGACGTCGTCGCGACGTCGTGGCGATCGGGCCAGCTCTCGCCATGCCGTCCGGCGGCGATCCGGAAGACGTTGACCAGGCCGCGGCCCTGCATGTCGAACTTCGCGCCGGTGTCACCGGAATCCGGCGTCAGGGAGGCGATCTCCGGGCCGAACGCGGCCGCGGGCGCGGGTCCCGCGTCGGCGGGAAGGTCACCGACGGTCGCCGAGACCGCCTTGCCGTAGAGACGGCGGGTGTAGCGCTGGAGCAGCAGCCGCTCCCACAACGGCAGGACACGACGATGCTTCAGCAGCGCCGAACACTCCGCGTGCCCGATGGCGAAGATGTCGGTCAGTTCGTCGTAGGCGTTGTGCGCGGTGGGCTCGTTGAGGTGCACCCGCACCTCGTAGCGGATCCGCGCGGTGAGCTCGTCGAGCTCTTCGCGGCGGTCGATCCTGGCCTTCGCCCGTGAGAGCGCCCAATCGGACATGGGAGCAGGCTAGGTGATGATCGGGGTCCCGCGAGACCCTTTCGGCCTAATCTGTTCGTACCGGCCAGTGGAACGGGCGTCTTGTGCGGGCACCGGCGACGGGGCAGAGTCCGACTGTCGGAAGGAGCCCATGGACGCCAGCACGCTGCAGGAGGCCGCGGCCGCGCTGCTCAGCGCGTACGAGACCGGGAAACCGATCGCGCCCCTCATCGAGTCCTATCCCGCCGCGACCCTGGAGGACGCGTACCGCATCCAGCAGCGGCTCGTCCGCCACTGGGCCGAACGCGGCGACGAGGTGCGCGGGCACAAGGTCGGTCTCGCGTCCGCCGCCATGCAGCGGCAGATGGGCGTCGACCAGCCCGACTACGGTCACCTGACCGCCTCGATGTTCCACCTCGAACACCAGCCGATCCCGATCGGCGGCTTCCTGCAGCCGAGGATCGAGCCGGAGATCGCGTTCGTGCTCGGCTCGCGGCTGCGCGGCCCCGGCGTCACGGTGGCGGACGCGCTGCGTGCGGTGGACTTCGTCGTCCCGGCGCTGGAGATCGTCGATTCCCGCATCCAGGACTGGAAGATCAGCATCGTCGACACGATCGCGGACAACGCGTCTTCGGGCGGCGTGGTCCTCGGCAGCAGGCCGACCGCGATCGGCGACATCGACCTGCGGCTGGTGGGTTGTGTCCTGCACCAGAACGGCGAGATCGCGGCCACCGGGGCCGGCGGCGCGGTGCTCGGTTCGCCGGTGAACGCGCTGGTGTGGCTCGCGAACACGGTCGGGCCGCTCGGTGTCGCGCTCGAACCGGGGCACGTCGTGCTGCCGGGTTCGATGACGCGCGCGATCCCGGTGAGCCCCGGCGACACCGTCGTCGCGACGATGGCGGGGCTCGGCAGTGTCACCGCGAAGTTCTCCGGGGAGGAACGGCCGTGAGCCTTGGTGTGCGGGAAGCGGCGGAAGCACTGCTGTCCGGGGAAGAACGCGAACCACTGACCGACGCGTGGCCGGATCTGGACGTCGGCACCGCTTATGCGATCCAGGACGAGGCGTTGCGGCTTCGGCGTGCGCGCGGCGAGACGGTGGTCGGCGTCAAGCTGGGCTTGACCTCGCGGGCGATGCAGCGGCGGATGGGGATCGACTCGCCGTTGCTCGCGTGGCTGACCGACGCGATGGTGCTGCCCGCCGGTGTCCCGGTGCCGTCGCTGATCCACCCGCGTGCGGAGCCGGAGCTGGTTTTCGTGCTGGGGGAACGACTCGCGGGCCCCGGCGTGACCGCGGCGACCGCGATGGCGGCGGTGAGCCGGGTCCACGGCGGCATCGAGATCGTCGACAGCCGCTACCGCGACTATCGGGGCAAGCTGCCGGACGTCGTGGCGGACAACGGTTTCTCGTCGTACTTCACCCTCGGCCCGGTCGGCGTCGAACCGTCCACAGTGGATCTTTCGCTGGAGGCGGCGCTTGTGGAGGTCGACGGCGCCATCGTCGACACCGCCACCGGCGCGGCCGTGCAGGGACACCCGGCGGAAGCACTGGCGCTGGCGGCCAACACCCTCGGCGCTCGAGGCCTCGCGCTGGAGCCCGGCTGGATCGTGCTCACCGGCGGGATGACCGACGCGGTCGACGTGCGCCCGGGTTCACGGGTGGCGGCGCATTTCTCGCATCTGGGCTCGATCACGCTCGCCGGGTCTTGACGGGCGAGGCGACTCGACCTTCACAGCGCCACCAGCAAGAGGCGAAAGCCCCCTTCGGCTACCTCTCAAGAGAACCGGAACGCCGCCCGCGACCGCCATGCTTGCCGTGCTCCTCGATGACGTCGGCGCGGTCGGCCGTCCGGACCAGGCCGCGCGTCAGCCGCGGCCAGATCGCGCGCGGGAGGTCGTGCCCCATCCCGGGGACGATGTCCACTTCGGACTCCCGCAGCGCGCGGGCCGTCGCCCGGCCACCGGAAACGTGGACGAGCGGATCCTTCGAGCCGTGCACGACGAGCGCGGGCACGTCGAGTTTCCGCAACGCGCGGAAGCGATCCCGGCTCGAAACGATCGCCGCCAGCTGTCGCGCGGTCCCACCGGGATTGACGCCGCGATCGAAGGAACGCTCCGCCCGTTCACGCATCCGCGCCTCGTCGAAGGGGTAGCCGGGCGAGCCGATGACGCGGAACGTGCGCACCAGCGAATCGACGTACTCCGCACGGCCGCGCGGGGGCGCCGTCAGCAGCATCGCCATCGCCTTGGCGCTCGGCCGCCCGACGAACCGGTTGCCGGTGGTCGACATGATCGACGTCAGCGACCGCACCCGCGACGGGTACTCGATGGCCAGCGTCTGCGCGACCATCCCGCCCATCGACGCGCCCACGACGTGCGCGCTCCCGACGCCGAGCGCGGTCAGCAGGCCGGCGGCGTCGCCCGCCATGTCCGCCAGGGAATACGGCGCCGTGCGCAGGGCGTACGCGAGCGGCAGGCTCGCCCGGCCGGTCATCCGGCTGGACCGGCCGGCGTCCCGGTTGTCGTAGCGGATGACGTAGAACCCCTCGGCCGCGAGGTTCTCGCAGAGTTCGTCGTCCCACCAGATCATCTGCGACGCCAGGCCCATGATCATCAGCAACGGCCTGCCGTCCGGCGAGCCGAACGTCTCGTGGCACAGCTGGATGCCGTTCACTTCGGCGATCTTCTCCGGCATCAGGACAGTGTGACCGCCCAAGGCGAAAACGGCTACGCCTCCTCGATGTGGACGGCTTGGCTCTCCGGCCCGGCGGCTCGCCGCGTGCCCTCGTCCTCGGCGATCTCTTCCGGCTCGGTGTCGCCCGGTTCGCCGCCGTCGGGCCTGCTGAGCTGGACGGCCTCTTCGGACGCGTCGGCCGGGCTCGGGCCGTCGGCTGCTTCGCGGTCTTCCTGGTCGGACATGGTTCCCTCCGGTGGATCGGGTCCTTCCCGTCCACCGGTTACCCGCTCATTCGCCGCGATACGCGCGAGCCTGGATTTCGTAGAGCTCGTGGTAGAGGCCTCCTTCCTCGATGAGTTCGGCGTGCGTGCCCTGCTCGATCAGCCGCCCCTTCTCCAGCACGAGGATCCGGTCCGCGGAGCGGATGTTGGCCAGCCGATGGGTCACCAGGATCGTCGTGCGCCTGCCCGCCCCGGAAACGCTCGCGTGCCTCAGCCCCGCGAAGACCCGGGCCTCGGCCTTCGCGTCGAGGGCCGCCGTCGGCTCGTCGGCGACCAGGACGGCGGCGTCGCGGTAGATCCCGCGGGCGATGCCCATCCGCTGCCACTGCCCGCCCGAAAGGTCCTGCCCGTCGTCGAACTTCTTGGACAGCACCGTTTTCTCCTTGGCGGGCAAGGAATCGATCACTTCGTCGGCGCCGGAGGAGGTGATCGCGTCGTGCCACGCGGCGCGCTCCGGATCTACCCTGCCGAGCCTGCCGACGGTCACGTTGTGCTCCGCGGTCATCGGCCATTCGGCGGGATCCTGGGCGATCACGGCGATGCTGGCGTGCACCGACTCGTGGTCGGCGGCCGCGAGATCGACGTCGTCCCAGTACACCTTTCCCTCCGACGGCGGAAAGAGCCCGGTGAGCAGCTTGCCCAGCGTGGTCTTGCCCGAACCGTTCTCCCCGACGAGGGCGACCACCTCGCCGCGCCGGATGGTCAGCGAAACCTCGCGCAGCGCGGGGTTCTCCTGACCGGGATAGGTGAAGCCGACGTTCTCCAGCCGGATCTCCGCCGGATCCGGCGGAGCGGCGACCCCGTCCTTCACCGGGCCGCGTTTCTTCGATTCCACCAGCAGCCGGTGGAAGTAGGCGATGTAGAACGACTCCTCGTACAGGGAGTTCACCGCGTGCATCGTGATGGACAGCGAGTTCGACGCCGTCCGCATGGCGAGCGCGGCCGTCCCGGCGAGGGCGAGCTCCATCCGGCCGGTGTAGAGCAGGAGGCCGAGCACCAGATACGCGATCGCGGTGCCCACTCCGGCCGCCGCGCGTCCGGTGAGGCGGACCATGTTGCTGCGATGCGCGAGCCGGACCTCTTCGCGCATCAGGCTGTCGGTGATCCGCCGGTACTCCCCGAGCAAGGGTTCCTGGAGGGTGAGGGCGTGCCGTTCGAGCGCGAACTGGCGCCACGTGGCCACCTCCTCGACGATCCCCTTCCGGATGTTGCGGGCGACGGTGTCGAGATAGTGCCGGTAGTTCAGCTTCGCGACCTTCGCCGCCGCCCAGCCGTCGGCCACCGCCGCGAGCAGCAGCACCGGCGCGAGCCACGGGTCGAGCAGGCCCGCCGCCACCAGCGCGGCGACCAGCGAGATCAGCGCCGACGTCAGATCCGCGAGCCAGCGCAGGCTCATCTCGATCGACCGGACCCCGTACCGCGCGCCCTGCCTCGCCAGCTCCCGGAAATCCGCGTCCTCGAAGGCCAGCAGCCGGACGCGGACCATCGCGGCGGTGACCTCGTCGCCCGCCGACGTCACGACTCGCGGCCGGAGCGCGCCCTCGACCGCGGCCACCGCCGTGTCGAGCAGCGCGCGCAAGGCATATGTGCCGACGACGACCAGCAGTGCGGGCAGCGATTGCAGCACCCTTTCCGGCGTCGGCCCGTTCTCCAGCAGCGCGATGAACACGTTCGCCGTGGCCAGCAGGCCGAACGCCGTGACACAGCCGGAAAGGAGGTGGACGACGCCGGCGAGCAGGGTCAGCCGCGGCGACGTCCGCCAGGCCAGCCGCAGCACGATGGCCACGGCGGACGGGAGCGTGCGGATGGCCTTGACCATCCCCGCCGAGGCCACGGTCTCGTCGACCGTGGCCCATTCGGGCATCTTGAGGTTCTCGACCCCGATCAGGGGCACGGTCGCTTCGGGCACTCCTCCTTCTCTACGCGCACCCACCGACAATTCCGGGCGCGGTGGCCTGCTTTCGTGATGCGGCACCGCTTTTCGGGGCACGCTTCCGATCGGCTGCACGCGTTGCGAAAGCCACTTTCGCAACGTTGAAGGTTGCGAAAGTGGCTTTCGCAACCTGCGCTCGGCGGCGAGGCCGGTGCAGGGTGGTAGCAAAGGTCCCTTGCTCCCCGGTCGCCTCGCGGGGTGGTGTCGTCCAGCGTCCGCACCGTCGGTCAGCGTCGCTACGCGGGGTGAGGGGTGTGTGGAAATAGGGACGCTCAATGTCTCTGTTTCCGCACACCCTCACGCCCCGACCTCGCCAGCGGTAGCAAAGGTCCCTTGCTCTCTCTGGTGACTGTGTGGGTTTCGGGTCATTCAACGCACCAAAATCCACACAGTCGGTCAGCGCACGGGACGAAAGGCCCCTTCACCTCCCTCGGACCGTGCGTTACGCTCTCGCTAGAGCGATCTATCAAGTCGCAAAGGGGGCGAACATGGCAACTCTTCAAGACCGGGGACTCACCGCGTTACGGCTGATCCTCGCCTTCACGCTGCTCTCCACTACGCTGCACTACGCGCACAACGTGATCAGGGCGGCGGACTATCCGCAGGTCGAGGGGGTCTCGGTGGGCATGGCCGCGACCTTGGTCGTCGTCGCGTACGTCCTCTTCACCGTCTTCGGCGTGCTCGGCTACCGCGACTATCTGCGCGGACGTTACTGGCGGGCGCTCGCCTTCCTGATGGTCTTCTCCCTGTCCGGCCTCGCGAGCCTCGGCCACTTCCTGGTCGCCGTGCCGCAGATCCCGGCCTTCTGGTTCGCCACGATCTACACGGACACGGCGGCCGCGGTGCTGCTGTGGGCATTCGTGGTCTGGGCGGCGACGAAGCTCAACCGCGTCCCCGCGGCGGTTGGCTCCCATACGTGATGTGGTGAGGCGCGGCGACCCGGTTGATCTTCGCCGGGTCGATCGCGCCGTCGGTGAGGACGGCGGGCCCCGCTTCGAACAGGTCTTCCAGGTAGTGCTCCCAGCCGCCGGGAGATGAGATCTGCAAGACCCGAGGCGGCTCGGAGACGCGGCGCAAGGCATGGGGGACGCCTCGCGGCAGCAGGACGAAAGTGCCCTTCGCCGCGACATGGCTTTCGTCGTCGAAATCGATCCCGAGTTCGCCTTCGAGGACGTAGATGCACTCGTCGGCCTCGTGGTGCACGTGCCGCGGGATGTCCATGGCGAGGGTGACCTCGATCAGCGAGAACCTCGTCTCGGTGTCCTCGGTCATCGCCTTGACTCTGAACGCGGGCGGGAGCGGCACCCGGCCGGGCCGGGCCTCGCCGGGTTCGAGCAGGAGAAAACGGTCCTTCGACATGTTATGCTGCCCTTCAATCGGAAACGGACTCCGTTTCCACTTAAACGCGAGGGAGGCGGGTTGTCAACCAAGCCGCGAGCGGACGCGGAACGCAACCGGGCACGGGTGATCGACGCCGCGCGCGCGTTGTTCGCCGAACGCGGGGACGACGTGCAGATGCCGGAGATCGCCCGCGCGGCCGGTGTCGGCGTGGGGACCGTGTACCGGCACTTCCCGGATCGCCAGGCGCTGGTCGAGGCGGCGGCGGAGCACCGGTTCGCGGAGATCGAGCAGTACGCCAGGGCGCATTGTTTCGGCGACGATTCCGGCCTGGAGCGCTATCTCCGGTATGTCGGCGAGGTGCTGGCGGGCGATCGCGGCCTCACCGCCGCCATCGACTCGGCCCGCGGGCGGCCGGGGAGTGAACCGCGCGGTTCGGCGCGCGAGCGCCTCGAAACGGTGGTCGCCGAGATCATCGCCCGCGATCAGGCCGCCGGTCACCTTCGGCCGGACTGCACGGTCGCCGACGTTTATCTGCTGGTAGGTGCCCTGTCGTCGGTCATTCGCAAGGGTGCCGACTGGGTTCGTTTCCTCGATCTGCTCCGTGACCAACTTTCTACATAACATTGACGCTGATCAGTGCCATGTAGACAATCGGAAGGGTGACGCGGACCACATCGGTGACGTTCGAACGTCATCCCAGCGGCTACCGGCACTGGAACCTGACCACCGACGGCGATGTCGCGTGGCTCGAACTCGATGTCGACGCGGACGGCGGGCTCGTACCGGGTTACGAGCTCAAGCTCAACTCGTACGACCTCGGCGTCGACATCGAGTTGTACGACGCGACGCAGCGGCTGCGGTTCGAACATCCCGAGGTCCGCGTGGTCGTCGTGACCAGCGCGAAGGACAACGTCTTCTGTGCCGGCGCGAACATCCGCATGCTGGCTTCGTCGTCGCACGAGTGGAAGGTGAACTTCTGCAAATTCACCAATGAGACCCGCAACGCCATGGAGGACGCTGCCGCGCACTCCGGGCAGGTCTACGTCGCGGCGGTCAACGGCACCTGCGCCGGCGGCGGCTACGAGATCGCGCTCGCCTGCGAAAAGATCCTGCTGGTCGACGACAACTCCTCGACGGTCGCACTGCCGGAGGTGCCGCTCCTCGGCGTCCTGCCCGGCACCGGCGGGCTCACCCGGGTGGTCGACAAACGCGGAGTGCGGCGGGACCTCGCCGACGTCTTCGCCACCCGCCCCGACGGGGTGAAGGGTCGGACCGCCGTCGACTGGCGGCTCGTCGACGAGCTCGTGCCGCGGCAGGGTTTCCGCGAAGCCGTGCTGGCCAGGGCGAGGGAGTTCGCGCGGACCAGCGAGCGGCTCGACGGCGAAGGCGTCGAACTGAAGCCGCTCCAACATCGTTATGTCGACATCGCCCGAGGCAAGGCCGAAGCGACGATCACCGTCAAGGGGCCGGAGGACGACGACGGCTGGCTGCTGGACGTCACCCGCGAACTGGACGACGCGATCCTCCGCCTGCGCACCAACGAACCCGAACTCGGCACGTGGGTGCTTCGCACCGAAGGCGATCCGGCGAAGGTCCTCGAACACGAACGCGCCGTGTTCGACGCGAAAGACTGTCCGAGCAACGAAATCGTCCACTACTTCAAGCGGACGCTGAAGCGGCTGGACGTCACCAGCCGCAGCCTGATCGCCCTGGTCGAGCCTGGCAGTTGCTACGCCGGGCTCCTGCTGGAACTCGCGCTCGCCGCGGACCGGCAGTACATCTTGGACGGTCCGCCGATCGACGACGAAGACAGTGAAGAACGAGCGTCCATCACGTTGTCCGAAGCCAACTTCGGCCGCTTCCCGATGGGCAACGGCCTGACCCGCCTCGAATCCCGGTTCTTCGGCGACCCGGACCACGTCGCGAGGCTCGCGGAGGTGCGTGGCAAGGCGCTGAGCCCGGCGGAGGCGAACGAACTCGGCCTGGTCACCGACGCCCCGGACGACCTCGACTGGGAGGACGAGATCCGGATCGCGCTGGAAGGACGGGCTTCGCTCAGCCCGGACGCCTTGACCGGAATGGAGGCGAACCACCGGTTCGTCGGCCCCGAGACACTGGAAAGCAAGATCTTCGGCAGGCTCGCCGCCTGGCAGAACTGGATCTTCACTCGTCCGAACGCGTCGGGCCCCGAGGGCGCGCTGCGTCGCTACGGTACCGGTCAGAAGGCCGTCTTCGACAGGAAGCGGGTTTGAACAGCTCATGCCCACCAAGATCGATTACGACGCCAAGATCCCCAACAACGTCGATCTCTCCGGTGATCGGCGCCTCCAGCGGGCGCTGGAGGGCTGGCAGCCGAAATTCCTGGACTGGTGGGGTGAAATGGGCCCCGCGCTGCGGACGCAAGGGGTCTACCTGCGGACCGCGGTCAGCGTCGGCCGGGACGGCTGGGCGCATTTCGACCACGTCGACGTGCCCGACTACCGGTGGGGGATCTTCCTCGCGGAGCCGGATCCGGACCGGGTGATCGGCTTCGGCGAGCACAAGGGCGAGCCCGCCTGGCAGCAGGTGCCCGGCGAATACCGCGCCGACCTGCAGCGGCTCATCGTCATCCAGGGTGACACCGAACCCGCGTCGGTCGAGCAGCAGAAACTGCTGGGCCTCACCGCGCCGAGCCTCTACGACCTGCGGAACCTCTTCCAGGTCAACGTCGAAGAAGGCCGCCATCTGTGGGCGATGGTGTATCTGCTGCACGCCTACTTCGGCCGCGAAGGCCGGGACGAAGCGGAAGGACTGCTGCTCCGGAACTCCGGAAGCCCGGACGCGCCCCGCATCCTCGGCGCCTTCAACGAGGAGACCGCGGATTGGCTCGCGTTCTACATGTTCACCTATTTCACCGATCGAGATGGCAAATATCAGCTCGGCACCCTCAAGGAAAGCGGCTTCGACCCGCTTTCCCGCACTTGTGAATTCATGCTCAAGGAAGAGGCGCACCACATGTTCGTCGGCACCACGGGGGTCGACCGGGTGGTCACCCGCAGCGCCGAACTGATCCGCGAGCACGACACCTTCGACATCGCCGGGCACGGCGGGATCCCGCTGGAGGTCATCCAGCGTTACCTCAACTTCCACTACACCGTCTCGCTCGACCTGTTCGGCGGCGAGACGTCGACCAACGCGGCGAACTACTACACCGCCGGGCTGAAAGGCCGCTGGCAGGAGACCCGCCGCAAGGACGACCACAAACTCACCGACGCCGCCGGATCGCTGTCCCGGCCGAGGGCCGACGGCACCTGGGAGACCGAGGAACTCGCGGCCATCCTGCTGCTGAACCTCGACCTGCGGGAGGAGTACCGGGCCGACTGCCAGACCGGCGTCAACCGCTGGAACAAGATCCTGGACGAGGCGGGCGTCGACTTCCGATTCGTCCTCCCGCACCCTGGATTCAATCGCGAAGTCGGCATAAACTCCGGCCACCATGTGACGCCCGACGGCACCGTTGTCGACGAGCGGACCTGGCTGGCCGGCAAACGCAGGTGGCTGCCCACTCCCGAAGACCTGACCTTCGTCCGATCGCTGATGCACCCGGTGTACGAGCGAGGAAAGATCGCGAGCTGGGTGGCGCCGCCACGCCAGGGCATCAATGGGAAACCGTTCGACTACGAATACGTTTACCTGAGCTGAGCGATAGAGGTGCGCCCGTGACCGCTGCTGCTACCGGGTTCAACGCGGCGAGCTACCTGCTCGACCGGCATCTGGCGGAAGGGCGCGGGGCGAAGGACGCCGTCGTTTCCCCGAGGCGAAGTCTCACGTACGTGGAGCTGGCGGCCGAAAGCCGCCGGGTCGCGGCGGGGCTGAAGGCGATCGGCGTCCGCCCGGAGGAGCGGGTCCTGTTCTGCATGGTCGACGACGTCGAACTGCTCACCGGGATCCTCGGCGCGATGCTGGCCGGAGCGGTCGCGGTGCCGGTGTCCACCATGGTCACCGGGCTGGATCTGGGCAAGCTGCTCGCGGATTCGCGGGCCAGGGTGCTGTGTGTTTCGGGCGAGTTCGCCGCGCAGGCGACGGTCGCGCTGGGGCTGGCGCCGGAGGTCACCGACGTCGTGCTGGACAGGGCCAAGGCGGCCGAACTGCCGTCCGGGGTCCGCGCGCACGAGTGGGGCTGGCTGTCCACAGTGGACGAAGACGGTTTCGAACCGGCGCCGACCTGGGAGGATTCGCCCGCGCTCTGGCTGTACACGTCGGGAACGACGGGCAAGCCGAAGGGCGCGATGCATCGGCACGCGAGTATCCGCGCGGTCTGCGAAACGTACGCGCGCGGCGTGCTGGACATCGGGCCGAACGACCGGTTCCTGTCCGTCCCGAAGCTGTTCTTCGCTTACGGCTTGGGGAATTCGGCGTTCTTCCCGCTCGCGGCCGGTGGTACGACCTTGCTCGAACCGGCGCGGCCGACCCCGGGGCTGATCGCCGCCAGGGTCCGCGCGGAGCGACCGACGTTGTTCTTCGCCGTCCCGACGTTCTACGCGGCGCTGCTCGCCAGCGACATCCCCGACGACACGTTCTCTTCGGTGCGCCAAGCGGTTTCGGCGGGCGAGCCGCTGCCCGCCGTGCTGTTCGAACGGTTCCGCGACCGCTTCGGCGTCGAAATCCTGGACGGGATCGGCTCGACCGAGGCGTTGCACATCTTCCTGTCCAACCGGCCGCGGCAGGTCCGGCCCGGCAGCACCGGGATGCCGGTGCCGGGCTACGAGATCGCGCTGCGCGACGAACAGGGCGAGCCGGTGCCGGACGGGCAGCCCGGTGAACTGTTCGTCGCCGGGCCCTCGATCGCGACGGGGTACTGGGCGCGGTACGAGACGACGAAGCACGTCTTCCAGGGTGAGTGGCTGCGGACGGGCGACAGCTTCGTGCGCAACGCCGACGGGAGCTACACCTGCCTCGGACGCTTCAACGACATGCTGAAACCGGGCGGGATCTGGGTGTCGCCCGCCGAGGTCGAGGACAGGCTGCTGCAACATCCGGCGGTCGCCGAGGTCGCGGTGGTGGCCGCCTTCGACGCCGACGGCATCGAGAAACCGGTCGCGTGCGTGGTCGGCGTGCCCGGCGGAAGACTGGACGCGGACGAGCTGATCGAGTTCTGCCGGGCCGGGCTGGCGTCGTTCAAACGGCCGCGGGGCATCGTCGAGCTGGGCGAACTGCCGAAGACGGCGACCGGGAAGATCCGCCGCAACGTCATCCGGGAACTGGTGCGGGACATGTACGAGGTCCAGGCCCCCGCTCCGCCGCATTTAGTCCTCTGAATGCGGTCCATGCGCACGCAAGTACCGCATCCAGAGGACTGAATGCGGTAGGTGTCAAGCGCCGTTGACGGTGCGCAGGGTTCGCATGGCCTCGGCCAGGTCGTGCGCGCCGTCACCGAGCGGAGTGAGGACGATGCGCCGCAGGATCTCCGCGCACGCTTCCCTGGCCTTCTCGGCGACGTCGAGACCGTGGTCGGTCAGCGCCGCGAACGTGACGCGGCGATCGTCCGGGCTGGGCACGCGGCAGATCAGATCCGCGGCGACCAGCCGGTCCGCGACCTTGGTGAACCCGCCGCTCGACAGCGCCGCCTCGACGGCCAGCCGCGTCATCGGCATCCGGTGCTCCGGTGACCGCACGAGCCGCAGCAGGATGTCGAACGACGCCGGCGCCAGGCCGAACCGTTCGGCGATCTCGCCCATCAGCTTGTTCTGGGTGGCCAGGTAGCCCTCGATCACCAGGCCCCACCACGTGACCACTTCGTCGTCGTTCGGTTCCTCCGCTTTCGCCACTGTCACGCGGGCGAGGGTACACCAAGAACTCTTGCTGGAATATATCTTGCGCGCGAGAGGTTATCGGGCTAGCTTGAGTTCACCGGCTCCCAGAGGAGGGGCACCATGTCGATCAAGACTTCGGGCCTGCACCACGTCACCGCCATCGGTGGCGACCCCCAGCGCAACGCGGACTTCTACACCCGGGCGCTCGGCCTGCGGCTGGTGAAGACCACCGTGAACTTCGACGACCCCGGCACGTACCACCTCTATTACGGCGACGAGTCCGGCAAGCCGGGCTCGCTCATGACGTTCTTCCCGTGGCGGGACGCGCCGAAGGGCCGGCACGGCACCGGCCAGGCGACCACGACGTCGTTCTCCGTGCCGGAGACCTCGCTCGGCTGGTGGAAGCGGCACCTCGCCGAGAACCGCGTCGAGACCAGCCGGATCCGCAACTCCGACGGCGAGGAGACGCTCACCTTCCTCGACCCGGACGGCCTCGAACTCGCGCTCGTCGCACATCCGCAGGGCGACCCGCGCGACCCGTGGGACACGAAGCTGGTCCCCGCCGAACACGCCATCCGCGGGCTGCACTCCGTCACGCTGTCGGTGTCCAAAGAGGACGCGACCGCCGGGATGCTGACCGACGGCCTCGGCCTGACCTTCGACCACCAGGATGGCGACCGACTGCGGTTTTCCGCCGGCGAAGGCGGCCCCGGTGCGCTCGTCGACGTCCTCGTCAAGCCGGACGCCCCGCGCGGGCTGGTGGCGGCGGGCACCGTGCACCACGTCGCCTGGCGCGCGCCGGACGAGGACACCCAGGCCGCCTGGCGCGACGAGCTGATCGACGACGGCGTGAACGTGACGTCCATTTTGGACCGTCAGTACTTCCGCTCGATCTACTTCCGCGAGCCGGGCGGCACACTGCTCGAGGTCGCGACCGACGAACCCGGTTTCGCGATCGACGAGCCGCTGCTGGAGCTCGGCCGCGCGCTGAAACTGCCGCCGTGGCTGGAGCCCAAACGCGAGGACATCGAGGCCATGCTGCCGAAGCTGGACCTGCCGAGCGAGAACAACCCGCGATGAGCGCCTTGGAGCACAAGTACGTCGAAGGGGCGCTCGACGAGCCGGTGCTGCTGCTCCTGCACGGCACCGGCGGCGGCCCGGACGATCTCGTGCCGCTCGCCCGGCAGCTGAGCCCGGCGTCGGCGCTGCTCGCGCCGGCCGGGCCGGTGTCGGAACACGGTGCGGCGCGTTGGTTCCGAAGGCTGGCGGAAGGGGTTTTCGACCACGAGGACGTCGTCTTCCGCGCGAACCAGCTGGCCGATTTCGTGCTCGCCTCGCGCGAGGAGTACGCCCTCGGCGACCGGCGGCTGGTCGCCATCGGGTTCTCCAACGGTGCCAACATCGCCGCCGCGGTGTCCCTGCTCCGTCCGGACGCCGTCCGCGAGTCCGCGCTGTTCGCGGCGATGTCACCGCTCCCGGAGCCGCCACGCGAAGACCTGTCCGGTACCCGGGTCTTCCTTTCGAACGGCGAGCACGATCCGATGGCACCGCTGGCTTCGGCCGAGACACTCGTCCGTGACCTGCGCGAACGCGGCGCGGACGTCGTCGCCCACCGGCATCCCGGCGGGCACCAGGTGACCGGCAACGGTTTGGTAGCGGCCGCGGGGTGGCTCAACCCATAGCGGGGAGAGCAAAGCACGCGAACGTAAAATCGTCCGATGACTAACGGGGACCTCGTCCGCGCCCAGGCCCTGCTCGACAGGGTCCTCCTCGCGGACGGGCACAACGATCTGCCATGGGAGCTGCGGGTCACGACCGGGCCGGACCCGGTCGAGGCCGTGGCCGGCACGGATCTCACGGTCCGTCAGCCGCATCTGCACACCGACTTCCCGAAGCTCGCCGAAGGCAGGCTCGGGATGCAGTTCTGGTCCGTCTACGTGCCCTGTCAGTTCGAGGGCCACAGCGCGGTGACGGCCGTGCTCGAACAGATCGAGATCGTGCACCAGATGGCCGAGCGCTACCCCGATCGCCTGGCCCTCGTCGACACCGCCGACGAGGCCGAAACCGCTTTCCGCGACGGCAAGATCGCGTCGCTGCTGGGTGCCGAGGGCGGGCACAGCATCGCCGAATCCCTTGGCGTGCTGAGGATCCTGCGCCGTCTCGGCGTCCGCTACATGACACTGACGCACAACTACAACACCACCTGGGCCGACTCCGGCACCGACGAACCCGAGCACGGCGGGCTCACCGAGTTCGGCCGCGACGTCGTCCGCGAGATGAACAAGATCGGCATGCTGGTCGACCTCTCGCATGTCGCGCCGAGCACGATGCGGGCCGCGCTGGAGGTCAGTTCCGCGCCGGTGATCTTCAGCCACTCGTCCTGCACCGCGGTCAACGACCATCCCCGCAACATCCCCGACGACGTCCTGGGGACCTTGGCGGCCAAGGACGGTGTCGCGATGGTGACGTTCGTGCCGGGCTTCATCTCGCCGAAGGTCGCGGAGTGGGACGACCAGCTGCGTCAGGACATGGAAGCCGCGGGCAAGGACTACCGGAACATCGACCAGCGCACGAAGTTCACCGCCGAACGAGGCGGCCCCGAGAAGCCGAAGGCGGGCATCGACGACGTCGTCGCGCACATCGAGCACGCGCGCGAAGTGGCCGGAGTCGACCACATCGGACTCGGCGGCGACTACGACGGAGTCGCGACGCTGCCCGAAGGCCTCGAAGACGTTTCGAAGTACCCGGTGCTCTTCGCCGCCCTGCTGGAACGCGGCTGGAGCGAAGAGGACTGCGCGAAACTGGCCGGGAAGAACACCTTGCGCGTGCTGCGCGCGGCGGACGAGGTCACCCGTTCGGACGCTTGAGAGCGCGATCAAGCCCGCTTCGGCGGACACTGTCCGCATGACGCAGCCGGAGGAGGGCGCCGCCCAGGTTCCCGTCAAGCCGTCCGAAACCGCGGGCGGCGCACGCCACAGCGGTAAATTCGAAGCCGGCCCGAAGCTCAAACGGACACGGGTGAGCGGCACCTGGATCGCCGTCATCGTGGCGTTGATCGTGCTGGTGTTCCTGCTCGTGTTCATCCTGCAGAACCAGGACACGGCCACCGTGCACTTCCTGGGCATGTCCGGAAGCATGCCGCTGGCGGTCGCGATGCTGTTCTCCGTGATCGCCGGTGGCGTGCTGGTCGCGCTCGTCGGCGGCGCCCGGATCCTGCAGTTGCGCAAGCAGGCCAAGAAGTCGCGGCATCAGCTGCGCTGAGGGACCCCGCGCCGGAACTCGCTCGGGTTGACTCCCCGCACGCGTTTGAACGCCGCGCTGAACCCGAACGCGTCGGAATAGCCGACGGTACGGGCGATGTCGGAAAGGGTCGCGGGTTCCGGACCGGCGAGGAGATCCGCCGCGAGGGTCATGCGCCAGCGGGTGAGATAGGTCAGCGGCGGTTCGCCGACCAGGTCGGCGAACCGTTTGGCCAGCGTCGACCGCGACACCCCGGTGCGCCCGGCCAGCGTGCCGACGGTCCACGGCGCCGCCGGTTCCGCGTGCAGCAGGCGCAGGGCGTCGCCGACGACGGGATCCCGCTGCGCGGCCCACCACGCCGGGGGCTCGCCGCCCGGCCGGTCGAACCACTCGCGCAGGGAACAGACCAGCAGCCAGTCCAGCAGCCGGTCGAGGACCACCTGCTGCCCCGGTGCGTCGACGGCGACCTCGGCGGCGACGTGCTCAAGCACGGGGTCGCCCGCGCCGCCGGAGTCCACTCGCACCAGGGCGGGCAGCGAGTCCACCAGCGGGCGGCAGATCTCGCCGCGCACCGGGTACGCGCCGACGATCAAGGTCGTTTCGCCGCCGGGATCGCCGACCCAGCCGAGACGATGCCGCGTCCCGCCCTGTTCGGGTGTCGCGCAGTGCTCGCCGCACGCGATCGGCTCGGCCGGGGTGCCGACCGCGTCGACGAAGGTGAACGTCGCGGGGCCGCGCACGATGACCGACTCGCCCGCGCGAAGCGGCTCGGGCGGGCCGTCCTCCGGGACGATCCAGCCCGCGCCGGTGAGCACCGCGCACAGGGTCAGCGGCGCGCCGTCCACGAAGTGCAGATTCCACGGCGGGGACAGGGTCGAACTGCCGAACAACGAACCGTGCGAGCGCACCCCGCGGATCAGGTCACTGAACACGTCCACCCGGCCGAGGTTAGACGAATACGCAGGCGATCCGGTCTTTCACCTATGGGATCGTCCGAGTCCGCCGTGTTGAATCGAGCTCATGCTCACCACCGACGACCTCGAATTCCTCCGCCGCCCGCTGCACGGGTTCCTGACCGTGGCCGACGGCCCGGTCCGCCCGGTGTGGTTCGAGGCCGCCGACGACGGCGCGATCCAGCTCTTCACACCCCGCGAGTCGCCCAAGGTGCGGCGCCTGAAGGACGATCCCCGCGCGTCGATCATCGTGGCCGCGCCGGTGGGCGAACGCGAGCGCTGGGTCTCGGTCGCCGGCAGTGTCACGGTGGAGCCCGACGGGGCGCACGAACTGGCCGCGCGACTCGGCGCGCGTTACTGGGACCTCGACGACCCCGCCCACGCGGGCGAGCTGGCCGGGATCCAGACCCTCGACCTCGTGCGGCTCGTCATCCGGCCGGAGAAGGTCAGCCGTTACTCGATGTGATGATCGACGTCATCCCGAGCAGGGCGGCGCAAACGTTTTCGTCGCCCTCGGCGGTGACCCGGCCGGGGTCCACCGGGTTCCGGGTGCACAGCCGCCAGAAGGTGTCCGCGTCGGTCGTCACCGAGGCCAGCGGCGCGCGTGACGTCGGCGCGACCCGGTCGAGTTCCCAGCCGTCGGCGGTCCGCCGTGCCGTCCACTTACCGCCACCCTGGCCGGTGACGGTCCAGGCGACCTGCCTCCCGACACGGGCGTCGACGTCACGCAGAGTGTGCGGCAGTGCCCGCATGAAGGTGTCGACCACCGGCCCGCGGAACTCCGCATCGTCCAGCATCCTCGCGCCGACGGCTTCGCGGATCTGCTGCTGGTGCACCCAGAATTCGGTGTACTCGCGGGCGACGTCGAGCCAGACCGGCGCGGGTTCTTCCCCCGCCCAGCTCACCGGATCGCCGACGGCGTCGAGGTCGGCGCGGCCGAACATCTCGGCGATCTGCGAGGTGCTGTCCACCAGCATCGCGAACAGCACTTCGGGGGACAGCCGCCGGCACGCGACGACCCATTCGTCGTTGATCCGGTCGATGAAGTCCCCGAAGCGCTCACCCTCGCGGGGCGCGGTCGTCCGGTAGTCGTCACGGTCGCGGGACAGCCTGCCGAGTTTGTCGCCGAGGATGTGGGCGGCGAGATCGTGCACCGTCCAGCCCGTGCACACCGTCGGCGCGGCCCACTGTTCCGCGTCGAGTCCCGTCAGTACGTCGAGGAGGGCTTGCTCCTCCCGGGCGAACAGCGGGAGGACGTCGATCGGCGGACCCCAGCGTGTGAAGCTCATGGTGACCATCCAACAGTGTCCATGAAAGCGGGCCCAGGTCCATCACATTTTCGGCCATTCGGCCTACTCGCAGGTAGCATCAGCGCGAACGCGAGGGGAGTGCCCGTGAGCAACGATCGACCCGCCGGTGAAGACCTGGCCGCTTTCGCCAAACGAGCTGGGCAGCTGGCGGGCTGGGCCGCGCGCACGGGCTTCGAGTTCACCCGCAAACTCCCCGGCGTCGAGATCGCCGAACAGATCGTCAAACAGGGCGAGCGGCAGCTGCTTTCGGAGCTGCGCCGCCGTCTCGACGAGGTCGACGATCCGTACCACGCCGCGCTCACCGCCGCTTCCGCGATGAATCGGCCCGACACCAACGGTTCCCGGGCGGTCGAGGCGACGATCACCCTCGTGCACACCCGCGCCCAGCTCGAACCGCTCCGCGCGGCGATGGCGGAACTGCTCAACCACTCCATCGGCTTCGGCCGCGAGCGGGCCCGCGAGTACCTCTACGCGATCATCCTGCGGCAGCTCACTCCGGACGAGGCCCGCATCCTGTCCGCGCTTTCCGACGGCTCGCCGTTCCCCGCCGTCGACGTCGCCGAGCGGACCAGCCTCGGTGCGGCCGGGCGGTTCGTGCTGCGCAACGCTTCCACCGTCGGCAAGGCCGCCGGGGTTTCGCTGCCGGACCAGGTGCCCGGTTATCTCACCAGGCTGATCGGGCTCGGCCTGATCGAGCTGGACGAAGAAGTGCCGGCGCTGGAGACGCAGTACGAGATCTTGCTGACCGACGAGACCGTCCGCGAGGCGGAGAAGTCGGTCAAACGGGCGAAGTTCGTGAAGCGCACCGTCCATATTTCCCGGCTCGGCGCCCAGTTCTGGCAGGCCTGCGACCCGAGCGCCGGCTGACTTCGGCATGGGTGCGTTCCTCGACGGGATCCTCGCCGATTTCGGCGAGCACTGGCCGCTCTACGTCTCCATCCCGGTCGTCGCCGCCCTGATCGGCTACACCACCAAACTCGTCGCGATCCGGATGATGTTCCAGCCGGTCGAGTTCGTCGGTGTCAAACCGTTCCTCGGCTGGCAGGGCATCGTGCCCAAACGTGCCGCCCGGATGGCGAGTATCGCCTGCGACACGATGACCGAGCAGCTGATCAAACCGGCCGAGATCGTCGCCCGGCTCGACCCGCACAGAATCGCCAAGGAGATCGAAAAACCGCTCCAGGCGGCCGTCGAGGACATCGTGCGCGACGTCGCCGCCCACTACCAGCCCGGCCTGTGGGAATCCCTGCCGGTGGGCATGCAGCGGCTGGTGATCCAGCGCGTCCAGGCCGAGACACCGCGGATGGTCGCGGCCGTACTGGAGCTGATCAAGTCCGATGTGGACAGTGTGTTCGACCTCAAGGGCATGGTGGTCACCGCACTGGTCAAGGACAAACGGCTGCTGAACCGGATCTTCCAGGAGGCGGGCGACAAGGAGTTCAAGTTCATCGCCCGCTCCGGCATCTTCTTCGGCGGCCTCATCGGCGTCATCCAGATGGTCGCGTGGGTGCTGTTCAAGTTCCCGCTGATCATGCCGCTGTTCGGGCTCTTCACCGGCTGGTTCACCGACTGGCTCGCGCTGCGGATGATCTTCTATCCGATCGAGGAACGCCGGTATTTCGGCGTGCGCTGGCAGGGCCTGTTCCTGAAACGGCGCGGCGAGGTCGCGGAGGCGTACGGCGCGCTGATCGCGAAGGAGATCATCACCCCGCACAACGTGATCGAGGCGGTGCTGCACGGCCCGCTGTCGGACCGGGTGCTCGGGCTCATCCAGCGCCAGCTCGACGAACAGCTCGGGCGCCGCGTCGGCGTCGGGAAACCGCTGGTGGTGTTCGCCGTCGGAAGCAAGCGCTACCAGGACATGAAGCTGAACATCGCCGAGAAGATCATGGACAAGCTGCCGGAGACCATGCGGTACATCGAGGACTACGCGAACGACGCGATGGACATCCGGAACGTGCTGGTGACGAAGATGAAGGAGTTGTCGCCGCGCGAGTTCGAGGGCCTGCTGCGGCCGGCCTTCCAGCAGGACGAATGGATCCTGATCGCGACCGGTGCCGTCCTGGGTTTCGCCGTCGGTGAGGCGCAAGTCCTCCTGCTGGAGCACTTCGCCGCCTGACGCCCCCCGCATTTCGTCCTCTGGATGCGGTAGTTGCACGCGCAAGGACCGCATCCAGAGGACGAAACGCGGGGAGGGTCAGGAGGCCTTCGTGGCGTCGTAGGCCCGGCGTGCTTCGCCCACGATCGCCCGGTGTTTCGAGGCCCAGGCGGAAAGCGCGTGCAGCGGCTCGTCGAGTTCGGCGGCGTGCGGCGTGATCTCGTACTCGACGCGCGGCGGGACCTCCGCGTAGACCGTCCGCGTCACGAGCCCATTGCGTTCCAGGTTCCGCAACGTCAGCGCGAGCATCCGGCGGCTGATCCCCTCGATACCGTGTTCGAGCTCGCTGAACCGTCGCGGTCCGCCGGTCAGCCGGACCAGGATCTGCATCGTCCACTTGTCACCGACGAGCCCGAGCACCTCGCGCAGCGAGCAGGGCTCCTCGTCGGAAAAATCTTCGGCGTCGCTCATGGCGCTGACCTCGTTCGTAACAGGCTTGTTCCGTCGTGACACGAAAGTGCCGTCTTCCAGCGGATTCGATCGTGTCAGACGATCTAGGACGTTACAAGTCGTAACGGACTCTCCAAGGGGATGACATGAGCAAGGCAGTACTTTTCCGTACCGAGGGCGGGCCCGAGGTGCTGGAGGTCGTGGACGTCGAGATCGGCGAGCCGGGCCCGGGTGAGGTGCGGATCTCGATCGAAGCGATCGGTCTCAACCGTGCCGAAGCGATGTTCCGCGGCGGCTACTACTTCGAACGCGCCGAGCGGTTCCCGGCGGGTCTCGGCTATTCGTCGTCGGGCGTGATCGACGCGGTCGGCCCGGACGTCACGGGTTTCGCGCCGGGCGACCGGGTCACCACGATCGCCGGGTTTTCCCAGAAGGAGTACGGGGTCTACGGCGAGCAGGCGATCGTCCCGGCCAGTGCCACGCTGCACCGGCCGGAAGGGCTCGGCTCGGTGGACGCGGTCACGATGTGGGGCTCGCTGCTCACCGCCTACGGCGCGATCATCGACGAAGGCAAGGTGCGGGCGGGCGACGCCGTGCTGATCACGGCGGCCTCCAGCGGGACGGCGCTGGCGGCGATCGAGGTCGCGAACCACATCGGCGCCACCACGATCGCGACCACCCGCACGCCCGCGAAGAAGGAACGGCTGCTGAAAGCCGGTGCGGCACACGTGATCGTGACGAGTGAGGAAGACGTCGTCGAGCGCACCAAGGCCTACACCGGCGGCCGCGGCGCGGACCTGGTCTTCGACGCCATCGCCGGGGAAGGCGTGCGCCAGCTGTCCGAGGCGACCGCGGAGGGCGGATCGCTCGTGGTCTACGGCGCCTTGGACACCAAGGAAACCCCGTTCCCGCTGTGGTTCGCGCCGACCATGCGGATGTTCAACGCCTTCGGCATCACGCTGAATCCCGAACGGCTCCGCCGGGCCGACGCCTTCGTGCGCGCCGGTGTCCGGGCGGGTTCGTTCCAGTCCAGGGTCGATCGCACGTTCCGGCTCGACGACGTCGTGGAGGCGCACCGGTATCTGGAATCGAACCGGCAGTTCGGGAAGATCGTGCTCACCGTCGGCTGAGTCACCTGGGCAGGCCGCTGAGGTTGCGAAAGCCACTTTCCCAACCTTCAACGTTGCGAAAGTGGCTTTCGCAACACTCCACTCACGACCACCTGGACCGAACCGGGAGTTTCGCGTGACTGGACGGACGACACGTGTGATCAGACGGACGACACACGTGACTGGACGGACGACACGCGAAACCGCCCGGCCGCAGGGCCTTGCCCGTACGGGCGCACCATCGGCGGTACCCGGGATCCTCCGCCCGGTCTAGAGTGCCCCCTGCACAAAAGCCTTGGGGAGGGCGCACATGGCCGACGCGGGAAGCCCGTGGCCGCAGGAGATCCGGCTGGCGATGACCATGGTGGGCGGGGCGAGCCTCGCGGTCTGGATGGGCGGGGTCGCCACCGAGACCTCGCATCTGTTGCAGGCGTCGAGAACGCCGGAATCGAAAAGCCCGTACCGGGCCCTGCTCGATCTGCTCAACGCCACCGTCTCGCTCGACGTGCTCACCGGCACGAGCGCGGGCGGTATCAACGCGGCGTGCCTCGGGCTGGCCGAAGCCTTCCGGTCGAGCCCGCAGGTACTGCGCGACACGTGGATCAGCACGGGTTCGCTCGACAACCTGATCCGCGACCCCGGTGAGAAGGAACCGCGTTCGCTGCTCGACGGCGACAAGGTGCTGCTCGGCGATCTCAAGGACGCGTTGCACCGGATCACCGACAAGGCGACGGTGAAACCCGACTGCCCCGACATCACCGTGCTGCTCACCGGCACGATGATCGACGGCGAGACGACCAGGTTCGACGACGCGCTCGGAAACCTGGTGCGGGACACCGAACATCGCCTCCTGTTCCGCTTCGACGCTCCTTTGTGGACGGATGACGTGGTCGGCCCGCTCGCGCTCGCCGCGCGGTCCACCGCGTCGTTCCCCGGCGCGTTCGAGCTCTCCCGGATGCCGATCGGCGAGAAGACCGGCCCGCTGCATCCGGACATGACGAAGTACACCGACGTCACGCGCTCGCATTGGCTCACCGACGGCGGGGTGCTGCTGAACAAGCCGCTGCGCCCGGCGCTGCGGGAGATCTTCGAACGGCAGTCGCATTCGGACGTCCGGCGGCTGCTGCTGTACGTGGTGCCGACGGCCGAACGCGAGGCCGAGCGGGTCGCGGTCGATCCGGAGCGGCCGCCGCTGCTGGGCAGCGCGATGAGCAAGGTCGTCGGCACCGTGCTGAGCCAGACGATCAGCGCCGAACTGGAGGATCTGACCAGGCACAACGACGCCGTCGTCCGGACGAGGGGGACCCGGGTCACCCTTGCCGCGATGGGGGTTCGCGGTGGCCCGGACTCGCTGGTCGACCAGCGGCTGATGAACGACTACCGCGACCGGCGGGTACAGGAGGACGCCACCGCGCTGGTCCGGGAGGCGACGCGCAGGCTCTCACTGTCCGATGTGGAGGATCAGGGTCGCCAGTGGGCGTCCGGGACGGCGGCGCAGCTGCGCGCGGCCGCGGCGGCCGGGTTGCGGGACGGCCTGCCCGCCGAGCCGCCGAAGGACGGCTGCGATCTCGCGGATCTCGTCGCCTTCCGCACCACCGCGCTCGACGATTCGGTCGCCACCGGCTTGCAACTGGTGAACGCGGGCTTCCGGCTGGATCCCTCGCCGGAGCAGGCGGTGCAGCTCAACCGTTGCCGGGTGCTGCTGCACGAAGCGCGGCACAAGGCCGCGCGGGGGAAGCGGCTCGCGGGCTGGGTCACCGAACAGGAGCCGCCTGCCTCTGACGTCACACTGGCCGCCTGGATCGAAGGCCTCGCCGAGGAGTGGGCCGCGCTCGGCCGTTCGGACACGCTGAAGGAGGCGTGGCCGCTCGTCGTCGCCGCGCTGCGGCAGGCCACCCCGATCCTTTTGCCGCTGGCACAGGCGAAACCCGAGGCCGAAGCCGCCGACACGGTCAGCACGCTGCTGGCCTGGACCGGGCTCACCGCCGACGGTGGGAACGCCACCGATAAGAGTGCCGACGCCAAGAGCACCGTTGATGGAACTGCCGACCCCGTCGTCACCTCGCGGCTCGTGCGCCTGCACATCGCGACCAGGGGACTGCTCGCGCAGCCTCCGTCGGTCGACCAGCGGGTCGACCTCGTCCAGGTCAGCGCGGATTCGCGGACGCTGCTGGACATGAAGCGACGCCGTTCGTGGGACAAGCTCACCGGGATGCAGGCCGATTACTTCGGCGCGTTCTACAAGGCGTCCTGGCGCGCGAACGACTGGATGTGGGGCCGGGTCGACGGCGCGGGCTGGCTGGTGCAGTGCCTGCTGGACCCGAAACGGCTGCGTCTGCTGCGCGACGTCGTCGGGCGGGACGCGTTCCGGGCGCGGGTGCGGGACACCTTCGAGGAGATCGGCTGGCGACAGCCGGGCACGGAAGACGGGCTGTCCCAAGAGGAAGCGGACGCGCTGCGCGCGCAATTGGACTGCGAACTGGCTTTCCTCGGCCTCGACGGCGAACTCGCCGACGTCGAAACCGAAGCCGTCCTGCCGATCAGCATGCCGGTGACGGCGATGGTGCTCGCCAGGGCCCGGCAGCTGGAGATCGCGCGCGAGGAGCTGCCGTGTGTCGGCCTCCACTGCGGACACGACGCGAAAACGGCCAAGGGGAACGGGAAACCGTCGGAACGGTTCAGGAAACTCATCGAGGACGAGCCGGAAACCGACGAGCAGACCCAGCGCGCGTTCCAGGCGTGCCAGGTCTCCGGCGAACGGTTCGAACACGAACGCGGGACGATGCTCCTGACGAAGACACTGGTCAAGGCGGGCGCGGCCGGGATCAACGCGGCCGCCGGGGCGACCAGGGTGCCGAAATCGGTCCAGCCCGCCGCCACCTTCGCCAAGGCCACCGGGCGCAGCGCGTGGTGGATCACGCGCGGGGCGGCCACCTTGCCGTCGCCGTGGAACGTGCTCGCCGCGCTCATCACCGTGCTCGCCGGCTTCGTCCTCGGTGGACAGGGCGGTCCGGTCCTGCAATGGGTCGGTGTGCCGGTCGCCGCGGGCGCCATCGTGTTCCTGGCGGTGAGCCTGATGACGTTGCGCAAGACGTGGCGGATGGTGCTCACGGTGCTCGGCGTGCTGGTGGTGGCCGCCCTGCTGTTCGCCGCGTTCCTGCCACCGGTGCGCGACCCGCTGTTCGGCTGGCTCGGCGACGTCGTCGCGGGCTGGCGGCGCGGCGAGGCGCCGGTGTGGTGGCTGGTCGTCTGCCTGTTGCTCGTCCTCCCCGCCATCTGGACGCCGATCGGTTCGCTCGCGGGTCGCAAGCGGCGTCGTGAATAGCGGAATCAGGTGCCGAATCGCGCGCTGACCGTGCGACGAAGTGGTAACGGTTGGTATCGTCACGTGCAGTGAGACCGCACCGAAGCGGCCTTACCCACGCGTGCTGCGCTTCAAACGTTACCGTTACCTTTGTCACGTGTGTTTCGAGGTTGTTGCAGGTAGCCGCGCTGCCGCCGCCGCGGGCGATCTGACCGCGCCCGAATCCTCCGGTACGTTTCTTGGACATGTCCGGAAAGCACTTGATCGAAAATCCGACCAAGGCAGACGGTGCCGCGCTCTGGAGAATCGCCCGCGATTCGAAGAAGCTCGATCTCAACACGCCTTACGCCTATTTGCTGTGGTGCCAGGATTTCGCCGACACCTCGGTGGTCGCGAAAGTCGACGGTACCCCGGTCGGCTTCGTGATCGGGTACCGCAAGCAGGACGCCGGCTTCGTCTGGCAGGTCGCGGTCGACGCGTCCCAGCGAGGAAAAGGCCTGGCCGGAGCTCTGCTCGACGAGCTGTTCGACCAGTTGACCGCCCAGGGCGTCCGGTACCTCGAAACGACGATCACCCCGGACAACGAGGCTTCGATCCGGTTGTTCGCCTCGTTCGCCAAGCGGTGGAACGCCACCGTCGAACGCCAGGATCTGTTCTCCGCGACGGATTTCCCGGCCGAGGCAGGAACGCATGAGCAGGAGGACCTGTACCGAATCGGTCCGCTCAGCAGTCAATAGAACGTAAATCCGGGGATCTCAGGGAGAAAGAAAAAGTCATGAGCATTTTCGAGGAACTCGAATCCGAGGTGCGCAGCTACAGCCGCGGCTGGCCCGTCGTGTTCGACAGGGCGCAGGGGAGCTACCTCTACGACGAGGACGGCAAGGCCTATCTCGACTTCTTCGCCGGCGCCGGCGCGCTCAACTACGGGCACAACAACCCGGCGCTGAAGCGGGCCCTGATCGACTACATCGCGCGTGACGGCGTGACGCACGCGCTCGACATGTTCACGGTGGCCAAGCGGGACTTCCTCCAGACCCTGCAGGAGAAGATCCTCCGGCCGCGGGATCTCGACTACAAGGTCGTCTTCCCCGGCCCCGGTGGCGCCAACGCGGTCGAGGCCGCGCTGAAGCTCGCGCGCAAGGTGACCGGCAAGGAATCGGTCATCAACTTCACCAACGCCTTCCACGGGATGACGCTGGGCGCCCTCTCGGTGACCGGTAACTCGATGAAGCGCGGCGGCGCGGGTGTCCCGCTGGTGCACGCCACCCCGATGCCGTACGACAACTACTTCGACGGCTCCATCCCGGACTTCCTGTACTTCGAGAAGCTGCTCGAAGACTCCGGCAGCGGCCTGAACGAGCCCGCCGCCGTGATCGTCGAGGGCGTGCAGGGCGAGGGCGGCATCAACGCCGCGCGCGTCGAGTGGCTCAAGGCGCTGGACGACCTGTGCAAGAAGCACGGCATCCTGCTGATCCTCGACGACGTCCAGATGGGCTGCGGCCGCACCGGCCCGTTCTTCAGCTTCGAGGACGCGGGCATCAAACCCGACATCGTCTGCCTCTCGAAGTCCATCGGCGGCTACGGCATCCCGATGGCGCTGACGCTGATCCGCCCGGACCTCGACGTCTGGGAGCCGGGTGAGCACAACGGCACGTTCCGCGGCATCAGCCCGGCGTTCGTCACCGCGACCGAGGCGCTGCGCGTCTACTGGAGCGACGACGAGCTGGAGAAGTCCACCAAGGCCAAGGGTGAGCGCATCGCCGCCGCCTTCCAGGGCATCGTCGAGGCGTACCCGGACGCGAACCTGTACGCGAAGGGCCGCGGCCTCGCCCGGGGCATCGAGTTCGCCGACGGCGACCTCGCGGGCAAGGTCTGCGCCGCCGCGTTCGAACGCGGGCTGCTGATGGAGACCTCCGGCCCCGACGGCGAGGTCATGAAGGTCCTGCCGCCGCTCACGCTGACGGACGACGAGCTCACGAAGGGCCTCGCGATCATCGACGAGGCCGTCGCCGCCGTCCTCGATTGACCCGACCTGACCGCCCTCAACCAGGAACGAGAAGGAGTTTTCCGTTGCTTGTCAGAACCCTCGACGAGGTCACCGACACCGACGCCGACATCAAGACCCCGAACTGGCGCAGCAAGCGCATCGTGCTGGCCAAGGAGGGCGTCGGTTTCTCGGTGCACGAGACCACGCTGTACGCCGGGACGGTCAACGACTTCTGGTACGCGAACCACATCGAAGCGGTGTTCATCACCTCCGGTGAGGGAGAGCTCGAAAACACCGCGACCGGCGAGGTCTTCCAGCTGAAGCCGGGCACGTTGTACCTGCTCAACGACCACGACAAGCACCAGGTCCGGCCCAAGACCGAGATCAAGTGCGTCTGCGTGTTCAACCCGCCCATCACCGGCCGCGAGGTCCACGACGAAAACGGCGTGTACCCGCTCGTCACCGAACCCTAGAAATCGCTCGAGGAGGCGACTGCATTGACGCTGACCGACACCCGAGTCGACGACAGTTACCCGACCCGCATCACGGGTACGCCCGAACACCTGCCCAGGACGCACCCCACCGTCTGGGGCACCGAGGCCGACGGTCCCTTGGACGCGGCCACGCTCGCCAACCACGAAACGCGTGGTTACACCGTCGTCGACCAGTTGCTGTCGCCCGGCGAGGTCCAGACCTACTGGCAGGAACTCGTCAGGATGTCGTCGGGGGACCACCGCGACGACGAGCGCGTCATCACCGAGGCCAAGACCGGTGAGGTCCGCTCCATCTTCGACGTCCACGAGACCAGCGAGCTGATCGCGGAACTCGTCCGCGACCCGCGCGTGCTCGACCGGGCCCGGCAGATCCTCGGCTCCGAGGTGTACATCCACCAGAGCCGCGTGAACTACATGCCGGGCTTCAAGGGCACCGGCTTCTACTGGCATTCGGACTTCGAAACCTGGCACGCCGAGGACGGCATGCCCGTGCCGCGCGCGGTCAGCTGCTCCATCGCGCTCACCGACAACTACCCGTTCAACGGCGGGCTGATGGTGATGCCGGGTTCGCAGCGGACCTTCGTGCAGTGCGCCGGGGAAACCCCGGAAGACAACTACAAGAGTTCGCTGAAAGAGCAGCGGGTCGGCGTCCCGAGCGAGGAGGACATCACCGCGCTCGCCGCCGAATACGGAATCGACCAGTTCACCGGGCAGGCCGGTTCCGCGCTCTGGTTCGACTCGAACGTGATGCACGGTTCCTCGAACAACATCACGCCGTACCCGAGGTCGAACATCTTCGTCGTGTTCAACAGCGTCGAAAACGCGCTGCGGGAGCCGTACGCCGCGATCGAACCGCGTCCGGCGTTCATCGCGGGCCGCGACTCGACCCCGTTGTCGCGCTGACGGAACCGCAGGTCGCGAAGGCCTTGACGGGGCGCTTGTAGCCGTCGGTGTGCACCCTGTTACGTTGTCGCCACGTGAGCGGGCCAGTGGGCTCGCTCACGTAGGTGTTGTCGACGACCGAACGGGTTCTTCGCTCGGGGTGAGCCCACCCGGACGGACGTGGACGCCGATGTCCGATGTGGGTCGCGCCCCCAGGCGGCCCAAGTCGGACATCTCCCGGCTCCGTGCCATCAGATCGGGACTGATGGCACGGGGCCTTTTTTCGTGTCTTGATCCAGGGTCGGTCCGTGAAGGCCTCCTTGAGGGACTCTGGGTCCCTCAAGGAGGCCTTCACGGACTTGCGGGTCCTGCCTGCGGGCAGTCCACAGTGGACAGAAGGCGATTGGGGTATTTGTCCGGATCGTCAGGTCGTGAGGGGCTCCTTCCCTACCCCTGAAAGTAGGGAAGGAGCCCCTCACGACCTCAAGCGTCCTGGTTGGCGACGTCTCCGCGCGGTAGGTTGGCTGTTCCGGTAAGGGGAGAGATCGGAGGGAGGGGGGCTTGTCATGGGCGAAAGCGGTTCCCCTGCCCGCTTCCAACTCCTCGGCCCCGTGCGCCTCCTCGACGGCGAACGGCCGGTCCCCGTCGGCGGTCCCGGCGTCCGCGGCCTGCTCGCGCTGCTGGCGCTGAAGGTCAACAAGGTCGTCGCGCTCGACGAGATCATCGACGCGCTCTGGGGCCACGACCCGCCGGCCACGGCCCGCACGATCGTCCACGGCAACGTCTCGCATCTGCGCCGCGTGCTCCGGGGCATCCAGGGCGACCATCCGCACGGCGCCCGGATCCTCACCGCGCCGCCCGGCTACCAGCTCACCGTCGAACCCGAGCGGATCGACGTCCATCGCGCCCGATCCCTGCTGGAGCGGGCTTCGGCGGAGGAGCCGGAGAAGGCGTCCGAGCTGCTCACCGAGGCCCTCGCGCTCTGGCAGGGGCCCGCGCTCGCCGGGGTTCCGGGGTCGGTCCGGGCTCCCGAGCTGGAGGATCTGCGGCTCGCCGTCCACGGTGCCAGGGTCGACGCGGACCTCGAACTGGGCAGGCACGCCGAGCTGATCGTCGAGCTCAGCCCGCTCGTCCGGGCGAATCCGCTCGCCGAGCGCACGGCCGGTCAGCTGATGCGCGCGCTCTACCACGCCGGCCGCCGCGGTGACGCGCTCGAGCTCTACCGCACGGTGTCCCGGGCGACCCTGCGCACCCTCGGCGTCGAACCCGGCGCGGACCTGCGCTGGCTGCACGAACGCGTCCTCAACGACGACCTGCCGGTCAAGGTCGTCGCGGAACCGAAGGCCGAGGCGGCGCCCGTCCAGCAGCTGCCGCCCGCGGTGCCGAACCTCGCCGGGCGCGAGGCCGACCTGGCCTGGCTCGACGAACTCGCCGAGCGCGCCGAAGCGGGCGAGACCGCGGTCGGCGTGGTCACCGGGACGGCCGGGATCGGCAAGAGCAGCCTGGTGGTGTGGTGGGCGCATCGGGCAGGCCGCCGCTTCCCCGACGGCATCCTTTTCGCCTCGCTGCGGGGTTTCGACCCGCATCATCCGCCGCTGGAGCCCGCCGACCTGCTCACCCAGTTCCTGCTCGGGCTCGGCGTCCCGGCCGAGGGCGTCCCGGAACAGGTCCACGAACGCGTCGCCCTCTACCGTTCGATGATCGCCGGGCGCCGGATGCTGGTCATTCTCGACAACGCCCGGAGTGCCGAGCAGGTCCGGCCGTTGCTGCCGCCCGGTTCGCGGTCGATGACGCTGGTGACCAGCCGCTCCCGGCTCGACGGGCTCGCCGTGTCCAACGCCGCCAGACTGCGGGTGCTCGGCACCCTCGCGCCCGGCGACGCCGTCCGGCTGATCGAGGAGCTCGCCGGGCCCGCCGGCTTCGACCTCAACCACGCGCTCGCCCGGCTCTGCGGCTATCTCCCGCTGGCGCTGCGGATCGCGGGTGCCCGGCTCGCCGCCAGCGCGCAGTGGTCCGCGCGGGATCTGGTCGACGAACTCGGCAACGAACGGACGAGGCTGGCCGCCCTCGACGTCGAAGGCCCGGACGACGGCGTCCGCGCGGCGTTCGACGTCTCGTTCCGGGGGTTGCCGCCCGAGGTCGCGGAGACGTTCCTGCGACTCGGCGTTGTCCAGTGCGTCTCGGCCGGTTCGCATCTGACGGCGGCGATCGGCGGGATCACCGTCGCCGAGGCACGGCGGCATCTGCGGGTGCTCGCCGCGCACAACCTGCTCGCCGAGACCGGCCGCGATTCCTTCGTCCCGCACGACCTCGTCCGCCTGTTCCTCCGTGAACTGGCGGAGAACGAACTCGGCGAAGCCGACCGGGAAGACGTCCTGTCGCGATCGGTGCGGTTCTATCAGGCCGTCGCCGACCGGGCCCGGCGGAAGATGCTGCGGATCGTCGATCCGCTCGATTTCACCGGGGCGCTGACCGACGAGCAGACGCCGCCGATCGGTTCCTTCGACGAGGCACAGGACTGGTTCACCGCGGAATGGGAGAACCTGATCGAGGTTCTCGAAGCCGCCCGCGCCGCCGGACGCCACGACGACGTCTGGCGGCTGGCCAGGGTCGCGCACACCTATCGCGCGGTGTACCCGCTGCTGGACGAGTGGACGCGGCTGGTCGGGATCGGGCTGGAGGCCGCCGAGCGATCCGGCGACGTCCTCGGCCGCTGCTGGATGCTCATCTCCCGCTGCGCCATCGCCCTCACCTTCGAGCTGCCGCAGGGCTGCCTCGCCGACGCCGAATGCGCGCTGGAACTCGCGACCGCGATCGGCGACGACCGGCTGACGATCTCCGCGAACATCCACCTCGGCTCCGCGCTGACCCTGCTGGGACGGCACGACGAGGCGATCAGGACGCTGCGGCGCGTGGTCGAGGAGACCGAGCGGACCGGCGATCTCGAACTGCGCGGGCAGGCGCTCAACAACTGCGCCGAGGCCGAAAAGCGGGCGGGGCGGTTCATCGAGGCGATCGGGCATCAGGTCGCCTCGCTGGAGATCGACCGCACGCTCGGGGATGAGAGCTACGTAGTCGTCTCGCTGAACAATCTGGCCGAACTGAGCCTGCGGATCGGCGAGCTCGCCGCGGCCGAGCGGTACGTGTGGGAAGCCGTGGACCTGACGATCAGCAGACGGTTCGTCCTGCAGGAGGGCGTCCTGCGGCTGACGCTGGGCAGGGTGCTGCGGGCCGGGTCGGATGTGGACGGTGCCCGCGAGCAGTTCGCGCTCGCGCTGAAAATCCTCGCGGACGCCAATCCCAAGCTCGCCGCGCTGGTCCGTGCGGAACTCACGGACCTCGACGAAAGTCCGTGAGTGATCCTTAGCGGATTCTTAGTGGCCTCGCCGCGCACGCGCGTAGGGTCCGGTTCAGTGTCGATCGAGCCCTAGGGGAGGGGCATGCGGTAGTGATCGGCGCTCGGGCGGGCCCGTTCGCAGGTCCCGTCTGAAGAGCCGCCAGGAGCGGCTCGTGGCGGTCCGGCCGGTGGAGGTGGGGGCGATACCGGCCGGCCGCCAGGCGGCACCCCCGCGTTTCGTCCTCTGAATGCGGTCCTTGCACGTGCAACTACCGCGTTCAGAGGACGAAACGCAGGGGATCAGCCGGTGCCGGCGGTGCACAGGGCGATGGTCTGGCCCTTGTTCTCCGCCACCTTCTTGCCGTTCACCAGGATCGTGCAGGCGATCTGGTTGCTGACCGACGAGTTCCGGGTGTCCGCGGTGACGGTGAGCAGGTAGTCGCCCGAGTTGAAGGACGCCGTGCCGCGCCATTCGTCGGTGCTGGCCGGGGTGGTCTCGGTCCGCTGGTCGTTGAGCGAGCCGTACCGGATGGTCGCGCCGCCGGAAGCGCTGACGACGAACTCGACGGTGTTCTTGTCCCCGGCGACCGCCGGGACGTGCAGCCCCGACTCGCCGGTAGCGAAGAAACTGGTGTAGACCAGTAACCCGCCGGCGGCCAGCAGTCCGGTGATCGAAAGCGCGAGCCCCGCGATCCCCATTCCCTTCTTGTCCGCTTCGCCCTTCTTGATTTTGGTCAAACCGATCACGGAAAGAATCAATCCGATCACGGCGAGCGGCCATGCGGCGATCCCGGCGACCGGGACGAAGGCGACCCCGACCGCGGCCAAGCCGACCAGGAAACCCGCGATGACCACGCCGTTCTTGGGTTTGCGGTGCCGGGTTCCGTGCGCGGCGAACCCAGGGCCGTAGCGGGTGGCAGGCGGGTGCGGGACAGGTGGATCGGTCGGCATACATGCCCTTTCGGAGGCTTCCGTCCGAAGACGTTAACCCATCGTTCGGGGCAATGGCCGAAATTGTTACCTGCCGGAAAAAGTCATCATTCAACGATGATCAAGCGGTCGCCGATATTTTCTGACGAGAATTGTGGCATCGCCGAATGTCGGAAACCCGATCACTGATCGAACAGGCTGACTTCCGGGGTGATCTCCAGCAGTTCGTGCACCGGGCGGCCGCGGCGGCCGTCGATGGTCGTGGTGCGCACGACGCGCAGCCGCGCGGTCACCGGCCGGTCCAGGTTCTCCTTGATCTCGTCGAGCAGATCCGGCGCGACCGCGCCCTGGATCGTGCCGCCCGACTCACGTTCGAGATAGAAGATCCGGCGCCGGGTGCGGACGCCGTCCAGCCTGCCGCTGACCGTTTCGTAGCCGACGGCCTCGCGCGACTCACGCAGGCTCCCGGACAGGATCCTCGCCTGCTCCGTGGTCATGCTGCGGGTCAGCTCGTCGCCGGACGTCGGGGTCAGCGCCATCCCGATCCCGGCGTGCTTGCTGACCGCGTTGACGATGTCGCTGACCGCGTTGCGGACGGTGTCGCGCTGCAGCAGCACCGCGTCCAGCGCGCCGTCGTCGGAGCCGTTGGCGGGCAGGAAGTCGCACAGTTCCTTGACCGCTCGTTCGGACAGCGACTCGATCCCGTCGTGGATGAGCGCATCGTCGAGCGCCGGTTCCGGGAAGCCGAAGAAGATCGCGTTGCCCGCCTGCCCGCGCTGGATCAGCGGGGCCTTCTCGCGGTCCGCGGGCTGGACGAAGGTCACCTCGCCGGACGGGTTCCGGATGATGTGCCCGATCTTCGCCGTCGCGTCCTGCAGCGCGCGGCTGATGTCGGAGAAGGTGTACGCGTCCAGATGCGACTCACCGAGCACGGACACGCGAAGCAGCGGCGACCGTGATGTGCGCTCGAACTTGGCGTACGCGGCCATCGCCGACGCGCGCGCGAGGTCGTCGAGCCAGGTGCCGCCGGGGATCTCGTCGGCGATACGCCGGAATTCGTTCCTCACCAGATCACTTCCGGAATTCCCCTGCCACCCGATGCCCACACTTCTTCCCAGATCTCCTCGTCACCGGGACGGCAGAGGAAGCCGTCGAGCATGCCGCCGACGGGCTGGACCTGGTCCAGGTACATGGCGGGCTGGCCGACGATGACCCCGCGCAGGGTCAGCAGCCCGTACAACGCCGAGCGGCCCGCGTCGTCGAGCCGTTTGAGCGCGCCCCATTCGTCAGGAATCAGCACCACGTCGAGCCCGCGCGGCGCGTGCGGGGTCCTGGCGGTCAGATCGCCGCCGATCCACGCGCGGCCGGTCGGCATGATCCGCCGGGCGACACCGAGGTAACTGTTCAGCGCGCTGAACAGGATTTCACGGTCGTTCTGGTGCGGCGCGTCGAAGACCAGCCGCTCGTAGACGTCGGCCAGATCGGCGGGATGGCGGCCAGGAGGCAGCAGGTTGTGCGGCGTCCAATAGGGGAGCGCCAATCGGAGCCTCCTTCGTGTGCCGGAGCTCCCGATCGAAGAAACGTACCCGGCGTCCCGCTCACAGTGCGTAGCCGAATTTACCAGGCGAGTGTCAGTGCTTATTGGTGAACCCACGACCGCGATCGACGTCGGCAGGGCTTCGCTGGTCAACCGGGTCGCGGAAGCGGAAAGGGACGCCCCGCCACCGCGATAGCGGGGCCTTCGGCCGGGGTGGGTTCACGTCCGTTCGGCAGGTGGCCAGTCCTCGTCGCTCGGCCAGACGGGTTCGGGTTCGTGGCCGCCTTCGCCGTTGCGGGCGGCCGCTTGCGGCGGCCCCGGGTGGTAGGCCTGCACCGATTCCGGCGTCAGCTGACCCTCGCGGTGGCCTTCCGCCTCCTGGTCGTACGGCTCGTCGTCGTCCTGCACCCGCGCGGGTGGCAGGAACTGCGTCCGTTCGGTGGAGAGCAGCTCGGGCACGGGTTCGGGATCCGGTTCGTGCCGGACCGGGACCGCGGCGCGCGCAGGCTCGTGGACTACCGGTTCCGCGGCGGGACGCTCACGTCGTTCGCCGCGCATCAGCAGCCAGGTGACACCGCAGCCGAGGGCGAACGAGATGAGCAGCCACAGCCAGATCTGCCCGAAGAGCCAGAGCATCAGGCCATCACCTCTGTTCTGCCGTGATGTCGACGCGGCGGCCCTCGCCGCTCGCGCCGTCGGAGTTCCTGCGCTGGGTGGAGTACGCCTGGTCGCGTTTGACCCCGTTGCGTTCCAGCAGCCGCTCGACGGTCAGTGCCCGGTTCAGCGCGAGCTTGCGGTCCGAACCGGTCGCGACCGATCCGGTGATCCGGAACCGCAGTTCGCGGGGCGCGTCCGTGAGCAGCTTCGCGATCTCCAGCGCGCCGCGTTCGCCGTCCGCGGTGAGGTCGGTGGTGTCCGGTTCGAAGGTGATCGGCGTGGCCGCCAGCAGCCGGTCGATCTCAGCCTGGAAGCCCGCCTTGTCCGTCGGCTTGGCCGACGTCGGCGCGGGGCTGGGCGGCGGGCTCGGCGCGGGTTGGCTCGGCGGCTCGCCGCTGGTCGTCACGGGGCCCGCCGGCGGGGCGGTGTCGCCGGAGATCTCGACCGTCCGGACCCCGTCGATCCGCTGGATGGCGTCCATCGCCTGCGCGGCCTTGCCCGGCGGGAAGCCGGTGAGGTTCGCGTCGCGGCCGGAGAAGCTCACCTGGCCGCCGGAGACGCCGACGTCGGCGAGCGCGTCCTTCGCGCGCGCGGTCAGCTCGGCCTCGATGTCGTCCGAGGCCGACCAGACGGTGATCGCCGTCAAGGCGAGCGTGACCAGCAGCGCTGTAGGCAGCAAGCGGCTCCAGCGTGTACCGGGCATGAAGGGACTGTAAGCCGCTTACGTCCGGTTAGCGAACCGGCTTTCCCCACGTTCGGGCCACCGTCGTGCGCTCTCCGCGAGGTGCCGCATACCCGGTCTGGCCTGCGACGTCGGCCGCGTTCCCGCACGGGCCCCGGATCCCGCGCCGGTGTACCGGGCGGTCAGTACATGACCCTTCTGGGTGACACCGATCTGCCGATCGCGCGTGAAGGCCCCCTTCCCTCGGCTCAGCCGAGGGAAGGGGGCCTTCACGGACTTACGCGGTTCAGCTCGCGTGGTGGTGGATCTCCCGCAGGTCCTTGGCCGGAAGCGTGACGCCCGCCGACTCGATCTGCTCCAGCGGGAGCAGCGGCGCGAGCTGGGGGCGCTTCGGGGACAGGCCGTCGCCCATGGACTCGCCCTTGAGCTGACGGCGGATCCACGGCAGCAGGTGCGCCTTCGTCCATTCGAGGTCCGAGCGGCGCGAAGTGATCCAGGTGCTCGGCTCCTCGGACGCCGGCCACGGCTCACGCCAGTCGTCGGCGACCGGGACGCCGAGGACCTCGGCCGCGCGCAGCGCGATCCGCCGGTGGGCCTCGGGGGTGAAGTGCAGCCGGTCGTCGCTCCAGGCGCGCCGGTCGTGCAGCGGGGCCATCGCCCACATGTCGACCATCTTGGCGCCGTGCCGGTCGGCGATCGCCCACAGATGCGCGTTGTAGATGCCGACCTTCCCCCGCAGGACGTGCATCACGGACAGATACTTGGTGTCCGGCCCGTTGAAGATCAGCACCGGGATCCCGGCCTCGCGCAGCTTGGCGACCCCCGCCTCCAGCCGCGCGGCGACGGCGTCCACGTCCGCGCCGGGCACGATGATGTCGTTGCCGCCAGCGCACAGGGTGACCAGGTCGGGCTTCACCGCGAGGGCGATCGGGAGCTGCTCTTCGAGGATCTCGTCGAGCATCTTCCCGCGGAGGGCGAGGTTCGCGTACTGGAAGTCGGGCCTGCCTTCGGCGAGGATCTCCGCCAGCCTGTCCGCCCAGCCCCTGAAGGTGCCGTCGGGCAAGCCGTCGTTGAGTCCTTCGGTGAAGCTGTCACCGATCGCCACGTAGCTGTCGAATCCGTACACGTTGGGTCCCCTTCCGTCCGTGTGCCCCCGGTGGTACTTGTACACCACAACTAACAGCTGAGAGCGCCCCTGCAATCCCGCCTGGCCGAAACCCGTGGTTCAGCCCGTTGACACAGTCTCTTATTTTGTCGGACGTCCATGCATCTCCATTACTGGGATGTACACTCCTGGGCTGCGTAGATTCCCCTCAAGCGGGCTCAAACCGGACACGGTATGTGGCGAACGTCTCCCCGCCCGGGTGTCCGGGCTCATAGATCCGGCAGGCTGTAAGGGTGACCTCACGACCCTCGCGCGAGTCGCTCGCCCAGATCCTCGGCGGGCGGCGGGGCGCCATCGACGCGAGCATCCCGCCCGCGGCCTTCGTCCTCGGCTGGCTGATCGCCGGCCGGTCGATCGCCTGGGGCGCCGGGGTGGCCATCGGAGTGGCGGTGCTGCTCGGCGGGTACCGGGTCGCGCGCGGCGACAAGGCCCGCGCGGTCTTGGTGAGCCTCGCGGCGGTGATCGCCGCCGCGCTGATCGCCCTGCACACCGGCCGTGCCGAAGACTTCTTCCTCATCCAGCTGCTGTCCAATGTGGCCAGCGCGCTGCTGTGGGCGGCCAGCATCGTGGTCCGGTGGCCGTTGCTCGGCGTCGTGGTGGGGCTCGTCATCGGGCAGAAGACCCGATGGCGCCGTGATCCCGCGCTGCTGCGCGCGTATTCGCGGGCGAGCTGGGTGTGGGTCTTCCTCCAGTACACGCTGCGGGTCGCCGTGTACGGCTCGCTGTGGTGGAGCGGGCAGGTGGTCGCGCTCGGCATCGCGCGGACGGTGCTCTCCTGGCCGCTGGTCGCGGTGACGGTCGCCGTGAGCGGCTGGGTGCTCTACCGCACGCTGCCGCCGGAACATCCCGGCCTGCGGGTGGTGGAGGAGAACGGGGATCCCTCGGATTCCGCGCCCGATGGGCTGCCCAGGACATAAGGCGGCCCCCGGCGAGGGGGGAGGGTCCGGGGGCCGGGTCCTACGGTACCCGGAGTTCGGCCCTGGAGTCGATGGTTTGGTCTTTTCGGGCTCGGTCCGGGTGTTTTTTCAGGGTGACACCGGCCGCGGGGCGGTCTCTCCGTAGGCGTCGACGGCGGCCAGCCAGGCGGCGCCGAGCACCCCGTCGGTGCTGGTCAGGACCTCGATGCCGGCGAGTTCGGCACGGACCTTCGCCCCCACCGGCCCCTCCGGCGACAACACGCCGCCCACCAGGACGACCGGCGTGTCCTCCCCGGGGTCCCGGGCGGCCATGACGTTCGTCACCAACGATTCCGCCGCGCGGGTGGTGATCTCGTCCGCCGCCGGATCGCCTTCGCGGTAGGCCTCGCTGACGAGCGGGGCGAACCGGGCGAGCCGGATCGGGGCTTCGGCGTTGGCGCTCGTGATGAGCGCGCGCCAAAGCGGGGCCCGGTCGGTCGCGGGGTCCACTGCGGACGGTCCCAGCGCTTCGGCGAGCACGGCGCGCGCGAGCGGACCGGGTTCGCCGCCGCGGCCGAGAACATCCAAAGTGGAGCGAACGGCTTCCCGGCCGAGCCAGTAGGCCGAACCTTCGTCGCCGAGCAGCCAGCCGTAGCCGCCGACGGTGGACACCGTCCGCCTGCCGCGGATCCGGCAGGCGATCGATCCGGTGCCCGCGACGAGTACCGACCCGTCCGGCGCGGAGGTCGCCGACGCGTAGGCGACCTCCGGGTCGGGGACCGTCCGCACAGGACTGATCCCCGCGTCCTTCCACGCGGCTTCGAAGATCTCCGCGATCGACGGATCGCTCAGCTTGCTGGCGCCCGCCATGCCGACGACGCACGCCGCGGTCGCGGCCGGATCCAGCGCACCGAGCGCGCCGGTGATCGCGCTCGCGATCCGCGCCGCGGCCTCGTGCGGCGGATGGGAGTTGGGATTCGCCCCGCCCGCGCGCCCGGTGCCGAGGACGGCGCCGGAGGCGTCGACGGCGATCGCTCGCGTCGACGTGCCTCCGGCGTCCACACCGATGACGTGGGTCACCGGGTCTTGGTCACCTTGAGCAGCCCGCGCGGGCTGTCCGGGTCACCGCCGCGCGCCAGCGAAAGGCCGAGCGCGATCCGCTGGATCGGCAGGATCTCCAGGATCGGGGCGACCTCTTCGGCGGACGGCGCGACACCGATCCGCAACGCCGCGGGGACGTCGGCCGAAGCGGAGCCGACCGCGAGCACGTCCGCGCCGCGTTTGCCGACGGCCTCGAGGACCTCCTGCATCGCGCCCACTCCGTGTCCCTGGCTCGTCACGGCGAGCACGGCGGTCTCACCGTCGACCGCGGCGACCGGACCGTGCAACAGGTCGGCGCCGCTGTACGCGCGGGCGGCGAGATAGCTGGTTTCGGCCAGCTTCAGCGAACCTTCCAGCGCCGTGGCGTAGGAGTATCCGCGGCCCGTGGTGAGCACTCGGTCGACGAAGCGGTAGCGGTCCACCGCGCGCCGCACGCCTTCTTCGGAACCGTCGAGGGTCTGCTGTGCGAGCTCGCCCAGCTTCTCCGCGTCCGCGCCCTTGCCGCCGCGGACCGCGTCGATCAGAAGGTAAAGCGAAAGCAAGGTGGCCGAGTAGGTCTTGGTGGCGGCCACCGCCTTTTCCAGTCCCGCGCCGATGTCGACGCCGAGTTCGGCCGCGGCGCGAAGCGGCGACTCCGGGGTGTTGGTGACCGAAACGGTCAGCGCTCCCTGGCGACGCGCGGTTTCGGTGACCTCGATGAGATCTGGGGAACCACCGCTTTGGCTTACTGTGATGAAGAGAACGTCCCGAAGATCGGGACGGGCGCCGTACAGAGTCGCGGTGGAGGGCGAGACGAGACCGCAGGGGAGACCGAGGAGTACTTCGATCAGGTACTTCGCATACAGGGCGGCGTGGTCGCTGGAGCCGCGGGCGGCGAGCAGTGCGAACCTGGGCGGGCGCTTGGAGATGGCTTCGGCCACCTCGGCGATTTCGGCCTGTCGCTCCACGATTCCTGCCAGAATGGCGGGTTGCTGGGAGATCTCCGCGGCCATGTGCTCGCCGGGGCGCTGTTCGGTCATCTCGTTCCCTTCCACCGGGACGTACTTCGTCCCCCGAGTAGGTCTAGACCAATGCTAGCCCGGATGGACGTTTGTGGTGAAGGGTACGTTTCCTAGTGGGGACGGTGCGCGTTCGAGTGGGAAGGCTTAGGGAGTCGGTCATGTTGGAGACAACCACCGCGAGTGAGGCGGGCGCTACGGCAGGGATGCGCGGGCAGCGCGAACCCAAGTACTGGGCGCTGAAACAGCATCTGCTCGATCTGCTCGACGCGTTGCCGCCCGGCTCGCCGATTCCGACGGAACGGGCACTGGCGGGGGAATTCACCGTTTCGCGCACCACCGTCCGGCAGGCGCTCGCCGACCTCACCGCCGAGGGCAGGCTCCACCGCGTTCAGGGCAAGGGCACCTTCGCCGCAGAGCCGAAACTCGCGCAGCGCCTGCAGTTGTCGTCCTACACCGAGGACATGCGCAAGCAGGGACTCAAGCCGTCGTCCAAGCTGCTGGAGATCGACGAACTGCCCGTCGAAGCCGATCTGGCGAAGCTGCTCGGAATCCGCGTCGGCGCGAAGATTCTTCGCCTTCGCCGTCTCCGGCTGGCCGATTCGCAGCCGATGGCGCTGGAGACCACGCATCTCCCGCTCGGCCGCTTCCGCGGTTTGCGCAAACATGTTTCCGCAGGTGGTTCGCTGTACGCCGTGCTGAGGGAGCACTACGGCGTCGAGCTCGAAAGGGCCGAGGAAACGATCGAGACCGCCCTCGCCGGACCGCACGAGGCGGAGATGCTCGGCGCCGACGTCGGAATGCCGATGTTGCTCCTTTCGAGGCATTCCTTCGCCACCGACGGAAAACCGGTCGAGTTCGCGCGCGCGATCTACCGGGGTGACCGTTACAAATTCGTCACCACGCTACTTCCCTGACGAGTCAGGTAATTCCGGGAAAGATCGCTTTCCCGGAATTCATGCCTCTTTCGCGGTGGCCCGGCCCCGGCCGTCATGATTCAGTCGTCCCATGACTGACACGGCGGCGGGGATCCGGTGGGGGACGCCGGTGGCGCGTGGCGTGCTCGCCACGACGATCGTGGGCTCGGGCATGGCGATGCTCGACGGGACGATCATCAACGTCGCGCTCCCGAGGATCGGCGACGAACTCGACGCGTCCGTCGCGGGCCTTCAATGGATCCTCGACGGCTACCTGCTCGCGCTCGCCGCGCTGATCCTCGTCGCCGGATCGCTCGGCGACCGCTACGGCCGCCGCCGCGTGTTCATCGTGGGCGTGGTCTGGTTCGGCGTCGCCTCCGGGCTGTGCGCCGCCGCGACGACGACCGAGGTGCTCGTCGCGACCCGGATCCTCCAGGGGATCGGGGGAGCTTTGCTCACGCCCGGCTCGCTCGCGATCCTCCAAGCGTCCTTCACCCATGAGGACCGGGCCCGCGCGATCGGCGCCTGGTCCGGGCTCGGCGGTATCGCGGCGGCGATCGGCCCGCTGCTCGGCGGCGTCCTCGTGCAGGTGTGGTCGTGGCGGCTGGCGTTCCTGATCAACCTGCCGCTCGCCGCGGTCTGCGTCCTGCTCGCCCGGCGCTACGTGCCGGAGTCCCGTGACGAGGAGGCGACCGGGCACCCCGACTTCCTCGCGGCCGCCGTCGGCGCGATCGGGCTGGCCGGGCTGACCGGCGCGCTGGTCGAAGCACCCGGACGCGGTATCGGCGACGTCGTCGTCCTGGTCGCCATCGTGCTCGGCGTCGCGGGGCTGGGGGCGTTCCTGGTGATGCAGCACCGCTCGGCCGACCCCCTGGTGCCGCCGAAACTGTTCCGCGACCGGACGTTCAGCCTCGCCAACGCGCTGACCTTCGTCGTCTACGCGGCGCTCGGCGGCGTGATGATGCTGATGGTCATGCAGTTGCAGGTGTCGCTGGGCTACTCGCCGACCGCGGCCGGGCTCGCCGGGCTGCCGATCACCGTCATCATGCTGCTGTTCTCCGGCCGGTCCGGCGCGCTCGCGCAGAAGATCGGGCCGCGCACGCAACTGGTCGCCGGCCCGATCCTGGTCGGCGTCGGCATGCTCCTGCTGATGCGGGTCGGGCCGGGGTCTTCGTACCTGGGTTCGGTGCTGCCCGCCGTCGTCGTGTTCGGCGCCGGGCTGGCGACGGTCGTCGCCCCGGTGACCGCGACGGTGCTGGCCGCCGCGCCGGACCGGTACGCCGGCGTCGCCTCCGGGGTCAACAACGCCATCGCCCGGTCGGGTGGCCTGCTCGCGATCGCCGTGCTGCCCGCCGTCGCCGGGCTGTCCGGCGCCGCCTACACCGATCCGGTCGCGCTGACCGCGGGCTGGCGGACGGCGTTGCTGGTGTGCGCGGCGCTGGCTATCGGCGGCGGGCTGATCGCGCTCGGCATCCACAACGGCGTCCTCGACACACCTGCCGGCGACACCACCGACACCGAGGAGTCACCGCATCCGGGCGAATGTCTCCATTGCGGGGTCGACTCGCCCCCGACGCACGTCCGCCCCGGCCGGCACTCGCGTGATTGAAGGCGTAACTCACGTGATTGAAGGCGTAACTCGTGAGTTACGCCTTCAATCACGCGAGTTACGGCGCCAGTCACGCGAGTTACGCCAATAGGCCGGCCAGGGTCGCCGGGTCCAGGTTGCCGCCCGAAACGACCGAAACGACCTTGCCCGGCGGAAGCGCGTCACGGTGGGAAAGGAACGCGGCGGTCGCGGTGGCGCCGCTCGGCTCGGCGACCAGACGGGCGCGGTGCGCCAGCGTCCGGACGGCCTCCCGGATCTCCTCCTCCGAAACGGTGATGACGTCGTCGAGCACCGCCTGGAGGTGGGCGAAGGTCAGGTCCGACGGCTGGGCGCGCAGGCCGTCGGCGCTGGTGCGCGCCCGCAGCTCCATCGGCCACTCGATCCGCCTGCCCGCGCGGAGGCCCTCGGCGGTGTCGCCCGCCAGTTCCGGCTCGACACCGATGACCTTCGCGTCCGGCAGCAGTTCCTTGATCGCCGTGCCGACGCCCGAGGCCAGCCCGCCGCCGCTGAGCGGCACGAGCACGACGCCGGCGTCCGGAAGGTCTTCGGCGATCTCCAGACCGACGGTGCCCTGCCCGGCGATGACGTCGCGGTGGTCGAACGGCGGGATCATGGTGAGCCCGCGTTCGACGGCGACGGCGAGCGCGGAGGACTCCTGCGCGTCGATGGGGACCTCGATGACCTCTGCGCCGAGCGCCTTGGTGGCTTCGACCTTGGCGCGCGGGGCGACGTCCGGAATGAGGATCACCGCGGGAATCCCGAATCGCTTCGCCGAGTACGCGACCGCTTGCGCGTGGTTGCCACTGGAGAACGCGACGACGCCGCGGGCGCGCCGATCTTCGTCCAGCGCGGCGATCGCGTTGTAGGCCCCGCGCACCTTGAAAGCACCGATCGGCTGAAGGCTTTCCGGCTTGAGCCACAACGGCGCCCACCCCTGTTCCAGTAACGGGGTGCGCACCGCGACGCCTTTGACACGGTTCGCCGCGTCGCGGATTTCCTCGATCGATACCAGGTTCATACGTCCGATTATGTCAAGGAATTGTGAGGCGTGGACAGTCCTTTTTGGACAGAGAGCGTGGCGCTCCTCACGTGCGGACAACGCGGGGAGCATCCCGTGCGCCTTAGTCGTTAGGACGGGTGAGGACCGACTAACAGCAGAACGGGATCATGACCAAGGAGAGCACGGAGAAAGCCGAAAAGACGGAAAAGCAGGGCCGGATCATCCAGGTGGTCGCCGCCGCCATGGCCGCGATCACCGCGGCGCTGCTGGGTTCCACGCTCGGCGTGGCGGGCACGGTGGCGGGCGCCGGGCTGGCGAGCGTGATCACGACGCTCGGCGGCGAGCTGTACCTGCGTTCGCTGCAACGGACGAAGGACGCGGCGCTGAAGGCGCGAGTGGTGCTGACCGTTCCCGGCCGCCGCAAGGTGCTCGACCCGGCGGAGCAGGAAACCGTCCGGATCACCCAGGCGGAGGACGAAGAGCCGTCAGGGCGGAAGTTCAAACCCCGCTGGGCGGTGATCGCCGGGGTCAGCGTGGTGGCGTTCGCGGTGGCGCTCGTCGCGATCACCGGTTTCGAGGGGGCGACCGGGAAGACCTTCGGCGGCGGAACCGGGACCACGATAGGGAAGATCATCGGCGGCGGACAGGCCCAGGAGCGGCAGGACAAGCACGACACCCCGCCGGCGACGACCCCTTCGGAGGCTCCGGACGACCAGCCCGAGAAGACGCCGTCGACCACGCCGACCCCCTCGACGACGCCCACCACCACGACGCAGGCACCCCCGACGACGCAGTCCACAGCGCCGTCGACCTCCCAGGCACCCTCGACGACCGCCTCGGCCCCGCCGGCGTCGAACACCCCCGTGCCCTGATCCCCTTCCCGCATTTCGTCCTCTGGATGCGGTAGTTCGCGCTGCCAACTACCGCATCCAGAGGACGAAACGCGTGGGGTCAGGAGAGGGCGGAGCGAAGGGTGCGTGCGGCCGCTTCGGGGTCTTCGGCCTCGGTGATCGCGCGGACGACGACGATCCGCGACGCCCCCGCGTCCAGCACGTCGGGCAGCCGCTCGACGTCGATCCCGCCGATCGCGAACCACGGCCGCGTCGTCCCGGACGCGGCCGTCGAGCGCACCAGGTCGAGCCCTGGAGCGGACCGGCCGGGCTTCGTCGGGGTGGGCCAGCACGGCCCGGTGCAGAAGTAGTCCACGCCGGGCTCCCCGGCGGCGGCCGCGGCCTGTTCGGCCGAATGGGTGGACCGGCCGATCACCACGTCGTCCCCGAGCACCCGGCGCGCGAGCGACACCGGGATGTCGTCCTGCCCCAGGTGCAGCACGTGCGCGCCGACGCCGAGCGCGACGTCCGCGCGGTCGTTCACCGCCAGCAGCTTGTCGTGCTTCTCGCACGCCTCGGCCAGCACTTCCAGTGCGGCGATCTCGTGTTTCGCCTCGATCGGCGCACCGCCGGTCTTGTCCCTCAGCTGGATGATGTCGACGCCGCCCGCCAGCGCGGCGTCGGCGAATTCGGCGAGATCGCCGCGGCCGGACCGGGCGTCGGTGCAGAGGTACAGGCGGGCGTCCGCGAGCCGGGCGCGGATCAGCGAACCAGACAGGGTGGGCATGGCGGCGACGGTACTCGCGCGCTACGGTGGGGTGGTCCGCACGGGAGCCCGAGGACGGGCTGAGAGGGAGCCGGGACCGCTCCGACCGTGGAACCTGATCCGGGTCATGCCGGCGCAGGGAGCGTGATCTCATGAGAGAACTTTCGGTTGTCGGCGGCGGGGTCATCGGCCTCTCGGTCGCTTGGCGCGCGTCCGCGCGCGGCCATCGCGTCACCGTGTACGACCCCGATCCGGGGCGCGGCGCGTCGTGGCTCGCGGGCGGCATGCTCGCGCCGGTCACCGAGGCCTGGCCCGGCGAGGAGGATGTCCTCGCCCTCGGCGAAGCCTCCCTGCGGCGCTGGCCGGATTTCGCCCGTGACCTGGCGGAAGAGGGCGTCGACCCGGGCCTTTCCCCGCACGGCACGCTCGTCGTCGCGCTGGACAGCGCCGACGCGGGCAACCTCGAAATGCTCGCCGCGTACCTCGCCGAGCTCGGCCGGGACGTCGGGCAGCTCACCGGCCGCGAGGCCCGCCGCGCCGAGCCCGGTCTCGCCGGATCCGTCCGAAGTGGACTCCTGGTACCCGGGGATCTGGCCGTGGACAACAGAAGGCTGCTGCAAGCGCTCGAACACGCCTGCCGTGCGCGCGGCGTCGAGTTCTGCCACGAGACCATCACCGACCTCAGCGGATTGGGCGACGTCGTCCTCGCCGCGGGCGCCTGGACCGGACGGCTGCATCCCGCGCTCGACGGCGCCGTCCGCCCGCTCAAGGGCGAGATCCTCCGCCTCCGGCCGCGACGGGGTTGCCTGCCGCCCCCGAAGCGCACCGTCCGCGCGATGGTCGAGGGCCGCCCGATCTACCTCGTCCCTCGTGACGACGGTCAGCTCGTACTCGGCGCGACCCAGTACGAGGCCGGTTTCGACGAGACGGTCACCGTCCGAGGCGTGCGTGAGCTGCTCGAAGGCGCGGAGCGCGTCTTCCCGGGCCTCACCGAGTACGAACTCGTCGAGACCTCCGCCGGACTCCGCGCGGCGAGTGTCGACACGATGCCCTTCATCGGTGAGCTGGGCGAAGGTGTCTTCGCCGCGACAGGTCACCATCGCAACGGTCTCCTGATGGCCCCGGTCACCGCGGACGCCGCGGTCGCCTGGCTGGACGGGGTGCCGTTGCCGGACGAGGTCGCGGCGGCCACGCCGTCGCGGCGAAGCGAGGAGCGGGTGTGATGGAGATCCAGGTCAACGGCCAGTGGCGCGAATTCCCCGACGGGACCACCGTCGAGGGCGTGCTGGAGGCGCTGGGCACGGCGACACAGGGCGTCGCGGTCGCGGTGGACGGCGTGGTCGTCCGGCGCGGCGAATGGCCGGAAGCGGTGGTGCGCAAGGGCGCCAGCGTCGACATCCTGACCGCTGTGCAAGGAGGCTGAAAATGGACGGCGACCACCTCGTCATCGGCGAGCACAAACTCTCGTCGCGGTTGATCATCGGTACCGGCGGCGCGGGCAATCTCGCCGTGCTGGAGCGCGCGCTGGTGGCGTCCGGCACGGAACTGACCACCGTCGCGATGCGCAAGGCCGACGCCGAAGGCGGCTCCGGAGTCCTCGAACTGCTTCGCCGCCTTGGCATCCGCCTGCTGCCCAACACGGCAGGCTGCCGGACGGCCGCCGAAGCGGTGCTCACGGCGCAGCTCGCCCGCGAAGCGCTCGAAACCGACCTCGTCAAGCTGGAGGTCCACGCCGACGACCGCACCCTGCTGCCGGATCCGTTCGAGACCCTCGAAGCGGCCGAACAGCTCGCCGCGGACGGCTTCACCGTGCTCGCGTACACCAACGACGACCCGGTGCTGGCGCTGCGGCTGGAGGAGGCGGGCTGCGCGGCGGTGATGCCGCTCGGCGCGCCCATCGGCACCGGTCTCGGCATCCGGAACCCGCACAACATCGAGCTGATCGTGTCGCGCGCGGGGGTCCCGGTGATCCTCGACGCCGGGATCGGCACGGCTTCCGACGCGACACTCGCGATGGAGCTCGGCTGCGACGCCGTCCTGCTCTCCACCGCCGTGACCAGGGCCGCGGACCCGGAACGGATGGCGTCGGCGATGCGGGCCGCCGTCACCGCCGGGCGGCTGGCCGCCGGCGCGGGACGGATCCCGCAGCGGTTCTGGGCGCACGCGTCGAGCCCGCCCCGGTAACCCTTTTGTACGGTTCACGGCCTTCACGGCGAGTTCGCCCCCGGAGCCCGTATGGTTGACGGCACTTTCCGGAGGCGCACTCGCCGCCGTGTACCCAGAGGAGCCAGTGGTGACCACGTCAGCGGTCCAGGACGTTTCGGGCAGGTTGTTCCTGGCGGTGGGCAGGTTGTCCCGGTCGCTGCGCCAGGCGGGCGTGCCCGGGCCCGGCCACGGCGCGATCTCGGCGCTCGCCACACTCGTGCACTACGGCCAGCTCCGCCTGGGTGATCTCGCGGCGAAGGAAGGCGTCGCCGCGGCCACCATGTCGAGGATCGTCGCTTCGCTGGTCGAAGCGGGCTACGTCAGCCGTGAGTCGGATCCGATCGACAGGCGCGCGTGGCTCGCGGAGGCCACCGAAGAAGGCGAGAGGCTGGTTTCCGGTGTCCGCTCGACGCGGGTGAACGAACTGGGCAAACGCCTCGAACGGCTGACCCCGGAGCATCAGGCGGCCCTGGCGGCGGCTCTCCCGGCGCTCGAAGCGCTTATTGCCGACGAAGAGCGCTGACTTCGGCGCGAAGGGCGCGGAGCTCGTCGAGGATCTCCTTGTTCGCCACGGCCTGGGTTTCGGCCTGCTTCGCTTCTTCTTCGCGGATGTCCTGGCGAAGCTCGTCCTCCATCCCGCTGACCACCACGGCGATGAAGAGGTTCAGCACCGCGAAGCTGGACACGAGGATGTAGACCACGAAGAACACCCAGGCCATGGGCGCTTCCTTCATGACCTCCTTGGCGATGTCCGGCCAAGCCTCGCCGGTCATCACCTGGAACAGCGTGAACAGCGAAGTGCCGAGGTCGCCGAAGTTCTCCGGCGAGATCGCGCCGAACAGCTTGGTCGCCATCACGCCCGCGACGAAGATGATCAGCGCGAGGAGCGCGGCGATCGACGCCATGCCGGGGATCGCCGCGAGCAGGCCGGTGACGACCTTCCGCATCGACGGCACGACCGAGATCAGCCGGAGTACGCGCAGGACCCGCAACGCCCGCAGCACCGCGAACGGGCCGGTCGTGGGGATCACCGCGATCCCGACGACGATCAGATCGAAGACGTTCCACGGGTCACGGAAGAACTTTCCGCGATAGGCGTACAGCTTCGCGCCCAGTTCGAGGACGAAGATCCCGAGCGCGACGTAGTCGACCGTGTGCAGCAGCGGCCCGTACTCCGCGAGCATTCTCGTCGAGGTCTCCAGGCCGAGGGTGACGGCGTTGAAGACGATCACCGTGATGATGAAGTTCTGGAAGCGGCGGTCCTCGACGACCCTGGCCACCGTTTCGCGTCCGGTCACGGCGCAGATCGTAACCGGGCGGGTGCTCAGTGCTCCGGCGCAAGCCGCCAGAACGCCGAAACCGGACCGACCTTCGCGCCCATCGGGTAGGCGTTTTCGACCGCGTGTGAAACGAACCACTTGCCGTAGCGGGCGGCCTCCACGACGGACATGCCCTTCGCGAGACCGGCCGTCAGCGCCGACGCCATCGTGTCCCCGGCGCCGTGCGTGTGCTGCGTCGCGAACCGCTCGCCCGGCAGTTCGACGAACGTGGAGCCGTCGAAAAGCACGTCGACGCATTCCGGGTCGGAGACGAGGTGACCGCTCTTCACGAGCACGTATTTCGGCCCGAGCCGGTGCAGGACGACGGCCGCCTGGTGCATCTGCTCGCGGGTGGTCACGGTCATCCCGGTCAGCAGGCGGACCTCGTCGAGGTTCGGGGTGAGGACGGTCGCCCGCGGCAGGAGCTCGTCGCGCAGGGCCACCAGTCCGGCCTCGTCGAACAGCGGGTGACCGTGCATCGACGCCGCGACCGGATCGACCACGAACGGCACCTTGGCGTCGCGGCCGATCTCGGCCTTGTCGCACGCGGCGGCGACGGCGTGGATGATCTCGGCCGAAGCGAGCATGCCCGTCTTGGCCGCGTTGACACCCATGTCGGCCGCGACCGCCTCGATCTGCCCGGCGACGATATGCGCCGGGATGTCGGTGCGGTCGTGCACGCCGAGGGTGTTCTGGACGGTCACGGCGGTGACCGCGACCAGGCCGTGCACGCCACAGGTGAGGAACGTGCGCAGGTCCGCCTGAAGTCCGGCGGCGCCGCCGGAGTCGGACCCCGCGATGGTCAGCGCCGACGGCGGGCTCGGGTTCTCGCTCATGGGTTCATTTTCCATGCGCGTTCTCAGAGGGTCAGGACGAGCTTCCCGGTCACCCTGCCGCCTTCGCCGGCTTCGTGCGCCTTCGCGACGTCATCGAGAGGGAAGGTCTGGTCGACGTGGACGCGCAGTTCACCCTTCTCGATCAGGCCGGTCAGCGCCAGGAGACCGATCTCGTCGGGTTCGGCGAGCATCCCCGACGTCCGCACGCCCAGCGTCTCGGCCTTCGCGGCGACAGCCTCGCTCACGCCGCCGGGGACCGCGATCAGCAGACCGCCCGGTTTCACCGCGTCCAGCCAGCGCAGGTCGCTCTGCTCGCCGACCAGTCCGAACACCACGTCCACATCGGCGGCCGTCGCGGTCTCGTCGCGGTAGTCGATCGGCTCGTCGACACCGAGTTCGCGGAGGAAGTCGTGCTTCCCGGCGCTCGCCGTGCCCAGGACGTACGCGCCGCGCGCCTTCGCCACCTGCACGGCGAGGTGTCCGACACCGCCCGCGGCCGCGTCGATCAGCACACGCTGCCCGGGCTGGACGTCGGCGATGTCCACGAGGCCCTGCCAGGCGGTGAGCCCGGCGAGCGGCAGTCCGGCGGCTTCCTCGTGGGTGAGGCTCGCGGGTTTGCGCACGAACTGGCGGGCGGGCGCGGTCACGTATTCGCCGTAGCCGCCGGCCTGCCGCGGGAACCACGGGAAGCCGAGGACTTCGTCGCCGACGGCGAAGCGCGTGGTGCCCACGCCGAGCTCCTCCACCACCCCGGAGACGTCCCAGCCGAGGACGAACGGCGGCTCGCCCATGAAGACGCCGTAGGCCCGGGTCTTCCAGTCGACCGGGTTGATCCCGGCCGCGCGCACGCGCACGAGCACCTCCGTCGGGGCGGGGGACGGCCGATCGGTTTCGGTCACCTCCAGCACTTCCGGGCCACCAAGCCGCTGCTGGGTCACGACGCGCATCGAAAGCTCCTTCGTTGTTGGTGCTTTCCATGCTCGGCCGCTTGGTCTCTTTTCGCCAGAAGGCACTTAAAAGTAAACTAGGTACCTGATGGAAACCACCTGTGAAGTGCCGGAATCCCCGTGGGACATCTACCTGCGGAACTGCCCGTGCCGAGACGTCCTCGATCTGCTCGCCAACAAGTGGACCGCGCTGGTGCTCGGCGCGCTGTCGCGGCGGCCGCACCGGTTCGGTGAACTGCGCCGCGCCGTCGGCGGGATCAGCCAGAAGATGCTGACGCAGAACCTGCGCGCCTTCGAACGCGACGGCCTGGTCACGCGCACGGTCTTCCCGACCACGCCGCCGACCGTCGAATACGCGCTGACCGAACGCGGGGCGAGCGCGGGCACGCTGCTCATGGCGGTCAGCGAATGGTCGGTCGCCAACTTCGACGGGATCCTCGAGTCGCGCAAGGAGTACGACTCGCGGGTGCTGGAGCCCGTCGGCTGAAGTCCGCCGCGGCGGCACGCGGACTTCATCGGGAAGACAGCTCGGCGCACTAACTTGACGAACAATTGGTTCGAACAAGTTATCCGGAGGCTTTCGTGCGCAGAACGCTTTCCCTCCTGTCGGTTTTGGTGGCCGTCGCCGGGCTGACGTCCGGTGTCGCCGTCGCCGCGGCCAAAACGCCCAAGGTGCTGGTCATCGGCCTGGACGGCGCCCGGTTCGACAAGCTGATGGCCGCCGACACCCCGAACGTCCACGCGCTGGTGGAGCGCGGCTACGCCTCGCGCAGCTCGCTGTACGGCAGCGGGATGGCGCCGACGGTGAGCGGCCCCGGCTGGTCCACGATCCTCACCGGCGTCTGGCCGGACAAGCACAAGGTGAAGGACAACTCCTTCTCGGGCAACGACCTCGCCTCGCATCCGAGCTGGCTCGCCCGCGCCGAAACCGCGAACCCGGCGCTGGACACCTACGCCGCGGTCGACTGGACGCCGATCAGCGACCGGATCCTGCGCACCGGCCAGGACCGCAAATTCGTCCTGAACGGCGACAGCGCCGGTTACGAGAAGACGGACGAGCAGGTCGCCGTCGACGCGGAGAAACACCTCAAGCAGGACAAGGCCGACGCGTCGTTCGTCTACTTCGGACAGACGGACATCGCGGGCCACGACCACGGCGCGGATTCCCCGCAGTACGAAGCCAGTCTGCGCACCGACGACGCGCTGATCGGCCGTCTGCTCGCCGCCGTCGACGCCCGCGCGGGCCGGGCGAACGAAGACTGGCTGATCATGATCTCGTCGGACCACGGTCACACGCCCTCGGGCGGCCACGGCGGCGATACCCCCGAGGAACGGATGACCTTCGTGATCGCCGTGGGCGGCGCGGTCCCGGCCGGAACTCCCGCCGTGGCACCGAAGATCGTCGACATCGCGCCGACGGTGCTGCGGCACCTCGGCGTCGCGGCTCCGGCGGTCTACGACGGCTACGTGCTCGGCGCCGCGCCTTCGGACGTCTTCGACACGGCCGCCTTGAAGGCGCGGCAGGACGAAACCGGTGTCCCGGCGGGAGTTCTCGGCTGGACGCACGACGCGCCTGGGGGCTGGAGCGTGCGCAACGCGTCCGGCATGCCCGCCGGTGTGACGGAATGGCAGGGCTGGTCCTTCACCACCGACGACTTCTGGACCCGCACCGCTCCTGGCCAGCAGCGCGAGGCGAACGCGCGGGCGCGTGGCGTGGTCGCGGTCGCGGATCCGGACGAGTGGGATGACAAGGGCTCGCCCTCGTCGCGTGGCGCCTTCGACTCTTCTCTGGTGTCGCCTTCGCTCGACGTCACCGGAAAGTCCACAGTGGACGTCTCGTTCGTTTCGCACTATCGGCAGGACGGGACGCAGCGGGGTGCGCTGACGGCGTCGTTCGACGGCGGTCCCGAGCAGAACGTGCTGGCCTACGGGCCGGAATCGGGTACGGCGAACAAGGGCGGTGACGTGCTTTCGGTGCCGACGGCGGCTTCGGTCAAGGTGCCTGCCGGGGCTCGTTCGGTGAAGCTGACCTGGCGGCTGTACGCGGCGGGGAACAACTGGTACTGGGCGGTGGACGCTCCTCGCCTCGGCACCGTGCCAAGTACATAAAGGACCCCTTCACTGCGCCTAGGTACAGGAAGGGGGCCATCACGTACTTGAGCGGCGAGCAAAGGCGGAGGTGGCGAAGTGGGGCACGGCTCGTGAGTGGTAAGGGCGGTTAGAACCGTCCTTACCACTCACGAGGCCCAAGACCCGCTTGGTATCGGGGTTCTGCTGGGCTTGGCCGGCGGGTTGCGAAAGCCACTTTCGCAACGTTGAAGGTTGCGAAAGTGGCTTTCGCAACGTCGGCCGTAGCCGGGCCCGGCACCGTCCTGGTGAGCATGTCGCGAAAGCCACTTTCGAGACCTCTGATGTCCCGAAAGTGGCTTCCGCGACACCGGCTCCAGACCCGCAGGCCCTGACGAACCGGGCCCGGCATCAGGGCGGCCGGAGCCAGTAGGTACCTGAGACACCCTCGGCCAGAACCGTCCTTACCACTCACGAGCCCAGCGCTTACCGCAGCGTCCAGAACGGCGACACGGGCCCCACCCCGGCCCCCAGCGGATACGACTCCGCCACACACCGCTCGATGAACCGCTTCCCCTCGGCGACGGCCGTCGGCACATCGGCCCCCTTCGCCAGCGAAGACGTGATCGCCGAAGCCATCGTATCCCCGCCACCATGCGTGTTCCGCGTGTCGAAACGCGGACCGCTCAGCTCCACCCAGGACTCGCCGTCGGACAACAGGTCCACACAGTCCTGAGCCGCGTCGAGATGCCCGCCCTTCACCAGTACCCATTCCGAACCGAACTCCAGCAACGCCTCCGCCGCCTCGCGCTGGGTCGACGGCCCGGTCACGGAAACGCCGGTCAGCAGCCGGACCTCGTCCAGGTTCGGGGTGATCAGCGTGGCCCGCGGGAAAAGCTCGGTGCGGATCGCCTCCAGCGCCTCCTCGCGCAACAACGCGTGCCCGGTCATCGAAGCCGCGACCGGGTCCACGACGAACGGCGTGCCCGACGAGCGTCCGATGTGGACCTCGTCGAGCGTCTTCGCGACGGCGCCGATGATCTCGGCCGTCGCGAGCATCCCGGTCTTCGCCGCGTCGACACCCATGTCCGTGGCGACGGCCTTGATCTGCCCGGTGACGACGTCGACCGGGATCTCGCTGAAACCCTGCACGCCCAGCGAGTTCTGCACGGTGACCGCGGTGAGCGCGACCATCCCGTGCACCCCGTTGGCGAAGAAGGTGCGCAGGTCGGCCTGGATGCCCGCACCACCGCCGGAATCCGATCCGGCGATGGTGAGGGCGGTCCGGGGAGTCTCCGTCACTGATTGACCACCGGCAGGTACACCTTGTTGCCCTGCTCGGCGAATTCGTTCGACTTCTCCTCCATGCCGGCCTCGATGGCCTCCACAGTGGACAGTCCGTGTTCCTCGGCGTACTTGCGGACGTCCTGGGTGATGCGCATCGAGCAGAACTTCGGCCCGCACATCGAGCAGAAGTGCGCCGTCTTCGCCGGCTCCGCGGGCAACGTCTCGTCGTGGTACGCGCGGGCGGTGTCGGGGTCCAGCGACAGGTTGAACTGGTCGTTCCAGCGGAATTCGAAGCGGGCCTTGGAAAGCTCGTCGTCCCACTCCTGCGCGTACTGGTGCCCCTTGGCGAGGTCGGCGGCGTGCGCGGCGATCTTGTAGGTGATGACGCCGGTCTTCACGTCGTCGCGGTTCGGCAGGCCGAGGTGCTCCTTCGGCGTGACGTAACAGAGCATCGCCGTGCCGTACCAGCCGATCTGCGCCGCGCCGATGGCCGAGGTGATGTGGTCGTACGCCGGCGCGATGTCGGTCGCGAGCGGGCCGAGGGTGTAGAACGGCGCCTCGCCGGTCAGCTTCTCCTCGAGTTCGACGTTCTCCTTGATCTTGTGCATCGGCACGTGGCCGGGGCCCTCGATCATCACCTGGACGTCGTGGTCGCGGGCGATGTGCGTGAGCTCGCCGAGGGTCTCCAGTTCGGCGAACTGCGCGCGGTCGTTGGCGTCGGCGATCGAGCCGGGCCGCAGGCCGTCACCGAGCGAGAACGTGACGTCGTACTCGCGCAGGATCTCGCAGAGTTCGGCGAAATTGGTGTACAGGAACGATTCCTTGTGGTGTGCGAGGCACCAGGCCGCCATGATCGAGCCACCGCGCGAGACGATGCCGGTGACCCGGCGCGCGGTCAGCGGGATGTAGCGCAGCAGCACCCCGGCGTGCACGGTGACGTAGTCGACACCCTGCTCGCACTGCTCGATGATGGTGTCGCGGTACACCTCCCACGACAGCTTTTCCGGCTCCCCGTTGACCTTTTCGAGTGCCTGGTAGATCGGCACGGTGCCGACCGGCACCGGCGAGTTGCGGATGATCCACTCGCGCGTCTCGTGGATCCGCTTGCCGGTGGAGAGGTCCATGATCGTGTCGGCGCCCCAGCGGGTGGCCCACACCATCTTGTCGACCTCCTCCTCCACGGAGGACCAGACGGCCGAGTTGCCCATGTTGGCATTGATCTTCACCAGGAAGTTCTTGCCGATGATCATCGGCTCGGTCTCCGGGTGCTTGCGGTTGGCGGGGATCACCGCGCGTCCGCGCGCGACCTCGTCCCGCACGAATTCCGGCGAGCAGCGCTCGCGGGCCGCGACGTACTCCATCTCGCGGGTGATGACACCCTGTTTCGCCCAGCCCAGCTGGGTGTTGTGCTCACGACCGTCGGCCCAGCCGGCGCGCAGGCGATGGAGTCCACTGTGGACATCGATCTGCGCGTCGTCGTCGGTGTACGGGCCGGAGGTGTCGTAAACGTCGAAATGCTCGCCGTTCGAAAGATCGATCCGCCGCGCGGGGACCCGGAGACCGGATTCCGTCTGGTGATAGATCTTGCGGGAACCGGTGATCGGCCCGGTGGTCACGGTCGGCGTGATGCCCTGGGCATTCTCAAGCGTCGTCAACGACGTTCACTCCCTACGCCGGCATTACCCGGTCAGGTTCATGCGGTCGGCGGCGCCGGGTCCCCTAGAAAGACTCCAGCCGCCCTCTCAGCCCGCCATGGCGCGAGCTCCCGCGGTTGTTTGGTTGTGCCCCGACCATGCCACGCCGGGGCGCGGACAATCAACCCTCCAAGGCGACGGTCACTCCGAAGCCGACCAGAACACCGCCGGACGTGCGCTCCAGCCACAGCTTGACGCGATCGCGGCGCAGCCACTCACCCAGGCGTGTGACCAGCAAGGCGAGCGACGAATACCACACGATGTCGACCGCGATCCACACCGCGACGCACAGCAGCAGCGGCCACGGCCCCGCGTCGGAGGGGACGAACTGCGGGAGGAACGAGATGGCGAACACGCCCGCCTTCGGGTTGCTCACGTTGATCAGGAAGCCGGACCGGAAGCCGCGTCCGGCGGGTTCGGGAGCGTCGCCGTCGCGTTTGCGGAAGAAGAGCGCTTTGACGCCGAGGTAGACCAGGAAGATCGCACCCGCGATGCGCAACACGTCGTAGGCGACCTGGGAGGCGATGAGGAGTGCGGTGAGGCCGAAGACCGCGGCGAGTCCCCAGAACGCGACGCCCGCCTCGATACCCGCGACGGTGGCGAACGCGTTCCGGCGCGAGCCCTTCGCCGACTGCTTGATCAGCATCACCGTCGCCGGGCCGGGGACCATCGCCATGAGAAAAGCGGCGGGGACGAACGCCAGGAGGTTCGGCATGCCCCGATCGTCGGGGAGGAGGGCCGCCGCGGGCAACGCGATTTCCGGGCCGACATGTCGACAGCGTTAACGGTTCACCGGTTTGGAGCATGTGCTCGCGGGGGATTCACGACAGAATCCCGGAGGTTCTGCACCGTTACAGAAGTCTGGGGTGGAAATGCGGAAACTCGTGCTCCCGGCACTGGCAGGCGTCCTGATCGCGGGGCTGGTCCCGGCGGTGGCCTCGGCGCGGGGCGGTGAGGCGCCCGGAGCGCCCGGCGCCCATCCGAGCTGGCTCCCGGCGGACAAGACCGGCTTCGGCACCGCCCGCGAACGGGCGAGCAACGTCTGGTTCACCCTGCAGGGTGGCCGGATGTCCGAGGTCTACTACCCGGATCTGTCGACGCCGAGCGTGCGGGCGCTGGATCTGGTGGTCACCGACGGGAAGAGCTTCGCGACGGTCGATTCCTCGGCCGAAGCACAACAGGTGCGCCGCACCGGCGGCCTCACCTACGAACAGACAGTCACCGACGACCAGCACCGCTGGAAGCTCCGCAAGACCTACGTCACCGACCCGGCGCGCGCGAGTGTGCTGATCGACGTCGATTTCGTTTCGCTGACCGGCCGCCCGTACCAGGTGTACGCGGTCGCGGATCCCGATCTCACGAACGAGGGATCCGACGACTCCGCACACGCCGATGGGGTGAACGCGGTCGCGTCCGACGCGAAGACCGCGGCCGCGCTGGTGGCGGAACCGGCGTTCTCACGCACTTCCGTGGGTTACGCAGGCGCCTCCGACGGCGTCACGCAGCTGACGAAATCCTTCACTCTCAAGGATTTCGCGACCGCGACCAAGGGCAACGTGCTGATCACCGGGCAGACCTCCGCCGACGGCGTCCGCTCACGGGACTTCACGCTTTCGCTGGGTATGGGCGCGAAGGGCCCCGACGCGCTCGCCAACGCCAAAGCCTCACTACGCCGCGGATTCGCCGACGCCGCCCGCGCGTACGACCGGGGCTGGAAGCAGTACCTGCGGCAGCTGAAGGACGCGCCGTCGTCGCTCAAGACCAAGCGGGAACGGGACCTCTACCAGGCGTCCGTGCTCGTGCTCGCGGCGAGCGAGGACAAGATCCACCAAGGCGCGCTCATCGCGTCGCCGAGTATGCCGTGGCGGTTCGGGAACAACGACCCGGAATGGTCGCCGTCGGGCACCTATCACCTGGTCTGGCCGCGGGACCTCTACCAGATCGCGACCGGTCTGCTCGCCGCCGGCGACCGCGACGCCGCCAACCGGTCGATCGACTACATGTTCGGGACGCAGCAGCTGCCGGACGGGCATCTGCCGCAGAACAGCCACGTCGACGGCACTCCGTACTGGACGTCCATCCAGCTCGACGAGACCGCGTTGCCGATCGTGCTCGCCCAGCAGCTCGGCCGCACCGACGCCAAGACCTGGAAGGGTGTGCGCGAGGCGGCGGAATTCCTGTTGTCCTACAAGGCGGACAACGGGCACGCGTCGCCGTACAGCCAGCAGGAACGCTGGGAAGAACAGGACGGCTACTCGCCTTCGACGATCGCCGCGGTGATCGCCGGGCTGGTGTGCGCGGCCGACATCGCCAAGGCGAACGGCGCCGCCGCCGACGCGAAGCGCTACCTCGACACCGCCGACGCGTTCAAGGCGAAGCTCGCCCAATGGACGGTGACCACGAACGGCCCGCTGTCGAAGGACCCGTACTTCGTCCGGCTGACCAAGGACGGCGACGCGAACAACGGCACGAAGTACAACCTGGGCAATTCCAGCGTGACCATGGACCAGCGTGCCGTGACCGACGCCGGCTTCCTCGAACTGGTGAGGCTGGGCATCTACCGCGCCGACGATCCGGTGATCAGGAACAGCGTCAAGGTCACCGACGCCGACATCGCCTTCACCACCCCGACGGGGCAGTTCTGGCACCGGTACACGAAGGACGGCTACGGCGAGCAGGCCGACGGGTCACCGTGGGACTACACGTTCCCGGCGGAAAGCCGGACCACCTTCGGGCGACTGTGGCCGCTGCTGGCGGGTGAACGTGGCGAGTACGACCTCGCCAATGGTGACCGGCGTACGGCCGCGAAGCGCCTTCGCGACCTGGGGCGCGTCAGTAGCTCCGGGGACACGATGCCGGAGCAGGTTTGGGACGAAAACGCGCCTTCGGGGCAGCCCGGTTTTCCGGCGGGCACTCCGACCGCGTCCGCGACGCCGCTGGCCTGGACGCACGCGCAATATCTGCGGCTCGCGTGGTCGGTGGAGGCGGGGAAGGTGATCGAGCAGCCGCGCGTGGTGCGGTGCCACTTCCTGGGCTGCTGACCCCCACGCCTCGTGAGTGGTAAGGACGGTTCTAACCGTCCTTACCACTCACGAGGTCAGGCGTCGGCGGCCTCGGGCAGCCACGAGTTGCCCGGAACGCCCCATTTGTTCGCCTTGAGCATCTTCTTCGCCGCGCGAGCGTGGCGCCCGACCAGCCGGTCGAGGTAGATGAAGCCGTCCAGGTGATCGGTCTCGTGCTGCAGGCAACGCGCGAAGTAACCGGTTCCTTCGACCTCGATCGGATTGCCGTCGGCGTCGAATCCGGTCACCTTCGCCCACGAAGCGCGGCCGGTCGGGTACGACTCGCCAGGCGCCGACAGACAGCCTTCCCAGTCGTCGTCCGGATCCGGCATCGTCTCCGGGATCTCCGACGTCTCGAGCTTCGGGTTCACCACGGCGCCCTTGTGACGAGTGCCCTCGTCGTCGGGGCAGTCGTAGACGAACACGCGCAGGTCGAGGCCGATCTGGTTGGCCGCGAGGCCCACCCCTTCGGCGGCGTACATGGTCTCGAACATGTCGTCGATGAGGGTGCGCAGCTTGTCGTCGAACTCGGTGATCTCCCGAGTCGGGTTGTGCAGCACGGGCTCGCCGGCGATCACGATGGGATGGACGGTCACGCGCGCAGTTTAGTCGGACCCTTCTGGTACACCCTTACCCATGACGCGCCGACGCCGATACCGAGGCCGGGCGCCGTATCCGTGGTCTAATGGCGCCGCGGAATGACAAGCCTGTGGTTTCACGCCCGCCGAGCACTGACCTGATTGCGAGGAGTCGGATGGACGCCGCGGAGTCGATGGCCGAGCCCGACCAGCCATCCCCGTCGGAGACCGTGAACGGCCTCAGCGAGCGCGAGCTCGACATGCTCGCGTTCGAACGTCAGTGGTGGAAGTACGCCGGCGCGAAGGAACAGGCGATCCGCGAACGCTTCTCGATGTCGTCGACGCGCTACTACCAGTTGCTGAACCGGCTGCTCGAGAAGACCGAAGCCATGCAGGCCGATCCGATGCTGGTGAAGCGCCTGCGAAAGACGCGAGCGGCCCGGCAGCGCAATCGCGCGGCCCGGCGACTGGGGATCGATCTCTCATGAGTCTGTTTTCGGGTCTGTCCCGGCCGATGAAGGCCGCCGGACTGGCCTTGGTCGGTGTCGCCGTGATCGCCGCCGTGATCGGCGGGATCACCTTGACCAGCGGCGGCGGTGATTCGGACACCGCGACGCCGCCTGGCACCACGCCCACGACTTCGGACGGCGCGACGCAGCCGTCGTCCCCGGCGCCGGGTTCCCCCTCCGCCAGCACGCCGCCCGCGTCGTCGGCGCCGCCGTCGAGCGCGCCCGCGAGTTCCGCGCCGCCGGTGAGCCAGCCGGGGCAAACGGGCCAGCCGGGTCCGGGGCAGCCCGGCGGTGATCAGCAGGCGTCGCACAAGTGGGTGACGGTGCGCGTCTACAACAACAGCACGATCCAGGGCCTCGCCGAGCAGGCCGCGAAGGACTTCCGCGCCTCCGGCTGGAACGTCTCCGAGGTCAAGGGTTACCCGGGCAGGCTCCCCGAGACCGTGGCCTACTACCGGCCGGGCACCGACGAGGAAGCGGCCGCGAAGGCGCTGGCGCTGGAGTTCGGCTTCCGTGCCGAGCCCAGGTTCAAGGAGATCGAGAACATCGGCCCCGGCGTGATCGTCATCCTCACCAAGGACTACAAGACCAACGACAAGGACGGCTCCTAGCCGGATCCGTGAAAAGGGCCCTCTTCCTCGCGAGGAAGAGGGCCCTTTTCACGTAGTTCAGACCTGAGTCCGCGCGTACGCCTCCAGCGCCGCGAGCTGGGCCGGGTCGAGCGACGGACGCACGGCCTGGGCCGCCTTCGTCAGATGCTCGGCGGTGACCTCCTTGGCCTCCAGCGACTCGCGCATCGCGGTGAGCGCCGCCTCCCGGATCAGCGCGGCGCAGTCCGCCGCCGAGTAACCGTCCAAAGTGGCCGCATAGGCCGCGAGGTCCACATCGGACGCGAGCGGCGTGTTCTTGGCGCTGGCGGCCAGGATCGCCTCGCGCGCGTGCGCGTCCGGCGGCGGAACGTAGACGCGGCGCTCCAGCCTTCCCGGCCGCAGCAGGGCCGGGTCGACCAGTTCCGGCCGGTTCGTCGCGCCGAGGACGACGACCTCGCGCATCGGCTCGACACCGTCCAATTCGGTCAGCAGGGCCGCGACGACGCGGTCCGACACGCCGGAGTCCGAAGACTGGCCGCGGCGCGGGGCGAGCGCGTCGATCTCGTCGAGGAAGATCAGCGACGGCGCGGCCTCGGCGGCGCGACGGAACAGTTCCCGCACGGCGCGCTCGGACTCGCCGACCCATTTGTCCATCAGTTCGGCACCCTTGACCGCGAAGACGTTCAGCGCGCCGGTGCCCGCGAGCGAGCGGACCAGGAACGTCTTGCCGCCACCGGGCGGCCCGTACAGGAGCACGCCGCGCGGCGGGTCGACGCCGAGGCGGGCGAACGAGTCCGGGTAGCGCAGCGGCCACAGCACCGCCTCGGTGAGCGACTGCTTGACGTCGGTCATGTTCCCGACGTCGTCCAGCGTCAGCCCGCCGGTCGCCAGGTTGTCCGAAGTGGACATCGAAATGGGACGGACCGTGGTCAGCGCGTCGAGCAGGTCCTGCTGGGAGATCCGCGGCTCGTCGGCCTCACGTTGCCGCAGCGCGGCGCGGAGGGCGGCGTCGCGGCGGAGCGCGATGAGGTCCGCGGCCACGAAGCCGGGGGTGCGCTCGGCGATCGGGCCGACGTCGACGCCGGACTCCAGCGGGGCTTCGCGCAGGAGCACGCGCAGCAGTTCCGTGCGGGTCTTCGAGTCCGGGAGCGGCAGGCCGAGTTCGCGGTCGAGCAGGTCGGCGGCGCGCAGCCGCGGATCGGTGGACTCGGCCCGCCCGGTGGTGGCGACGACGGCGAAACCCTTGGTGCGCAAGGCTTTGCGCAGGTCGTCGAGGACGACCGTCGCGAGCGGAGGCGGCTGGGACGCGGGCAGTAGCGCGTCGATGTCGGTGATCAGCAGGACGGCTGGGTCTTCGTCGCGAGTGGCCTGTCCGATCGCCTCGCGCAGGCGCGCGGCGGCGACGTTCGGTTCGAGGACGGCGATGTTCGGCGCCGCGAGCGACACCACCCGCACCTTCTCGGCCTGTGCCACGGCACGGACCAGCGTCGCCTTCCCGACGCCTTCCGGCCCGGACAGCAGGACCCCGAGATGTGCCGACGTCCCGAGTTTCGCCAGCAGCTCCGGGCGGTGGAAGGCCAGGTCGAACCATTCGGCGAGCTTGCGCGCGGCCGATTCGGAACCGGCGAGATCCGACAACGGCGGCACGGTTTCCTCGGCCACCTCGTCGATCCGCTCGTCTTCGACGATCTCGGCGTCGATGAAGTCCTCGTGTGGCGTGGAGGGTGTGCTGCGCACCAGCGTCGTCCCGGCGCGGGCCGGCGCGGCGGCGGGCGCGGCCTCGCCGGTGCGGGCGCCGTCCCGCCAGCTGACCACAGTGGACGGTCCGACGGCGACCGGCCCCGACGGCTCGGTGGCCGTGACGGTGAGCAGCTCGTTCGTCCACGTCATGCCGATGGCGCGGGAGAGCTGGCCGCGGACCGCGGAGACGTCCGAGCCCGGCGCGGGCGCGAGATCCTGGGGGAGCAGGGAAACGGCGTCGCCGACGGTCAGGACCTTGCCGATCAGGGCGAGCCGCAGGGTGTGCGGGGAGAGCGACACACTCGCCATCCGCGAGCCCGCCACGGTGACCGTCTTGGCGGCCGACACCTCCGCCGGCGCGACGACGACCTCCGATCCCTCGGTCACGCCGAGATTCGACATCGTGACGTCGTCGAGGAGAATCACCCCCGGGACCCCCTCCGCGTCCGACGGGGCGGCCAGCGCCGAGCTGACGCGCGCGCCGGTGACGCGGACGGCGTCCCAGGCCATCAGGCCGAGCGCGTCGAGGACTTCGGGGTGCAGCCGGACGACGCCGCGGCGGGAGTCCAGGACGGACGGGGTGTGCCGGACGGTCAGCGTGATCTGGGGTGCGCTCACCCCGCCACCCTATCCACGCGGACCGTTGCCGGCGGTCGAAGGACAGGATCTCCCCGGCGGGTCGCGGGGCGGCTGCCGCTGGGGCGCGCGCGGATGTCGCGAAAGCCACTTTCGAGACATCTGGTGTCCCGAAAGTGGCTTTCGCGACACCCTCCCGACTCAGCGATCCCCAAGTTGCCCACAGGCTCACCCGCTTGTGGACTACTCCCGCCTCCCACCCCCGTTTCCCCCGGTCCCGTCGGGAACCCCCGGTACGCTGGGCGCGGGGCCGTCCCCCAGGGACGGGCGGGGGGGCTGGGAGTGGGCGGTCAGCCGAGTGGATCAGCGTTTCCGCAGGCCGATGCGGCGCCACGAGCGGCGGCGCGGGCCTCGGCCGTTGTCGCGGTCCTTGTCGGTGCTGATGGTGCGCGGAGTCCGCGCGACATGCTGTTCGCCCCGCTGGAGCCGGACCCGCTGAGCGGCGCCGGCCACCACCCGCCGCAGCGGAGGCCGCAGGCCGAGACGGCGACGGCTCGAACGCCGCCGGATCGCGCGCCGTTCCCGCGGCGGCGCCATCCACGCCTCGGGGTGGTTCGCCAGCCAGCGGTGCCGGTACACCGAGTACGGGATGTGCGCCAGGTACAGGATCAACGCGATCGCCAGCGCCACCAGCGGGAACTGGATGATCGCGGCGGCCAGCAGGCCCACCCCGACCAGCAGCGGCGCGATCGCCTTGGGCGGCGCCTTCACCGTCTTCAGCGAAAGCGTCGGGATCCGGCTGATCAGCAACACGGCGACGGCGATCGTCCACACCCACACCACGTACTGATGCGACCACCACCCCTGCCCGAACTGGAGCTCCAGGATCAGCGGCAGCATCGCCAGCAGACCACCGGCGGGCGCGGGCACACCGACGAAGAACTCGCCCGCGTACGGCGGCTGCTCGGTGTCCTCGATCAGCGTGTTGAACCGCGCCAGCCGCAAGATCATGCAGACCGCGAAGATCAGCGACGCCACCCAGCCGATCCGCTCGCCCTCCGCGTGCCAGACGTAGAGCACCAGCGCGGGCGCGACACCGAACGAGATCCCGTCGGACAGCGAGTCGAGCTCCTGCCCCATCTTCGACGTCGCGTCCAGCAGCCGCGCGATCCGGCCGTCGAGACTGTCGAGCACCGCGGCGATCCCGATCGACGCGATCGCCATCGGATAGTTGCCGATCAGCGCGAACTGCACCGACGACAGACCGGCGCACAGGGCGAGCACCGTGATGGCGTTCGGCAGCAGCCGCACGCCGGGAGTGGTCACGCGGACCATGGATCAGCCTTCCGGGTGCGGCGCCGTGGGCAGCTCGGCGATCGGCGTCTCGCCGCCGATCGTGCGCTGGCCCTTCGAGACGAGAACCTTGCTGCCCGGCGGCAGGTACAGGTCGACTCGCGAGCCGAAGCGGATGATGCCGTACGTCGCGCCGACGCCGACCTTGTCACCCTCGCGGATCTCACAGAGGATGCGCCGGGCCACCAGGCCCGCGATCTGCACCACGACGAGCTCGTGACCGTCGTCGGTGCGCATGAGCACGGAGTTGCGCTCGTTGTCCTCGCTCGCCTTGTCCAGGTCCGCGGACAGGAACTTCCCGGGCCGGTACGCGACCCGCTCGATCACACCCGACGCCGGGACCCGCTGGACGTGCACGTCGAACACCGACAGGAACACGCTCACCCGCATCCGCGGTTCGGCGGGCAGCCCCAGCTCGGGCGGCGGCACGGCCTCCTCGATCAACGAGACCAGACCGTCCGCCGACGCGACCGCGAGGCCGGGCTGGGCGGGCGGGACGCGCTTCGGCTCACGGAAGAACGCGGCCGTGGCGGCCGTCGCGAGCGCGCCGACGACGCCCAGGCGCTTGGAGAACCTCCGCAGCACCAGCGTCGCGGCGAGGCCGCCGAACACGAACGGCCTGCCGGCCGGGTGCATCGGCGGGACGGTCTCGCGGGCGAGTTTCACGGCGTGCGCGAGGGGGTTACCAGTGGCTTCCGGCCGGTTGCCGCTCATTGGTCGGGTTCACCGCAGTTCGTGTCGGGGGGTCGGGACAGGAAGAGCCACCACGCTACCGCCCTGTCCGGAGACGGGCCGTGGCCTCCCCCGGAAGGGTTTCCCCGGGCCGGGTGGGCGGGGCCACATCCCGGTAACGGAAGGTGGAAATACGCGATAACTCTAGGTAGTTGATGCCGATCGCCGACCTTGAGGACCCGCGAATGCCCGCCAGCCCGGACCCCGCAGGCGAGCGACTCGCCGAGCTGTTCCGCGCCTGGAAGAGGGACATTTCGGCGGTGCCGATGCCGCCGCTCGTCGATCCCGTCCGCGCCGCCTCGGTCATCGCCGAGGCACGCGCGTCCGGGCGCATATGCCCCCCGACGGCACATGCGACCGGACACGGCCACTGGAACTGAGCGAAACTCCCACTCTAGTTCGCCGGCCGCCATTGATCACCGGTCGCGAGAAAACCGTTACCAACGGTTACTCCGTCGGGTCATCGGCGATAGGAGTCGCTCCGCCCGGAGCCGCGCACCAGCCGCAGCAGGGCGAGCAGCACGATCGAACCGAGAATGGCGACGCCGAAGCTGGGGAAGTCGAACTCGAAGGTCCTCTCGGTGCCGGTGGCGAGGCGGTAGACGAAACCGCCGAGCGCCGCGCCCAGCACGCCGATCAGGATGCTGAACAGGCAGCCGCCCCGCCGGTCCTTGCCGCCGACCACGACATTGGCCAGCCACCCCGCGATGGCGCCGAACACGATCCACGAGAAGAAACCCATGCCGTCGAGATTACGCGAGCGGGCACAGTGACTTGGTTCACAACGTGTGCATATGCCAAGGTGGCGGGGAGGGCTTTCGATCTGTGTCTCGGGGCCCTTCGGTGAAGTCGCGCGTCAGGGGAGGAAGCACGATGAGCCCGAACGGTTACGGCCTTGATCCCGATGAGATCCCGCGTCTGAAGAAGATCCTCGAAGGTGCGAGTGACGCGCTGGGCATGAACGACTTCGAGCAGCGGGCGACCCTGGAGGGTTTCCTCACGGTTCAGTCGGTCAGTGCGTACGAGAACGTCGAGGAGACGGTCGAGGAGAAGGTCCTCAAGCTGTCCGAGTTCTGCAACACCAAATACCCGGGCGTGGTCTCGGCGATGGAGAAATTCCTCGCCCGCGCGCACGTCACGATCATCGGCACGGCGGAGGGCGTCGCGAAGGCAGGCGAGAAATACCAGGCCACGGAGGAGCAGGCCGAGCAGTGGATGAAGGACCACGAGCCGAAATAGGGGACGCGAGGGGGAACCATGAAATTGAAGGATCTGATCGACGAGGGCGTCCTGGCGGACGCGCGCAAGATCGACGCTTTCGCCAAGGAGCACGGCAAGTCGATGCCGTCGATCGAGAACACCTTGCGCCTGGTACGCGACATCGACACCGATCGGCTGCGCAAAGTCGGCCAGGATGTCTGGGGTACCGGCGGCGAGGACGGGGCCGATCTGGTCGGCAAATCCTTCGACGCGTGTATCACGGAGCTCTCCAAAGCCAGTGAACAGAGCGCCGCGTGGACCGGTGACGCGAACAACGCCTACGTCAAGCGGGTGAACAAGACCAAAGGCGCGATCACCGGGATGGAAAAGCCGTCCAAGGACGTGGGCAAGGCATTGGTGGCCATCGCCGATGCCTGGGACCAGATCTTCGGCAGCAGTTTCGGCGACATTCTCGCGATCATCGGGCTCATCCTGTCGATCATCGGAGTCGCCGTCGCGGTCATCGTGGAGATCGTCGCCGGCTGGACCGGTATCGGCGCTATCGTCGGGCTCATCATCGGGGTTTTGAGCATTCTGGTCGGCGCCGTGTCGATCTGGTGGACCATGCACAGCAATGAGCAGGCCAAGATCGAGGCGCTGACCGAGGCTTCGGCACAGGCGACCGAAACGATGAACTCGGCCGATACCAGCGCTCCCTGATCGAAGGAGGAGGACGATGACCGGTCCACAGGACGATGCCGAAACCGCCGAACTCATGAAGAGCCGCCTCGGCAAGATCAAGGAAAACCCTGAGCTGGCGTTGTTCAGTGAGTTCAAGGGGAGCTCTCGCGGTGGAGCGGTCACCGTGTCGGTCGACCTGCTCGGCAGGCTCAAGCGAGTGCACATCAAGCCCGGAACCCTGTACGAGGGCGCCGAGCAATGGCTCACCGACGAAATCTCGAGCGCCTGCGAGGCCGCGCGAAAGGCCGCGAACTTCCTGGACTTCGACGTCGCCGAGTTCGCCGCCGAACTCGAGAACACCCCGGCGCTCAAGAAGAAGGTCGAACAGAACATCGCCGAACGGGCACCGGCGAGCCGTCGCGAACGGGAGCGAAGGCAACCGGTCGACGACGACGAATGGTTCGACGGCGGCCCCCTCGGTAACCGGCGATGAAACCGGAGAAGCCCGAGCCGTCCGAGATCCTCGTTCATTCGGACAACTACACCGTCGAAGTCCCCGGCGGCAGCCCGCCGCGAAGGCGTGTCCGCGACCTGCCACGCGTCGTGGTCATGCTGGTCTTCGGCTGGAGTATCGCGATCCTCGTCGCCGTCGTCTCCGCTGGTGTCATCAGCTTCTTCGAGGTGCGGCGCGCCTGCGAAAAAGGCCTCGGCGACGTGGGCGCGAGCACGGCCGAAGTGACCTTCAAGTCGGCGATAGCCGTCACCTGCCGCACTCCGGAAGGCACGATCGTGATCCCGATGAACGGCTCGGCCGCGACCGTTCTGTTCGGTGGCTTCGGGCTCCTCGTCCTGCTGCTGCTCATGGTCGCCTACTCCGTCTTCCGTTCCCGGGCCTGACCGCCGCCATCCTCGAAATCGTGAGCCGCCGCCAGGGTGCGGCAAAGCACAAGAGGTGTTGTGCAAGTAGTCTTGTGCAACTACTGTTGTGCGTCATGGCCGACCGTGAAGTCCGTGAAGTCCACGATTCGAAGGTGCTCGCCGCGATGTCGCATCCGCTGCGGCGCCGCCTGCTCGACGTCCTCCGCCTGGACGGGCCGTGCACGGCGTCCGTGCTCGCCGAGCGGACCGGGCAGGCGGTCGGGAACGTCAGTCACCACTTGAAGGTGCTGGCCGCCAGCGATCTGGTCGAGGAAGCGCCGGAGCTCGCCCGCGACCGCCGTGAGCGCTGGTGGCGCCGCGTCGGCTATGCCGTTTCCTGGTCACCGTCGGACTTCCCCGACGACCCGGTCGCGGCCGCCGCCGAATCCCTCGCCCTCGAACGCCAGGTTTCCATGGCGCGCCAATGGTTCGCCGAACGCGAGACCTATCCGGAGGAGTGGCATCGCGCCGCCTTCGCCACCGACAGCTGGATGAAGCTGTCGGTGGCGGAACTGGCCGAGATCGAGGGCCGGATCCAAGCGCTGGTCCGGGAGTACAGCGATCGCGATGAGCCGGACGACGGCCAGGAGCGCAGGCCGGTGTTCTTCTCGGCCCGCGCCGTCCCGGCCCGCCCGTGACCACCCGCGAACGCGGCGGATTGCTGCGCTCACGCGATTTCCGGCTCCTGTGGACCGGCGAGACGACCAGCGTGCTCGGCAGTTCCATCGCCGTCGTCGCGCTGCCGCTCGTCGCGGTGGTCACGCTCCAGGCCAGCACGTTCGCGGTCGGGCTGCTGACCGCGGCCGCCTGGCTGCCGTGGCTGCTGATCGGCCTGCCCGCCGGAGCCTGGGTCGACAGACGGCCGAAGCGCCCGGTCATGCTGGTGTGCAACGGCATCTCGATGCTGGTGTTCCTGAGCGTCCCGGTCGCGGCCTGGTTCGGCCTGCTCACGATGAGCCAGCTGATCGTCGTCGCCTTGGCGGGCGGCGTCGCGAAGGTGTTCTTCAACGTCGCGTACCGCGCGTACTTGCCTTCACTGGTCGAGAAGGACCAGCTCCAGGAAGCCAACGAAAAACTGCAGGGCAGCGAATCCGCCGCGCAGATCGGCGGTCCCGGGCTGGCCGGTCTGCTGGCGCAGGGGTTCGGCGCCGTCGCCGGAGTGCTCGCCGACGCCATCAGCTTCGGGATCTCCGCACTGTGCCTGCGATCCATCCGTCACCGGGAGCCGGCGCGTCCGGCGAAGACGCGGTCACGGCTGCGGGACGAGATCCGCGACGGCCTCGCTTTCGTCGTCCGCGACCCGTATCTGCGTGTCCTGGCGGTCTTCGGCGCGATCTCGAACGTCGCGCTCATGGGCTACCAGTCGATCGAGGTCGTCTTCCTCGTCCGCGACCTCGGCGTAGGAGCGGGCGCCACCGGCCTCGTGCTCGCGCTCGTCGGCGCGGGCGGCGTCCTCGGCGCCGCGCTGTCGGGCAAACTCGCCGCGCGGATCGGCACCGCCCGTGCCTTCGTGCTCTGCGAGGCCTTCGGGGCGCTGATGATGCTGCTCGGCCCGCTTGCGCGGGGCGGCTGGGGGCTCGCGTTCTTCGTCGCCGCCGGGTTCTCGCTCAGCGCCGGCGTCGTCGGTTCGAACGTCCTCAACGCCACCTTCAAGCAGCGGTACGTCCCGGCGGCGATGTTCGGCCGGGTCACCGCCAGCATGTCCGTGCTCAGCTTCGGCGCGATCGCGCTGGGCGGCCTGCTCGGCGGGATCCTCGGCGAGACCGCCGGCGTACGGCAGACGCTGGGCCTGATGGCCGGGCTGGAGGTCGTCGCCGTCTTCGCGCTGCTGTTCACGCCGATCGGCCGGTGCCGCGACTTCCCCACGGATCGCGATTAGCCCGCTAAACGCAGGTCAGAGCAGGAGGACGGTCACCTCGTCGCCCTGCTCGACCGAGTCCACGTCCTCCGGCAGCACGATCAGGCAGTTCGCCTGCGTGAACGACGCCAGCAGATGCGACCCCGGTCCGCCGCGCGGGCCGACGATCCCGGTGACCTCGCCTTCGGAATGCGTGTAGAAGCCCCGCCGGAACTGGCGCCGTCCGGCGGGGGAGGTCATCGCCTCGGTCAGCCGGGCCCGCACCTGCTGCCGGTCGACGCCCGCGTGCCCCATCGCCGCCAGCAGCGCCGGCCGCAGGAACGCTTCGAAGGAGACGAGCACGCTCACCGGATTGCCCGGCAGCGTCACCACCGGCACGCCGTTCCAGCGTCCGCAGCCTTGCGGCCCGCCCGGCTGCATCGCGACCTTCCGGAACTCCACGCCCTGTCCGGTCAGCGCGTCCTTGACCACTTCGTACGCGCCCGCGCTGACCCCGCCCGAGGTCACCAGCAGATCCGCGTCCGCCAGCCGCGGCTCGATCACCGAGCGGAACTCCTCCACGTCGTCGACCACACTGCGCACGACCTCGGCCTCGCAGCCGAGCGCGCGGATCGCCGACGCCAGCATGATGCTGTTCGACTCGTAGATCTGCCCGTGCCGCAACGGCTCCGGCGCGTCGACGAGTTCGGTTCCGGTGGACACCACGAGCACCTTCAGCGGCCGGTACACGGGAACCTCGGCGAGCCCGACGGCCGCCGCGAGGCCCAGTTGCGCCGGGCCGAGCACGGTCCCGGCCGAAAGCGCCACCGTGCCCTCGACGACGTCTTCGCCCCGGCGCCGGATATGCGCGCCCGGGACGGCTGTCCGGAGAATCCGGACGTCCGTCACACCGGCCGTGTCGCTCTCCGTGTGCTCCACCATCACCACCGAGTCGGCGCCGGGCGGCATCGGGGCGCCGGTCATGATCCGGTGCGCGGTGCCCGGCTCCAGCTTCGTGATGTCGACCCGGCCCGCGGGGATGTCTTCGGCGACCGGCAGCGTCACCGGCGCCGTCGCTGTGTCTTCGGCGCGGACGGCGTAACCGTCCATCGCCGAGTTGTCGAACGGCGGCAGCGAGACCCCCGCGCGCACGTCCTCGGCCAGGACGAGCCCGGCGGCGGAGGCGAGCGGAAGGCGGATGACGGGGGCGTTTCCGAGCAGGCCGGTGACGGTCTCACGGTGGGCTTCGACGGAGATCACGCCGACCATCCTCCCGCCTCGTGGCCCGCATGCAAGACTCTGCGCGTCACAACCACCACCGGGGAGAAGAAGACATGCAGGTTCAGATCCGTCACCAGCCCTCGTTCGCGGTGGCGAGGCTCATGCTCGCCCCGGGTGAGCCGGCGCAGGTCGAGTCGGGCGCGATGATGGCGACGAGCTACGGCGTGCAGGTCCAGTCCCAGGCGCAGGGCGGCATCATGAAGGGCCTCGGCCGCGCCTTCCTCTCCGGCGAGTCGTTCTTCATCTCCACCTACACCGCCCCGCAGAACGGCGGCTGGGTCGACGTCGCCGCGAACCTGCCGGGCGACATGCAGATCATCAACCTCGACGGCCGCACCGGCTGGTGCGTCACCCGCGGCTCGTGGCTCGCGTCGTCGCACGGCGTGCAGACCGAGACCAAATGGGGCGGGCTCAAGAACCTCGTCGGCGGCGAGGGCGGCTTCCTGACGCACGCGACGGGACAGGGCCCGCTCGTCGTGGCCTGCTACGGCGCGCTGGAGACGGTGACCCTGCAGCAGGGCGAGGTGATCACCATCGACACCGGGCACGTCGTCGCGTTCGCCGACACCCTGCAGTACCAGATCCGCAAGGTCGCCACCGGCGTCATCCAGTCGATGAAAAGCGGTGAAGGCCTCGTCTTCGATTTCGCCGGGCCCGGCCAGCTGCTCACCCAGACCCGCAACCCGTCGGCGCTGTCCGCCTGGGTGATCGCCCAGGTCCCCTCCCGCTGAGCGCATGCGAGTCCAGACGAGACACACCCCGAACTTCGGGGTCGCACGAGTGCTGTTGTCCCCCGGCGAGGCCGTCCAGGCCGCCGGGGACACCATGCTGGCCAGCAGTTTCGGCATCACCGAAACCGTTCCCTCCCGCGGCGGTTCGCGGGCGGGCAAGGGCGCGCCGTCGGTGTTCAACGCGCCCGAGGGCGGCGGCTGGATCGACTTCGCGCCGCTGGCGGCCGGTGACGTCTACCCGCTGGAATTCACCGGCGGGGCGGGCTGGTGCGTGAGCCGGGACGCGATCCTCGCCCGGCCGGCGACCGTCCGGCTCGATCCCGGCTGGGCGCCGCTGCAGACGCTCTTCGGGGCCGACTCCGGCTTCCTGGAGCACTACAGCGGAACCGGCCCGCTCGTACTGGCCGCGCAGGGCCCGGTCGACGCCTTCGAACTCACCGCGGGCGAGCTCGTCACCGTCCGGCCGGAGTTCCTGCTGGCCTACCCGGACACCGTCCAGTGCCGTCTCCGCGCCATCGACCAGTCCGGCCCGCAGTCGGTCCGCACCGGCGAAGGGCTCGCGCTGGACTTCGCGGGACCAGGACGCGTCCTCGTGCAAGCGCGCAATAGGCGGCTTTCCCGCGGATGACCTTCGGACGAATTGAGCATTGCCGACGCCGGTAATTCGGGTAGCGTGAACTGCACTCGAAACCGCCGGCCGGGGCAGAGAAGGCCGACGGATCCTGTGCTGAGGGAGTGCGCCGTGGCAGTCGGCACCGTCAAGTGGTTCAACTCGGAAAAGGGCTACGGATTCATCGAATCCACCGAAGGGCCCGATGTCTTCGTCCACTACTCGGCCATTCAGGCCGACGGATTCCGGACGCTCGACGAGGGTGATCGCGTGGAATTCGAAGTCCAGTCCGGCCGTGATGGGCGGAGTCAGGCGGCGGACGTCCGCAAGGTCTCGTAGCAAGACTTCGGCCGACCCCCGGCGGCCTCCGGAACTGGCGCGTTAGGCTGCGCTGCGTGACAGGCGATGAGTCGGGGGACCTGACCGGTCGCCGGCTGGGCAACTACCGCATCGACGGAGTGCTCGGCAAGGGCGGCATGAGCGTGACCTACAAGGCCACGGACGTGCGGCTCGGACGCAAGGTGGCACTGAAGGTCATCGGTGATCACCTCGGGGCCGACGCCGAGTTCCGCGAACGCTTCGTCGACGAGGCGCGGAACACGTCCGCGATCGACCATGCCAACGTCGTGCCCTTGTACGACTTCGGCGAGCTCGAAGGCATGCTCTACATCGCCATGCGGATGGTCGACGGCGGCGACCTCGCCGGCCTGATCTCGGGCGGCCCGATCGCGCCCGCCCGCGCGCTGAACATGCTCGACCAGGTCGCCGACGCGCTCGACACCCTGCACAACCGGGGTCTCGTGCACCTCGACGTCAAACCGGCGAACGTCCTGGTCACCAGCAAGGAGACCTCGCGCGAGCACGTCTACGTCGCCGACTTCGGCCTGACCCGCCGCGGCGCCACCGGGCACCGGACCCGCGGCGGCGACTTCCTCGGCTCGCCCACGTACGCGGCCCCCGAGCACCTGCGCGGCGAGCCGCTCGACGGCCGCACCGACCAGTACGCGCTCACCTGCGTCCTCTACGCCTGCCTGACCGGCAGCCCGCCCTTCAAGGGCGACGTGCAGACGGTCATCAAGGGGCATCTGAACGGCGAGCCCCCGGCCATCTCGCGGATCGTCGGCCTGCCCGCCGGCATCGACGAGGTCGTCCGGAAGGGAATGGCGAAGAATCCCGCCGAGCGCTACCCCAACTGTGTTGAGATGATCGCGGCCGCCAGGCGCGCGCTCGGTCCGCTCGCGACTTCGAACGAGCCTCCCGGCCCGCCCGGGGCCGCGGCGCCGGTCCAGCAGACCGCGCCGCACCAGGCGCCACGGCAGAACACGCCGCCACAGGGAGAGGGGGGCCCCGTGCACCCGTACGGAGGACAGCAGCCCGGCTACGGCCAGCAGGGACCGGGACCGCAGGGTCCCCCGCCGCAGGGGCCGCCGCCCGGCTACGGCCCCCCGCCGCAACAGCAGGGCGGCTACCAGCAGGGCGGTTTCCAGCAGGGTCCGCCGCCGGGTTACGGCCCCCCGCCGCAGCAAGGCGGTTTCCAGCAGGGTGGCTTCCAGCAGGGTCCGCCCCCCGGTTACGGTCCCCCGCCCCAGCAGCAGGGCGGTTTCCAGCAGCAGCCCAAGAAGGGCGGCGGCGCCAAGTGGATCTGGATCATCGTCGGTGCCCTCGTGGTCGCGGGCGCGATCGTCGCCGCGATCTTCATCTTCGGCGATTCGAGCGGCGGCAACGGCCCGCAGACCACCGCGCCGAACATCCCGGTCGGCCCCGGCGGCTCCCAGTCGCAGGCCCCGGGCTCGTCGCTGAAGCCGCCGCCTTCGTCCATCTCCATCAAGCCGAGCAGCTGACGCCGGGGGCCGAAGGACGCTTTCACCGCATGAGACGTGGCGAAAGCGTCCTTCGCCGCGTCTGATGAGGGCGTGGTCCCCTCAGCCACGCCACCGCGCTGACCTGCGGTTCTTGCACTCGCCCCTGGAGAGTGCTAAACACGACGTTGGCACTCGACGCCGTCGAGTGCCAGGCAGAGCGGTCACCGATCGCTCGCCTGAAGGTCGGGACGGTGAGGCCGCACCCTTGATCGGGTGGGTCGTCCGTCGCGGGCACCGAGCCTGGCCGAGGAAGAGTCCTGCCGCCGCGCTGTAGTAGGCGTGCGGCGGCGCCCAATACCGGAGGACCACACCGCAATGGCCAAACTGATCGCGTTCGACGAGGACGCCCGCCGCGGTCTTGAGCGCGGCTTGAACACCCTCGCCGAAGCCGTCAAGGTGACCCTCGGCCCGCGGGGCCGGAACGTCGTGCTCGAAAAGAAGTGGGGCGCGCCGACGATCACCAACGACGGTGTCTCCATCGCCAAGGAGATCGAGCTCGAGGACCCGTGGGAGAAGATCGGGGCCGAGCTCGTCAAGGAAGTTGCCAAGAAGACCGACGACGTCGCGGGTGACGGCACCACCACCGCCACCGTGCTCGCCCAGGCTCTCGTCCGCGAGGGTCTGCGCAACGTCGCCGCCGGGGCCGACCCCATCAGCCTGAAGCGCGGCATCGAGGCGGCCGTCGAGGCCATCACCGAGCAGCTGCACAAGGCCGCCGTCCAGATCGAGACCAAGGAGCAGATCGCCGCCACCGCGTCGATCTCCGCCGCGGACCGCACCATCGGTGAGCTCATCGCCGAGGCGCTGGACAAGGTCGGCAAGGAAGGCGTCGTCACCGTCGAGGAGAGCAACACCTTCGGCCTCGAGCTCGAGCTCACCGAGGGTATGCGCTTCGACAAGGGCTACATCTCCGGTTACTTCGTGACCGACCCGGAGCGTCAGGAAGCCGAGCTCGAGGACCCGTACGTCCTCCTCTTCGGCTCCAAGATCTCCACCGTCAAGGACGTCCTGCCGCTGCTGGAGAAGGTCATCCAGTCCGGCAAGCCGCTGCTGATCATCGCCGAGGACGTCGAGGGCGAGGCCCTGGCCACCCTCATCGTCAACAAGATGCGTGGCACCTTCAAGTCCGTCGCCGTCAAGGCCCCGGGCTTCGGTGACCGCCGCAAGGCGATCCTGCAGGACATCGCGATCCTGACCGGTGGCCAGGTCATCTCCGAGGACGTCGGCCTCAAGCTGGAGAACGCGGACCTTTCCCTGCTGGGCAAGGCGCGCAAGGCCGTCATCACCAAGGACGAGACCACCATCGTCGAGGGTGCGGGCGACGCCGACCAGATCCAGGGTCGCGTCAACCAGATCCGCGCCGAGATCGACAACTCGGACTCGGACTACGACCGCGAGAAGCTCCAGGAGCGGCTGGCGAAGCTGGCCGGCGGCGTGGCCGTCATCAAGGCCGGTGCCGCCACCGAGGTCGAGCTGAAGGAGCGTAAGCACCGCATCGAGGACGCGGTGCGCAACGCCAAGGCCGCCGTCGAAGAGGGCATCGTCGCCGGTGGTGGCGTCGCTCTCATCCAGGCCGCCGAGGCCGCCTTCGCCGGTCTGAAGCTCGAGGGCGACGAGGCCACTGGTGCCAACATCGTCAAGGTCGCCGTCGAGGCGCCGCTCAAGCAGATCGCGATCAACGCCGGCCTCGAGGGCGGCGTCGTGGCGGAGAAGGTCAAGTCCCTCCCGCAGGGTCACGGCCTCAACGCCGCCACCGGTGTCTACGAGGACCTGCTCGCCGCCGGCGTGCCGGACCCCACGAAGGTCACCCGCTCCGCGCTCCAGAACGCCGCTTCCATCGCGGCGCTGTTCCTGACCACCGAAGCCGTCGTGGCGGACAAGCCGGAGAAGGCCTCGGCCGCTCCCGCCGACCCGTCCGGTGGCATGGGCGGCATGGACTTCTGAGTTCGAGCCTGTAGCACCACCGGAAAGCCCGGACGCGCCCCGCGCGTCCGGGCTTTTCCTTTGCCCCGTTGCCGTAACTCGCGTGCTCGGGGACGTAACTCGCGTGCTTGGCGCCGTAACTCGCGTGATACGCCTTCAAGCACGCGAGTTACGGCTTCAATCACGTGTGATACGGAAAGCGAAAGGCCCGGGCATCCCCATGCCCGGGCCTTTCCTCGTCCCCCTGCCCCTTCGGACGCCGCGCCCCCTGCGCGCGGCGTCCGTCCCGTCAGGATTCGCCCGGCTGTTCCGGAGTCAGGAGCCACGCGGCGGCGTAGAGCGGGATGGCGAATCCGGCGGTGAAGAAGACGCCGGCCACGAGGGCGATGCGCAGGATCGCGGCGTCGACGCCGAGGTAGGCGGCCCAGCCGCCGGCGACGCCCGCGAGCATCTTGTCGGTGCGGCTGCGGTAGAGCTTCTTGGTGGCCTGGGGGGTGTACACGCTGTTCGTCATGGCTCAATGTTCGCTCCGGAACGACCCCCGGCACATCAGGGACCGGCCCCGAACCGACCCTGGAATCCGACCCTGAGGGGCCGGAAAACCGGATGCCCCGGGATCGTCCGCGCTGGTACGACTTCTCCGGCGAAACACGACAGCCCCGAATTCGCCGCCATCGCCGAGCAGGGCACCATCCTGCGGTGCCAGGTCGGTTCCGGTCTGCACGGCACCGCCGTGCTCGGCCAGGACGACCGCGACGAACTCGGCATCTGCGTCGAGCCGCCGGACCACGTCATCGGCCTGAAGCGGTTCGAGCAGTACGTCTACCGCACGCAACCCGAAGGCGTCCGGTCCGGTCCCGGCGATCTCGACCTGATCGTCTACTCGCTGCGCAAGTGGCTGCGGCTCGCGCTCAACGGGAATCCGACCGTCCTGCTGCCGTTGTTCGCGCCCGAGACCGAGATCGTGGCGATCGACGAGCTCGGTGCCGAACTGCGCGAGAACGCGCACCGGATCGTCTCGCGTCGCGCGGGCCTGCGGTTCCTCGGCTACTTCCGTGCACAGCGCGAGCGGATGCTGGGGCTGCGGGGCAAGGCCGGGCGGCCGGAGCTGATCGAGAAGTACGGCTTCGACACGAAGTTCGCCATGCACATGGTGCGCCTCGGCGTCCAGGGCGTCGAGCTGCTGGAGACCGGGCGGATCACGCTGCCGGTCCCCGAACCGTGGCTCGGCTGGCTCCGCGATCTGAGACAGGGCGAGAAAACCCGTGAGGAAGCCCTGGAAGCGGCCGAGTCCCTCGAGAGCCGTCTCGTCGAACTCGTGCGCGGGGCCTCGCCGCTGCCGGAGGAACCGGACACCGGCTGGGTCGACGCTTGGCTTGTGCAGGCGTACCTCCGGGCGTGGAAAATGCCTTGATGACGATCAAGGCGAAAGTACTCACGTTCGGGGTCGCGGTGCTGACCGTGCTGGGAATCGGCACGGCCGGCGCCGCGCCCGAAGGTCATGACGCGCGGAGCAGGCTCGACGTCGTCCAGGCTCGTGGCGAGATCCGCGTGTGTTCGACGGGCGACTATCGCCCGTTCACCTATCGCGACGCGGCGGGCGCGTGGAGCGGGATCGACATCGACCTCGCGGGCGACCTCGCGAAGCGGCTCGGCGTCCGGCTCCAACTGGTCCAGACCACATGGAAGGCGATCGCCGACGACGTCGGGCGGAAATGCGATCTGGCGATGGGCGGGGTGTCGGTGACGTTGGACCGCGCGAAGAAGGGATTCTACGGCGTTCCCTATCTTCGTGACGGAAAGACCCCGATCACCTTGTGCGAGAACGAAAAGCGGTTCCAGACCCTGGAGCAGATCGACCAGCCGGGCGTCCGGGTGATCGTGAATCCGGGCGGTACCAACGAACAGTTCGCCGACGCCAATCTCAAGCACGCGACCATCGTGCGGCATCCGGACAACAACACGATCTTCGCCGAGATCCTGGCCGGCCGGGCCGACCTGATGATCACCGACGCGACCGAAACCCGTTGGCAGGCAAAGCAGAACCCGCGGCTGTGCGCGGTGCATCCCGACGAGCCGTTCACCTTCTCGGAGAAGGCGTACCTGATGCCGCGTGACGTCGTGTTCAAGGAGTGGGCCGACCAGTGGCTGCATCTCGCGCTGAACGACGGCACCTACGCGCGGATCGCGAAACCCTGGCTCGGCTGAAACCGGTTTGAACCACTTCCGTTACCCGGCCGTATCCCTGGTTGTGGGTGAGGAGGAACCAGACCGGAGGAAGCACCGATGATGAACAGTGCCGGGAAACACCGCAAGCGTGCGACGATCGGCATCGCGTCCGTTCTCGGCGTGGCCGCCATCGCCGCGGCGATGTTCGCGATCAGCACTCCGGACGGGCAGGCCGCGGAAAGCTGCCAGGGACTGGACACCGCTCTGCGGAACAACCTCGACTTCATCGCGGGCCAGCAGGCCGATCCGGACGCGCAGTCCGGGGCGCGGATCGCGAACCGGCAGGCCGTCGTCGACCTCATCCAGCAGCGTCGTGAGGCCGCGGGATGCACCGAGGACGTCCAGGCCGGCGCCGGGAAGCAGGGGCAGGAGGACACCATGGCGGGTGAGGCCGCCGAGCAGGCGGCGGGGGAAGGAGAAGTCGTCTGCCAGGGCTCCACGGTGACGCTGTCCGGCGAGGGTGGCGCGCCCGCGGCGTCCAGCAGCGAATTCCCGGCGGGTACCAAGCTGAAGGTGACGAACCTGGACAACGACAAGTCCACGACCGTCGAGGTCACCGGCGTTTCGGGCAGTTGCGCGCTGCTGAACAACGCGGCCTTCGAACAGGTCCGCGAGCCGGGCAAGTTCCTGATCCGCCGCGCCACCATCGAGCGGGTCGGCTGAGGCACCCGCACCGGGGCGGGGAAGACGCGGACGGTCCCGGTGCGGAGGCGGCACGAGTCCTCCCGGTCCCCTCGGCCGGGAGGGCTCGTGGTCGTTTGTATCTCGCTTGTACGCCCTTTCGGGACGCTTCTCGCGAAACGCCGAGAAAGGACATCCGATGAGAATCAGACGAGTGCTCACGGCGGCCGCGACCGCCTTGCTGGGCATGGCCGGGCTGGCGATCACCGCGACGTCGGCCGAAGCCGCCGTCGGGCCGCGTCCCAACTTCCAGCTCCCGTTCCCCTGCAACCAGGTGTGGAACGGCGACAACGACAACAGCAGCGCGCACCGGGCCTACGAGATCGACTTCAACCGCGGCGGCTCCGCGGGGGCGGACCTGGGCGACACCGTGGTCGCGGCGGCGGCGGGCAAGGTCGTCATCTCGGCGCACCAGGGGTCGCAGAACGGTTTCGGCAACCTGGTGAAGATCGACCACGGTGGGGGATGGTCGACCTACTACGCGCATCTGAAGGTCCGCTCGGTCGCGCTCAACGCGCAGGTCGCGCAGGGGCAGAAGATCGGCGAGGTCGGCAACACCTCCAAGCCGGGCAACAACATCAGCCCGCACCTGCACTACGAGGTCCGCACCAACGACTCGTCGTGGCCGAGCAACATCAAGCCCGCGTACTTCAACGGCGTGCGCTTCGGCTACCCCAACGCCAACGTGACCTCGAAGAACACCTGCGGCGGCAACGGGAATCCCAACCCGTACGACGCCGTCGAGGTGTGCGGCGACGGCTACAAGGTGATCGACTCGCAGGCGCTCGGCAGCGCCGCGACCGCGTACCTGCTGTACAATTCCGCGAACCGGAACAACTGCGTCACCACCATCAAGGCCACCTCGGTCGGGACGGGCAGCGCGGTTTCCGCCTTCCTCGAGGTCCAGGGTTCGGCGAGGAAGACCGACTCCGGCAGCTTCGAGTACTACGCGGGGCCGGTGAGCGCGGCCGCCGGCGCGAAATGCGTCCGGTGGGGCGGCTCGGCGGGTTCCAATACCTACGAATCGCCTTTCGAGCACTGTAGCTGAACCCCCATGAACGCGTCGTTCCTCGCGAAATCCGGGAGGAACGACGCGTTCATGGCGTCGGCAGGTGGGTGCGGACGCGGGTGAGGCGGGCTTCCCAGGCGTCCCGGACGTCCGGGGTGGCGGCGTGTGCGGCGAACAGGTCGGGTGTGGGAGCCTGAAGCGGCACCGGCAGCCTACCGTCCACAGGGGACAGTGAGTCGCCGCAGACATCCCCCGTCAGCAAGGACATCGTGCCCAGTCCGCAGGCGAAGTCCAAAGTGGGCAGTGCGCCCGCGAGGGCCAGCCCGGCCGCGAGACCGACGCTCGTCTCGACGGCGGACGACACCACGCACGGCAACCCGCATGCTTCGGCGACCTCCAGCGCACGCCGGACGCCGCCCAGCGGAGCGACCTTCAGCACGGCGACGTCGGCCGCCCCCGCCACGGCCACCTTGAGCGGGTCTTCGGCCCGGCGGATGGATTCGTCCGCGGCGATCCGCACCCCGACCCGGCGCCGGACGCCGGCGAGTTCCTCGATCGACGGGCACGGCTGTTCGACGTATTCGAGCCCGCCGGCCGCGCGGTCCAGTTCACCGATGGCCTTGACCGCGGTGTCCACGTCCCAGGCCATGTTCGCGTCGACACGGACCGCGCCGCGCGGGCCCAGCGCCGACCGCACCGCCTCCACCCGGGCGCAATCCTCGGCGAGGCTCACCCGGGGGTCGGCGACCTTCACCTTCGCCGTGCGGCAGCCCGACGCGGACACGAGTTCGTACGCCTCGTCCGGGGACACCACCGGGACGGTCGCGTTCACCTCGACGCTTTCCCGCACCGGCGACGGCCAGCCGCGTTCGCTCGCCTCCAGTGCGGACGCCAGCCACGGCGCGCTCTCGGCGTCGGAGTAGTCGGAGAACGGGCAGAATTCGCCCCAGCCCGCTTCGCCGCGGATCAGCAGTCCTTCACGGACGGTGATGCCGCGGAAGCGCGTGCGCAGGGGGATCGCGTAGACGTCCATCGGCACCGATCATGCCACCGCGGGAATCACGTGCCGTTCGGCTCGGTTCCGGTCAGAATGAGCGGCGTGGCACTCGACTTTCGCGTGCTGGGGCCCACGGAGGTCACGGCGGACGGGCTGCCGGTGCCCTTGGGCGGCAGCAGGCCGCTCATCGTGCTGGCAGGCCTGGTGCTGCGCGCGAACACCGTGGTGCCGGTCGAGGAACTGGGCCGCTGGCTGTGGCCGGACGACCAGCGGCGGTCGAAAGGTGCCCTGCAGACCTACGTCCTGCGGGTCCGGCGCGCGCTCGGCGACGAGGTCGCCATCCGCACCGAACGCGGCGGCTACCTGCTCGAACTCGACGAGAAGCTGCTCGACCTCGCCCGGTTCCGGTCACTCGCCGCGGCCGGGACGGAGGCCGCGCGGGACGGTGACCTGCGCGGGGCGGCGGACCGGTTCGCCGCCGCGCTGGCCGAGTGGCGTGGCCCGGCGTTGCAGAACGTCCACTCCGAAGCGCTCCTTCGGGACGAAGCCGACCAGTTGGGCGAAGAGCGGTTGCGCGTGCGCGAGCAGTGGGCCGACGCGCTCATCGCCCTCGGCGAGCACGCCACCGTCGTCCCCGAGCTGACCAGGTTGTGCCGTGAACATCCGCTGCGGGAGCGGCTGCACGAACAGTTGATGATCGCGCTCTACCGCTCCGGCAGGCAGGCGGAGGCGCTGGACGTCTACCGCCGGATCGGCGCGGTGCTGGCCGAAGAACTCGGCCTCGATCCCGGCGCGTCGCTGCGGCGGGCGCACCAGGCCATCCTGACCGGTGAAGAGTCCGTCGAGACCACATTGGACTCCGGACTGACGCGGTACCGGCTCGGCGCCGAACCGTTGATCCCACGGCAGCTCCCCGCCGATCTCCGGGTGTTCTCCGGCCGTCAACGCGACCTCAAGGCGCTGCACGGCCTCGTCCCGGAGGCGCTGGACACCGAACGCTCGACGTCCATCGCGTCGATCGAGGGGATGGGCGGTATCGGGAAGACGACCCTCGCCGTCCACTTCGCGCACGAGGTCGGAGACCGCTTCCCCGGCGGGCAGGTGTACCTCAACCTGCGCGGCTACGGCCCCGGTGAGCCGGTCGAAGCCGCCGCCGCGCTCGAAACCATGCTCGTCTCGGTCGGCGTCCCCGCCGACCGGATCCCCGCCGACGTCGACGGGCGCGCGGCCACCTGGCGCACCTACAGCGCCGGCCGCCGGATGCTGATCCTGCTCGACAACGTGGGGAGCACCGAGCAGATCGGGCCGTTGCTGCCCGGCCCCGGCTGCCTCGTGCTGGTGACCAGCCGATGGCAGTTGCGGGCGCTCGTGGCGACCCACGGCGCGCGGCGTGTCGCGCTGGAGGAACTGCCTGACGAGGACGCGATCGCCCTCCTCGCGTCGACGATCGGGCTGGACCGGGTCGCCGAGGATCCCGAGGCCACCGAACGGTTCGTCCGGTACTGCGGCGGGCTGCCCCTGGCCATCCGGATCCTCGCGGTGCGGGCGGCGCAGTTCCCGGACCTCGGGCTGCGGGAGTTCGTCCGGCTGCTGGAAGCCGAACAGGACCGGCTGGGCTCGTTCGATCTCGCCGACGGCGACGAGACGAACATCCGGGCCGTCTTCTCGTACTCGTACCGCGCGCTCGACGAGCGGGCCGCGCGGCTGCTGCGGCTGCTCGGCCTGCCCACCGGCGGCGACTTCAGCGTGCCCGCGGCCGCGGCCGTGGCCGGGGTCGACATCGACGAAGCGCACGAGGATCTGGCGAAACTCGCGTCCGCGCACCTGATCGCGCGGTCCAAGCCCGGCCGGTACCAGTTCCACGACCTGATCCGCGCGTACGCGGCCGAGCTCTCGGCGAAGATCGACGGGCCCGAAGCGCGGACGGCCGTGCTCGACAGGCTGCTCCGCGCGTCGCTGGCCTCGGCGTTGAACGCGTCGAGGCTCCTGCGTCCGGAGCGGCACTACCGGCTCGTCGAGCCGGAGCGGTTCGACGGTGACGGCCTGAGGTTCGGGCACTACGAGCAGGCGCTGGACTGGTTCGACGAGGAGGCGGGGAACCTCATCGCCGCGGTGAACGGCGCGTACCGGGAGCGGCGGTACCGGGAGTGCTGGCAGCTGGCGTGGTTGCTGCAGTCGTACTTCATCGTGCGGGCGCGGCTGGAGGACTGGCGTTCGGTGTTCGGGGTGGCGCTCCGCGCCGCCCGCGACCTGGGGGACCGCTCCGGCGAGGCCGCCATCCTCAGCGGGCTCGGCGTGGCCTGCGGGGTCGCCCGCCAGTACGACGACAGCATCGCCTACCTGAAGCAGGTCGTCGAACTGCAACGGCAGGTCGGGGACCGGCAGGGCGAGGCGCGGGCCCTCTACAACCTCACGCTGGCCAGCCAAGACCCCGAAACCGGTTGGGAATACGGGACGCGGGCGTTGCGGCTCATCCGGGAGAGCGGCGTCGGTGCCGGCATGGAGGCCAGCGCGTTGCAGGCCCTCGGCGACATCTGCACCCAGGCGGGCCGCTTCCGGCAGGCACTCGACTTCGCCGATCAGGCCCTGGCGCTGGAGGCGCACGCGCTCCCCGACGAAGCCCGCTTCACCCTGCACACCAAGGGGACCGCTCTGGTCGGGCTCGGCCGCGGCGACGAGGGCATCGCCTGTATGCGGCGCGCCGTCGAGATGTTCTTCGCCCACGGCGAGCTCTACGAGGCGGCCGACGTGCTGGCCCAGCTCGGCGGAATCCATCTGCGGCTCGGTGATCCCCCGTCGGCGAGGGAGTGCTGGCTGCGTTCGGTCCGGGTGCTGACCGAGCTTTCGCATCCCGACGCCGAGGACGTCCGGACGAAGCTGGCCTCGCTCGTCGGCGAAGCGGCCAAGGCGGAGTGAGGCACGGGCGCCCGGCGTGCCGACCCCCAGCCGCAGCACGCGAGTACGCCCGTGCCCGCACACGTCATCCAACAGGACACCGCTCACTGGGCGCTGACTGTGCAGCGTGCGCGGGTCAAGCCAGCAGTTTCGCGAGGGTGATCGCGTTCTTCGGCGCCTCGACCTTGACGTCGTTGTCGAAGTAGACGTACGTGTCGCGGCCCCATGCCTCGATCTTCCGGGCCCACTTCTTCAAGGCCTTGTCGCTGTACCCGCTGACGTACAGCTCCTCGTCACCGTGCAGGCGGACGTACGCGAACTCGTCGCTCGTCATCTCGTCGACGAACGGGAACTTGCCCGCGGTGTCGGCGACCACGAGGGCGATGCCGTGCTTCCGGAACAGTTCGAGGCTTTCGGGCCCGGCGAAGCTCGGATGCCGTACTTCGACGGCGTGCCGGAGCTTCCGGCGAGGCTTCGGATCGATATGCGGCTCGGACTTCAGCTTGTCGTCGTGCTTGCCCGCGAGCTTGGCGGCGGCTTCACTGGTGCGCGGCAACAGCTTGAAGAACGCCTCGACGCGCTCGGCGTCGAACGCCAGCCGCGGCGGCAGCTGCCAGAGGAACGGCCCCAGTTTCCGGCCGAGCGCCAGCACACCGGACGCGAAGAAGTTCGCCAGCGGCGTCTCGACGTCACGCAGCTGCTTCATATGCGTGATGAAGCGGCCGCCCTTGACGGCGAAGACGAAATCGTCCGGCGTCTCCTCGGCCCAGGACCGATACCGCTCGGGACGCTGCAGCGAGTAGAACGAGCCGTTGATCTCGGCCGAGTTCATCCGGGACGACAGGTATTCCAGCTCGCGCCGCTGCACCAGGCCGCGGGGGTAGAAGTCCCCGCGCCACGGTGGGTAGCGCCAGCCCGAAGTGCCTATCCTCAGCTCCGCGACGTCGATCACCGCCTTCCCGTGTCGCCCTGGTTCCCCCTCCTTTCTCGGGATAAACGCCCGCTCACGCCCACGAGAACCGCCACCTCCGGGTCTGGACCAGGCTGGTGGCGAACTCGCGGAGATTGCCCGGCTGACCGGCGAACGAGGGCAGGCAGAACGCCCGGTGCTCGGCGGCGACGGTGAGCGCGCGGCCCTGGGTGCGCGGTGGCGCGGCCACCGAGAGCTCCATCGAGTCGAAGCCCAGCACCGTGAGCGTCGCGCCGAAACGGTCTTCCCAGCTGCGCAGGACGGCGGACAGCTCGTGGACCTGATCGGTCGCCTTGATCATGCCCGTCCAGCCGAGGATCGCCGGGATGTCGGCGGGCCGCTCCGTCTGCACCAGGGCCAGCCGATGCGGCCCGCGCGCGGCCAGGATCGACCCGGTGTTGCCCGCCTCGGCCAGCGGATCCGCCCGGCGCGATGGACGGCGGGCGAGCCCGGGGAACTTCGCGCCGAACGGGCGCAGGCAGGCGCCGTCGCAGCACGACGTGTCCCACCAGCGGGCGAGCACCTCGGCCGGATCCACCGTGGCGATCCGGTGGTCGGCGGGGGCGAGCCTGCCGCGGTCGTCGATCCAGTCCTCGCCGTTGGCGGCGAAGCGCTGGTCGTGCGGGATCAGCACCGGCCACAGACCGGAGCGATCGAACTCGGCGACGCAGCCGGTGTAGCGCTCCGGCCTGGCCAATGGCAGGTCCGAAACCCAGATCCGGCCGTGCCACCGGCCGGGCGGCAGGGTCTGGACGGGCGGCGTACCCGGACGGAACGGTGCGATCGTCATCGGCTTCCCCTCGAACTGGTGTTCGGTCGACTCTACCCGAACACTAGTTCGAAGCACCGACAGTTTTCGATACCCCGTTTGCGGGATCTCGCGGTGGTGCCCCATGTGTCTCTGGAGTCACAAGGGCACCAGGACCGCGAGTGGTAGCAAAGGTCCCTTGCTCTCTTTTCGCAGTTCAGGCGGCGATCGGACGTGCTGAAGGGCTCCCAGCGGGCCCGATCCCGACTGAAGTACATGAAGGCCCCCTTCACCGCGCTAGACGCAGTGAAGGGGGCCTTCACGTACTTGGGCAGTACCGAAGAAGCGGCCCCTACATGGGGCGCAACAGGTCGTCCGCGTCCACGATCCGGTACGCGTACCCCTGTTCCGCCAGGAACCGCTGCCGGTGCGCCGCGTACTCCGTGTCGACGGTGTCCCGCGAGACGACCGAGTAGAAATGCGCCTGCCGCCCGTCGCCCTTGGGCCGCAGCAGCCGTCCGAGCCGCTGCGCCTCTTCCTGTCGCGAGCCGAACGTCCCGGAGATCTGGATCGCGACCGAAGCCTCCGGCAGGTCGATCGAGAAGTTCGCGACCTTCGAAACGACCAGCGTCCTGATCTCACCGCGCCGGAACGCGTCGAACAGTTCCTCGCGTTCCTTGTTCCGTGTCGCGCCCTGGATCACCGGTGCGTCGAGTTCGTCGCCGATCATCTCCAGCTGGTCGAGGTAGGCCCCGATGACCAGGGTCGGCTCACCGGGATGCCGGTCGACCAGCGATTTGATCACCTTGGTCTTGGTGTCCGCGGTCGCTGCCAGCTTGTACCGCTCTTCGGCCTCGGCCGTCGCGTACGCGAGCCGCTCGGCGTCGGTCAGCGTCACCCGGACCTCGGTGCATTCCGCCGGCGCGATCCAGCCCTGCGCCTCGATGTCGCGCCACGGGACGTCGTATCGCTTCGGGCCGATCAGGGAGAACACGTCGCCCTCCCGCCCGTCCTCGCGCACCAGGGTCGCGGTCAGCCCGAGCCGCCGCCGCGACTGCAGGTCCGCGGTCATCCGGAACACCGGCGCGGGCAGCAGGTGGACCTCGTCGTAGACGACCAGGCCCCAGTCCCGCGAGTCGAACAGGTCCAGGTGCTTGTACTCGCCCTTGGTCTTGCGCGTGACCACCTGGTACGTCGCGATGGTGACCGGCCGGATCTCCTTCTTCTCCCCGGAGTATTCGCCGATCTCCTCCTCGGTGAGCGAGGTCCGCGCGACCAGCTCCCGCTTCCACTGCCGTCCGGCGACGGTGTTCGTCACCAGGATCAGCGTGGTCGCCTTCGCGTGCGCCATGGCCGCGGCGCCGACCAGCGTCTTGCCCGCGCCGCACGGCAGCACGACGACACCGGACCCGCCCGCCCAGAACGCCTCGGCGGCCTTGCGCTGGTAGTCGCGCAGTTCCCAGTCGACCTCGGCGAGATCGATCGGGTGCGCCTCGCCGTCGACGTAACCGGCGAGGTCTTCCGCGGGCCAGCCGACCTTCAGCAGCGCCTGCTTGAGCCGCCCGCGCTCGGACGGGTGCACGATGACGGTGTCCTCGTCGATCCGCGCGCCCAGCATCGGGCTGATCTTCTTGTGCCGGAGGATCTCCTCCAGCACCGCGCGGTCGATGGTCGACATCACCAGGCCGTGCGCCGGGTGGTTCGCGATCTGCAACCGCCCGAACCGGCCCATCGTGTCCACGATGTCGATGAGCAGCGGCTGGGGGACGGGGAAGCGCGAGTACGTCGTCAGCGCATCGACGACCTGTTCGGCGTCGTGGCCAGCCGCGCGGGCGTTCCACAGCGCCAGTGGCGTGATCCGGTAGGTGTGGACGTGCTCGGGCGCGCGTTCCAGTTCGGCGAACGGCGCGATGGCGATCCGCGCGTCGTCGGCCTGGCTGTTGTCGACCTCGAGCAGGACGGTCTTGTCGGATTGGACGATCAGCGGGCCATCGGTCACATCCTCCTTTATACGTTCCGGCCACACCGGCTCCCGCCGCGGCACCGCTGGTGGAAGGATGTGCGGAAGGTGACTGGAGGGGACCTTGACGACTACACCGACCGGCGGGATGCCCGAGTACGACCCGTTCAACGCGCCCGCGCCGCTGCCGTCGATGCCGGAGGCGGTACCGCCGACACCGTTCCCCAAGCCGCCGCCGCTGAGCGTGCTGGCCAAGGCCTCGATCGTGCTGGGCGTCGTCGTCGCGCTGGGCCTCGGGAGCCTGTTCGCGTTCGCCGTCTCGCGGTCGAGCGGGTTCACCAAGGTCGAGGCGGGCAAATGCCTGTACCTGACCGACGAGGCGGGCGGCAACCAGAGCTACACGACGGCCAGCTGCTCGTCGAACCGGGCGACCTTCCGCATCGACGAGGTGCGGTCGGGCTCGTCGGACTGCCGTAGCGCCGACTACGTCCAGTTCGAGCTGTACGGGGGTTCGTCGAGCAAGAGGGTGGAAAAGACGCTCTGTCTCGCGCTGAACGTCGAGAGCGGGGATTGCCTGCGCGACGTCGTGCACGAGACGCGGATCGCGAAGGTCCGCTGCAGTGACATCAGTGCTGAGGCGCGCGCGACGGTGATGCGGGGATCGGAGGCCGTCTGCCTGCCGGACGACACCGAACTGCGCTACACCGGGCCGCCCGTGCGCACCGTGTGCCTGAGGCCGACCGGGGAGAACATCTAGTCAGGGCCGCGCCACCATCGACTGCACGTCGAGCCGCGCGCCGAGCATGCCGGAGTTGTGCATCAGGTCGGCCACGCGTTGCAGCCGGATGCCGTTGAGGGACACCGGGTAAGTCCCGAGCGAGATCAGCGACGCCGTCGTCCGGTCGATGTCGGAGAACGACGGCAGCGCGTCGCGGACGACAGCGGGATCGGCGGCCCGCACCTGCGCTTCGCCGAGCACCTTGCGGAAGACCGCGAGCGTGCGGGCGTTGGCCTGCCCGAAGGCTCCCGTCGAAACGTAGGACGACATCGGGAAGTCGAGTGTCGCGCCGCGGGCGCCGTCGGCGAGGATGCTCGCTCCGAGCTCCTTCTCGGCCCGGGTGATGTATGGCTCGACCATCCACGCGGCGTCGACCTCGCCCGCCTGCAACGCCTGGGGCATCCGGTCGAACGGGTGCTGCTTGAACTGGATCCGGTTCACGTCGACGCCCGCGGTCGCCAGTACCGACCGGGCCGCCAGCACACCGACGTCGTCGAGCATGTTCACCGCGATCTTCGGCGACTTCTTCAGCGTCGGCTCGGTGTAGTCGGAGCCGGGAAGTGTGACGAGCGCCATGGTGTTGCGGCCCGCGGTGTACGCCTCGCCCTGCAACTGGAGCGCCGTCCCGGCCGCGGCGGCGCGGAAGATCGACACGTCGCTGGCGAACGCCAGGTCGACCTCGCCCGCGGAGAGCTTGCCGATCGCCTGGTCGGCGGGAACTTCGACGAGGGTCACGGCAAGGCCGGCCGCGGTGAACTTCCCCTCGGCGACGGCGACCCGCAACGGCGCGGTGTCGATGGGGCTGCCGACGCCGACGCGCAGTTCCGTCCGTTCGAGTGGCGCGTCGGTACTTGCGTCACCACCGGAAAACACTCCGCAACCGGCGGTCGCCAGCAGTGCCGCTACCAGCGGAATCGCCAAGACGTGCATCTTCGTCACCGCTCACCTACCGAGAGAATGTGCTCCTCCTTCTGGATCGTATGGTCCGCGCCCCATACGATCGCCTGCGGGAGGCGCCGGATGGCGCGGCTTTCGATCGTTCTCGAATCTTGTTACTCTACAGTAGGTTCGGGCTCTCGTCCCCGATGTCAGCCATGGGAAAGGGTCCCGTGGTGGGAAAAGGAAACCAGGTGGCCCGTCGCGACAAGCGTCCCCGTGGGGGCGACGCGGCGGAACGGCATCCTCGTGTCGGCGGCCCCTGGCGGCTGCGGAACTGGCACCTGCGTACCAAACTCTTCGTGGTACTCCTGATTCCCGCGCTCGCGGTGGTCGCCCTCGTCGGGCTCCGGGTCAACTCCGATCTGCGGGACGCGCGGCAGCTGGCCGAATTCGCCACCCGCGGCCGCGTCGACAGCACCGTCGCCGAGGCCGTGCACCAGCTCCAGCGCGAACGAGACCTCACCGTCCGGTTCGTCGCCGGCGATCGCAAGGGCGACCTTTCCGAATTGACCGAGCAGCGCAAGCGCGTCGACGAGGCCATCGGCACGTTCGACCGCACGCTCGGCGAGAGCAAGAGCAGGCTCGGCGACAACACCGCGACCAGCCTGCAGCAGACCAGCGACCGGTTGCGTGTGCTGACCGGGCTCCGGTTTTCCGCGGAACACTCCGCTTTTCCCGCCGACGCGGTGCTGCGGTCCTACAGCGACCTGATCTCCGGGCTGCTCGACATCAGCGATTCCACCGCCGCCGACGTCTCCGACCCGGATCTGGGGAAGCTCCGCCTCGCGGGCAACGCGCTCGCGCGGGTCAAGGACCAGATGTCGGTCAAACGCGCGATCATGGCGGCCGCGCTCGCGGAGGGCGGCCTCAACCGGGACCGGACCCGCGCGCTGCTCGGCGCGGAGGCCGAACTCGCCGCCGCCCGCAACGACTACCGCACGTTCGCGACCCCGGAACAGCAGCGGATGTACGACGACACGGTCATCGGCCTGATCGTCGACATCGGCAACGACATGGTCGAATCGGCGCTCATCCGAGCGGAGAACGACCAAGGGCTCGGCGGGCTGGACCCGAACCAGTGGGACACGTCGGCCACGTACACGGTGAATCTGGCCCACCAGGTGCAGCAGGCGCTGCTCGTCCAGCTTCAGGAACGCACCGACGCCCTCGCGGCACAGGCGAGGACGTCCGCGATCTGGGACGGCGGCATCGTGCTCGCCGTGCTGGTCGTCGCCGGGGTGCTCTCGGTGATCATCGCGCGTTCGTTGTTGCGGCCGCTGAGGATCCTGCGCCGCAGCGCGCTCCACGTCGCCGAACACCAGCTGCCGGCGGCCGTCGAAGGACTGCTGAGCGACCCCGAGCCGCAGCCGGAGAACCTGCGGCGGCGCTTGGCCGTCGCCCCGGTCCCGGTGTTCAGCCGCGAGGAACTCGGGCAGGTGGCGCGCGCGTTCGACGCGGTGCACGGCGAGGCTGTCCGGCTCGCCGGGGAACAGGCGATGCTGCGGGAGAACATCAACGCGATGTTCGTGAACCTGTCGCAGCGGAGCCAGGATCTGGTCGAACGGCAACTGTCCGTGCTGGACCGCATGGAGGCCGACGAACAGGATCCCGACACGCTCGCCGGGCTCTTCGAACTCGACCACCTCGCGACCCGGATGCGCCGCAACAGCGAGAACCTGCTGGTGCTGTCCGGAACCGACGTCGTCCGTGAGGACGGTGGCGCCGTCGTCGCCGACGAGATCGTCGGCGCGGCGCTCTCGGAGGTCGAGCACTACCAGCGGATCGAACTCGGCCCGGCGCCGCGGATCGCGGTGCGCGGCGAGGCCGTCAACGATCTCGTGCACGTGGTCTCCGAGCTGCTGGAGAACGCGACCCGCTATTCGGATCAGAGCACGATGGTGCAGGTCGAAGGGCACGAGACCGACCGCGGGGAATGGCAGATCGAGATCACCGACCACGGCGCCGGGATGCCGCAGGCCGAGATCGACCGGACCAACGCGCGGCTGGCGAACCCGCCGGACGTCGACGTCGAGGTCTCCCGGCGGATGGGTCTGTTCGTGGTGGCGACGCTGGCGATCCGGCACCGGATCGACGTCCGGCTCCGGTCCGCCGACGGTGGCGGGATCACCGCGGTGGTCGTCGTGCCCGCCGAGCTCATCGTCGAAGCGCCCCGGCCCGCGCCGCTTCCGGAGCCGGTGCCCGTCACCGTCGTCGTCCCGGAGCCGGAACCCGAGCCGCCACTGGAAGTCCCGCCGCTGCCCGAGCCGGAGGCGAGCGCCGAGGAGTCGCGGTTCGCGCCGGTGCTGGACCCCGGTCCGCTGCGGCGCGCTCCCGTCGTCGAGCGTGAGAACCCGCCGGAATGGCCCTCTTCGGACGACGACGCCGTCAACCATCTCGAAGTGGACGCGCCGACCGAGCGGATGCCCAAGTACCAGAGCGTGCTTTCGCAGTGGTTCGACCACGGTGGCCCGCGCGAAGGGCCTTCGCCCGCGGAGCCCGGCCCGCCTTCCTTGCCTTCGTTCGAGCCGGTCAAGAACACCGTGCCCGAGGAACCCGCGCCGGATCCGGACGAGCCGACCGAACCGACACTGAAGCCGCTGGAGCCGAAGGCTCTGGTGCCGAAGGAACCGGAACCGGCTTGGCCGACGCCCGCCGAACTGGAACAGGAGGACGGGGCGGAGGAGACCTGGCCGGTGCTGCCCGCCGTCGTTCCCGAGGCTCGGTCGCAGGACGACAGGCCGGAGAAGCCGCGAGGGGAGAGGCCGATACTCTCACTTTCCCCCGAAGCGGTCCGTGAACGGATGACCAGCCTGCAAGGCGGATTCCGGCGCGGTCGCCACGCCAGGGGTGACGACAACCCCTCGGTATAAGCGAATTGGAAGGTCCATGAGTTCGAAAACCGGCCTGCTGGAAGTGATCGCGCTGACCGCGGCGGACGCGGAGCGCGCGCAGGAGGGCGGGGCCGATCGCCTCGAACTGGTCAGCGACATGGCCAGCGACGGTCTCACGCCGTCGGTCGAGACGCTGCGCGACGTGCTTGGCGCCACCGATCTCCCGGTGCGGGTCATGCTGCGCGACAACATGTCCTTCGCCGCCGGTGACCTCGACGGGCTGCGCGCGGACACGGTGCGCCTGATCGACGCCGGCGCGCGGGAGTTCGTCTTCGGTTTCCTGGACCTGGAAAGCGAAATCGACGTCGAAGCCTGCGAGACGCTGGTCAAGGAGCTCGACGGACTGCCGTGGACCTTCCACCGCGCCATCGACCGCGCGCGGGACCCGCTGCGCGCCTACGACCAGCTGACCGCCCTCGGCTGCGACACGGTGCTCGCGGCCGGGCATCCGCACGGCGTCGCGCACGGGCTTTCGGTGCTGCAGCGGCTAGCCCGGCGTGACGACGGGCCCCGGCTGCTGGTGGGCGGTGGCCTGCGGGCACAGCAGGTGCATCTGCTGCGAGCGGGCGGGGTCGGCGCGTTCCACGTCGGAAGCGCGGTCCGGCCCGGCGGATGGGAGTCCGATGTGGACGTCGCCGCCGTTCGCGAATGGGCGGCGCTGGTCAAGGAGTAGGCCGCGTGTGCAACTACCGCATCCAGAGGACTAAATGCGGGGGCAGGCTTCCCCGGGGCGCGGCTCCGCCCCGAGCTTCGGAACAATCAGGACGCCGTCGCTGAGGGATTTGGGACGTTCGAAGTCCCAGATCCCTCATCAACGAGACCGCACGCACCGGCTTCCACCGCATTCAGAGGACTAAATGCGGTAGTTGCCGTAAGCGCCGGGTCAGGTCCAGACCACACACGGTGATCCGAGGTTGCATCTTCAACTATCCGGTACCGACCAGATAGCGTGTGGCCATGGCTACCCGCACCGTACGTGACGCGACCAGGGAACTGCTGCGCGATCTGGGCCTGACCACCGTTTTCGGCAATCCCGGCACGACCGAGATCGCCTTCCTCACGGAATGGCCCGACGACTTCACCTACGTGCTCGCGCTCCACGAGGCGTCCGTCGTCGCGATGGCCGACGGGTACGCCCGCGCGAGCAGGCAGGCGGCGCTGGTGAACCTCCACTCCGCGGGCGGGGTCGGCCACGCGCTCGGGCATATCTTCACCGCGTACCGCAACAACGCCCCGCTGATCATCCTGGCCGGTCAGCAGACCAGGTCGCTGCTGCCGGACGATCCGTTCCTCGGTGCCGTCGAGGCGGCGAACTTCCCCAAGCCGTACGTGAAGTGGAGCTGCGAGCCCGCCAGGGCCGAAGACGTCCCGGCGGCGCTGGCGCGGGCGTACCACATCGCGACGCAGGCGCCCATGGGTCCGGTGTTCGTCTCGGTGCCGGTGGACGACTGGGACGTCGAGACCACGAAGCCGATCGTTTCGCGGCCCCAGATCCGGGGATTCGCGCCCGATCCGTCCGCTTTGGACGAACTGGTGTCCGCCTTGGACGCCGCCGAACGCCCGGCGATCGTGGTCGGCCCCGGTATCGACGGGGAAGGCGCCGTGCCGGACGTCGTCGAGCTGGCCGAGAAGGTCGGCGCCGGGGTCTGGGCGCCGCCGATGGGGGCACGCTGCTCCTTCCCCGAGGACCACCCGCAGTTCTTCGGATTCCTGCAGCCGGAACGGAAAGCGCTGGCGAGCGCGCTGGCGGACCACGATCTCGTGGTGGTCATCGGCGCCCCGGCGTTCACCTACCACGTGTACCGGGGCGAGTCGGAAACCGCGCTGCCGCCGCTGTTCCTGGTCAGCGACGACGAACAGATCCTCGCCAGGGCCGCGGAAGGCACCGGCATCCGCGCGACGCCGAAGCTCGCCATCCGCGCGCTGCTGGACCGCGCCGCACCGCGGGAAGCGCCGAAATCCCGCACCAGGCTGGAAACGCCCGCCGCGGTCACGCCGATCACCCCGGCCTACGCCTACTCCGTGATCTCGGAGGTCCTGCCGGACGACGCGATCGTCGTCGAAGAGACGCCGAGCCACCGCAACGATCTGCACGACCACCTGCCGATCAAGTCCACCGACACCGGCTTCCTCACCGTCGCCAGCGGCACCCTCGGCTATGGCCTCCCGGCCGCCGTCGGCGCCGCGCTGGCGCGCCCGGACCGCAAGGTCGTCGCGATCCTCGGCGACGGGTCGAGCATGTACTGCGTCCAGGCACTGTGGACGGCGGCGCAGCACAACCTGCCGGTGACGTTCGTGATCTTCGACAACTCGCAGTACGCCGCCGTGCGGATCCTCGGCGAGGCGGCGGGCGGCGAGAAGGTGCCCGGCGTCGATCTCGGCGGCATCGATTTCCCCGCGCTGGCCAAGAGCCTGGGGCTGCGGACGTCGGTCGTCGAGAAGGCCGAGGAGCTCAAGCCGGTGCTGGAGGCCGCGCTGCCGGACGAGCGGCCGCATCTGGTGCACGTCCGCATCGACGCGAACCCGCGCACGCTGTACTGAGAGAGCCGAAGGGCGCTTTCCCCGCATGTGATGGGGGAAAGCGCCCTTCAGTACGTCGCATGGGTCGAGAGTCCCGTGTGGAGCGTTGCGAAAGCCACTTTCGCAACCTTCAACGTTGCGAAAGTGGCTTTCGCAACACCTGCTCGGCCGTGTCGCCCGACGTGGCCCGGCGCGTCGACTCTTGAGCGTCAGCTCTTGGCGCGCACCTCGGCCTCGGAGGCGTCGGCGGCCGCCTCCCGCTGCGCCAGCTCGTACTCTGCCGCGTCGGAAGCAGCGGTGACGGCTTCAGGGGCACCGCCGTGCAGCAACCGCGCGACCTCGCCGCGCAGCGTCACGAACTCCGCCGACTCGCGCGTGGTGATCTGGTCCCGTTCCGCGGGCAGCCCGACCGGCAGGTCCGCGACGATCTTCGCGGGCGACTTCGACAGCACCAGCACCCGGTCCGACAGGTAGACGCTCTCGTCGATGTCGTGCGTGACGACGAGGACGGTGCTCCCGTTCTCGCGCTGCACGCGCCGCGTCAGGTCTTCGAGCTCGAACCGCGTCTGCGCGTCGACGGACGCGAACGGCTCGTCCATCAGCAGCAGGGCCGGACGGCTGGCCAGCGCCCGCGCGATGGACACGCGCTGCTGCATACCGCCCGAGAGCTGCCACGGGAACTTCGCGCCGACCCCGGACAGGCCGACCGACTCCAGTGCCTCCTGGGCCCGCGTGCGCCGCTCCGTACGGCTCAAGTTGCGCCACCGCAAGGGGAACTCGACGTTCTTCGCGACCGAGAGCCACGGGAACAGCGAGCGGCTGTAGTCCTGGAACACGACGGCGAGGTCCTCCGGCACACCGGAGACGTCGTCACCGTGCAGGCTGACCTGGCCGGACGTCGGCTTGATCAGCCCGGCGATACAGCGCAGGAGCGTCGACTTGCCGCAGCCGGACGGGCCGACGATGCTCGCGAGCTGTCCCGCTTCGACGGTGAACGACAGGTCGTTGACCGCGACGTGCGCCTTTTCTCCCGTGCCGTACCGGTGGTTCAGCCCGGAGACTTCGAGCATGGTTGACATCTTGCTGACCCTTCGAAAGCTAGAGACGGCCGTTGCGGGTGGGCTGCCAGCGAAGCACTCTCTGCTCCACCGCGAGGAAGGCCGCGTTGAACCCGAAGCCGAGCAGGCCGAGCAGGACGAGCCACGACCACATGAGCGGGAAGTCGAACGCCTGCTGGGCGTCCATCAGGGACCGGCCGATGCCGTTGTAGGAGCCGACCAGTTCCGAGATCACCATCAGCAGCAAGGAGATGGACAGGCTCAGCCGCAGACCGGCGAAGATCTTCGGCCCGGCGGCGGGCAGCACGATCGAGCGCACCCAGTGCGACCGGGGGGTCCGGAACGATTTCGCGGTGTCGATCTTCACCTGGTCCACCGACCGGACACCGTCCACGGTGTTGAGCAGCACCGGCCAGATCGCGCCGAAGATGATCGATCCGGTCTGCATGCCCGGTCCCAGTCCGAAAAGGACGATGAACACCGGGATCAGCGCGGGCGGCGGCACCGAGCGGAAGAACGCGAACAGCGGCCCGACGTAGTCCATCCCGGTCTTGGACCGTCCTAAGAGGACACCCAGTGCGACACCGAAGGCGCCGGCCAGCAGCCAGCCGCCGAGTGTCCGGCCGAGGCTCGGGAGGACGTTGTCGAACACGGTGTCGGTCAGGAACAGCTGCGACGCGGGCCCGGTGAACCACAGTTTCGCCGAGGCGGCCAGGATCTCGGTCGGCGGCGGGAAGAACGGGCTCTCGCCGAGCCGGGCCGCGAGTTCCCAGATCCCGATCAGGGCGAAGAAGAGCAGCCAGTTGCGGACGAGGATGCCGATACCCCGGCCCACGCGCCTGCCGACGCGGCTGGTCAGCGTGAGGGTCGTCACGAGACCGCCTCCCGGTCGACCGTGCTCCAGCGGAACGCCCGCCTGCCGATCATCTCGAGCCCGCCGTTGATGAGGAAGCCGAGCGCGCCGACCACCACGGTGCCGGCGAGCACGAGGTCGAACCTGGTCGAGCCGGTGCTGGCCTGCATGATGAAGTTGCCGATGCCGAGTTTGGCGCCGGCCAGGAACTCGGTACTGACCACCGCGATCAGCGCGATGTTGGCGGACAGCCGCACCCCGGTGAACACGAACGGCGCGGTATGCGGCAGCGCCACCGACGTCAGCGTCCGGAACTTGCTCGTACCGCAGGCCTTCGCGGTCTCCAGCAGGACGGGGTCGATCTCGCCGAGCGCGTAGATCGTGTTGAACATGATGGGCCACAACGACGCGTACACGGCCAGCGTGATCTTCGCTTCGGGGCCGCCGCCGATCAGCAGGAGCACCAGCGGGATCAGCGCGACGGCGGGGATCGGCCGCAGGAACTCGATGACCACCGCGGTCGCGGTGCGCAGCCCGGGGATGCTGCCCAGCAGCAGGCCGGCGGGCACGGCGATGGCGACCGCGATCAACAGGGCGATCGCCCACGCGAGGAACGTGGCGATCAGATCCCGGACGAACTGGGTCTCGCCGAACTGCTCGAAGATCGTCACGAGGACGACGGACGGCGGGGGGAGGAACTCTTTACGGACCAGGCCGGCCTGGACGATCACTTCCCAGACGAGGAAGAAACCGGCCAGACCGGCCAGGGCACGGAGAAGTCGTGGCACCTTGACCTTTATCCAGCTTGAGGGGCGAGCATCGGAGCGGCGTCGAGCTTGGCCGTGATCACTCCGGTCTGCAGCAGCAGGTCCGGCACTCGCTGCAGGCGACGGGCGTCCAAAGTGGACCCGAACGTCGGCAGCGTGAGCAGTGAGGCGGTTTCCGCGTCGACCTTGGCGTACTTGACGACCAGGGGTTCGATCTTGGAGCGGTCGGCCGAGTCGCGCACGGCCTTGCCCAGTGCGCGCTGGAACGCGGCCAGCGTCTTGGGGTTCTTGTCCACGAAGGAGCCGAGCGCGCCGAAGCCCGCCAGGGGGAAGTCCTGCGTGGCGCCGGTCGAGATGTCGACGACCGGGGTCGCGCCGACGACCTTCGAGGCCTGGGTCAGGAACGGCTCGGGCAGGTAGCCCGCGTCGACCTGGCCCGAGGAGAGCGCCGCGGCGATGTTCGGCAGCGCCATCGGCACCCACTGGACCTTGCTGGTGTCGACGCCGTGGTCCTTCATCACCGAGACGGTGAGCAGGTGGGAGGCGGTGTTCTTGTCGGTGATCGCGATCTTCTTGCCCGCGAGGTCGTTGATCGTCTTGACCGGGGAGGTCGGCACGGTGACGACCGCGTTGCTCTTGGGGCTGGCCGAAACCGAGTCGGCGACGAGGCGGATGTCGGCCGCGCCCTTGCTCTTCGCGACGAAGAACGGGAAGTAGGTGGAGAAGGCGATGTCGACCTCGCCACCGATCATCTTGGTCATCGCCTGCTGACCACTCGGCGCGTCGACCGCTTCGACCTCGAGACCTTCGGCCTTGAAGTAGCCGCCTTCCTGCGCGAGCCGCAGCGGCGCGAGGTCGACCACGGGCAGCAGGGCCACCTTGATCTTCGTCTTCTCCAGCCCGCCTTCGCCACCCGACGCCTTCGACGTGTCCTCGCCGCCGAGTGCGCCACAGGCGCCCAACGTGGCCAGCATGAGCGCGCTCAGGGCGACGCTGACGGCACCCCGTCCTCTACGTGCACCGGTCCTGCTCATGGCGTTTCGAAACAAAGCCAGCTCCTCGGAAACAATGAATCACCGTTGGGTTTTTTCATCCGTGTCGTGGCTTCATTTCGCCAGGCACGCGGTCACCTTAGAGATTTGCCCACCTGCTCACAATGGGTGTCGTGAGCGGGTGATCATTTTAGGCCATTCGCCCGATCACCTGATCACCCGCTTGGACATCATTACTTTCAGTGACTGAATTTCGCGTGGATGGGCGATTCGGAGTAACCGCGAGTCATCAGCTCGTGGGCTGCGTCGCGATCATCGGGCCGACGTCGATCTTGCTCTGGATCGCGCCCATCTGCAGGAGCAGGTCCGGGACGCGCTGGATGCGGCGGGGGTCCAGGGCGGACTGGAAGGTCAGCAGCGTGGTCAGCGCGGCGGTGTCCTGGTCGATCTTGGCGTACTTGACCAGCAGCGGCTCGATCTTGGAGCGGTCCACCGCGTCGCGGGTGGCCTTCTGCATGGCCCGCTGGAAGGCGGCCACGGTCTTCGGGTTCTCCGAGACGAACTTGCCGAGAGCGCCGTAGCCCGCGGTGGGGAAGTCCTGCGTCGCCCCGGTGGCCGTGTCGACGATCGGGATGGTGCCCGCCTGCTTCGCGGCCTGCGTGATGAACGGCTCGGTGAGGAAGCCGGCGTCGATGTCGCCGTTCTTGATCGCGGCCGCCATGTTCGGCGGCGGGACCGGCACCCACTGGACCTTGCTGAAGTCGACACCGTGGTCCTTCATCACCGACTTGGTGAGGGTGTCGGACACGGTGTTCGGCGCGAAGATGCCGATCTTCTTGCCGGCCAGATCGTTGACGGTCTTCACGGAACTCGTCGGGACGGTGACCACCATGGTGCTCTTCGGCCCGGCGGACGAGGCGTCGGAAACCAGCTTGATGTCGGCGGAACCCTTGCTCATCGCGATGAAGAACGGCGTGTAGCTGGCGTAGGCGATGTCGACCTCGCCGCCGATGAGCTTGGTCAGCGAGATCTGACCGGTCGCGGCTTCGACCAGCTCGACGTCCAGGCCCTCCGTTTTGAAGTACCCGCCGTCCTGGGCCAGGCGCAGCGACGCGGTGTCGATGGTCGACATCGTCGCGATCTTGATCTTCGACTTCTCGAGGTTCCCGGAGCCGCCGGAGGAGGACGACGAATCCTCGCCGCCGAGCAGGCCGCAGCCGCTGACCGATACCGAAACGACGGCCGCCATCGCGAGAGCGAGGGCTCCACGCCGACCCAGGCTGACGCTCAAGGCCTTCTTCGAGCATGCAGAGCCAAGCAAAGGGGTGCTCCTGATCAGGGGAGGGACACGTGATGACGTGGCCTGATGTGGAATTCGGAAGTGACTCTTTGCCGAGTCACGGGGCCCACTGTAGAGAACACGCACAGTGCTCACAATGGGTGGTCATCCTATGATCCCAAGCGGTAACGATCACCCGAACAGGTTGTTTGTCAGAAGTGAACACAACTGGGCGTGTTCGAGGCGGGGACTTGTTGACGATTGAGCGTCAACGGGTCAAGACCCGTCCGGGGCCTACTCGCAGGTCTTGACCGAAGGGTTACATCTGGGCCGCCCGTTCGCTACCCTCATGCACCGGTAGTGAGGTGTGGACCACTGATGTAGTGAAAGAGAGTGCCTTGGATGGCCGAACGCTCTGGACCTTTCCCGAGGTGCAAGGCACTCTGTGTCAAACACGGTGAACACGTCCGTGCTTCACTGGTGCGCGCCCGCGCACTGGCGGGTTAGGCCGAACAGACCAATGGCACCTAGCAGGGTTTCGGTCAAGTGCACTTGAGAGATCGCGTCGAAGAAGACTTCCTCATTCGGATGAGTGGATACTCACGCCGTGCGCGTCCCTCCCGGATGACGGGAGCGTGCGGGTAGTGGTCTCCGACAACCGACCCAGACAGCAGCAGTACGGCCAGCTCGAGAACGGCATGTCCAAAATGGGCTTTCCCGGCCCGAATGAAGATGATGGTGGTGCGGCGGTGCCGAACGAAGACACCGCGGGGGTGGGAGGGACCCCTGCGCGGGAAACCGGAGACGGTCCTGGGGGGAAGGCCGGGTCGTTCCTGGGCCTGCGCAACTGGCGCCTGCGATCGAAGCTCGCGGCCGTCCTGATCATCCCGACGCTGACCGCGCTCGCGCTCGGCACCTTGCGCGTGATCGACGACAGCAGCGAGGCGGCCCGGTTCCAGGACACGGCCGACCAGGTCGCGTTCGCGGACAAGATCACCCTCGTGGTGCACGAGCTGCAGAGCGAACGCGCGCTGGCCGTCGCCAAGATCGCCTCGCAGGACGCGTCGCGCCAGAACGGTCTCGACGCGCAGATCGCCAAGGTCGACCGCGCCATCGACGATCTGCGCGCCTCGGCGAACCAGATCAACCCGGACGACCAGGACACGAGGGACCGCTACGCGCGTGGTCTGCAGCGGCTCGACGCCCTGCGCCCCCTGCGCGGAGCGATGAACACCTCGCTGCTGGGCGACACCCCGGTCCTCATCGCCTACTCCGGCATCCTCGACTCGCTGGTCCAGCTCGGCCGCGAGGTGACCACCGCGGTGGCCAACCGCGACGTGCTCCGGCTCGGCGTCACCGTGCAGGCCATCAGTGAGAGCAAGGAGTACATCGCCCGCGGTGACGCGGCGCTGCTGATCGCCTCCTTCCGCTCCGGGTTCCCCGGCGACCTGTTCGACCAGGCCCGCTCGGCGGTCGCGAGCGGCGACGCCTCGACGGCGGCCTTCATCGCCAACGCCAGCCCCGAACAGCGGCAGCTCTACTCGGACACCTTCTCCGGTCCCGAGGTCGACGACCGCCGCCGGATCACCACGATGGCGTTCTCGCTGCACCAGCAGAACGAACCGCCGTCGATCGACAACGTCGCGCTCGGCAACGACAGCCGGGTCGCGCTGGACAAGCTGCGCGCGGTCGAGACCAATCTGCTCGGCCAGCTGCGGGCGCAGGCCGACGGCCTGGCCACCGACGCGATCAACTCGGCCTGGATCGGCGGCGCGATCGTGCTGCTGGCCCTGCTCGCGGCGCTGGTCCTGATGCTCGTCATCGCCCGCCTGATGCTGCGCCCGCTGCGGGTGCTGCGGAAGACGGCGCTCGACGTCGCCTACACACGGCTGCCGGAAACCGTGCAAGCGATCCTGGACGACCCGGACCCGGTCAACGCCTCGAAGCGGTCGGTCGAGCCGGTGCCCGTCACTTCGCGTGACGAGATCGGTGAAGTGGCGCGGTCGTTCGACGTCGTCCACGAACAGGCCGTCAAGATGGCCGCCGAACAGGCCCTCCTGCGCGAGAACGTCAACGGCATCTTCGTGAACCTGTCCCGCCGGTCGCAGCGGCTGGTGGAACGCCAGCTCGGCGTCATCGACCGGCTCGAGGCCGACGAGCAGGACCCGGACCACTTGGCCAGCCTGTTCGAGCTCGACCACCTCGCCACGCGGCTGCGCCGCAACGGTGAAAGCCTCCTGGTGCTCTCGGGCGCCGGTCTCGCGAAGTCGGTGCCCAAGCCGGTGCCCGCCGCCGACGTCATCGGCGCCGCGGTCTCCGAGATCGAGCAGTACGCCCGGATCGAGATCGGGATCGTCCCCGAGGTCGCCGTCCAGGGCCTGACGATCCACGACCTCGTGCACGTGCTCGCGGAACTGCTGGACAACGCCACCTACTTCTCCGAGCCGGAGACGAAGGTGACCGTCCGCGCGGTGATCACCCGCAAGAAGGCGCTCGCCATCCAGGTCACCGACCACGGTGTCGGCATGACCGAGGAGCGGCTCGCCGAGGTCAACCAGCGGCTCGCCGACCCGCCGGACCTGGACGTCTCGGTGACCCGGCGGATGGGCCTGTACGTGGTCGCGCGCCTGGCGCGCCGCCACGGCATCGAGGTCCGGCTCCGCGAGAACGAGGACATCGAGGGCGGCGTGATCGCGCGGGTCGTCGTGCCCGCCGAGCTGCTCACGCAGATGCGGCCCGGCGTGCGCAACACCCCGCCGCCGGCGAACCGCTCGGAGACGTCGATGCCTTCGATGCCGTCGGTGTCCGAGATGTCGAGTTCGCTGCCGAACGTCCCCGCCTCCGACCGCGGCCTGGAGATGACCCCACCGCCGCCGTCGAAGCCCCCGGCTTCGCAACCGGTCGCGCAGCAGGGCGGGCTCGTCCCGCTCGACCAGCCGATCAGCCTCGACGACCTGGTCGCGGGCAAGAACGCGGCCGGGCCGTTCCTCAGCCCCGCGACACCCGCGGAGGAGGCCCCGGCGTGGCCGACGGCCGAAGACATCTCGCCGGCCAACGGCGACGGCGCCTCCAGCGGTACCGAGACGCAGTTCGCGTCGCTGGTGCTGCCGAAACGGGAGCCGAAGTACACCCCGGTCGAGCCGCGGAACACGCCTGAGGAGCCCGCCGAGTCCTCGGACGCCGGCAAGTCGGCGCTCGAAGACGATGTGCCGACCCGGCGGCTGCCGATCTACCAGTCGGTGCTCTCGCGCTGGTTCAGCGAAGGCGACGAGGCCGGAGGCGACAGCCCGACCACCTACACCGAGCCGGTCGAGTCCGGCCTGCCCGTGCGGACCCCCAACGGTGGCGCCGAGCCGGCGGAACCCGCCGCCGAGGACACGGCCGAAGAGGCATTGCCCACTCGGACCCCGCGCAGTGTTCCGCCGGAGACGGTGCTCCAGGACAATGGCTGGCGCAGCGCGTCGGACGACGGCTGGCAGGCGGCGCAGGTCCTGTACGAAGACCGGAATGACGAGATCACCCCGGCGGGCCTGCCCAAACGGGTGCCGAACCAGTACCTCGTCCCCGGCTCGATCGGCGGGAACGAGCCGAAGAAGGAAGACTCGTTCGCCGACAAGACCTCCGGAATGCCGGGAACGGGCGCGATCGCCCGCTCGGCGACGGCGGCGCGGAGTCGGATGGCAAGCTTCCAGAAGGGCTACACGTCGGGACGGCACGCGTTGAAGGAACGCCCGCTCGATGCGCTGGATGACAACGGCGTTCCGGTGACCGGCAGGGATACCTCTGCCGATGACAGCAGTAAGGAGTGACAGTGACACGGGCGGGTGCGATGCAGCCGGGTGGTCCGGCGCAGCCTGGCGGCCAGGCGCAGGGTAAAGGACACACGAGCAGCTTTGCCTGGCTGATCACGGATTTCGTGCACCGGGTCCCGGGCGCGGCGCATGCCGTGGTGGTGTCGGCGGACGGTTTGCTGCTGGCCTCCTCGAAGGGACTTCCCAAGGACAGGGCCGATCAGCTGGCCGCCGTCGCGTCGGGGCTCACGAGCCTCGCCCGCGGTGCGGCGAAGGTGTTCGAAGGCGGCACGGTCGCGCAGACGGTGGTCGAGATGGCCAACGGCTTCCTCTTCCTGATGTCGGTGTCCGACGGGTCCTGCCTGGCGGTCCTCGGCTCGCCGGAGAGCGACATCGGCCTGGTCGTCTACGAGATGACCCTGCTGGTGGAACGGGTGGGGCAACAGCTGACACCGGAGATGCGCGCGCAGCTGCAGGGCGCGTCGGTCCGCCGCTGAGCGACCGGGAACCGAGGAGAATGCCGTGGACGACGGGCGCTTGAGGGGCGATGGCCGGCTCGGTGACGACTTCTCCGGCGGGTGGTCGGAACGTGACGACGGCCGGGAGGACTGGACGTCCTTCCGGGACCGGGTCGACCGCGAATGGCGATCGCGGCGGACACAGGGGTCGGACAGCGACCCCGTGTCCCCGGACGAGGCCTCCCGCTGGCTGACCGATTCGAACGCGGGTCAGGGACCCGCCGATTTCAGCGTTTCGGACTACCGGGAACGCCTCCTCGGCGGCCCCGGGGCGGAACTGTTCGGTGGTGGCAGCGGTCCGCTCTACGACTCGGGAGAGTTCGCCAAGTTCTCCTTCGACAAGGAGGAGGAGCGCCGGGCGGCGGCGGCCGCCGCCGACCCGCTCGCCGCGGCATTGCCGCAGCAGGCGCAGAACGAGTACGTCGACGAGCAGTACACCACCGACGTCGAATCCTCCGGCCTGGTCCGGCCGTACTTCCGCACGCGGGGACGGACCAAGCCGACGTACGACCTTGCCATCGAGGCGTTGATCTCGACCAGCGAACAGGGACGTGTGCTCGACCGGGTGCGCGTCCCCGAACACCGGTCGATCTGCGACCTTTGCCTGGACACCCGGTCCGTCGCCGAAGTCGCGGCGCTGCTGCGCCTGCCGCTCGGCGTGGTCCGGGTGCTGATCGGAGACGTGGCCGGCCTCGGTCTGGTCCTGGTGCACACCGCCAGCCAGAACGTGGGTGACCGGCCGAGTATCGAGTTCATGGAGAGGGTGCTCAGTGGGCTTCGGAGAATTTGACTCCGACGCGAATGCGCCGCAGGTGACCGGACCGACTTCGTCGGCCAAGATCGTGGTCGCTGGCGGATTCGGCTCGGGGAAGACCACGCTGGTCGGAGCGGTTTCGGAGATCGATCCGCTGACCACCGAGGCCATGATGACCGAGGCCAGTACCGGCGTCGACGACAATTCGGCAACCCCGAACAAGTCGACGACGACCGTGGCCATGGACTTCGGCCGGATTTCGCTGGACTCGGACCTGGTGCTGTACGTGTTCGGTACGCCGGGCCAGCACCGGTTCTGGTTCATGTGGGACGACCTCGCGGTCGGTGCCATCGGCGCCGTCGTGCTGGTCGACACGCGGCGGCTGGCCGACGCGTTCCCGTCGATCGACTTCTTCGAGAACCGGAAGCTGCCGTACGTCGTGGCGATCAACTGCTTCGACCGGCTGCTGCACCACCAGATCGAGGACGTCCGGCACGCGCTGACGATCTCGCCGTCCGTGCCGATCATGGCCTGTGACGCCCGGGAACGTGAGTCCGCCAAGCAGGTGTTGATCTCGGTCGTGCAGCACGCCATCGCACACGATTCGGCGTTGCGCGCGGGGTAGAAACAGACGAAAGCCCGAAGCGGATGCGGCCGTTGGAGTGAACTCGGCAGGCTTCACCCGCTTCGGGGAGTGGCGTCACCGGCCGGACTGAACGCGGGGCGATCCCTTTCACGCGATCCGGCGCCGGTATCGCCCGATCGGGCGGCCAAGACGTCGATGACCTGCGCGGACACCGGTTCACGCCAGGTCTCACCCGGCCACCACGGGGTGACCCACGAATGCGTGGTTCGCGATGGGTCGACGCGGTGAGCGGCTGGACGTTCACGTTCGGTTAGCGCCGGTGGCCGGGTGGCGGGCTCGACACGATCGACGGGGCGAATACGCTGGGTGGAGGCGTCTTCCGGCTCGGCGGCACCGGGATCGGTGCAGGTCGGCGCGAGACGCCCGGACCACGCCGCCCAGGTGGTCTTGACGCAGCGAGGAGGGACTTGTGACGGCATCCGGGCAGCAAAGCTCGTTCGGCTGGCTCATCACGGATTTCGCGCGCCGGGTTCCCGGCGCGGCGCACGCCGTGCTGGTCTCCGCGGACGGGCTTCTCCTCGCGCCGTCGGACGGACTGCCGCAGGAACGGGCCGAACAGCTGTCCGCGGTCGCCTCCGGGCTGATCAGTCTCACCGCCGGCGCGGCGCGCTGCTTCGACGCGGGCGGGGTCAACCAGACCGTCGTCGAGATGGAACGCGGGTACCTCTTCCTCATGTCGGTCGCCGACGGCTCGTCACTCGCCGTACTGGCCGCGCCGACCTGTGACATCGGCACCGTGGCCTACGAGATGACCCTGCTCGTCGAGCGCGTCGGCCAGCAGATCACCCCCGAGCTGCGGGCGCAGCTGCAGGGCGGCGTCCGTGGGTGACCGATGAAGATCACCGGATTCACCGAACCGGAACCGTCCGGCTGGGACTCCCTCTACCAGGGCACCGAACGCGAGGCCTTCGACTCGCCGAGCCGCTTCGAGCTGAGCTCGATCAGCACGGTCATGCCGCGGCGCCCGCCCGCGCCGCCTCCCGAGCCTCCGCCGATGCCTTCGCCGGTCCGTCAGTCGCCGCCGCGTCCCACGCCCGCTGACGTCGCCCCCGCCTCGGTCTACCTGCCGCCGGCTTCGGGCTCCCGGGTGCGGCCCTACACCCGCACCGGCGGGCGCACCCGCACCGCGCACGACCTGGCGCTGGAGGCGCTGGTGTCGACCAGTGAGGACGGCCGCCGGTACCGCGGCGTGCGGACTCCCGAGCACCGTCAGATCTGCGATATCTGCCTGGACACCCGGTCGATCGCGGAGATCGCCGCGCACCTGCGGCTGCCGCTGGGCGTGGTGAAGGTGCTCGTTGGCGACATGGCGGACGCCGGTCTGGTGCTGATCCACCAGACCGAGCTGATCCTCGGCGACTCCTCTTCGCGCGCTTTCATGGAACGGGTGCTCCAAGGCCTGCGCGCCCTCTGACCCCCTCCCGCGTTTAGTCCTCTAAATGCGATCACGCAAGGGAGTTACTGAGGGGTGTGACGGTTCACGCGCATTGGGTGTTCATCGCCGACGGCGATGGTGATCTCTTCGGTCACTGCGACAAGGTGATGCGAGCGCTGCTCGAGCAAGAACGCTGCCTCGACGGCTTCGTGGACAGCGTGGTCTCCGCGGATGGCGGACGAGCGGTCATGGAGATCGAGGCCGACGTTTCCGGCGACGACCTCTCGCATTCGATCGCGAAGGCTCACGCCGCAGTCCGGTCCGCTCTGCATTCGGTCGGGATCGGGACGCCGGATTGGCCGACACACGGAGAGGCCATGTCGATGGTGCTGATGGACCTCCGCACCGAGCAGCTCGCGTAGCTGCCGACCGCATTCAGAGGACTAAATGCGCGGTGTGGTCAGTCTTCGACGAGGGCCGCCGACGTGATCCGGTGCAGCGGGTAGCGCTCGTTGTCGGTCCCTTCGAGGACTCCGCCGCCGACCCGCAGCGGCCGCACCACCCGCTGGCTCGCCGTCCCGCGTGAGTCGACGAACCCGATCCACACCTCGCGGCGCTCGACGGTCGCCTGCGACAGCAGCGCCAGCGTCGCGGAAGTGTCCCCGGCGCCGCCACCCTGCGGTGCGCGCACCGTCTCGCCCCGTCGGCGCGCCGAAGCGGCGTCACCGGCCCGGACATGCGCGACGATCTTGCCGACCTGCTCGTCGGTCAGCCCGGCGGGCTCGCCAGGCGCACGACGCGCGGTACGCGCCTTCGCGGGAAGACGACGTCCAGACGGCCTGATGTCCATGACCCGTCCGTCGGGCCCTTCGGCGGCCGGGGCGAATCCGGCGGCGCGGAGCGCGTCGAGGACTTCGGCGAGCGGGTACGCGCTGATGAGCACCGTCGGCGCGATCATCCGCAAGCCGTACTCGGTCGCGACGGGGCTCCCCATGACTTCGGCGAGCAGCGACGCGTCGTCGCAGCGCAGGAACGACTCGGCCGCCCCGCCGCGCAGCCGTCCGTGCCGCCGGGCGACGTCGTCGATCAGGTAACTCAGCGATTGGGGCACCGGCGTCGCCGACTTCGTCGAGAACAGCTGCTGCAGCTCGCCCGCGGTCCGCCCGGTGTCGAGCGCGCGCCGCACGGAGGTCTCGGTGATCCGGTAGACGGTGGCGTGCCCGGCCGATTCGATGTCGGCGACGGCGGTCATCTCGGCCGCGAGTTCGGCTTCCAACGGCCCGGGCGCGACCACGGTCAGGTCGGCCTGGACCAGCACGTGGTCCACCGGACGCGGCAGCGCGTCGATCATCGCCTCGACCGCTCCAGGCCGGTCTTCGGCCAGCAGGGCCCGGGTCGCCGTGGTGAGGCCGCCCAGCCCGATCAGGCCGAGCGCCGCCCCCTCGGCCATCGTCCAGCGCACCGTCTCGTCGCGCAGCCGCCCGCCCCGCCGCGGCGCGCGCCAGGCGAGCGCCGCGACCAGCTCGTCGGTGCTCTTCACGCCCGCGCCCTCGGGAAGCGCGGCCAAGGCGAGGAGGATCCGCCGCCGCGACGTGGGTGCCAGCGGACGGCGCAGATCTTCCGAGAGCGGCGCGATCGGCTTGTCCTTCGCGTCCCGCCCGCCGGCGAGACCGGGCAGCCGGGGCAGTTCGAGCCAGGCCTGGGCGATCGTCATCCAGCGCTGCGCGGTCGGCGACGCGAGCCACGAATCCGTGAGCGTCGTCGGCACCCATTCCGGCGTGGTCGCTTCGCTGTCGGCCACCAGCCCGGCGCCGACCGCGATCTCCGCGAGCAGGGTCACCCGCGTCTCGTCGACGTCGAGATCCTTGGCGAGCTTCTTGAGCTCGCGGACACCGAGCCCGCCGGATTTCAGCACCGGCGGCGGCGTCTCCGACCACGCGCGAAGCATGCTTTCGGTCTGGCGCAAGAACTCCATCGCTTCGCCGGCCGCCGTTGTGTCCACTGTGGACGTCTGGTGCGGATGCGTGGGGAGCTCCGGTTCGCGCAGCGAGGCCGGGTCGAACACCGACCCGCCGCGCAGCGCGATCCCGATCTCCCGCGGCAGCTCGACGGTCTGGTCGTCGCGGCGCAGCAGCAGGCCGCGCGCGAGCAGACGCTGGACGGGGTTCTGTGCCCGCTCCAGCGTGACGTCGGCCGCCGCGTCGCGGGTGCGGCCGATCGGCGGCCCGGCCGCCAGGGTGGTCAGGACGGCACGCTCGTCCTCGCCGACCTCCGCGAGCGCCGCCTCGATATCCGTTCCGGCGAGAGAGGGCGAAGACGCCCCGAGCCCGGCGGGGAAGGGACCGAGCGCGTCGCGGGCCGACGGCGGGACGCGCAGCGCGTCGTCCTCGCCCCAGACCAGCGCCCGTTTGCGCAACAGCGCCAGCGGCTCGCCGATCTCCTTGCCCACGAGCCGCGCGACCTCGGCCGCGGCGACGGGCCCGGTGTCCGCCCCGGCCAGCAGCAGGGCGTCGAGGGCGGCGAGCGTGAAGGTGTCGAGGTCTTCGCAAGCACGCGCGACGGAGCCCGGCGTGCCTGCCCGGGTGGCGAGCACGATGGTGTCGGACGGGGGCGGCGTGGACAGGTCGCGACGTGTGCGCAGCAGTGCGGCGAGCGCGTCGTCGGACTCCTGGCGCAGCCAGTCCGCCAGGGATGGCGCGGGCATAGACGACCAGGATACCGGGCGGGTGGTGGCCCGCCAGCCGCGTTCGGGCAGACTGTCCGGTGAGAACGGCTTGACCATGCTCTGGAGGACGTTGTGGCGAAGGGCGATAACAAGAAGCGCGCGGGCATCGACCCCACGTGGCCCGGTGAAGACGGGGAGCACCCCGTCACCGAGCTCGCGTCCGACCGGCAGGGCGCCTTGTCCCCGTTCGGCGACGTGACCTTCCCCCTCGAGAGCGTGCCTTACGTGCACCCGGAGACCGAGATCAACCGGTAGAAGTTACTGGTCAGTCACCCCCTGCGAGGGTCCGTGGCGGTCGTCACGGGAGTAGGTTTTCGATCGACCTATTCGAGCGTTCCTCAGCGGGGGTAGTGCCATGCCGGTTCCCGGTCCCGGATATTCGATCACCGTCCGGGTGGAGGCCCCCGCGTCGTCCACCGCGGCGGGTGATCTGACGACCGCCGTCGGCCGGGTCGGCGGCGTGCTGACCGCGTTCGACGTCGTCGAGTCGCACCCTGAGTCGATCGTCGTCGACATCAGCGCCAACGCCCTGTCGGAGAACCACGCGCAGGACATCACGCAGACCCTGGACTCGTTGCCGGGCGTCCGCGTGCGCAAGGTCTCCGACCGGACGTTCCTGATCCACCTCGGCGGCAAGATCGAGGTCAGCCCCAAGGTCGCGCTCCGCAACCGTGACGACCTCTCCCGCGCGTACACGCCGGGTGTCGCCCGCGTCTGCCAGGCGATCGCGGCGAACCCCGAGGACGCGCGCCGCCTGACCATCAAGCGCAACACCGTCGCGGTGCTCACCGACGGCTCCGCGGTGCTGGGACTGGGCAACATCGGCCCGGCCGCCGCGCTGCCGGTGATGGAGGGCAAGGCGGCGCTGTTCAAGAAGTTCGCCGACGTCGACGCGTGGCCGGTCTGCCTGGACACCCAGGACACCGAAGAGATCATCATGATCGCGAAGGCGCTCGCGCCGGTCTACGCGGGTATCAACCTCGAAGACATCGCCGCGCCGCGCTGCTTCGAGATCGAGAAGCGCCTGCGTGAGCAGCTCGACATCCCGGTGTTCCACGACGACCAGCACGGCACCGCGATCGTCGTGGTCGCCGCGCTGCGCAACGCCCTGCGCGTGGTCGGGAAGAACATCGAGGACTGCAAGATCGTCGTCAGTGGTGTCGGCGCGGCGGGCTCGGCGATCATCCGCCTGCTGCTGCGCAAGAACCCGGGCGACATCGTGGCCGCCGACATCGACGGCATCGTGCACTCCGCGCGCGGCAACCTCGACGACAACCTGACCTGGATCGCCGGGCACACGAACAAGGAGCAGCAAGCGGGCACGCTGCACGAAGCGCTCGTCGGCGCGGACGTGTTCATCGGCGTCTCCGCGCCGAATCTGTTCGGGGCCGAGCAGGTCGCGACCATGAAATCCGACGCCGTCGTGTTCGCGCTGGCCAACCCGGACCCCGAGATCGACCCGCTGGAAGCGCAGAAGCACGCGGCCGTGGTCGCCACCGGCCGCAGCGACTTCCCCAACCAGATCAACAACGTGCTCGCGTTCCCCGGCGTCTTCCGGGGGCTGCTCGACGCGCAGGCGCACCACATCGACGACTCGATGCTCCTCGCGGCCGCCGACGCCATCGCGGACGTCGTCGACAACGGCAAGCTGAACGCTTCGTTCATCGTGCCGAGCGTGTTCGACAACGCCGTCGCCCCCGCGGTGGCGGACGCGGTCAAGAAGGCCGCGAAGGCCGCCAAGGTCGCTGCCCACGAGTAGGACGCGGTAGCAAAGGTCCCTTGCTCCATTCGGGGGCGGCGTCATCACTGAGGCCGATCCGGCGGCCGACTTCAGGGTGACGACTCCGCCGATGGCCCGCTCATAGGCTCGACTCCGACCAGGAAGTCGATCATGACGGGGGTTGGGGATGAAACGCTCTGTCCTGAGCAGGATCGGGACACTCACGGCCGCGGCGGTCACCATGGCGGTACTCGTACCCGCCACGGCGTCCGCCGCGGTTTCGTCCGTGCGCTGGGGGCCGTGTCCGGAGGACGTGGCCGCGCCCGGCGTGCAGTGCGCCACCTTGAAGGTCCCGCTCGATTACCGGGATCCGGGTGGCAAGACCATCGACATCGCCGTTTCGAAGCTCGCCAGCACGAAGCCGGCGAAGCGGCGCGGGATCATGCTGACCAACCCGGGTGGCCCCGGCGGCCCAGGGCTGACCATGCCCGCCGGGCTGCGGTCGGCGGGCATGCCGTCGAGTGTGCTCGACGCGTACGACATCATCGGCTTCGACCCGCGCGGGATCGGGCGCAGCACGCCGGTCACCTGCGACCTCAAGCCCGAACAGCAGGTGAGCAACGTCCCGCCGTACGCGCGTGACGCGGCGGCGGTGGCGGAGCGCGCGAAGTACGTGGAGGGCATCGCGAAGCAGTGCGGGGCCTCGAAGACCGCCGCGAACCTGCCGTACATGACCACGGCCAACACCGCCCGCGACATGGACCGCATCCGGGAAGCCCTCGGCGAGAAGAAGCTCTCGTACTACGGCGTTTCGTACGGCAGCTACCTGGGCGCCGTGTATTCGACGCTGTTCCCGCGGCAGACCGATCGCGTCGTGATCGACAGCGTGACCGGCCCCGGCGGGCTCGATCCGGTCACCTCGCGCCGCCTGGCGGAGGGGTTCGAGGACCGCTTCCCGGACTTCGCGAAATGGGCGGCGGCACGGCACGCGAGCTACGGGCTTGGCCGCACTCCGCAGCAGGTGACGGCGAAGTTCTACGAACTGGTCGCCAAGCTCGACGGCGGCGCCGTCCCGGGTGTCGACGGAGCGGCGTTCCGCATGGGCACCTTCGGCGCGCTCTACGCGACCAGTTCCTTCCCGGTGCTGGCGCAGCAGTGGCAGGCGCTCGACACCGAGGGCACCGTGGAGCAGACCGCTCAGGCCCAGCAGATCGACCCGGCGCAGCTGCTGGCCGGTCAGCTGCACGTGGTCTGCAACGACGCGAACTGGCCCGAGGACGTCGCGACCTACCAGCGCAACGTCGCGAAGGACCGGGTGAAGTACCCGATGTTCGGCGCCGCCGGTGCGAACATCTGGGCCTGCGCGTACTGGCCGTCCGAGCCGATCGAGCCGCCGGTGCGGATCGGCGACCGGGGACCGTCGAACATCCTGATGGTGCAGAACCTTCGTGACCCGGCGACGCCGCTGAGCGGCGCCAAGGAGATGCGCCGCGCACTCGGTGACCGGGCGCGGATCGTGACCGTGGACGAGGGCGGGCACGGGGTCTGGCTGAGCGACGAGAACGCTTGCGGCAACAACGCCGTCAACCGGTTCTTCGTGGACGGCAAGCGTCCCGCGCGCGACACGGCCTGCGCGGCGGACAAGGGCGGGCTCTTCGCTTCGATGACGCCGGAGCAGCGGCAGGAACGGGAGAAGGCGCTCGACGAGGTTCGCTCGAAGCAGCGGATGTTTTAAGGACTAGCCTGCTGGGCGTGAGTGAACTCAGCCACGTCGACCATACGGGTGCCGCCCGTATGGTCGACGTTTCCGGCAAGACGCCCACCGCCCGCACCGCGCTGGCGGGCGGCACCGTGCACACCACGGCCGAGGTGCTCGGCCTGCTGGCGACGGACGGGCTCCCCAAGGGCGACGCCCTCGCGACCGCCAGGATCGCGGGCATCATGGGCGCGAAGAAGGTGCCCGAGCTGATCCCGCTCTGCCACCAGATCGCGTTGTCCGGTGTGAAGGTCGAGTTCGTCCTCGACGAGACCGCCGTGCACATCACCGCGACCGCGAAGACGAACGACCGGACCGGCGTCGAGATGGAGGCGCTGACCGCCGTCGCCGTCGCCGGGCTGACCCTGCACGACATGATCAAGGCCGTCGATCCCGCGGCGACCCTCGACGACGTCCGCCTGATCCGCAAGGACGGCGGAAAGACCGGCACCTGGGAGCGGCCGTGAACCGGGTCGCGAGGGTGATCGTGGCGTCGAACCGCGCCGCGAAGGGTGTCTACGAGGACACCACGGGCCCGGTCATCACGGACTGGCTGACCGCGCGGGGCTGGGAGGTGCCGGAGCCGGTGGTCGTCGAGGACGGGGAACCCGTCGGCGCGGCCCTGCGGGACGCCGTCGCGGCCGGGGTGCAGGTGATCGTGACGACCGGCGGCACCGGTATCTCGCCGACGGACCGCACCCCGGACGTCACGCGCGCCGTCCTCGACTACGAACTCCCCGGCGTCGCGGACGCGATCCGCGCCGCCGGGCTGCCCAAGGTGCCCACGGCCGTGCTCTCGCGCGGGGTCGCCGGCGTCGCGGGCCGGACCCTGGTGGTGAACCTGCCGGGTTCACGCGGCGGGGTGAAGGACGGCCTTGGCGTACTGGACGGGATCCTCGACCACGCCGTCGACCAGCTGGCAGGCGGCGACCACCCACGGGAGGTACAGCAGTGAGCGTTCGGGTCGCACGGATCGCGGTGGTCGACGAGCCGCTTTCGGTCGAGGAACACGCCCGCCTGGTGGACGACGCGGCCGCGGGTGCCGTCGTCACCTTCGGCGGGGTCGTGCGGGACCACGACCGCGGGCGGTCGGTGGAGCGGCTCGCCTACGAAGGACATCCCAGCGCCGCCGACGTGCTCGCGGAGGTCGTCGCGGACCTCTCGGGGAAGTGGGAGGGCGTGCGGGCGGTCGCCGTGAGCCACCGGTTGGGCGCGCTGGCCATCGGCGACGTCGCGCTGGCGTGTGCCGTGGCGGCCGAGCACCGGGGCCAGGCGTTCGCCGCCTGCTCCGAGCTGGTCGACGAGGTCAAGGCGCGGCTGCCGGTGTGGAAGCACCAGCACTTCAGCGACGGCAGTGACGAATGGGTCAACTCGCCGTAGGGGGCTGAAGGGCGCTTTCAGCCCGGGCACGACAAAGCCCCACCGCCGGGGGAATGGCGCGGTGGGGCCTTGTCAGCCGTGACGTGGCCGCGCGGGGAATCCCGCGGGCATCACGACTTACCGGTGCTCAAGAGCTCACTTGGTGGCGAGCTTCTGGCCGACGACGATGAAGTCGGCGTTCGGCACGTATTCCTTGTTCAGCTCCTGCAGCTTCTGGTAGCCGCCCTGGACGTTGAACTTGGAGGCGATCTTCGACAGCGTGTCGCCGGCCACGACGGTGTAGTCACCCGCCGGGTTCGAGTTGGCGACGTTCGCGGCGGCCGGGGCCGGAGCCTGCTGCTTCTGGACCGGCGCGGTCGACTTCTTCGGGGTCACCTTCTTGGTGGCCTTCGGGGCGCTCGACTTGGCCTTGGCGGGGCTGGCGGAGCCGCCCTTCTTGCCACAGTGCGGCCACGCGCCGATGCCCTGGCCCTGGAGGACCCGCTCGGCGACGGCGATCTGCTGCTCGCGCGACGCGTTGTGCGCGCTGCCGGTGCCACCGTAGGCGCGCCAGGTGCTCGGCGAGAACTGCAGACCACCGTAGTAACCGTTACCGGTGTTGGTGCTCCAGTTGCCGCTGCTCTCGCACTGCGCGATGGCGTCCCAGTTGGTCGCCGACGCGGGGGTCGCGGCGATTGCGAGGGGAGCGCCGACCGCGACACCCGCAATGGCGACGCGGGCGATGTGACGGGTGGCGGCGGACATCTTGCGGTGCTTGCCTCGGTAAGACATGTGAATGAATCTCGCTCCCTGCGCCTACGAGCCTGTGCTGAGGGAAAGACCCGTGGGTCCTGCCGGCCGTCTCAGGCCGGCTGACTTCGCCTGACGCACAACGCGTCGGCTCGGTCCCCTCGTCCCTGTCCGGAAATGCTTTCGCTCGGGGTTGGGTCCGGGAATCCGTTGGACAGGGCTCGGCGCTACGGGTTCCCGGTGTTGCGTGGTCGGTCGGGGCCAACCGAAAAGCGACGGTACGTAACGAACGGCCTGATCGGAAATTATTCGAGCTGTGACCTACATCACAGTAACAGCACGCAACCCATAACGATTCGGCTGTTTATGCAGGTCAGCGGGCCGTTATCTGGCCGTTTCCTGACCGAGATAATTCACGGATCGTGAGGCTTGCATCACGTGGATTAAGGAGTGACTGGCCCATTCGTGCGCCTTCGCGCGCGAATGGGCCGCGCACTTTAGCGAGACCTCAAGAAGTTCGCCAGCCCTGGCAGGTCATCCGTATTCAGGTGGTCGACCCCGGCGGTGACCAGCTCTTTCCACAACGCGTCACGTGCTGGTCCGGCGGTGTCCGGCGTGGCCCAGAAGCGCACGCGCTGACCCGCCGCGTGGGCCCGCTTGACCAGATCGTGCAGTTTCGCCCGCTCCTCGGAGGGGAAGGGGCCGTCACCGGTCCAGGTGAACAGGCCGCTCCAGGAGTCCGAGACCAGCGGGGTGACCCGGGGGTCCGAGCCGATGCCGAGGTCGTTCTGGTCCTTGATCCGGCCGTCGTAGAAGGCGAGCCGGAACTTCTGCCCGAGCATCACGTCCTTGGGGCGCCCGCCGGAGATCACCGCGGTGACGGCCCGCTTCTTGACGTGGCCGAACGCGTACAGAGAGAAAAGAAAGGAGTAGCGCGGGTCGTACAGGCGCTTCTCGAGAGCCGCGTAGGTGCTGTTCGCATCGCCCTTGACGTCGATCAGCAGCTGGAACTCCGTCGATGCCTTCTCGGCGGGAAAGCGTGCCTCGAAGGGCGCGCGCTGCCGGTAGACGCCGACGCCGTGGTTGGCCAGCACGCGCTTGCGCAGCGGCTCCAGGTAGAGCGACTCCAGGGTGCGGTCCGGCCGGGTGTCCGCGAGGTCGTGGGCGACCAGGAGCTGCCCGTCCACCAGGAAGATGTCGGCTTCGACACTGGTGAAGCCCTGATCGAGCGCGTCGTGCAGTGGACGGGTGTGCTCGTAGTCGTTGTGGCTGTGCGCCTGCGGCAGCGGCCGGACGCCGCGTTCGTGAGCGGAGGCCGGAGCGGTCGCGAGGCTCGTGGCGGCGACCGCGGCGAGCAGTGCGGCGAGGAGACGGCGGGGAGTGATCACTGGCGCATCCTCGGCTGCTTCGGCGACCGGACGGTGAACTCGAGAGGGCGAGCAAGGGACCTTTGCTACCACTTTCGCCGTTCGCGCAGGTCAGCGGCGGTCGGCGAGCGGCCAGTGTGTCGCGAAAGCCACTTTCGAGACGTCAGGTGTTCCGAAAGTGGCTTCGCGACACGCTCTGGCGGGCGACAGCAGGTCAGCCGCCGGCGAACGGGGGCAGGACGTCCAGTTCGGCGCCCTCGGTCAGCGGCCGCGTGAGATCCCGCACCGCGACGCCGTCCAGCAGATAGGAGACCGCGTCGAGCAGCTTTGCCAGCTTCTCCGGGTGGAGTTCGCGCAGGCGGGTGACGGCGTCGGCGACGCGGGCGCCGTCCGGCAGGGTCACCTTCTCCTCGTCGAGGCCGGCGGCCGCGCGGGCCGAGGCGAAGTACCGCACCACGATGGTCACCATGTCAGCCGCCGATCGCGCTCATCGGCCGGATCGGCTGCGCGAACCCGGCCTCGTTGATCTCGTGCCCGGCGAGCTTGCCCCACATGGTCGCCCGCCAGGCGTCCGCCACCTCTTCTTCGCGCGCGCCCGCGCGCACGAGGGCGCGCAGGTCGGTCTCGTCGTTGCTGAACAGGCACGAGCGCACCGCGCCGTCCGCGGTCAGCCGGGTCCGCTCGCAGGCGCCGCAGAAGGGACGGGTCACCGACGCGATCACGCCGACGTCGCCCGGTCCGCCGTCGACCAGCCAGCGTTCGGCGGGCGCCCCGCCACGCGCGGCGGGGAACGGCGACAGCGCGAACTCCTCGCCGAGCATGCCGAGGATCTCCTCGGCGGTGATCATGTCGCCGCGGTTCCAGCCGTGCTGCGCGTCCAGCGGCATCTGCTCGATGAACCGCAGGTGATACCCCTCGGCGAGGCAGAACTTCAGCAGCGGCACGGCCTGGTCCTCGTTCAGCCCGCGCATCAGCACCGCGTTGACCTTCACCGGGTCCAGCCCGGCCTCGCGCGCCGCGGCCATGCCGGCGAGCACGTGCGAAAGCCGGTCGCGACGCGTGATCGTCTCGAACAGCGCGCGGTCGACGGTGTCCAGTGAGACGTTGATCCGGTCCAGCCCCGCGTCGGCGAGCGACTTCGCGCGCTTCGCGAGCCCGATTCCGTTCGTGGTCATGGAAAGCCGCGGCCGCGGTTCGAGCGCCGCGACCCGCTCGACGATCTTCTCCAGGCCCTGGCGCAGCAGCGGTTCGCCGCCGGTGAGCCGGATGTCGGTGATGCCGAGCCGTTCGACGGCGATCCGCAGCAGGAGCACGAGCTCGTCGTCGGTCAGCACGTCCGCGCTCGGCATCCATTCGAGCCCTTCGGCGGGCATGCAATAGGTGCAGCGCAGATTGCACTTGTCGGTGAGCGACACCCGCAGGTCGGTCGCCACGCGGCCGAAGGTGTCGATCAGAGCGGGGTTGTCCGGCCTGGGCACGCTGGGGCGACCGCGTGTACCGGGGACACGGGGAAACCCGAGATCGACTGCTGTCATTGACACCAGACTAACCCCGAGGCGGCCGAAAACCGACTGTCCATCCATGCCCCCGCCGCCGCCCTCAACGGAGAAGCTCCGCTTCGCCTGCTTATATCTTGATTCCGAACGCACCGAATCGGAAGGGTTTCCGGATGGCGAAATATCCGCTCTCGGCGGAGGAATTGACCCGGTTCGCCCATCTCGGCAGGGAAAGCAGCACCCTGACCGTTCTCCGGCACGCGCGCATCGCCGAGCGGATGGGCCTGTCGGCCACCGATCACAAGGTGCTCGAGCTGGCGGGCCAAGCGCCGGGACCGTTGACGGCGGGCAGGATCGCCGAGCTGACCGGACTGTCGACGGGTGCTGTGACCGGCGTCATGGACCGGCTCGAGAAGGCCGGTCTCGCCCGCCGTGTCCGCGACACCGCCGACCGCCGGAAGGTACTGATCGAGGTCGTCCCCGGCGCCATGGAGCGGCACGCGCCGCTCTTCGAATCCGCGTACACGAACATGAAGACGGTGCTCGAACAGTTCTCTCCCGAGGAACGGAAAGTGCTGGAGCGATTCCAGAGCGCGGTGCTCGACGGCCTCCGCGACGAACTGACCGGCGACGCGTAGCTTTTCCGCATCTGCGGAAGTAACCTTCCGGACATGCCGCAATTCCGGTTGTCCGAGGCCGCTCGTCTGCTCGGCGTCAGTGACGACACCGTCCGCCGCTGGGTCCGCGCCGGCCAGCTGACCGCGTTCGACGACTCGGCGGGCCGCAAGGTCGTCGACGGCGCCGAGCTCGCCGCGTTCGCCAAGGCGCAGGCCGAGCAGCCGGAAGACCCCTCGAGCGTCGGCCGTTCCGCGCGGAACCGGTTCGTCGGGCTCGTCACCGAGGTGATCACGGACAAGGTGATGGCACAGGTCGAGCTGCAGTGCGGGCCGCATCGCGTGGTCTCCCTGATGAGCGCCGAGGCCGTCCGCGAACTCGGGCTGCGGCCGGGGGTGCTCGCGGTCGCCGTCGTCAAGGCGACCACCGTCGTGATCGAAACCCCGGAAGGAAGCCGATGAGGAAGCTCGCGCCCGCCCTGGCCGCGCTGGCGCTGGCCGCGACGGCCTGCGGTTCGGACGGGCCCGTCACTGCGACCATCGAGTCCAGGACGCTGACCGTGTTCGCGGCGGCGTCACTGACCGAGTCGTTCGGGGCGCTGGGCAAGCGGTTCGAGGCGCAGAACTCCGGGGTGACCGTGAAGTTCAGCTTCGAGGGCTCCTCGGCGCTGGTCCAGAAGCTGACCCAGGGCGCGAAGGCGGACGTCTTCGCGGCCGCCGACAAGGCCAATATGGACAAGGCCGCCAAGGCGGAGCTGATCGACGGGCAGCCGTCGGTCTTCGCCACCAACCGGCTCGCCATCGCGGTCGGAAAGGGCAACCCCAAGGGCGTCAAGGGGCTGGCCGATCTCGCGAAGGACGGGCTGACCGTCGTCGTCTGCGCGCCGCAGGTGCCGTGCGGGTCGGCGGCGAAGAAGGTCCAGCAGTCGTCCGGGGTCACGCTCAAGCCGGCGAGCGAGGAGCAGGACGTCAAGTCGGTGCTCGCGAAGGTGCGGTCGGGCGACGCCGACGCCGGGCTCGTCTACGTCACCGACGCGGCATCGGCGTCCGCCGACGTGGACGAAGTGGACTTCCCCGAGGCTGCCGGCGCGCTCAACGACTACCCGATCGCGGTGGTGAAGGACGCTCCGCAGGCTCAGCTCGCCGGGCTCTTCAGGGACTTCGTCCTCGGTCCGGAGGGCAAGACCGAACTCGCGAAGGCCGGTTTTGGCACGCCCTGACCCCGCGTTTCGTCCTCTGGATGCGGTAGATGCACGCGCAAGTACCGCATTCAGAGGACGAAACGCGGGAGCCGGGGTGCCGTGGGTGCTCTGGCCGCCCGCGATCTGCGCGCTGGCGCTGGTGGTGCTGCCGGTCGTCGGCCTGCTGGTGCGCTCGGACCTGACCCGGTTCCCGAGCCTCATCGCCTCGCCGTCGTCGCTGAACGCGCTCAAGCTCTCGCTGCTCACCGCCGGACTGTCCACTGTGGCCTGTGTGCTGCTCGGTGTCCCGCTCGCCGTGGTGCTCGCGCGCTCGGGGGCGCGCGGTGTCCGCGTGCTGCGCGCGGTGGTGCTGCTGCCGCTGGTCCTGCCGCCGGTGGTCGGCGGTCTGGCGCTGCTGTACCTGCTGGGCCGCAAGGGTTTCCTCGGCATCCTGGTGACCACCCTGACCGGTGAGCAGGTGCCGTTCACCACGGCGGCCGTGGTCATCGCGCAGACCTTCGTCGCGATGCCGTTCCTGGTGGTCAGCCTCGAAGGAGCCCTCCGGGGCGCCGGTGACCGGTACGAACGGGTCGCCTCGACACTGGGCGCCAAACCGTGGACGGTGTTCCGCCGGGTCACGCTGCCGCTGCTGCTGCCCGCGCTCGGTTCGGGCATCGTGCTGAGCTTCGCGCGGGCGCTGGGCGAGTTCGGCGCGACGATCACCTTCGCGGGCAGTCTGGAGGGGGTGACCCGGACGCTGCCGCTGGAGGTCTACACCCAGGCCGAGGTCGACGTCGACAGCGCGGTGGCGCTCGCGTTGCTGCTCATCCTGGTCGCCGTCGCGGTGATCGCGCTCGCCCGGCCGCGCGCGCTCGAAGGAGTCCGGTCGTGACCCTGACGGCCGAGCTCGCCCTCCGGCGCGGCGAGTTCACCTTGGACGTCGGCTTCGAAGTCCCCGACGGCGGTGTGCTCGCGCTGCTCGGCCCGAACGGGTCGGGGAAGTCCAGTGTGCTCGGCTGCCTCGCCGGTCTGCTCCGGCCCGGCCGGGCGCGGATCACCCTCGACGGCCGCGACCTGGCGGGCCTGCCGCCGCACGCGCGCGGCATCGGCCTGCTTTCCCAGGACGCGCTGCTCTTCCCGCATCTGTCCGCTTTGGACAACGTCGCCTTCGCTCCGCGCTCGACCGGCGCCGGCCGCACCGAGGCGAGGAAGCGCGCGCGGGAGTGGCTGACCGAAGTGGACGCGCTCGAACTGGCCGGACGGCGGCCCGCGCAGCTCTCCGGCGGGCAGGCACAGCGGGTGGCGATCGCGCGGGCGCTGGCCGCCGAGCCGGGACTTCTGCTGCTCGACGAGCCCTTCGCCGCGCTGGACGTCGACGCGGCGCCCGCGATCCGGGGGCTGCTTCGGCGGGTCCTCCATTCCGGCCCGCCGACCGTGCTGGTCACCCACGACCCGCTCGACGCGCTGGCGCTGGCCGATCACGTCGCCGTCCTCGACGGCGGCCGGATCGTCGAACGCGGCGAAACCCGCAAGGTCCTCTCCGCGCCGCGCACGGCGTTCACCGCGCGGATCGCCGGGCTGAACCTGGTGCCCGGCGTCGCCGCTGAAGGCGGTTTGCGCACGTCAGGCGGGCAGTTGGCCGGCATCCCGGCCGAGGACGTCGTCGAGGGCGAAGCGGCCGTCGCCGTCTTCGCGCCTAGTGCCGTCGCGGTGTATCTGCGGGACGGCGAGCACCGGGGCAGCCCGCGCAACACCGTCGAGGGGATCGTCGACGCGCTCGAACCACACGGACCGGTGATCCGCGTCCGGATCCGCGGTGACGACTGGGCGGCCGGTCTCGCCGCGGATCTCACCCCGGCCGCGGTCGCCGAACTGGCGCTCGAACCCGGCACACCGGTCAATCTTTCGGTCAAGGCGGCGTCCGTGGCTGTTCACGCCGTCTCGGATCATTAGGGTGGGCGATATGAACGAGCGCCGTTGGACATACCTCAGCGACATGGATGGCGTGCTGGTCCAGGAGGAGCACCTCGTACCCGGCGCGGACGAGTTCCTCAAGGAGCTGCGCGCCAACGACATCGGCTTCCTGGTGCTGACCAACAACTCGATCTACACCCCGCGCGACCTGCGGGCGAGGCTCGAGCGGACCGGTCTCGACATCCCCGAGGAGGCCATCTGGACCTCCGCGCTGGCGACCGCGAAGTTCCTCGCGTCGCAGCGGCCGAACGGCTCGGCGTTCGTGATCGGCGAGGCCGGGCTCACCACCGCCCTGCACGAGGTCGGCTACGTGCTGACCGAACGCGACCCGGACTACGTGGTCCTCGGCGAGACCCGCACGTACAGCTTCAGCGCGATAACCCGCGCGATCAGGCTCATCGAGGGCGGCGCCAAGTTCATCGCCACCAACCCGGACGCGACGGGCCCGAGCATGGAGGGCTCGATGCCCGCCACCGGTTCGGTCGCGGCGCTGATCGAGAAGGCGACCGGCCGCTCGCCGTACTACGTCGGCAAGCCGAACCCGCTGATGATGCGCTCCGCGCTGCGGCGGCTCGGCGCGCATTCGGAGTCGACGCTGATGATCGGCGACCGGATGGACACCGACGTCCACTCGGGAATCGAGGCCGGATTGCAGACGATCCTGGTGCTGACCGGCATCTCCTCGCGGGAGAGCGCCGAGCACTACCCGTACCGGCCGACCAAGATCATCGACTCCATCGCCGATCTGGTCGGGCGCACCGGCGACCCGTTCGGTGAAGGCTGAGCGACACGGTCGCATGCGGAGGGCTTATCGTCAGACGATGCACGACGATCAGCCCGCGTCCCCGACCTATGTGGTCGGTGACGTGCACGGACACCGGGACGAGCTGGCCGAAGCGCTCCGGGAGAAGGGGCTGATCGACTCCGACGACGACTGGTCGGGCGGAGAAGCGACCCTGTGGTTTCTCGGCGACTTCGTCGACCGGGGGCCCGACGGCGTCGGCGTCATCGATCTGGTGATGCGGCTGGAACGGCAGGCCGCGACCGCGGGCGGGCGCTGCGGGACGCTGCTGGGCAACCACGAGATCCTGCTGCTCGGGATGTACCACTTCGGTGACACCGAGGTGCCGTCCGACTTCGGGCCGCGCAGCTTCGCCCGCAGCTGGGAGATCAACGGCGGGCTGCTCGAAGACCAGGACAGGCTCACCCCGCAGCATATCGAATGGCTGACTTCCCGCCCGATGCTGACGCTGGCCGCGGACCACCTGCTGATGCATTCGGACACGCTCGAGTACCTCGGCTGGGGCGAGGACATCGACGAGATCAACACCCGGGGCCGCGAGATCCTCGAAGGCAGCGACATCCAGGCCTGGTGGGACGTCTGGCGGCGGATGACCACGCGGTACGCCTTCCGCGGCCCGGACGGCGCCGACGTCGCGCAGCAGCTCATGGACCGGCTCGGCGGCGAACGCATCGTGCACGGGCACAGCGTCATCGCCGACCAGCTCGGGATCCACCCCGCGCAGATCGAGGGGCCGTACCTCTACGCGGGCGGCAAGGCGCTCGGGATCGACGGCGGGCTGTTCGTCGGCGGCCCGTGCCTCATCGTGCCGTTGCCCTGGGAGCCCGAAGACTGAGTCTCAGGGGTCGTGAGTGGCGGTCGTCGCAACGCGGCTATGACTGTCCACAAAGGACTGAAGACCGGTCCCCGGCGCCCGATTTGAGCATTTTGCGCGGGGGTCGTGAATGATAAAGCGGGTGGAGGGCCTCGGTGTCCAGCCTGCGCGGCAGGGCGCTCTTGGTGCGGAAGTCTCAGGGGAGCTCGACGATCTCCTTGCCCAGCGGCATCAGTGAGACCGGGATCATCTTGAAGTTCGCCACGCCGAGCGGGATCCCGATGATCGTGACGCACAGCGCGACCCCGGTCAGCACGTGCCCGATCGCGAGCCAGAGCCCGGCGAAGAGGAACCAGATGACGTTGCCGATCGTCGACGCGGCCCCGGCGTCGCGCCGGTCCACCACCGTGCGGCCGAACGGCCAGAGCGCGTAGGCCGCGATCCGGAACGACGCCAGCCCGAACGGGATGGTGACGATCAGGATGCAGCAGATGACGCCGGCGACGATGTAGCCGAGTGCCATCCACAGGCCGCACAGCACTAGCCAGATGACGTTCAGGATCAGGCGCATCAGACGTGCAACTCCCCGCTGGCCACGGTGACCGCCTGCCCCGAAAGCAGGACCCGGTCGCCTTCGAGGTTCATCCGCACGATGCCGCCGCGGGCCGAGGCCTGCTCGCCGACGAGCTCGTCCCGGCCGAGGCGAGCGGCCCAGTACGGCGCGAGGACGCAGTGCGCGGATCCGGTGACCGGGTCTTCGTCGATGCCGACGCCCGGCGCGAAGAACCGGGTGACGAAGTCGATGCCATCGACGTCACCCGGAGCGGTGACCATCAGCCGTCCGTTCCAGTGCGCGCGCAGCGCGGCGAGGTCCGGGGCGAGCGAGCGCACCACGGACGCGTCGTCCACCACCGCGAACAGGTTGTGCTTGCTGCGCCCGACGTACTCGAACTCCAGTCCGGGCAGGATCGCCGACAGATCGTCGTCCGACTCGCGGGGCGGATCCGACGGGAAGTCCATCGACACCCAGCCGTCTTCGGCGCGGCAGCGCAACTCGCCGCTTTTCGTCGTGAAGGTCTGCTCACCGCCGAGGACGTGCGTGGTCGCCAGCGTCGCGTGCCCGCACAGGTCGACCTCGGTCTCCGGCGTGAACCAGCGAAGCGACTTCGGGCCTTCGCCTCCGACCTCGACGAAGGCCGTCTCGGCGTGCTTCAACTCGGCGGCGACGGACTGCATCCAGCCCGCGTCACCCGGCGAGTCCAGCAGCACGACACCGGCGGAGTTACCGGCGAAGGCCTCGGAGGTGAAGGCGTCGACGATGTAGAGGCGCATGTCTTCGACGATATCGGCCGCCGCCGGACCCGGCCTCCGGGTTTCCCCTGAGGTGGTCTCCACTTGCAGGTGGCCGCCGTCACGCCACGTTCCTAGACTCGACGCGTCGATGCCGCCGAACGCAGGAGCTCTCCATGCCCGACGCCCCCGCAGTACCGAGTTACGCATCGGGAATCTCGGACACCCCGCTGCTGGGGGACACCATCGGTGACAACTTCGATCGCACCGTCGCCGCCTTCGGCGACCGGGACGCGCTCGTCGACCGCGCCGCCGGGAAGCGCTGGACCTACACCGAACTCGCCGCCGAAGTGGACGCGCTCGCGCTGGGCCTGCTCGACCTCGGGATCGCCAAGGGCGACCGCGTCGGCATCTGGTCGCCGAACCGGTGGGAGTGGACCTGCGTCCAGTACGCCACCGCGAAGATCGGCGCGATCCTGGTCAACATCAACCCGGCGTACCGCTCGCACGAACTCGAATACGTGCTGAACCAGGCCGGGATCAAGCTCATCGTGGCCGCGGCGTCGTTCAAGACGTCGGACTACGCGGGCATGATCGCCGAAGCGGGCCCGAAATGCCCGGCGCTGGACCATGTCGTGCTGCTCGAAAGCGCGGAGTGGGCGTCGCTGCTGGAGAACGGACGCGGCGCGGATCCCGCGCGGCTCGCCGAGCGCCAGGGCGAGCTGTCCGCCGACGACCCGATCAACATCCAGTACACGTCCGGCACCACGGGTTTCCCCAAGGGCGCCACGCTGAGCCACCACAACATCCTCAACAACGGCTACTTCGTCGGCGAACTCTGCAACTACACCGAAGCCGACAAGATCTGCATCCCCGTGCCCTTCTACCACTGCTTCGGCATGGTGATGGGCAATCTCGCGGCGACGAGTCACGGCGCCTGCATGGTCATCCCGGCGCCCGCGTTCGAGCCGAAGGCCACTCTCGAAGCCGTCGCGGCCGAGAAGTGCACGTCCCTGTACGGCGTTCCGACGATGTTCATCGCCGAACTGGCCGACCCGGATTTCGCTTCCCACGACCTGTCTTCGCTGCGCACCGGGATCATGGCGGGCTCGCCGTGCCCGGTCGAGGTGATGAAGCAGGTCATCGACCGGATGGGCATGGCGGAGGTGTCGATCTGCTACGGCATGACCGAGACGTCGCCGGTGTCCACGCAGACCCGCGCGGACGATTCGGTGGAGCGGCGGGTGTCGACGGTCGGCCGCGTCGGGCCGCATCTGGAGGTCAAGGTCGTCGATCCGGAGACCGGCCTGACCGTGCCGCGCGGCGAACCGGGCGAGTTCTGCACGCGCGGGTACTCGGTGATGCTCGGTTACTGGGAGCAGGCCGACAAGACGGCCGAGGCGATCGACGCGGCGCGGTGGATGCACACGGGCGACCTCGCGATCATGGACGCCGACGGGTACGTCAACATCACCGGCCGGATCAAGGACATGGTCATCCGCGGCGGTGAAAACCTGTACCCGCGCGAGATCGAGGAGTTCCTCTACACCCATCCGGACATCCTCGACGCGCAGGTCATCGGCGTCCCCGACGAGAAGTACGGCGAGGAACTGATGGCGTGGATCCGCATGCGCGAGGGCGCGGAGCCGCTGACGGCCGAAGCCGTGCGGGAGTTCTGCGAGGGGAAACTGGCGCGCTACAAGATCCCGCGGTACGTCCACGTCGTCGAGGAGTTCCCGATGACGGTGACCGGCAAGGTGCGCAAGGTCGAGATGCGGGCGGAGTCGATCAGCATCCTCGGGCTGGAGAAGGCGGCGTCGACCGAACACGCCTGACGCTCGCGTGAAGGCCCCCTTCCCTCGGCTCAGCCGAGGGAAGGGGGCCTTCACGCGCGATCAGGCCGCGGAGTTGGCTGCGGCCGCGGCGATCGCCTTCGCGTCTTCTTCACCGAAGGTCTCTTCGAGGTTCTCCGGTGAGTAGTCGAGGTCGATCTGCTCCACCGGCATCCCGCGCGCGGATTCGATCGCGCCGAGTCGCCGCTGCGCCCGGTCGGCCGCGTACTGGATGATCTCCTCGGGATCGTTGTCGAACGGGATCTCCTCGAACTGGTCCTGCACCCACTGGATCATGCCCAGCGCGTGGGGGAGCAGTTCGCCCATCCGCTGCTGCACCGCGTCCCACAGCGCATCGTCCGCGGCGACGTGACGACGGCAGGTGAAGGTGCCCCAGGCCATGTGGCGGCGTTCGTCGTCGCCGATGCGGCGCACCAGTTCCTGCATCCCCGGCAGGATGTCGTGCTGCGTGCAGATCAGCTGCCACGAGTAGTATCCGGTCAGCGCGAGACTGCCTTCGATGACGTGGTTGTAGGTGACGCTCGCGCGGATCTGGTTGAGCGGGCTGGGATCGTCTTCCAGCGCCCGCAGCGACTGCGGCAGCTCCTCGTAGAAAAGCTTGCGGTAGTGCGGATTCTCCGCGACGTACGGATGCAGGTCCTCGGTGAGCCCGACGGCGTCCATCCAGCGGCGGAACACCTCGGTGTGCTTGGCCTCTTCGAAACAGAACTGGGTCAGGTACATCTCGTCGCCGAAACGGCCCGTCGCGGACATCGCCCGCATGAACGGCTGGATGTCTTCGGTGACCGCTTCTTCGCCCGCGATGAACTGCGCCACCAGATAGGTCGTCGACCGCTGCTGTTCCGGGTTGAGGCTGTCCCAGCCCTCGCGTTCACGGGAGAAATCGATGTCGGCGGGGTTCCAGAACTTCTGGTTGCCCTTGACGAACAGCCGCAGCGGGAACGAGTCCCAGTTCAGCCCGCCCTTGCGCAGTGAGGAAAAACCGGTCCGCAGTTCGGAGAGCGTGTCGGTCATGAGGTCCCCTTCGTATCACTCCATTGTGGACGAATCGGTGGTCAGTGCCCGGATCGCGGGTGCCAGCACGGCGACGACCGCCGCCGCCGCCTCGCCGGCCGGATGCGTCGGCATGACGAGATGGGACAGGGAAAGCCGCACGACGGTCTCCGCCAGCAGCGTGGCGGATTCCGGGGAGAGTGACGGCTCGAATTCCCGGTACTGCCCGGCAGCGACCTCGGTGGCCGCGGTCAGGATGGGCTCGCCCTTGGTGGTGAGCAGGGGCAGGAGGTCTTCGCCCGCTTCGGTGCCCAGCGTGGTGGCGACGAGCCGGTTCTCCCGGGCGTGCTCGATCGTGTAGACGACCGCCTCGCGGATCCCGTCGCGCAGGTCCTTCGCGTCCTGCACGCGCAACCGGATGCCTTCGAGGAACTCCGACGTCGTCCGGAGGACCACGGCCTGGGCGAGCGTGGCCTTGTTGCCGAACTCGTTGTAGACGGTCTGCCTGCTCACCCCGGCGCGGGCGGCGACGTCCGCCATCCGCAAGGCGGTGAAACCGTGTTCGGTGAGCAGCTCGGTGGCCGCGTCGAGCAGCGCCTCCCGCAGGGAGGCCTTGGTCCGATCGGAGAAGCTCGTGATCTCGCCCACAGTCCCAGCTTGACACAGATCGCGTCCATGTCAAAGAAGTTGACGGGCCCCCATCCAATGTAAATCAGTCGGTGGTGGCGGCTACCGTGGCCGGGTGGGCATCACCGTGGGGTTCGACCTCGACATGACACTGATCGATCCGCGGCCGGGCATGGTCGCGGTGATGAACGCGCTCGGCGTGGAGTCCGGCCTGCCCCTGGACGGCGAGTACTTCGCGGCCAACCTCGGCCCGCCCCTCGACGCCAGCCTGCGGGGCTTCGGGGCGCCGGAGGAGCGCATCCCGGAGCTGGTGGCGCGCTTCCGCGCGATGTACCCGACGACCGTCGTGCCCGTGACGGTCGCGATGCCGGGAGCGGCCGAAGCACTGCACGCGGTCCGTGCGGCGGGTGGGCGCACCGTCGTCGTCACCGGGAAGTACGCGCCCAACGCGAAACTCCACCTGGACGCGCTCGGCTTCGAGGTCGACGTCCTGGTCGGAGAGCTGTGGTCGACGGAGAAGGCCGCCGCGCTCACCGAGCACGGCGCCCGTGTCTACGTCGGGGACCACCTCGGCGACATCCGCGGCGCGCTGGCGGCGGGCGCGGTCCCCGTCGGGGTCACGACCGGCCCGTGCACCAAGGACGAGCTGCTCGCGGAAGGGGCCGACGTGGTGTTCGACTCGCTGACCGAGTTCCCCGGCTGGTTCAGCTCTTTCGGCGAGCCTCGCGGATCAGGGCGATCAGGCCGAGAGCCAGCCCCAGCGGAGTGATCACGCCCGCCGCGGCGGACAGCCACACCGGCAGGTTCTCCAGCCCGGCGGCGAACAGCACGAACACCGCTGTGACGGCGATCATGCCGAGCGCGAACAGGCCGATGCCGACGCGCATGAGGATCGGTTTGCCGGGCTTTTCGGGGACGGCCACAGCGGCCTCCTTTACTGCGGTCTCCATGAAGCAGAGGGTATCCGCCGGTATCCGCTTCTCCACAGGGCGTGTGGCGAGATACGCTTATGGGACGCGCGCCCTGGGTACGCCCCCGGGCGCGTTCGTTGTGAGCAGGACAGCAAAGGACTGGTGAGGGAAGTGCCGACCGGCAAGGTCAAGTGGTACGACGCGGAGAAGGGTTTCGGTTTCGTCACCCAGGATGGGGGCGCCGACGTCTACATCCGTAAAGCCGCGCTGCCGCAGGGCGTCGAAGGGCTCAAGGCCGGGCAGCGCCTCGAGTTCGGTGTCGCCGACGGCCGCCGCGGCCCGCAAGCGCTCTCCGTCCGGCTGCTGGACCCGCCGCCGTCGGTCGCCGAAGCGCGCCGCCGTCCCGCCGAGGAGCTGCACGGGCTCATCGAGGACATGATCAAGCTGCTCGAGCTCAAGGTGCAGCCGGACCTGCGGCGCAACCGCTACCCGGACCGGAAGAACACGAAGCAGATCGCCGAGATCATGCGCGCCGTCGCCCGGGACCTCGATCCCTGATCCGGCGCCTTCTCCTCAAGCGCTATGTCTCGGTACCCGTGTGGGTTCCGGCCGCGGCCAGGTCCGTGAAGGCCTCCTTCACTACCTTCAGGGTAGGCAAGGAGGCCTTCACGGACTCGAAGAGCATGGGCGGAGACCCGCGAGTGGTAGCAAAGGTCCCTTGCTCCCTCAGGCGGCAGGCGGCTCGACCTGCAGCGACCAGATGGCCGTGGTGACCGCCTCGGCGTCCTCCGGACGCCCCGTCTGGCTGATCACCGAAGCCTGCGCCACCTCGACGACGAGGATCTGGTCGTCGGGCCGGGGCGTCGTCACGGTGTAGGCGAAGCGGTCCAGCGACGTGATGATGTCCTGCTTGAGCTCCTGCGGCTCGCCCTTGCCGTTCACGTACTGCACCGTGACCTTCCACGGCGACTCCGCGATCGCGGTCGGCACCGAGATCTGCACCGGCTTACCCGGCCGGATGCGCAGCTTGCCCGCGGCGTCGGGCCTGGTGGTGCACTGCGCGCTCTTGATGTCGCAGGAGGCCAGCGGGGAGACGTTCACCGTCTTGCCGTCGGCGAAGAACGTCACCTCTTCGGGGCCGGGGGCCGCACAACCGGCCACCACGAAACCACCCGCCGCGAGTAGGGCCAAAATACGAAGTCGCCGCATACGGTGAAGATTACGAGCCCGGCCGCCACCGGGAGTCACCGGGCTGCGAGGGGATCGGCGATTCGCTCGTCGGCTCCGGGCGCAGCGGCCGGTCGCCGCCGAGCCCCGGGATCAGCGAAGTGCCGCGCCGCACCATGAACGTCTGCGTGAACCCGACGGCCAGCAGGATCGAAAGCACCAGGAAGCCGATCCAGTACGTCGGCGGCAGCAGCAGGCCGACGGCACCGCCGAAGCACCAGGACATCTGCAGCACGGTCTCCGACCGCCCGAACGCCGACGCGCGCGACTCTTCCGGCAGGTCTTCCTGGATGACGGCGTCGAGGCTGATCTTCGCCAGCGCGCTCGCGGTCGCGCCGACGAGCGCCACGATCGCCGCCGTCGCCAGCCCCGCCGCCACGGTGGCGATGATCGCGATGCCTAGACAGGCTCCGACACAGGCCAGGATCACCTGATCCGGTTTGCCGAAGTGCAGCCGCGAGCCCAGCGCGTTGCCGAGGAAACCGCCGACCCCGGCCGCGGCGCCGATGATGCCGAGCAGCAGCAGCTGGTCGAACGGGCTCTGCCCGCTGCCCTCGGCCTGCGCCTTCACCGCGAACGCGGAGAACATCATCAGGAACCCGGTCAGCACGCGGACGGTGCCGTTGCCCCACAACGAGACGACGATCTGCCGCCCCATCGGCTGCCGCTGCTTCTTGACCCGCCGCTCGGGATGCGCGGACAGCGACGCAGGCACCTCGCCCTCGGTCTTCTCGACCCAGGACGGGATGCGCATCGACTGCACCGCGGCCGCGACACAGATCAGCATGGTGAACCACAGGGCGCCCTGCGAACCCCAGATCGCGTTGACCCCGCTCGCCAGCCCACCGAACACGCCGGCCGCGATCAGGCCGAACACGGTCAGCCGAGCGTTCGTCTTCGACAGCGTGATCTCCGGCGGCAGCACCCGTGGTGTCACGGCGGCCTTCAGCACGGTGAACGACTTCGAGAGCACCATCATGCCCAGCGCCGCCGGGTACAGGAGCCAGTCGTCGAAATGCAGCGCCATCACGATGGCCATCAGCGCCTGCCCCGCCGACGACACGCACATCGCGAGCCTGCGGCCGCGCTGGATCTTGTCCAGCGCGGGGCCGATCACCGGCGCGACCAGCGCGAACGGGGCGATCGTGATGAGCAGGTAGAGCGCGACCTTGCCCTTGCTCTCCCCGCTGGTGGCGGCGAAGAACAAGGTGTTGGCCAGCGCGATCGCCATGGCGGCGTCGCTGGCGTAGTTCAGCATCACCGCGTACGTCAGCGAAGTCAGGCCCGATTTGTCGGCGCCGTCCGCCTTCGTCGCGCGCTGGAAGGCGCCGACGGCCTGCCCGGTGAGCTGACGGCTGCGCATCGCCGCGACCCGGGTGACCGTGATCTTCTTCGGCATCCTCGGCAGGGAGCCCGCGCGTGGCGGGACCGCGGTCGTCGGATGCTCGTGCGGCTGCTCTTCGGCGACCCGCGGCTCACCCGCGTAACCGCCGGTGTCGTAGTGCTCGTATTCGCCGCTGCCCGGAGGGTGCTCGTCGTAGAACCCGCCCGGACGACGCCGGACGGGTTCGGTCTGCCGCTGCGAGGGATCCGGATACGGCCGCGCGCCGCGGGGAGGTGTCCTCGGCGGAGGCGGAGGCGGTGGCTGGTGGTGCCCCATCGGGATCGCGCTGGTGCGTGCCTCGTCGGCGGTCGGCCCGCCCGGATGTGGCTGGTACTGGGGTTGCGGACGGGCCGCGCGCGGCGGCACCGGCTGCTGGTCGACGCGGGTCGGCGGGGGCGCGGACCAGTCGCGCGCCTGGGCGGCCCCCGGCTCCGGCGTCCACTTCCGCTTGCTCTTGCGGCCACGCTCCTTGCCCGGCCTGCCGGAAGGCGTGCCGTCGGGTGCAGAGTTCGAGCCGAAGATTCCCACGCTTCAATCCTGCCTTACGCGGGTCTCGCTTCGCGCGTTCACCACTGCTTTCTAGGCGGCGGGGACGAATTTCACGCGGAACATCCTTGGCCAGAGCTTGCCGGTGAGCACGAATTCGTCGGTCCCCGGCACCGCCGCGATACCGTTGAGGACGTCGGCGGAGCCCCGCTCGGCCGCATCGAGCAGCCCGGAAGCGTCGATCTCGCCGGTCACGCGCCCGGTCGCGGCGTCGATCCGCAGGATCCGGTCGGTCTGCCAGACGTTCGCGTACACGGAGGTCCCGACGCATTCCAGCTCGTTCAGCTGGTCACGGCCCACCTCGACAGTGCCTGTCGGCGCGAAGGTCACGGGGTCGCGGAAGGTCAGCTTCGACGAGCCGTCGCTCATCACCAGCTGCCCGGTGTCCTCGCGGTGGCACAGCCCCCAGCCCTCGCCGGTGTAGGTCACGCGCCTCAGCTCGGCCAGCGTCTTGGCGTCGCGTTCGATCGCGACGCCGTCCTTCCAGGTGATCTGCCAGGCCGTCGGCCCCAGCACGGTGATGCCCTCGCCGAACAGGCCGGGCAGATCCTGCCGGACCGACGGCGCGGCGCCAGGGGGCCCGGCCCGCATCGACGACTTCCCGACCAGGCCGGTCCCCTCGTACAGCGTCTCGCCGGAGAACTCGAGCCCCTGGGTGAAGGCGGCCGGGTCGTGGGGCAGCGTCGAGACCACCCGGACCTTCAGTTTCTCCGGCGCGGGCGGGGCGGCGTCGCTCACCGGCGCGGCGGCGCAGCCACCGAGGACGGCGGCCAGCAGGAGCGACATGGTCATCAGCGTGCGCACGCGGACAGCCTGACACGGACCGCGATATCGCGTGCGGCAGAATGGGGGCATGACCCTGCTGTTGACCCTGGACGACGGCTCCATCCAGCGCAAACTCGCCGAGGCGGTCGATCTGGCCCGCGCGGCGGTGCTGGAGGACGCCGGTGCCGAACAGGTCGGCGCGCACGTCGGCGTCGACCGGGAGGACGCGGTTTCCGCGAGCCACCTGTTCGAGGCGACCGTGTCGGGTTATCGAGGCTGGCGCTGGTCGGTGACGGTCGCGCTCGCCGGCGACGAAGAGCCGATCACGGTCAGCGAGGTCGTGCTGATCCCCGGTCCGGAGGCGCGTGTCGCCCCGGCATGGGTCCCGTGGGACCGCCGCGTCCAGGCGGGCGATCTCGGCGTCGGCGACATCTTCCCGGTGGAGAAGGACGATCCGCGGCTCGTCCCGGCGTACCTGGAGTCCGACGACCCCGCGGTCGAAGCGGTCGCCATGGAGGCCGGTCTCGGCCGGGTCCACGTGCTGTCCCGGCACGGCAGGCTCGACGCCGCCGCCCGCTGGCACGGCGGCGAGTTCGGTCCGCGGTCGGACATGGCGCGCAGCGCGCCGGACGTCTGCGGGAGCTGCGGGTTCTTCGTGCCGCTCGCCGGGTCGCTCAGCGCGGCCTTCGGCGCGTGCACCAACGACATCTCTCCGGCGGACGGCCACGTCGTCGACGTCGAGTACGGCTGCGGCGCGCATTCCGAGATCGAGGTCGAGGTGACCTCGTCGGTGCCGGTGGCGGAGCTGGTCTACGACGACTCGCTGATCGACTTCGAGCCCGCGCCGGAGACCCCCGCCGAGCCTGAGCCCGAGCCCGCCGAGGCCACCGTCGTCGACGAGTCCGAGGCCCCCGTGGCCGAGACGCCGGAAACCGCCGAGGTCCAGCCGGAGGTCGAGCCCGAGGCCGTCGTGCCGGACACCGCCGACGAAGCGCAGGTCGAGGCCGAAAGCGCCAGTGAGCACTGACCCGTTCGGCACCGAGCGGCTCCGGGCCGCCGTCCTGCGGGCGTGGGCGGATTCGCCGACGAGGTTCACCGAGGACACGAACACCGAGAACGACCTGCGGGTCGGCGGCTACCGTGACCGGCTGTTCGTCGAGCTGGCGCAGAACGCCGCGGACGCGGCCCTGGCCGCCGGTGACCGCGGCACGCTCCGGGTGTCCGTTGTGGACGGTGAGCTGAGGTTCGCCAACACCGGTGCGCCGCTGGACGCCCGCGGCGTCGAATCACTTGCCTCCCTTCGTGCTTCCGGCAAGGGCGAGGAGACCGTCGGCCGGTTCGGCGTCGGGTTCGCCGCCGTGCTCACGGTTTCCGCCGAGCCGAGGATCGTTTCGGTGACCGGCGGCGTCGCCTTCTCCGCGGAACGCACCCGCGCCGAAGCCGGCCGCACCGGTGACGTTCCCGTGCTCCGGCTTCCGTGGCCGGTCGCCGAAGCCGAACCTCCCGTTCCCGAAGGCTTCACCACCGAGGTCCGGCTGCCGCTGCGTGAAGGCGTCGACGGCCGGGCCCTGCTGGAGGATCTGAAGAACGACGTCGGCGATCTCCTGCTCACCCTGTCCTGGCTCGAAAGCATCGAGGTCGATGGCGGTGTGTGGCGCCGAACCGAGCTGGGCGACGGTGTCGTCGAGCTCGCGTCGCCGGAGGGTTCCGAGCACTGGCAGGTCCATCGCGGCGACGTCGTCTGGGCCGTCCCGCTGGACGGGGCCGGTTCGCCCCGGCCGCTCGGTGACGACGTCCTGCACGCGCCGACCCCGACCGACGACGAGCTTTCCCTGCCTGCCAGGCTGATCGCGACGTTGCCCATCGAGCCGTCCCGGCGCCGAGCGCTGCCGGGCCCCGAGCTGACGGCGGCGTTGAAGAACGCCGCGCGGGAGTACGTCGATCTCGTCCGCTCCCTGCCCGGCAAGGAACGACTGGCGCTCGTGCCCGGCGCGGACTTCCCGCGGTCCACTGTGGACGGAACGCTGCGGGACGCCATTCTCGAAAACCTCGCCGGCTCGCCCTGGCTTCCCGCGCAATCAGGTGACGATTTGCCGGGGCGCCAGGCGCGTGTCCTGTCGGTGGACGTGCCGGGGCTGGCGCCGCTGCTGGCCGATCTGGCGCCCGGGCTGATTTCACTGTCCGGTGTGGACCTTCGCGCGGTCGGCGCGCGGTCGATTTCGCCCGCCGAGGCCATCGATCTGCTGACCGGGGCGCAGCGCGAGCCTTCGTGGTGGCGTTCGCTCTACGACGTGCTGCTCCCGGCGCTCGAAGCGCACGACCTCACCAAGGACGACCTCGGCGCGTTGCCGGTGCCGATGTCGGACGGCCGCACCCTGCCCGGCGTCCGCGACGCGTTGCTCGTCGGCGGCTCGGCGGAACTGCTCGAACTTCTGTCCGATGTGGACATCATCGGCCTGCGGCTGGTGCATCCGGCCGCGGCGCATCCGTTGCTGGAACGGTTGGGAGCCAAGCACGCCGAGGCGGGTGACCTGCTCGAAGCCGACGCGCTGAGCGCCGCCGTCGAACGCAGCGTCGAAGACGTCCGGTCCGGTTTGGACGGAATGGCCCTCGCGGGCGCGGTGCTCCGCCTGATCGCCGAGGTCGGCGACGAAGCCCCTGACTGGGCGGGCGCGCTGGCGCTGCCGAGCGAGGACGGCTGGAGGCGCGCGGACGAGCTCGTCCTGCCCACGTCGCCGCTGGGTGACATCTTCGATCCCGAGGTGTTCGAGGAAGACGGCGCCTTGTCCGTGCTGGACGAGGAATTCGCCGAGGATTGGCCGACGGCCACGCTCGTCGCGGTCGGCGTGCTGGACTCGTTCGCGATCATCGCCGACGACGAACCGCTGGAACCCGAGCACGGACTGCCCGACGAGCACGACTGGTGGGATTCGCTGGAGCGCCCGCCGTCGCGGGTGCTGGCCGTGCGCGATCTCGATCTCGTCGCCGACGACGCCTGGCCGGAGGCGCTGCGGCTGCTCGCGGCGCGTCCCGAAACGTGGCGTGCCCTCACCGAACCCGGCGGGCACACCGGCTGGTGGCTCGCGCGGTACGCGCTGCTCGACGGGCACGCGCCGCTCGATTGGCGGATGCCGGAAGCGTCCGCGCTGGCCGGGCTCTACGACGTCGTCCCGGATTCGGGACTGAGCAAGGAGATCCTGCTCGCCGCCGGTGTCCGGACGGAGCTGGGGGCCGACGCCGAAGACGTCGAGGATCTCTTGGAGCGGCTGGGTGATCCCGAGCGCGAGGTGAGCCCCGGGCTCGCTGCCCGGGCGCACGCGGCCCTCGCCGAGTACACAGTGGACGTTCCCGCGCCGGATCGCGTCCGTGCCGCGGACGGCTCGGCCGTCGACGCTCGCGACGCCGTCGTGCTCGACGTGCCGTGGTTCGCCGCCGTGCTGGCGCCGGAGCGGATGGTCGTGTCGGCGAGCGGCGCCACCGCGCTGGCGGAGCTGCTGGATCTGCCGGTGGCGAGCGGTCTCGACGCCAAGGTCACCGAAGACGGCGAGTACGTGCCGTGGACGGAGCTGCCCGCGCTGCGGCTGGCCGCCGATCAGCTGGGTGCCGAGCTGCCCGAGGGCGGGGTCTTGCTGCACGAGGCGCTGACGGTGACCTTCGAGGACGCGGAACACGAGGTCGCCTGGTGGTCCGACGGCAGGCTGCACGCGGCCGACACCCCCGAAGGCCTCGGCCGGGCCTTCGCCTGGGCCACCGGCCGATGGGCCGACCGGCACGTCCTGACGGCCCTGCTCGACGATCCCTCGCCTTCGGCCCTCCTGAACTGACGCATTTCGTCCTCTGAATGCGGTAGTTGCACACGCAAGTACCGCATTCAGAGGACGAAATGCGGGCTCCTGAAGTCGCTGGGCGCTCTTAAAGTCTTTGGGCGCTCTTCGAGCCCCGGCGGGCGGCGGCGCGTTGCCAGGCGATGATCGCGAGACCGATGAAGCCGAGCACGAGGCCGGAGAACGCCGTCTGCACCCAGATGCCGTCGGTCACAAAGAACAGGACCACGGTCGCGACCGCCCAGAGCGAGGTACCTACGATCACGACCGGCGTCAGGTCGGTCAGCCGCTTCCGCAGCTCCGGCGTTGGCCGCAATGAACCGTTTACTTCCCCGGAATTGATCGATTCGCCCACGTGGGGAAGGGTACCCGGCAACGGGCGAAGGGTGGTACGCGAATGGCGGAGCGGCGCACCCGGTCCACACTGGACCGGTTCTTCAAGATCAGCGAGCGCGGCTCGACGCCGGGGCGGGAGATCCGCGGCGGGGTCGTCACCTTCTTCACGATGGCCTACATCGTGGTCCTGAACCCGCTGATCATCGGCAGCTTCTCCGCCGAAGACGCGGGCGCGCACAAGGACGTCCTCGGCAACATCCTCCCCGTCTCGCAGGTCGCCGCGGTGACCGCGCTGGTCGCCGGGGTGCTGACGATCATCATGGGCCTGGTCGCGAACTACCCGTTCGCCATCGCCACCGGTCTCGGCATCAACAGCCTGATCGCGGTCACCTTCGCCTCCCAGATGACCTGGCCGGAGGCGATGGGCCTGGTGGTGATCGAAGGCCTGGTCATCGTCCTGCTGGTCTTCGCCGGTATCCGGACGGCGGTGTTCAACGCCGTGCCGCCACCGCTGAAATCCGCGATCGCGGTCGGCATCGGCCTGTTCATCTGCCTGATCGGCCTGGTCGACGCCGGCTTCGTCCGCCGCGTCCCGGACGACGCGAAGACGACCGTGCCGGTCGGGCTCGGCATCAACGGTTCGATCGCGTCGTGGCCGACGCTGGTGTTCGTCGTCGGCCTCCTGATCACCGGAATCCTGGTGGCGAAGCGGGTCAAGGGCGCGATCCTGATCGGTGTCCTCGCTTCGACCGTGCTGGCGATCGTCATCGAGGCGATCACCAAGGTCGGCCCGTCGAAGGGCGTGAACCCGCAGGGCTGGAACCTCGGCTACCCGGCGCTGCCCGATCAGGTCCTCGGCGTCCCGGACCTCTCACTGGTCGGCGAAATCTCCTTCGGTGCCTGGACGCGGTTGCCGATCATCACCGTCGTCCTGCTGGTGTTCACCCTGGTGCTGGCGGACTTCTTCGACACCATGGGCTCGATGACCGGCCTGGCGAAGGAGGGCGGCCTGCTCCCGGCGGACGGCAAGCTCCCGAACGTCGGCAAGGCGCTGTTCGTCGACGGCACCGCGGCGGTGGCGGGCGGGTTCGCGTCTTCGAGTTCGAACACCGTCTTCGTCGAATCCGCGTCCGGTATCGCCGAGGGCGCCAGGACCGGGCTCGCGAACATCGTCACCGGAGTGCTCTTCATCGCGGCCATGTTCCTGACCCCGCTGTACCAGGTCGTGCCGGTCGAGGCCGCCGCTCCGGCGCTGGTCGTCGTCGGCGCGCTGATGATGAGCCAGGTCAAGGAGATCGACTTCGCCGACTTCACCGTCGCGCTGCCCGCGTTCCTGACCATCGTGGTCATGCCGTTCACCTACTCGATCGCCAACGGCATCGGCGCCGGCTTCGTCAGCTACGTCGTCATCCGCGCGGTCACCGGCAAGGCCAAGGGCGTGCACCCGCTCATGTGGGGAATCGCGGTGATGTTCGTGGCCTACTTCGCGGTCGGCCCCATCCAAGCCGCGTTCGGCTGACCAGCGGTTATATCACCCGTGGGCGATCTCACGGGCCGTCGATCCGATCGTGAGGTATGCTAACTATATGTCCGGAGACACGCACGAGCGCTCACTGGCGAGCCGCCTGCGTCTCGCGGTGGTGCGGCTGAATCGACGGCTGCGGGCCCAGCGTGCCGGTGACGGCATCTCGCTGACCCAGGTGTCCGCGTTGTCGACGCTGCACAAATGCGGTGCGCTGACCCCCGGGCAGCTCGCCGCGAAGGAAGGCGTCCAGCCGCCCTCGATGACGAGGGTGATCGCCGCGCTCGAGGAGATGGGTTACGTCGAGCGCAGGCCGCATCCGACGGACGGCCGCCAGGCCATCGTCGAGTTGTCGGACCGCGGCCGGGCCTACGTGATCGAGCAGATCACCGCGCGGGAGATCTGGCTGGACAAGCAATTGGCGGAGTTGAGCGCCGAAGAACGTGAAGTGCTCTCTCGCGCCTCCGAGATCATCGACAGGATGGCGGGGAACTAACAGCGGTGACGACCACGGGTAACGAAACACAGTGTCCTTCGAAGACCACCGTTACCCGGGAACCCGCTCCACCGCCACCGCCCGCCCGCGAGAAGCCGCGCGGGAGCATGTTCTCCTCGCTGAAGGTCCGTAACTACCGGCTCTTCTTCACCGGCCAGGTCATCTCGAACATCGGCACCTGGATGCAGCGCATCGCGCAGGACTGGCTGGTGTTCACCCTCAGCGGCAACGACCCGATCGCGCTCGGCATCGCGGTCGCCCTGCAGTTCCTGCCGACGCTGTTCCTCTCGTTGTGGGCGGGGGTGCTCGCCGACCGCGTCGACAAGCGGCGGCTGCTGATCGGCATCCAGATCGCCGTGCTGGCGCAGGCGGTCGTGCTCGGCGCGCTCGATCTGAGCGGGATCGCGGCGCTCTGGCACGTCTACCTGCTCTGCTTCACCCTCGGCGTGACGGCGTCGCTGGAAGTGCCCGCGCGGCAGTCGTTCGTCGCCGAGATGGTCGGCAGGGACAAGGTCACCAACGCCGTCGCGCTCAACTCCTCGATCTTCAACATGGCCCGGATCGTCGGCCCGGCCATCGCGGGTTTCGCGATCACCTGGGTCGGCACCGGCTGGTTGTTCATGGCGAACGCGGTGAGCACGGGCGCCGTCATCGCCGCGCTGGTGCTGATGAACCCGGACAAGCTCTTCCGCGGCCCGGCCATCCCGCGCGAGAAGGGGCAGCTCGTCGAGGGGCTGCGCTACGTGCGGCGGCGCAGCGACCTGATGACCGTGATGGTGCTGGTGTTCTTCGTGAGCACGTTCGGCATCACGTACTTCACCTCGCTGCCGATCGTCGCCGCGAACGTCTTCCACACCAACGCCGACGGCTACGGCCTGCTGTCGACGCTGGTCGCCGTCGGCACCTTCACCGGCGCGCTGATGTCCGCCCGCCGCAACACCCGCGGTGGCCCGCGCGTGCGGCTGCTGCTGATCTCGGCGTTCCTGCTCGGCGCGTTCGAGGTGATCACCGCGTTCATGCCGACGTACCTGACCTTCGGCCTGGCGCTGATCCCGCTCGGCTTCGCCACGATCACCTTCCTGAACACGGCGAACGCGCTGGTGCAGACCGCGGTCAGCCCGGAGATGCGCGGCCGCGTGATGGGTCTGTACGTGCTGGTGCTGATCGGCGGCAACCCCATCGGCGGCCCGATGACCGGCTGGATGGCCGACGCCTTCGGCGGCCGCTCGCCGTTCTACATCGGTGGCGCGGTCTCGGCGCTCGCCGCGATAGCCTGCGCTGTCGTGCTGATCCGGCGCGGCGGGGTGAGCCTGCCGGTGCGGCGGTTCGGGAACGGCCTCCGGGTGCTGAAGCGGGAGCGGGTGTGAACAGACTCGGCGTCGAACCGTCGGGGACCGGGTTTCTCGACTGGACGATCGACGGTGCCGGGCTGCGCACCTTGGTTCCCGCCGAGCAGCGGACCCCACTGTTCCTGGACGACGAGCTGTGGCGGGACGCGGCGGTCGAGACGCTTTGCCGTCTCCTGGGCCGCCTGCCGGGCGATTTCGACGACGGCCGGGTCGCGCTGCTGGTGTGCCCGGCGTGCGGCGATCTCGGCTGTGGCGCGTACAGCGTCGAGGTCGTCTTCGGCGACGACGTGGTCGAGTGGCGGGCCTTCGGCTGGCAAACCGACTACGAGCCGTTCGGCGATCCGGAGGAGTACCGGTTCACCGGGGCGAGGTTCGAGCGGAAGGCGTACGAGACGCTGCTCGGCGACCTCCTGTCGAACTACCGCGCTTAGCGCCCGAGCAGCGGTGGCACCGCCTTCTCGGCGATCGCCTTGAGGTCGCCGGTGCCCTTGAACTTCAGCGTCTGTCCGTCCGGATCATCGGTGAGCTGAACGACGACGCCCCGGTCGTCGATCTGGGCGGGCAGACCGGCGATCGTCGTGGTCGGAGCGACGGCCGAGGACCGCTCGCTGTAGTCCGCCGTCACGCCGTTCAGCTCGCATCCGGCGAAGAAGGTCGGCTTCGCGTTGTCCGGCGGCACACCGAGCGTGCGGCCGAGCTCCCCGCACAGCAGCCACGAGATCACGGGGAGCGGCTTGTCCTTGATCGGGCCGGGTTCGGTCTTCTCCAGCGGGATCTCGCCGTCCTTGCCGATTTTCGGCAACTTCGGCCCCGGCGGCGCCACGCCGGCGATCAGTGCTTCGGCGAGCGCCCTCGCCTTCTTCTCGCTTTCGGGGCTCTCGAGGATCCTGCCGCGGAGCGAAACGTGCAGCACCGGCGACGCACCGTTGTGCGGCGCGACCTCGACGAGTTCGACGCTCAGGCTGGTGCCGTCCCGGTCCGTGGCGATGACCGCGAGCTTGCCGGCGACCGTGGTCTTCGTGGGCATACCGCGGCTCGTGTCCTCGGGCAGCGCGGCGGCCATCTGCACGCTGACGTCGAGCTGCGCGGTGACCGCGTGGCAGGACTGGCCGGCCTCGCGAAGCGTGCGACCGCCGAGGATCTCCTCCCAGCGCTGCTCCGGGATCGCCTGGCACAGCACCTGCGCGCCGGTTTCGTCCGTCAGCGCGGCCACCATCTCACCCGTCGGCATCGCGACGGGGCGGAGCGCTTGTCCCGACTTGGTCGGCCAGACTTCGGGGAGCTTCGCCTCGGGCTCGTCGTCCCGGCTCAGCAGGGTGATCGCGACGGCGATACCCACCCCGAACAGCAGCAGGACACTGACCAGTGCGCAGCCCGCCCAGATCCACATCGGACGGTCGGTCTTGCGCGCGATGGCTCGGTAGTCGTTCGGGGTGGCCACGGTGTGAAGCTAGCCCGTCGGGCGCCCGTTGTCCGGCGAAACGCCAACCCGATGGGCGGATCCGCGGAGTGGGTCTTCGGGGAGGGTCGCGGCTGACTCGGGCGCGTCGAGGCAGGCTTCGCGCTGACGATGTCGATGATGCGCGGAAGCGGCCGACAGGAAGGTCATCGGCCGAGCGTGATGCGGTCGCTTGTACGCAGGAAGAACGATCTCGTTCCCCTCTCGTGGGGGAGGCCGAAGCACCACCAGAGGGAACCGTCCCGAAGCACATCCGGCGATGCTTCGAACCATGAACACCACAACGTTCCGCAGCGTTCCTGGAGTGCCCGGCTGGGCGAAGTGGTCGGCGCACACCGTCGCGCTGGTGAACATCCCGTCCGGCCTCTGGCGGCTGGGGCTCGCGGTCGGGATCCCGTTCGGCCTGGCTCAGTCCGAAATGGACAACCTGAACACACCTGGCTGGGGATCGCTCTATCTCGTGTTCCTCACCGTGTTCTCCGAAGCCGTCGCCTTCCTGGCGCTCGGTCTCATCCAGCCGTGGGGCGAGACTTGGCCGGGATGGCTCCCGTTCGTCGGCGGCAAACCCGTTTCCGCCCGCAAGGTGGTGATCGTCTCTTCGCTCGGCGCGGTGGCCACGACGTTTTACGGAGGCCTGTACGTGTACACGACCTTCATCGGCGAGTTGGCGGGCGAGCCTTGGGCTTACTGGCTGGTCGTCGTCCTCTACGCGCCGTTGCTGCTTTGGGGACCGCTGCTCGCGGCCGTGACGTGGCATTACCACCGGCGACGTTCTCGGGGCTTCTGAGTGGCGAGACCGGCGCCCCCGACGACGCCAATCACGACCACCGGGCCGAAGGAGGCGGTTCCAGCGCCTCCCGCAGCTCGCCGCCCACCGCCTCCGCGATGTCTTCGACGGTCCAGCCGTCCCGTTCCAGCACGGGGGCCTTGATCGCGGTTTGCCGCAGCACGCACAGGATGTCGCCGCGGAACCGGAGGATCTGCCCGGTGATCCCCGCCGAGAGGTCGCTGAGCAGATACGTCACCAGCGGGGCCACCCGTTCCGGGGTGTGTTCCGGGGTCTGGACGACGCTCGGATCGTTCCGGGCCATCCGCGTCCAGGCCACCGGCGCGACGGCGTTGACCCGGATGCCGTGTTCGGCCAGGTCCACCGCCCACGAGGCGGTCATGGAGGCGACGGCGCCCTTCGACGCCGAGTACGCGGCCGCGCGCCGCTGGCCGACCATCGAGCCGGAGCCGACGTTCACGATCACACCGCCGCCCTGGGAGCGCAGCACCTTCGCCGCCGCGGTCCCGCAGAACAGCGGGCCGAGCACGTTGACCTCGACCACTTCCCGCATCCGCGCCGGGTCGTCCGCCCACGGATCGGCCCGGTAGTTGACGCCGGCGTTGTTGACCAGGCCGTGGAGCCCGCCGAATTCGGTGACGCACAGGTCGATCAGCCCGGCGGCCTGCTCCGCGTCGGCGACCGAGCCCTCATGGGACACGGCCCGCCCGCCCAGGCCGCGGATCTCCCTCGCGACCTCGTCCGCGAGCCCGGCTTCGACGTCGTTCACCACGACCGCCGCGCCCTGTGCGGCCGCGTGGTGGGCGAAAGCCCTGCCCAGGCCCTGTCCGGAGCCGGTGATCACCACGGCCTTGCCGCTCAGAAGACTCATGGGGACCAGTGTGCCGTCACCCGGACGGGTGAGATCGGCATCTCTCGGCCGAACCCCTTGCCCGGGAAGATGAGGTTAGGCTAACCTCATACATGTCCGCTTCGTGGTGGGAGCGGCAGTCAGTTCGGGAACGGACGAAGCCCCGCAACCGGGTCACCCCCGGAGGCGGGGCTTCGTTCATTCCGGAGGTTCATGGTCGATGACCATGCCGATTCGGTCAAGGCACCCGGTCGAGTGCGATCCCGAACTCCTTCCGATAGACGTCCAGGATCTCCTGGTCACCCGAAAGCCTGGTCTCCTCGCGGACACCATGGGTGGTGACGATCAGCTTGTCGCCCGCGAGTGTGACCCGGCCGTGCCTGGTCGGCAGCGAGCAGGTCGGCCCCTGCGTGAAATGCGAATCCGGCGACGTCGACTGCCAGAACGCCGCCGGGACGAATTCGTCCAGTGCCCGCGGCCGCCGCTCGATCCGGTACCGGGGATCGCCGTCGCGCAGGACGTCGATGTCGCCGTGGGGCGCGTCGAGGACCAGGAACTCACCCTCCGGGTCGGCCTGCGCCTCGGTGGCGGACAGCCGCAGCGGAAACCGGCTGAACCGCCCGAAGCCGACGTCGGCCAGCCAAGGTTCGTCCAGTTCGACGTGGACGACGGCGTGGTCGAACGGGGGGCCGAGGGTGCCGTCCGGCCGGAACACCTTCGCCGACCTCAGCTCGGCGTCGAACCCCAGCTCCCGCAGCAAGGCGGCGAAGAGCCCGTTCAGCTCGTAACAGAAGCCGCCGCGGCGCCGGAGCACGATCTTGTCGAACAACGCCCCGGTGTCCAGGACGATCGGTTCGCCGAGGTGGATGCTCAGGTTTTCGAACGGGACCACCGCGAGGTGGCGTTCCTGCAGCGTCCGCAGGGTGGCGACGTCCGCGGTGGCGGGACGGTCGAGCCCGAGTCGGTCGAGGTATGCGGCGACGTCCATGCGTCCACCTTGACACCTCGACTTCGCTGGAGGTCAAGAAACGAAGAACGGGGCCCTCCCTGAAGGAGAGCCCCGCTTCTTGGCGAGAAGAGTCAGCCGAGCAGCAGGCCGTTGCCGCCGGCGACGGCGTTGTCGAACCGCTTGGAGATCTCGGCCCAGTTGAAGATGTTCCAGAGCGCCTTGACGTAGTCCGGCTTCACGTTCTTGTAGTCCAGGTAGAACGCGTGCTCCCACACGTCGACCAGCAGGATCGGCGTGGTCGGCAGGACCAGGTTGTTGTGGTGGTCACGCAGCTGCTGGGTGATCAGCGTCTTGCCGATCGGGTCCCAGGAGAGCGCGGCCCAGCCGTTGCCCTGGATGGTGGTGGCGACCGCGGTGAACTGCGCCTTGAACTTGTCGAAGGAGCCGAACGCCTCGTCGATCGCGGAGGCCAGCTCGCCGGTCGGCTTGTCGCCGCCTTCCGGGGAGAGGATCTTCCACCACACGACGTGGTTGGCGTGCCCGGCGAGGTGGAACGCCAGCGTGGTCTGCAGGCCGACGATGTCGCCGAAGTTGCCGGCCTCACGGGCCTCGGCGATCTTGTCGAGCGTGTCGTTCGCGCCCTTGACGTAGGTCGCGTGGTGCTTGCTGTGGTGCAGCTCGTTGATCTCGCCGGAGATGTGCGGCGCCAGGGCGCCGTAGTCGTAGTCGAGTTCCGGGAGCACGTAGCGGGCCATCGGCCCTCCTTCTGTCTTCGACACAAGTTTCCAAGGACGAACTTAGTCGTCTTCACCCGTTTGCGGCGACCGGGGGCGCCGCGTTTCTCCCCAGGTGGAACGACCCGTTCGTAGCGGCTGTACCCGGTGGGGCCACCGCCTGAAACCCACCCTGCTAGCTCCAGTTAGCTGGAGGTCAAGGCGATGTGACGCCGGTCATCAAGCCAGATAAGGCAGCCCGACCAGGTGATAAGAGGCGATCACCCCGAGGAAGGCGGTCAATGCCACGGAAACCACCGTGTAGGTGATCCTGGCCGGGGTGGTCCACCAGCGGCGGAGCCAGGCGAGCACCGTGCAGACGACGGTCGCGCCGGTCAGGAGCAGGACGACGTTCGGCAGGAGCAAGGTGACGCTCAGCAAGGGGGAGTGCCCGGAGGTCAGCGCGACGGCCGCGGCGCTCAGATCGCTCATGAGGAGGGCGAAACCGCTCGTGAACAGCAGGACCGCCAGTGCCGCGGACCAGGCGGCGACGGTGGCGAACCGGGCGGCCGACGGGTTCCGCTCGCGGCCTCGCCGCACGAACGCGCGGATCGGCCACCACACCAGCGCGCCCAGCAGGAGCAGCAGCGCGATACCGAGGATCAGCAGGTGTGTGGACGGGGATCCGAGCCACGACGTGCGTTCGTAGGAAGAGTTCGGATCATCGCCCGCGAAGAGCAGCATCTCCCCGCCGGACTCACGGAACGCGAGCCGTTCACCGGCCGCGTCGGCGAACAGCCCTGGCTCGGTCTGCGTCCATCGCCGGGTCCCCTCGCCGAGGCCGGACGTCGTCAGCACGCCGTCGCCGTCGGCGGTCACCGTGACGCCGCCCGCGAGCGCACGCACCTTCGTGAAGCTGTCGTAGTCCAGCCGGGTGTTGTCGTAGCTGCCTTCGAACCGCGAGACATCACCCGCGAGGGGTACGGGCGCTGGAACGGGAGCGGCGGGCTGGAGCCGTTCGACGAAGGCTTTGAGCACCTCGGCGGTCACCGCGGCGGCGTCGCCGGAGAACGCGCCGCCGTTGAACGCCAGGTACACGCCGGTGTTCTTCTCGGGGATCAGTTCCAGCACGCTGAAGAACCCCGGTGAGTCGCCGGTCTTCTCCACCATGCGCAGGCCGTTCAGGTACCGCTCGGAGAAGCCGAACCCCATCGCGGGCAGTCGCGGGTCGTTGCGGAACCGCGCGCCGTGCAGCTGGTCGAGCAGGGAACGGCTGAACACGCCGGGCACGAGGTTCGCGGACAGGTAACGGCCCATGTCGGCCGGAGTGGCGACATTCCCGTCACCGGCCGGCGGCTCGGGGCCGAAGTTCGCGGGCGGGACGACCTGTGCGGCGCCGTCCCAGCGGTACCCGCTCGCCAGCGGAACGTCCGGGGTGGGCTGGGCGACGCTGCTGTCCTTCATCCCCGCCGGTTCGAAGATGTGCTGCCGCACGTAGTCCGAATAGGACTGTCCGGACGCGAGTTCCACCAGATGTCCGGCCAGCGCGAAGCCGTAGTTCGAATAGATCGCGACCTCGCCCGGCGGGCGGACGCGGGTGGGCATCTCGTTCGCCAGGTGCTCGGCGAGCGCCGGCAGCTTTTCGTCCCGTGGCGTGAACATCCGGTACACGCGGTCCTCGAAACCCGCGGTGTGGGTCAGCAGGGAGAACAGGGTGACCGGACGGCCGGGGAAGGTTTCGGGGATCTTGAACGACTTCAGGTACGTGTTGACGTCGGCGTCCAGCGCGAGCTTGCCCTGTTCGACCAGCTGCATCGCGGCGGTCGCGGCGATCGACTTGCCGACGGAGTTGATCAGGAACCCGGTGCGCTCGGGGTCGACCTTGGCCTGAGTGTCCACTGAGGACACTCCGTAACCCTTCGAGAACACGGTCTTCCCGCCTTCGACGACCACCACGGCGGCACCGGGAATGTGGTGCTCGGCGAGGCTTCGCGGGAGGAGTTCGTCGAAGACGCCGGCGGGTGTCGCGGCTTGGGCGGCGGGAGCGGTCAAGACCGTCGCGACGGTCAGCAGGGCGGCGGCGGCCGCGATCCGGAACATACCCCGAAAGTTAGGGATTTCCCCGGGGAGAAGGGATCCGGCGGGCCGCCGATCGCGGGGTGGGGCCTGCCCTACCCCGCGACCGGCCCGCCATCAGGAGAAGGAGACCGGGATGAAGACGTCCGCGTTCCGGTCGTTCGAGGCGAAGTGATCGCGACGCGAGATGATCGCGCAGGTCACCGAGGGGTTCGAGCAGTCGAGACCGGAGTTGACCTCGGCGATCCGGATCTGCGTGGTGAAGGTGCCGTTCGAGGCGATCGGCGAGGTGCCACCCGGGAAGTTGGTGACCCAGGCGGACGGGCCGACGCCGGTGCCGCCCTGTCCGTCGCCGCCCGCGCAGGGGCTCGGTTTGGTGCCGTAGCTGAAGTCCTCGGGCACGGCGCACAGCGCGACGTAGTAGCCCTCGGCGGAGCTGTAGCCGCTGCCCGTGACGGTGATGGTCTCACCGGTGGCGGCAAGGCCGGTGGCGTTGGAAGCGGAGAGGGTCTTGCCGTTGTGGGTCGCACTGCCCGGCGCGGCCGACGCCGGGGCCGCGAGCGCGGTGACGGCCGCGGTCGCGGCGGTCGTGACCAATGCGGCGCGGAGCAGGACCGATCTCTTCGACATGAAGGTTCCCTTCGATCACAAGGAGGTCACAGCCTTAGGTGAGGCTTACCTATCCACCGGTAAATATGGTTAGCCTTGCCTAATGTTGTCAAGGGGGTCGCTTTCCACGGTCGCGCTCTGCCTCGTCATCGTTGTCAGCGTTGTCTCTGGATGTTCCTCACCGCCGTTGGCGACGACGAAGGCCGCCGAGACAGGCACTGACCTTCGCCCGCTTTCGCAGGTCAAGCCCTTGGCGGAGCCCAAAACTCACGCCGGACCGACCACCGCGCGGCTCGCGCAGGCCGACATCACCGGCACGAAACCGGCGGTCCAGCACCTCCCGGCGACCGTCACCGATCACCAAGGCACCCAGGTCACCGTGACCGACACGAGCCGGATCCTCGCCTTCGACATGTCCGGCACCCTCGCCGCGACGGTCTTCGGGCTCGGCCTCGGCGGCAACGTCGTCGGCCGCGACGTCTCGACCGGCTTCCCGTCGGCCAGGGATCTGCCGCTGGTCACGGTGAACGGCCACCGGCTCAACGCCGAGGCGATCCTGGCGCTGCGGCCGACCGTGGTGATCACCGACACGACCCTCGGCCCGTGGGACGCCGTGCTGCAGTTGCGCGCGTCCGGGGTGCCCGTGGTCGTCGTCGACTCGAAGCGTTCGATGGACAACGTCGGCGACGTCGTCCGCCAGGTCGCCGCCGCGCTCGGCGTTCCCGAAGCGGGCGAAAGCCTGGCCACCAGGCTCGCGGCCGACGTCGACGCGAAGAAAGCGGAGATCGCGAAGCTCGCCCCGGCGGATCCGGGCCGCAAGCTCCGTGTCGTCTTCCTGTACATGCGCGGGCAGGCCGGTGTGTACCACCTGTTCGGCAAGGGTTCCGGGGCCGATTCGCTGATCCGGGCGCTCGGCGCGGTCGACGTCGCCACGGAGGCGGGTGTCGAGGGCATGCGCCCGGTCAACCCGGAGGCACTGGCCAAGACCGCACCCGACGTGATCCTCATGATGACCAAGGGGCTCGAGTCCGTCGGCGGGGTCGAGGGCGCGCTCCATGTGCCAGGTGTGGCGCAGACCCCCGCTGGGCAGCACCGCCGCGTCGTGGACATGGCGGACTCGCAGATCCTGAGCTTCGGACCGCTCACCGCCGGGGTGCTCGACGCGCTGGCGCGGGCCCTCTACGCGCCGGACGACGCCGGATGAACCGCGGTTTCAAGGTGACCGCGGTCTTCACCGTGCTCGTGGCCGGTGTCGTCGCGATTTCGCTCGTCTCCGCGGGCAGCGGGCAGTACGGCATTCCGCTGTCACAGGTCTTCGATTCGGTGCTGCACCGGCTCGGGCTCTCGGAACCGCCGCTGGACCCGTTCGCCGAGGGCGCGCTGTGGCAGGTCCGGTTCCCGCGCGTGGTGATGACGTTGCTGGTCGGCGGGGTGCTCGGCGTCTGTGGCGCGTTGATGCAGGGGGTGTTCGGCAACCCGCTCGCCGAACCGGCCGTGGTCGGTGTCTCGTCCGGCGCGGCCGTCGGCGCGAGTCTGTCCATTGTGGCCGGTTGGACGTTCTTCGGCGCGTTCACCACGCCTGCCCTGGGTTTCGCGGGCGGGCTCGTCACCACACTGCTCGTCTACGTGCTTTCGCGGTCACGTGGGCGCTCCGAGGTGGTCACGCTGATCCTGACCGGGGTGGCGGTCAACGCGGTCGCGATGGCGATCATTTCGCTCCTGATGTTCTCCGCGGACCAGGCCGCCCGCGAGCAGATCGTGTTCTGGCAACTGGGTTCCCTCGCCGGTTCGCGCTGGCCGTACGTGGTGACGGTGCTGCCGCTGGTCGCCGTCGGCGTCGTCGTGTCGATCGCGCTGGCACGGAAACTCGATCTCCTCGCGCTCGGGGAGCGGCAGGCGAGGCACCTCGGCGTGGACGTCGAAAGGCTGCGGATCGGTGCGGTGGTGGTCGTCGCGCTGATGGCGGCCGCGGCCGTTTCGTATTCGGGGATCATCGGTTTCGTCGGCCTGATCGTGCCGCACGGGCTGCGGATGCTGCTCGGACCGGGGCATCGCGTGCTGATCCCGGCAAGCCTCTTCGGCGGCGCGCTGTTGCTCGCCGCGGCCGACCTCGGTGCCAGAACCCTGTTCACCTATGCCGATCTGCCGATCGGCATGCTGACCGCGCTCGTCGGCGGCCCGTTCTTCTTCTGGCTGCTGCTGCGCACCCGGCGTCGTTCGGGAGGCTGGGCATGACTGGTGCCGAACTCGACCGCGTTTCCTACACGGTCGAAGGAAAGACACTGCTTCGCGAAGTATCGCTGCAGGTGCGCTCTGGTGAGGTCGTCGTGGTCGTCGGACCGAACGGCGCGGGCAAATCGACCACGCTCGGCCTGCTCGCCGGAGATCTTCGCCCGGATTCGGGACGGGTCTTCGTCGCTGGAGCCGAACTCGGTGCCTGGAGCGGGATCGAACTCGCGCGACGGCGCGCGGTCCTGCTCCAGCAGAACACCGTGACGTTCCCGTTCACCGTCGCCGAGGTCGTGCGGATGGGCCGGACCCCTTGGCGGGGAACGGAAGCCGAGGACTTCGACGACACCGAGATCGAAGCCGCGCTGAAGGCGACCGGGATGACCGACTTCGCCGGGCGCCGGTTCACCACGTTGTCCGGCGGCGAGCAGGCGCGGGCCGCGCTCTCGCGGGTGCTCGCCCAGCGAGCGGGGATCCTGCTGCTCGACGAACCCACCGCCGCGCTGGATCTCCGGCACAGCGAGGAAATCCTCACGCTCGCGAGGGCGCGGGCCGAGGCGGGGGACGCGGTGCTCGTCGTCCTGCACGACCTCGGGCTCGCCGCCGCATACGCGGACCGGGTCGCGGTGCTGTCCGAGGGACGGCTCGCCGCCGAGGGCACGCCCGCCGAGGTGCTGACGGAGTCGTTGCTCAGCGAGGTCTACCGGCATCCCGTGGAAGTCCTGACCCATCCCCGCACCGGGAAACCGATCGTCCTTCCCCACCGAGCGGCCGAGGAGCGCCGATGAAACAGTTGATGAGAGTGGCCGTCGCAGCCGGGCTGCTCATGATCGCCGCACCTTTGCCCGCTTCCGCGGCGGGCGCGGCCGTGACGTTCTCGCCCGGCTCCGCGGATCCCGAGTACGCGACCTCCTTGCAGGTCAAGGGAACCGGATTCCAGTCCGTGCCGAAGGGGCACGGCGGGATCTATCTGCTGTTCGGCTGGGTCGCCGACGGCGCGTGGCAGCCGAGCCAGGGTGGCGCGGCCGGCGAGACCTACCGGTATGTCAAGGACAAGGAAACCAAGGACAACAACGGCTTCCAGCGGTTCCTGGCCTTCCCCGGCAGTGACACCGGGTCCGCCGCCAACGGCGAGATCGCCGCGAACGGGACATGGTCGGCGACGCTGGTGATCCCCGGCGCGCGGTTCAAGGCCGCCGACCGGACCGGGAAGATCGTCGACGTCGACTGCCTCAAGGTCCGATGTGGACTGATCACGGTCGGTGCGCACGGCGTGGTCAACGCGAACAACGAGACCTTCACCCCGGTGACGTTCGCCGTGCCGAAGGCGCCGACGACCCAGGCCGTCGCTCCGCCGCCTCCCTCGTCTTCACCGCCATCCTCCAGTGCGCCTCCGACGTCCTCTTCGGCGCCTGATGTGTCCACTGTGGAATCCACGGAGCCTGTTCCGGTCGCCGAACCCGCCGCGCGGAGCGGGGAAACCGGTTCGTGGTGGTGGATCGCCGTCGTGGCGGGTGTGGTGCTGATCGCCGCGCTCGCCGTCCCCCTGATCCGGGCCCGAAAGCGGCCCCGCAACACGGAAGGTGACTGAAGTGTCCTTGCGAAGATGGGGTGCCGCGCTGGCGGGCGCCGCACTGGTGGCCGGAATCGCCGTCACCCCGGCGCTCGCCGCCGACCCGTTCACGCCCAAGGTGACCGTGACGCCGAGCGCGGGCCTCGATCCGGGCGGTACGAAGATCGTCGTCAAGGGCACCGGTTTCGATCCGGCCGCCAACGACGGAAAGGGCTTCGGCCTGCGCGTGGGCCCGGCGAAGGCCGACGTCCGCGATCGGACCGGTAAGGACTTCCAGGTCAGCCGCCTGATCAAGAAGGGCGCGGTCGGCAGCCAGCTCCCGCTCGGCGACGACGGGAACTGGGAATACTCGGTCACCGTCAAGGCCGAGTACGTCGCGAGTGGCACGACCTACAGCGCGAAGACGCAGCCGTTCAGCGTCTTCGTCTTCGGCTGGGACACTCCGGCGCTCACCTGGGACAGCACGACACCGTTGACGTTCACCGGCCTCGGTGATCCCGGCTCGGGTGATACCGCGGCGGGCCTCGGCTGGGGGCTCAAGCAGTCCTGGCGGTCCTACATCACCCGGGGCGGTGGCACGGTGACGCCGTCGAACGGGGCGACGCTGGACACCGCCGCGCCGAACGTCGAGCCGTTCCCGTACAAGTGGAAATACGGCTCGTCCACAGTGGACTCCGGCAAGGGAACCGTCTCGTACACCGGGCAGGTCACGTACACCTTCGAAGCGCATACGATCTGGGACTTCACCGTCGCCGACCCGCGGATCACCTTCGCGGGCGACGGAACCGGGACGCTCACGGCGAAGATCGGTTATACCTTCTACGGGACCAAGACCGCGCCGGAGAAGGTGCGGGCACCGTCCGACGTCGTGCTGGCGGACCTCGAACTGAAGGCTCCGGCGCAGGCGGGGGACAACGTCGTCACCGATATCGAGTCGGCGAAACTGACCGCCGCGGGCGCCGCGGCGTTCGCCGACTTCTACAAAGCGGGTGACGCGCTCGACACGGGCCGGATCGTCTTCCCCGGCAAGAGCGGACCGGCTCCGACTTCGAGCCCGGCTCCTTCGAGCACGGTTCCTTCGAGTCCGGCTCCGGTCACGACGACGACCTCCTCGGCGTGCGTGCTCACCCCGGAATCGGTGAAGCAGGGAAACCTGTTGTGGGGCTTCAAACAGAGCTTCCGCCGCTACGTCGGGACCGGGTCGGGCACGTCGATCACCGCCTCGGACGGCGTCGAGATCACCGGCATCGACAAGATCGACGGGACGGGTCCGCCGAGCGGCGCCTATCGATGGGGTTTCGACAGCGCTCAGTACAAGTCGGCGGCAGACTTCACGACCCAGTTCCGGGGCAAGGTGACCTTCGCCTACCCGGGTCACTCCTTCGAGTTGTCGATCGGGCGGCCGAAAGTGGTCGTGGCGCAGGGGAAGGGCAAGCTCTTCGCCGATGTGGCGCTGAAGACGACCAGCGGGGCGCCGTCGCCACCGATCGACCAGCCGGGTGTCGAGCTCGCTTCGCTGGACCTCGCGGCGGCGAAGACCAGCGAAGGTGCGGGCGCGCTGAGCGTCGCCGGGATCAAGGTGACCTTGGGCAACGCGGAGGCGTTCGCGAAGTTCTACCAGGTCGGAGAGGCGCTCGACGAGGCCACGGTGAGCCTGGGTGCCTCATGCGCTCACCTGCCGGGGCCGGGTGGCTCCGGGCCCGGCGCCGGACCGGGCGCTTCCGATGACCTGGTCCCGGACGTGAAGTACCGGCCGAACCCGGCGCTCGCGTCCACCGGGGTGGACGGTGGCGGCTGGCTGCTGTGGGGCCTGGTGCTGGTGGGTGCCGGGACCGCCTTGGTGACGGTGGTGTCGCGGCGCAGAAGGGCGTAGGGCTCGTGAGTGGTAAGGACGGTTAGAACCGTCCTTACCACTCACGAGGTCAGGCGGCCCGGTACGCGTCCAGCTCGCTCGCCAGCTCGTCGAACACCGCGATGTTGCACTCGAAGGCCACGATGGCCTCCTCGATCAGCCGAGCGCGCTCGTCCTCGGTCCACGGCGCCGAATTCAGCTGCTCGCGGTAGTTGTCCCGGAACTTGGGCGCGCTGCCCAGCTGGTCGAAGTGGTAGAACAGCGAACCCGCCTCGGTGAGCTCGTACTTGCGCTCCAGCAGCCGGCGGATGACCTGGCCGCCGGCGATGTCGCCGAGGTAGCGCGTGTAGTGGTGGGCGACGAACCCGCCGGACCAGTCCGACGCCTCGGCCACGCGCCGCGCGTAGCGCTCCGTCGAGGGCAGCGGCCGGATGGTCTCGCGCCAGTCCGGGCCGACGAGGTGTTCGAGGTCGCGTTCCAGGCTCGGCAGCCGTCGCAGCTCCTCGAAGACGAACTTGCCCGCGACCGGGTCCTTCGCCAGCTTGTCGGCGGCCCGCTCGATGGCCTGGTAGATGAAGTAGTACTGGATCGCCAGCCGGGTGTATCCCTCACGCGTGAGCTCGCCGCCGAGCAGCGCGTTCATGTACTCGGAGTGGTTGGCCCGCTCGTGGGCGGGCAGGGTGGAGGCGCGCAGGGTCGCGGAGAACGGCCCGGATTCGACGTCGGTGGTCACCGGCATGGACAGAGCCTCCAAGCATCGATCTGACATGCTGTCAGAAAGAGCGTAAGGCACAACTGCGGGTTAGGCTACCCTAATTTACGGGTTTTCCGTCATCCCGACCGCTCTGAGCACGAAGCGGACGGCTCCCTCGATCGCGTCGTCCAGCCGTTCGGGTGGCACGTCGACGACCTGACGGCTGCCCAGCGCGGCGGTGATCATCGGGATCAGCACGTCGGGATCCTCGTCCGGCACCCCCTCGGCGAGGATCTCGCGCAACTGGCCGGTGATGGGGTCGGCGTGCGCGCTGATCCGCCGGTACGCGGCGGGTGCCAGCGCCGACGCGAGCGCCGTCCCCGGCGGCAGGTGGTACTCGGCCAGCACCCGCAGCTGGAGCCGGACGAACGTCGCGAGCTTCTCGACCGGGGTGTCCGCCGTCGCGACGGCCGCCGTCAGCCGTTCGACGTACCGGGTCGCCTCGTCCTCGACGAAGGCGACCAGCAGGCTTTCCTTGTCGGGGAAGTGGTTGTACATCGCCGTCCGGCCGAGGCCGGCTTCGGCGGCGACACCCGCGAGCGTGATCGCGTCGAATCCGCGCTCGTACAGCTGCCCGCGCAGGACGTCGAACACCCTGCTGCGGACCTCGCGCCGGTGCTCCTCCAGCGACCGGCCGATGATCTTGGGCACGAGCCACCTCCCTGGAGGAAGACTCTAAGCCTCCAGCGACCAGGTGTGCACCGGCGTCTCGGTGGCCGACAGCTCCAGATACCGGCCCAGCATCCGGTGCAACGCGGTCTCCCGCTCGGCGCCGCGCTCCTCCGCGCGCAGGACGTACTCACGCTGCCAAGCCGCGCCGGTCCGCCTGGTGAGGCATCGCTGCTCGATGATGCCCAGATAGCGCTCTCTCGCCTCGTCCGAAACGTCCGACCGGCGTAATCCCTCGTGCGCCAGCGGCAGCAGGACCCGCAGCACCAGCTCGTCCGGCGGGATCCAGCCGATACCCGGCCAGTACAGCTGCGCGTCGAAACCCCGGCGCGCCCCCGCGTACATGTTCTCCTCGGCCGCCTGGAACGACATCTGTGTCCACACTGGACGTTCGGCTTCGGCGAGCGCCCGCTGCGCGCCGTAGAAGAACGCGGCGTTCGCGACCATGTCGACGACGGTCGGGCCCGCGGGCAGCACGCGGTTCTCCACCCGCAGATGCGGCAGGCCGTCGACGACGTCGTAGACCGGCCGGTTCCAGCGCCAGACGGTGCCGTTGTGCATCCGCAGTTCGGTGAGTTTCGGGGCCTGCCCGGAGTCGAGCGCCTCGATCGGGTCCTCCCGGTCGGTCTCGGGCAGCAGGCCGGGGAAGTACCGGACGTTCTCCTCGAACAGGTCGAAGATCGACGTGATCCACCGCTCGCCGAACCACACCCTCGGCCGCACGCCCTGGTTCTTCAGTTCTTCGGGCCGGGTGTCGGTGGCCTGCAGGAACAGCGGGATCCGCGTCTCGTGCCAGAGCGCCTTGCCGAGCAGGAACGGCGAATTCGCGCCGACGGCGATCTGGACGCCCGCCAGTGCCTGCGCGGCGTTCCAGTGCGCCGCGAACTCCTCCGGCGCGACCTGCAGATGCAACTGGACCGAGGTGCAGGCGGCCTCGGGCAGGATGGATTCGGAGTAGCTGCGCAGCCGCTCGGGCTGGCGGCCGGGGAGCGGCGCGCCCTCCATCGAGAGCACGGTGCGCTCGCCGCGCGCGGCGAAGATCCGGTCGTTGAGCAGCGAATACCGGGCGTTGTTGGTCAGCCACTTCTGGTCGAAGTGCTCGTGCCGCAACGTCGGGAGGATGCCGATCATCGCCAGGGAGGCGCCGGATTCCTCGGCCTTGCGGGAGGCGGCGCCCAGATACGCGTGGAGGTCGTCCTCCAGTTGCAGCGCGGACTCGCCGGCCAGCGGCCGCGGCGGCACGTTGAGCTCCAGGTTGTGCTGGCCGAGCTCGGTGGTGAACGACGGATCGTTCAGCGCTTCGAGCACCGTCGTGTTCGTCATCGACGGGCGCAGCCGGCCGTCGACGAGGTTCAGTTCGACCTCGAGGCCGATGTTCTTGCGCGGGAAGGAAAAACTTCCGTCGGTGAGCATCCGGGCCAGGGTGTCGAGGCAGCGCTGTACCTTCCGGCGATAGCGGCCGCGATCCTGCGGCTCGGAGGGGTCCGCCGAAAGATTCTTACCCATGTTCGTCGAGCTCCTCATTGGCCACGCTCCGCGGGATCCAGGCGGGACTGCCAGGCGGCCCAACGGTTTCACGCCTCGCAGCCACCCGGCTAGCGGCCAAACTGGTGCTCTCTGTCACGAGGGGTTAACTGACAGCAAAATACCTCCATTCGTACTACTTACCCGTGGACGATCGGACGCAAACGGCGCGCAGCGGGCGGATGACACACTCTCCTGGTGGCAGAACTGATCACCATCGACGACTCGGGCGACCCACGGCTCGACGATTTCCGCGACTTGTCCACAGCCGATCGGCGTCCCGATAGGCCGGGTGGGCGTGGCCTTGTGATCGCCGAGGGCACCGTCGTGGTCGAGCGCCTGCTCAAGTCCCGCTATCCGGTCCGTTCCCTGCTCGGGGTGGAACGGCGATTCCACGAACTGGGCGGAGACCTGGACCGGGTCGGCGTCCCCGGTTATGTGACGTCGGCCGAAACGATGGCCGACGTGGTCGGATTCCACCTGAATCGCGGCATCCTCGCCGTCGCGGACCGGCCGTCCCCGCCACCGACGGTCGAAGAGGTCATCGACGGCGCACGGGTGCTCGCGGTACTCGAAGGCGTCGGTGACCACGAGAACCTCGGTTCGCTGTTCCGCAACGCGGCCGCGCTCGGCGTCGACGGGGTCCTGCTCGGCGCCGGCTGCTCGGATCCGCTGTACCGGCGCAGCGTCCGCGTCTCGATGGGGCACGTCCTGCGCGTGCCGTTCGCGACCTTCGGCTCCTGGCCCGGCGATCTGGAACTGCTGCGGGAACGCGGTTTCCGCATCGCGGCCCTCACTCCTCGTGCGGATTCCGTTTCGCTGCGCCAGTTACGGGACCAGGCACCGGAGAAGGTCGCGCTGATGCTGGGCGCGGAAGGCCCCGGCCTGACCGAGGAGGCCATCGCCGCCGCCGACGTCGCGGTGCGGATCCCGATGCCGGAAGGCGTCGATTCGCTGAATGTCGCCACGGCGGGCGCGATCGCGTTCTACGAGACACGTCCACCGCTATCGTGAGCACCCGAGCGATCACGAGGAGAATCCATGGAATTGCGGATCCGTGAGGGACGCGCGGTGCTGGCCGGTCCGGGCGGCGAAAGCGCGCGTGAGGTGGACCCGCATTCACTCGCGATCGGTTCGGATCTCGCGCAGGCGCTGCACGAATGGGCCAGGGTCGCCTCCGCCGTCGGCGGCTCCGGCACCGAGGCGGCTTCCGTGGTCTCCCAGCGAGGCCGCCAGCTCGCCCAGCGGGTCGCCGCCACGATGGGCACGTCGGTGCGGTTCGTCGACCCCGTCTCCGGCGACCGGGTCATGATCGACCCACCCGCCCCCGCCCGCCGCAACGAACTCGCGCGGCGGCTCTTCGGCACGCCGGACCCCGCCGGGGAACCGACCCCGTGGCTGACCGGGCTGACCGTCTCCGCGTTCGCCGCGGCCTTGGTGGTCGTGGCGATGCTGGCACTGGCGAACACCCTCGCGCGCGAGACCAACGGCTGGCTCGCGTTGCTCGCGTCCGCCGTCGTGACCGCCGGGATCACGCCGTCGCTGTGGCTCGCCCGGCGGGTGCCGATCGTGCGGTGGGCCTCCTTCGGCGCGGCCGCGGGGATCGTGTTCGCGTGGATCGGCGTGCTGATCGTCGTCTTCTAGAGATCGAAAACGGTGTCGGCCGGCTCGTCGTGGTCGTCCTCGGCGGGTGCCGGACGGTTCGGCCGCGGCGCGGGCTCCCCGGTCAGCGCCCGGCTGATGGTCGCCGTGATCACCTCGCCGAGCGCGCTCGCACTCGACGCCATCGCCTTGTCGGTGAGCCGGACCTCGCCGATCACCCCGCCGGGGCCGACGGTCACCGTGACCGTGCCCTCGGGGGAAGTCACCTCCGTCACACCACCCGCCGCGGCGAGCGCCTTGGCGTTCTCGGCCTTGCGCGCCTCGATCTCGCGCAGCTGCCAGCGCATTTCCTCGATCAGCTGGGGATTGCTGACTTCCGCCATGGTCATTCCTCCGTGGTGCCCGGGCGAAGGCTGTGCGCCACGCGGGACGCGGCCTCGGCGACAGCGGGCCACCCTGTCTCGGATTCGGCGGCGACCACCAGGACGGCCAGGTACTCGCCGTCGGGCAGCGGGATCTGGTACTCCACCTTGGCCTGTGCGCGGACGATCTCCGCCGGGCGGCCGGTGAACTCCGGCGGCAGCCGGTACTCGCCCGCCATGACGGCGGCCATAGCCGGACCGATCGGCAACCGGATCACCCGTGCGTCGGCGCGCGGGTGCTTCTTCCGGTGGACGTCCAGCAACGCGTCGGCCACCGCGGTGCGCCGCAGGGCCAGCATCTCCGGATCCGCGTCCGGCCAGCGCAGCACCGCCAGCGACAACGTGGCGAGGTACTCCGGGCCGTCGCCCGCGGCGAACTTGCCGAACACCCGCACGCCGTTCGCCTTCAGCTCGGGAGTCAAGGCCATCAACGCGGCGGCGAAGTCCTCGGTGGACCGCCCGGCGTGGGCGGCGGCCTTTTCGCCGACGCCCAGCGCGACTCGCGCGTTCATCGCGTCGTCGCCGGTCACCGGCATCCCGGTGAAGCCGGGTGGGAAGTCGATCCGGAGAGCGGTCGCGTTCATCAGCTCCACGCCTTGTCTTCCGCGCGCTCCTGGGCGTTCTTGCGATCCTCGGCCGCGCCCTGCTCGATCGCGTTGCCCATGGCCATCGCCGCCAGCGGCGCCCCGCCGAAGATGATCGACGAACCCGCGACGGCCCACTGGGCGCCGTCCTTCGGGACCCAGTAGTTCTTGAAGTCGTCGATCGGTCCTTCGAACTTGCGTCCTTGGATTTCACCGGCCGTGTCCATGCCGGCCTGGACGCCGAGAGCGCCGTAACCGGCGAGCCCGGCGGCGGTGGCTATCTTGGCCGCCGCCGCGGAACTCCCGGGGATGAGCCCGGCCAAGGAGGTCGCCGCGCCGATCGCATCGAAGGTCAGCGTCTCGGGTGCGACGTCCGCGCCGGCTGCCTTCGCCACGCGATGCCCGCCCAGAGCCGCCACCCCGAAGCCCGCCGCGACGATGCTGGTGATCTCGCCGACGGGAGGGGGGATGACGTCGCTGGCGACGCCGAGCAGATTGCCGATGTCCCCCATGACGTCGGACACCTTGGACAGCATCTCGGCGTTGTCCTGGACGAGATCCCACGCCGCGTCCACGACATCGGCGGTCGTGTTCACGAGGTCGGTGACGACTCCGGTGACCGCGTCGACGACGTCGTCCAGCAGGTCCGGCTCGTCAGGAGCGAGTTCCTTGGCCTTCCGGAGCAGATCCGCGACGCGCGCGGCGGCCGAATTGTGCTGTTCGAGCAGCTTCTTCGCGGCTTCCTGGATTTCCGTGCACCCGTCGATGGCCGCCTGGAGCTGCCGCCCGGCGTTGTCGAGAAGAGCCTGCGCGATCTGCAAGGACTCCTGGTCGGTGAACGTCCGGTTGGCCAGCGCGAAGTCGGGATTGGCGCGAGCCTGCTCGGCCGCTTGGGCGGCGGCCTTGGCCTGCCGCTCGAGATCGGCTGCTTGACGCTGCAGCTCCCCGAGGTCGTGTGTCCAGCCTTCGAGCGCGTATGCGGCCTGCGCCATCGAGCGCGCCGCGCCGTCGAGGTACTCGGGCAGCGGCCCCAGGCGCCGGGCGAAGGCCTCGCTGGCCTCGCCGGTCCAGATTCCCTGCTTCGTGACGATCTGGCGCAGCATGGTGTCGGCTTCGGCGAGGTCACGGCTGACCGCGCGGTACTTCCCGGCCAGATCGCCGACGCCGCCGACGTCGCCGGGAGCCGGGTCGAAGCCGAGCGCGGGGTACTGGTTGCCGGTCACCGGCCACCTCCGAGGATGTCGGTGATGCCCCCGGTGTATCCGCCGCCGACGGGACCGCCGTCGTCGCCGAGCGGGAACCGCGGCGACGGATCGGGTGCCGGCGTGCCCCCGCCCGATGGGCCGTGGGGGCCGGGAATCAGCTCCGCGAGCTTGTTCAGGTCCCCGCCGAATTCTTCTTCCATCTTCTGGTACTTCTGCTGGGCCTTCTTCAGCCTTTCGGTGACGCCTTCCGCGGCTTCACCCAGCCTGCCGATACCGAATTCCCAGGCTTCCTCGAAGTCCATTCCGGATTTCGCGAGATCCTCGTTGCCCAGCGCGCCCCACGCGCCGCCGCCGGAGAGTTTCCTGTTCGCGTCCGCCATCCGGTCGGCGCCGGTTTCCAGATCGCCGATGAGCTTTCCCAGCTCGGCGATCTTCACCGTGTACCCGCTCATGTACCCCCCTTTGGTACGGCTCGACCGGCAGTTTAGAACCGCCCCGCGTCACCTGTGTCCGACGTTCGCCCGTCCGTGTCCGTTCCCCGGTGTGCCGGAATGTTCCGTCGCACGAACGCCATTCCTTGGAGCCGTCCGTTGTTCAGCCGCACCCATGCGGTGTAGTAGTAGTCGAAGTGAGCGGCGATCTGTGCGACCAGTTCGAGGCTGACCCCGTAGGCATCAGTGCCGATCAGGAGCGACGGGGAACCGTCGAACCGGTCGGCCAGCCAGCTCACGCGGCGGCTCTTGGGGGCGGCGCGCGTCCACAGGACGCTCGCCAGGACCAGGGGCAAGCCGATGATCACGCTCGACAAGAGGAGCCAAGGACGCTCGGTCATCACGCCGGCCGCGCAGCCCACGGCGGCCAGGATCGTCGCGGTCACGACGGTGGCGGTGAGGAAACCCGGCGAACCGATCCGGAGTCCGCTCGTCGTGCGCGGTGGATTCGAAGCGTGGGTGAGCAGCAGGATCCGGTCGGTGGAGTCCGCGAATTCGGCCGTTACGGTCATTTGCGCCTGGCTCGCGAGTTCGGCGACCTGCCGTCGGCTGAGTTTCGCGTCCTGCAGGCTGATCCACACCCGGTCCTTGCCTCGGACCTTCTTCATCAGCCATTGAGCGCGTGAGGGGGACGGGCTCGGTGACGGATGGTCGAAGAGCCGTCCGGGAAACGAGTCCGGGGCGAACTGGAAGCTCAGGACGCCGGGTCCGGCGGGAGGGACCTCGACGTACCGGCGGTCGTAGGCGGCTTGCCGGATGGTCACCGGATCCATTCCCCAGATGGCGGGGGAGACGTGCACGACGGAGCGTCCATCGAACTGCCGGTACCGCAGTGAACCGAGGAGGCAGGCCCACTCGGCCCCGAATTCGACGGGCTGGATCCCTTCCGGCGACAGGTACATCGGCTGCCCTTCCTATACCTGCTTGGCGAACTTCAGGTAGCGGCCGTGCAATCGCGAACCGGTGTGCCCGATCAGGAAGTAGCCGTGATGAGCGGCGAGCTGGACGGCCAGGGCCTCCGAGAACCCGAACAGGCTCAACGGGAACTGCACGCTGTTACTCCCGTTGAACTCCTTCGCCAGCCATCCGGCCTTGGTCGTGCGAGGGAAGACGGAGACGATGAAGGAAAGCGGGATCGCGAGGCCGAAGGCCATCACGATGAGGACGGTCAGCATCGGTGTTTCCGGGTCGTAGCCATTCGAAGCACTGACGATGAACCCGGCGATGAAACACAGGAAGAAGTTCGCGAGCGGCAGGAGCCACAGCAGGAACGAGTAGCGGAACCGCTTCAGGCCCGCCTGGACGGGTATGGGCCGCTTGGGCGGCCGCGGATCCCGGCTCACCAGGAGTAGCCGGTCGGTGGGGTCCGAAAGGTCGGCGACGACGGTCATTCCTTCGCCGACGGCGATTTCGGTGATGTGCCGGGTGGACAGCCCGGCGTGGCGGACGCTGAGCCAGACCGCGGATCTCCCGTCGAGCCGGTTGCGGAGCCGGCGTTCCCGGTTCTTGTCCGGCCCGGTTTCGGGATGGTCGAATGCCGGGGCCGGGGGAAACCGGTCAGGCGCGTGCCGGAAACTCAGGCAGCCCTGGAACATCGGCGGGATTTCGACGTAGCCGCGCTCGCGGGCGATCAAGCGGATGCTGTCCGGGTCGACCTGCCATTCGAGCGGGGACACATGTGCGTACGGCGCTCCGGACAGGACTTGGTAGCGCAGTCTCGTGACCCGCACTTGCCACGGGTTCTCCCCGGTCGTCGAAAACATGATCCCTCCCGTCCCCGAGGGTAGGGGAGGACGATCGGTTCCGCGTGAGCCGAGCGGCGACGATACTGGGCTCCATGACCGGTGACCCGCTCGATTCACTCAGAAGGCTGTGTCTCGCGCTGCCGGAAGCCTCCGAGCGGCTCAGTCACGGCGAGCCGACGTGGTTCGTGCGGGGCAAGAAGACGTTCGTCATGTACGCCGACCGTCATCACGACGACAAGGTCGCCTTCTGGTGCCCGGCGCCGCCGGGGGCTCAGGAGGAACTGGTGGGCACCGAACCGGAGCGGTTCTTCCGCCCGCCGTATGTCGGGCATCGGGGGTGGCTCGGGGTGCGGCTGGACGTGGACGTCGACTGGGCCGAAATCGAGCGGATCGTCACCGACGCGTATTGCCTCGTGGCGCCGAAATCCCTGATCGCGCAGGTCCCCGGACGCACGTAATGGCCCCTCCACCGGAAGGGGCCACTACGTGCGGATTCAACCTCGTTGTGATCGGACGCCCAGTAGAACGTCTTCCCAGGATGGAACGATGGGGTGGTTCTTCTTCCCCTTCGCCCGTGGAGCGGGTTCGGCCACTTCTTCCGGCTCGTCAGCCGGGAGTGGTGGCTCGGTCTCTTCTTCGGGCTCCGCTATCGGCGCGTCGATCACCTTCGCGACCGGCTCGTCCGGGACACCGTTCGAAGTACTCTTTACCGCTGAGAACGCATCGACGCTGTCGAGAGTCGGCTGGACGACCGCGTCCTTGCCGGGGTCCAGTGCCCGCACCGTGCGCGGGGCGCGGTAGGCGTTGGGGTTGAGCAGGACTTCGGCGTTCTCGTCGAGGGCCTGCACGGTGCCGCCGTGCGCGCCGGGCGCGAACGACCAGTGCGCGCGGTTGTCCGAGCGGCCCGCCTTCCAGCTCAGCACGACGACCCATTTGCCGTCGTCGCCTCGCCAGGAGTCCCAGGTCGCCTGGCTGTAGTCGTGGCCGCGCTGCCCGAAGGAATGCGCCACGACCTCGCCGAGCGTCTGGACGTCGGGGCCGTCTTCGCGGACCGGATGGGCTCGCTGGGCCAGTTCGGCGGTGCGGGATCGTTCGAGGAGGACGGGGTACGCGAACCGCTCGACGCGCTGCACGGTGACGCCGGCGCTGCTCGCGACCTGCTCCACGGACTCACCGGCCCGGATTCGTGCCTGGATCTCGCGTGGCCGCATTTGGCTCTCCAACTCGATTTCGATCTGGCCGAGGCGGGTGATGTCACCCCTCGCCGCCGCTCGCAGCCTCTCATCCGCGGGGAGCAGGAAGCGCGTGCGGCTCGCCGGGTCTTCGCACACGATGGACTTACCGTCCTCGTGCAGCCCGACCACCCGTAGCGCTCGCATTCTCGCCTCCCCGATTCTTCACCATTGTGGGTGTCCACGTTAAAACGGCGCGTCGCCTTGACGTGTGAGGCGCGCCGATGTCATGTGTCCTGCTCACTATTTTGTTCATGACGGCAAGGGGAATTCTGCGGGAGCGACGGGCGGCTCGCCGCGTGACTCGCCGGACACGCACAGTCACGATCGGGGGAATCTACGGCAGCCGCACCCGGACGACCAGCCCGCCGCCGCGTCCGCCGGGTTCCGCGCCCGCGGTCCCGCCGTGCGCCTTCGCGATGGACCGGACGATCGACAGTCCGAGCCCCGCGTTGCGGGAGTCGCCGGTGCGGTCGCCCGAGAGCCGTCGGAACGGTTCGAACAGCGCGGGTACGGAGTCGAACGGCACCTGCGGGCCGGTGTTGCGCACCACGAGCGCCGGGTCGCCGCCGATGTCGACGTGGACCCAGCCGCCCTCGCGGTTGTAGGTGATGGCGTTGTGGACGAGGTTCGTGACCAGCCGCTCCAGCAGCACGGGATCCCCGGACACCGTCCGCGGCCGCAGCCTCGACTCCACCGTGACGCCCGCTTCCTCGGCCATGGCCGACGCCGACCGGATCACCGCCGCGGCGACCTCGTCCAGCCGGACGGGGGCGCGCGCGGTCAGGCCGCGGTCGCTGCGGGCGAGGACGAGCAGGCCCTCGATCATCCGTTCACTGCGTTCGTTGGTGTAGATCAGGTGTTCGCCGAGTTTCCGGACTTCGGGGCTCGCGTCGGGATCGGCCATGGCCACCTCGACCAGGGTGCGCTGCACCGCGAGCGGGGTGCGCAGTTCGTGGGAGGCGTTGGCGACGAAGCGTTTCTGGCTGTCGAACGACACGGCGAGCCGGTCGAGCATGCCGTCGAAGGTGTCGGCGAGTTCCTTGAGCTCGTCGTCGGGGCCGTCGAGGTCGATACGCCGGTCGAGGTTCTCGACCTCGAGTTTCCGTGCTGTCGAAGTGATCGCGTGCAGCGGCCGCAACACCCGGCTCGCCATCAGCCAGCCGAGCAGCACCGCGAGCGCGCCGGCGATCGCCAGTGCCACCAGCGATTGCCACAGCAGGGTCGACAGGACGTCCGAGCGGTACTCGGTGATCGAGGTCGCGACCAGTTGCGTGGCTTGGGCGCGCTCCACGGGCATGATGGTCGTGGTGTCCAGGGGGTACGCGCGCTGGACCGCGAGGCCCGCGGCGTCGCTCGCGAACGCCGCCGTATCCGGCAGCGTCGAGCTCACCAGCAGGTAGTTGACGATCAGCAGGGCGAGCCCGACGATCAGGAACGCGCCGCCGTAGAGCGCCGTCAGCTTGGTGCGGACGGAGATCCGGAGCGGTTTCACGACCCGAACCGGTAACCGGCGCCGGGCACGGTCTCGATCAGCGGCGGTTCGCCGAGTTTGCGCCGCAACGTCATCATCGCCACCCGGACGGCGTTCGTGAACGGATCGGCGTGTTCGTCCCACGCCTTCTCCAGCAGGTCTTCCGCGCTGACCACGGTCCCTTCGGCGCGCATGAGCACCTCCAGTACCGCGAATTCCTTGGGGGACAAGGGAAGGAACCGGCCGTCGCGTGACGCCTGGTGCCGGGGCAGGTCGAGGACCACGCCGCCGCGTTCCAGCACCGGCGGCAGCGCCGGCCGCGCGCGCCGCGACAGCGCCTGCACCCGCGCGACGAGTTCGGCGAACGCGAACGGTTTCGTCAGGTAGTCGTCGGCGCCGAGGCCCAGCCCGGCGACCCGGTCGTTGACATCGGCCGCGGCCGTCAGCATGAGGACCCGCGCCTCGCCGCCGGTCCCGATCACCGCGGCGCAGACCTCGTCGCCGTGCACGAGGGGGAGATCCCGGTCGAGTACGACGACGTCGTAGCCGTGCACTCCGACCCGGTCCAGGGCCTGCGCGCCGTCGTAGCAGACGTCGACGGCCATGGAGAACCGTCGCAGGCCCTCGGCGATCGTGTCCGCCAGGAGCCGCTCGTCTTCCACCACCAGCACTCTCACCTGGCCAGTCTGCCCCGGACGGGGGTAAGCGCGGGATAAGCACGGCTCAGCCGACCGGGTGGGGCCCGAGGGTTGCGAAAGCCACTTTCGCAACCTTGAACGTTGCGAAAGTGGCTTTCGCAACGTCACTTCGCGCTGCGGGGTCCAGGTGAAGGGAGCCTTCCCGCATCGGACGAGGGGAAGGCTCCCTTCGTGACACCTGGGGCCTTGCTCGTCCCTGCGTGGATCCACCGACCGGGTGACGGTCGAAGGCGGGACTCGTGTGATCGAAGCCGTAACTCGCGTGCTTGAAGGCGTAACTCACGTGCTTGAAGCCGTAACTGCGTGATCCGGCTCCAAACACGCGAGTTACGGCTTCGAACACGCGTTATCCGGCCGGGTGCAGCTGCCGCGCCGGGATCACCTGCTGTGGGGTGTTCGGGCTGGTCCACAGCAGCTTCATCGACGCCTCACCGCCTCGTTCGGTGTGTTCCAGCCGGATCGCGTACGACCGCCCGGCGACCAGGTCGAGTGTCGCTTTGTCGACACTTGGGCCATGTGGGATGGTGTTGTCGATCAGGAGTTTCCCGTCGACCCACAGTCGCACGGTGTCGTCCGAAACCGTGGTGAACGTGTACTTCCCGGTGTCCCGCGCGGTGACCCGCCCGGTCCATCGCGAGGAGAAGGTCTCCGCCGGGATCTTCGCGTCCGGCGAGCCGGTGAACTTCCAGTTGTGGTTCACGCCCGGCTCGACCCGGCGCACCGGCGGTGTCCCGGTGAAGTCCGCGTTCGGCCAGTACTCGGCGGTCAGCCCCGTCCCGCGGCCGGCGGGTGCCTGCGGCAGCGGATCGACACTCAGTTCGATGACGGTCGCGACGTCGTTCGTCCGGCCGCCCGACGGGGTGAGCTTCACGCTGCCGGATGTCTGCTCGACCCGGACTCGCTGACGGCTGCCGAGCACCCGTGCGTCACGAACCCGGAAAGGTGCCAAGGTGTCGAGCGTCAGCGAGCCGCCCGAAGCGGGCCAGTCGAACACCGACGCGTAGAGCTTGTCACCGCGACGGCTGACGACGCCCCAAGCCGGTTCGGCGACCAGTCCCGGCGCGCCCGCCCCGTACACGGCGGCGGACTGACCGTTCGTTCGCAACCACTGGCCCATCTGCTTCAGCCTGTCGATGGATTCCTGTGGCACGCGGCCGTTGCGATCGGGGCCGACGTTGAGCAGGAAGTTCCCGCTTCGGCCGGCGATCGAGAGCAGCTTCCTGGTCAGATCCGCCGAGGATTTCCAGTTGTGGTCCCAATCGGTGTATCCCCAGCTGCCGTTGAGGGTCATGCACGACTCCCACAGCTGTCCGTCGACCGGTTTGTCCGGGATCTCCTGTTCGGGTGTTCCCGTGTCGCCGTCGACCACCCGCCGTTTGCCGACGCGGTTGTTGACCACAATGGACGGATCGAGGCTGCGGACGTAGGCCTCCAGCTCCTCGCCGTCCCTTTCCGTCCACGGGTTGTTGGGCCGGTCGGTACTCCATTCGCCGTCGAACCACAGCACCGCCGGGTGGTAGTTGTCGACGAGTTCCTTGAGCTGGGCGTACATCCGCTCCTTGTACTTCGGGAACGTCGCCGGATCGGGGAAGTCCGGGTCGTGCCAGTCCCAGATCGAGTAGTAGAAGCCGAGTTTGAGGTCGCGCGCGGCCGTCGCGCGCTTCAGTTCGGCGAGGATGTCGCGCTTCTTGTCGAACGCCGAGTGGTCGCGGAGGTTGAACTTGTTGACCTTCGTCGGCCACATCGCGTAGCCCTCGTGATGCTTCGAGGTGATCACCACGTACTTCTGCCCGGCGTCCTTCGCCGACTGCGCGATGGCGTTCGCGTCGAAACCGGCGGGGTTGAACTTCGCGGCGATCTGCTCGTATTCGGCACGCGGGATCTGGCAGTTCCGCTGGATCCATTCGGCGTCCTGGCAAACGCTTCCATCGGGGCGGGTGTACTTCCCTTGCAGCTGGGAGTACGCGCCGAAGTGGATGAACTGGCCGAAGCGGTCGTCGCGCCACCAGCGCGTCCGGTCGGCGGTGAACGGGTCGTCGTAGGCGTGGTCGGACGGGAGCGGCGCGGCTTCCGCGGCGGGCACGACGCCCAGTGCGGTGGTCGCGATGACGAGGGCCGCCAGGGCCCGGAGTGGCTTGCGGCGATTCATGCACTCCTCCTCGCTGAGGTGTGGACGTCGTGGACCCTATGAGACGAAAGGTCGGATGTGAACCTCCGAAAGGTTCACCGAGTCTGGAGTTCACCCGGAAAGACGGCATATAGGTCGGATCTCTGTCCTGCTGATCGGGACGGTAAGCGCGACATAAGCAACATCGCTTACCGCGCCGGAATCGCCCGCTCCGTAGAAATCGGTGCGCCAAGACGACCGAAGGAGCAGCGATGCGGAAACGACCGATGGCGGCACTGATCGCCGGAGCGGTCCTCGCGCTGGTGGCCGGCTGTGGCGGTGGCGGGGACGGCGGCGACAAGGTCGCCTCGATCTCGTCGCCGCCCGCTCCCGGCGCCGCCGGTGACGGGAAGCAGGCCGACAACGTGTCCGACGAGGACAAGATGCGCAACTTCGCGAAGTGCATGCGCGAGCACGGGATCGACATGCCGGATCCCCAGACCACCGGCGACGGGAAGGGCATGATCTCCATCGAGGCGGGCGAGGCCAGGCCCGACGACGGCAAGATGAAGACCGCGAGCGACGCGTGCCGCAAGCTGCTGCCGAACGGCGGCGAGATCAAGCCGCCGACGCCGGAAGAGCTCGACAAGATGCGCAAGGAAGCCAAGTGCATGCGCGAGCACGGCATCGACTTCCCGGATCCCGATCCCAGCGGCAAGGGCGCCGCCATGACGATGGACATGGGCGACCCCAAGAAGTTCGAAGAAGCGGCGAAGGCCTGCGGTCTCGGCATGACCATGAGGGCGGCCCCGGCGAAATGAGCGAACACGAAGGACCCGGCGGCGCACGGCGTTCGCGCCGGGCGCGCTGGTTCATCATCGCGGCGGTCCTCGTCGTCGTGGCCGGGACGATGTCCGTGGTCGTGCTGACCAGGGTCACGTCGGAGGCCCAGCAGGTCGGGGAGGCCCCACCACCGGTCGAGACCGCGAAGGTCGAGAAGACCGACCTGCAGGAGGAGGAAGAGGCGAACGGGACGCTGGGCTACGGCGCGGAAAACGCCCTCGCCGGCCGGAAACAGGGCACCATCACCGCTCTGCCGGACGCGGGCGCGGTGCTCACCCGGGGCAAGACCGTGTACGGCGTCGACGCCAAGCCGGTCCCGTTGTTCTACGGCACGCTCCCGTTCTTCCGCGACCTCGCGGACGGGGCCACGGACGGCCCGGACGTCAAGCAGCTGGAAGAGAACCTGAAGGCGCTCGGTTTCGGTGGTTTCGGCACCCCGGACAAGAAGTTCACCTCGGCCACCGCCGCCGCACTCAAGAAATGGCAGAAGTCGCTGGGCCTGGAGCAGACCGGTGCCTTCGGACAGGGCGACGTCGTCCTCGCCCCCGGCGAGATCCGGGTTTCGCAGGTCGCCGCGCAACTCGGCGGCCCCGGCGGCGGCGAACTCCTGAAGTACACCGGCACCGAGCGCCTCGTCGAGGTCAAGCTCGACGCCGCCAAGCAGGCCATCGCGAAGGAAGGGGACAAGGTCGGGGTCGACATCACCGGCGGCAAGAAGACGACCGGCGTGATCACCGAGGTCGGCAAGGTCGCGGAAACCGGCAAGGACGGCGCCGGGCAGGACGACGGCAAGCCGAAGATCAAGGTGAAGATCAAGCTGGACGATCCGGCAGCGGCCGGATCGCTCGATTCGACACCGGCCTCGGTGCGGTTCACCAAGGAAGTCCACAGTGGAGTGTTGGCGGTACCCGTCGGCGCGCTGCTCGCGCTCGCCGAAGGCGGGTATGCCGTCGAGGTCGACGAAAACGGCGAACGCCGTCTCATCGCGGTGAAGACCGGCTTGTTCTCCGGCGGACGCGTCGAAGTCACCGGCGCCGGCCTCGCCGCCGGGATGCGGGTGGTGACGACCTCATGACCCCGGTGCTGGACGTTCGCGGCGCCTCGCGCACCTATCCCGGCGGGGTGCGGGCGCTGCACGAGGTGTCACTGTCCATCGAGGACAGGGAGATGGTCGCCATCGTCGGCCCGTCCGGCTCCGGCAAGTCGACGCTGCTGCAGCTGATGGGCACGCTCGACCGGCCGACCAGCGGCGTCATCGAACTGCGCGGGCACGACGTGGCGAAACTGCCCGATCGCAAGCTTTCGGCGTTGCGGTCACGGTGGATCGGGTTCGTGTTCCAGCAGTTCTTCCTCAGCGAGGGGGTGAGCGCGGTCGACAACGTCGCGACGGGGCTGCTGTACGCGGGCGTGCCGCGGCGGAAACGGCGTGAGCGGGCGCTGGCGGCGCTCGACCGGGTGGGTCTCGCGCATCGCGCGGCCCATTTCCCGAACGAGCTCTCCGGCGGGGAACGGCAGCGGGTGGCGATCGCGCGGGCGGTCGTCAACTCGCCGTCGATCCTGCTGGCCGACGAGCCGACCGGGAACCTCGACACGGGCAACGGGGCGGCGATCCTCAACCTGCTCGCCACGCTGAGCTCGCAGGGGACGACGGTCGTGATCATCACGCACGACCGGGAGATCGCGGCGGGTATCCCGCGGCGGATCGAGTTGCGGGACGGCCGGATCCGGCTCGACACCGGGACGGGGGTGCTGGTGTGAGCGCACCCGTCGCCGACAGGACGCCGACGCCGAATCCGGCCAGGCTCGGCCCGCGTGACGTGCTGAACCTGGGTGCGCACGGGATGCGGACGCGGCCGATGCGCGCCGTGCTGTCCGCGCTCGGCATCGGGATCGGGATCGCCGCGATGGTGGCCGTGCTCGCGATCCCGGCGTCGGGCGCGAAGGCGTTGCAAGACCAGCTGGCCGCGCTCGGCACCAACCTGCTTTCGGCGGGACCGGGCAAGACGATGTTCGGCGGCGACGCGACGCTGCCGGACAGCGCGGTGCCGATGGCCAAGCGGATCGCCCCGGTGACGGCGGCGTCCGCGACCGGCACCACCGGCGGGACGGTGCGGCGGACGGACAAGATCGCCAAGGACGAGACGTCCGGCCTCGGCGTCTACGCGGCGACGCCGGATCTCCTCGACGTCATCGGGGGTGCCGTCCGCGACGGGCAGTTCCTCCGTGACGCGACCCGCGACTACCCGGTCACCGTGCTGGGTTCGGTCGCGGCCGCGCGGCTCGGCATCGACCACATCGACCCGGCCGCACCGCCCCAGGTGTTCATCGGCGGTCAGTGGTTCACCGTGGGCGGCATTCTCGGGCCGACGCCGCTGGCGCCCGAGATCGAGCGGTCGGCGCTGGTCGGCTGGGACGTCGCCAAGCGGCTCCTCGGCTTCGAGGGGCATCCGACCACCGTGTACGTGCGGGCGAAGGACTCGCAGGTCGAGAATGTGCGTTCGGTGCTCGCGCAGACGATGAACCCGGAGGCGCCGAACGAGGTCGAGGTGCGCCGCCCGTCGGAGGCGCTGGAGGCGCAGAAACTGACGGAGAACACCTACAGCGCGCTGTTCCTCGGGCTGGGCGGGGTGGCGTTGTTGGTCGGGGGTGTCGGGGTGGCCAACACGATGGTGATCTCGGTGCTGGAGCGGCGCCGGGAGATCGGCCTCCGCCGTGCGCTCGGCGCGACGAAACGGCAGGTGAGAGGCCAGTTCCTGGCCGAGTCGGTGCTGTTGTCCGGGCTCGGCGGGATCGCCGGGGTACTGGTCGGCGTGCTGGTGACGGCCGGGTACGCGCTGAGCCAGGGCTGGCCGGCGGTGCTCCCCGTCGGTGCCCTCCTCGGCGGGGTCGGCGTCTCGGCTCTGGTCGGTGCCGTCGCCGGTGCCTACCCGGCGATGCGCGCGGCGCGCCTCCCGCCCACCCAGGCCCTCGCCTAGCTCGCGTTTCGTCCTCTGGATGCGGTAGTTCGTGGCACGAACCACCGCATCCAGAGGACTGGACGCGGGGTAGCGGTGGGTAATCTCGCCGGGTGCTGGTGGGATTGTCGGGGCGGAAACTCGCGGGGGCGTTGATCGCGCTCGAAGCCGTCGTGGTCGGCGTGCTCTTCACCCTCAAGGTGTTCGACGGCCAGGACCTCGAGGTCTACATCGGCGGCGCGCGGTTGCTTCTCGACTCGGGTGACCCGTACGGCGCCTGGGTGCAGACGCACGGCGGCTGGCTGCCCTTCACCTACACACCGTTCGCGGCCGCGGTCTTCCTGCCCGGCACGCTCCTGTCCGCCGCGCTGGCCACGAGGCTGGTCGGGCTCGCGTCGATCATCGCGGGCGGCATCGTCGTCTACCTCTTCGTGGCGACGCTCAACGGCTCGCTCACCGACCGGGCGAACGTCCGTGGCCGCGCCATCGCCGTCCTGGCGGCGATCGGGGCGCAGGCCGTCGGCGGCATCATGGAGCCGGTCCGCTCGACGCTCGGCTTCGGCCAGGTGAACACCCTGCTGATGCTGCTGGTCGTCCTCGACGCCCTGCTGCCGGGCCGTGCCCGCACGAAGGGACTGCTGATCGGCGTCGCCGCGGCGATCAAGCTGACCCCGGCCTTCTTCATCCTGTTCTTCTTGTTCCGCAAGGACTTCCGCTCCGCGGCCAGGGTCGTCGCCGGATTCCTCGGCGCGGGCGCGCTGATGTTCGTGGCCGCGCCGGACGCGTCCGCGAAGTTCTGGACGAACATCCTCTTCGACACCGGCCGGATCGGCGATCGCGGCTACGTCGGCAACCAGTCGCTGCGCGGGACGCTCGCGCGGTTCGGGCTGGGCTCGGCGGAAGACGTCGTCTGGGTGCTGGCGTCGATCGCCGTGGTCGCGCTGACCGCGTTCGTGATCGTGCGCGTCGCCGAGCCGGTGTTCGCGCTGACCGCGTGCGCCGTCGGCGGGCTGCTGGTGTCGCCGGTGTCCTGGACGCACCACTGGATCTGGTGCGTGCCGATCCTCGTGCTGCTGGTCCGGTCGCGTTCGGTCGTTTCGTACGCGCTCGCGGCCGTGACGGTGGCGCTGTTCGTCGTCGCGCCGATGTGGCTCGCGCCGCGGCCGGCCGGGAGCTTCGGCTGGTGGCTGGCGACGGAGTCCTACGTGCTGTACGGCCTTTTGCTGCTCGCGCTGGCCGCCAAATACGTGAAGGCCCCCTTCCCTACTCTCAGGGTAGGGAAGGGGGCCTTCACGGACGGTTAGCTCAGCCCAGGCGCTCGACGACGTACTCGATGCTCTGGGTCAGCTTCGTGACGTCGTCCGGGTCGATGGCCGGGAACAGCCCGACGCGCAGCTGGTTGCGGCCGAGCTTCCGGTACGGCTCGGTGTCGACGATCCCGTTGGCACGCAGCACCTTCGCCACCGCGGCGGCGTCCACCTCGTCGGCGAAGTCGATGGTGCCGACCACCTGCGAGCGCAGCGACGGGTCGCTGACGAACGGCGTCGTGTAGCTGGTCTTCTCGGCCCATTCGTACAGCCGGGTCGACGAATCGCGGGTGCGCGAGGTCGTCCACTCCAGGCCACCGTTCGAGTTCATCCACTCGATCTGGTCGGCCAGCAGGAACAGCGTCGACACCGCCGGGGTGTTGTACGTCTGGTCCTTGCGGGAGTTGTCGAGCGCCGTGGTCAGCGACAGGAACTCGGGGATCCAGCGGTCGCTCGCGCCGATCTCGCCGATGCGCTCGACGGCGGCGGGCGAAGCCAGCGCGATCCAGAGGCCACCGTCGGAGGCGAAGGACTTCTGGGGCGCGAAGTAGTAGACGTCGAAGTCCTCGGCCTTGACCGGCAGGCCGCCCGCGCCGGAGGTGGCGTCGATGGCGACGAGGGCGCCTTCACTTCCTTCGGGGCGGCGCACCGGCACCGCGACACCGGTCGAGGTCTCGTTGTGCGCCCAGCCGACCAGGTCGGCACCAGCCTCGTAGGCGATCTCGGGAGCGCTGCCCGGGTCGGCCTTGACGACGATCGGGTCGGCGAGGAACGGGGCGCCCTTGGTCACCGTGGCGAACTTCGAGGAGAACTCGCCGTAGGTGAAGTGCTGCGCGCGTTCCCGCACGAGGCCGAACGCGGCGGCGTCCCAGAATGCGGTCGTCCCGCCGTTGCCGAGGACCACTTCGTAGCCTTCGGGCAGGGAGAACAATTCGGACAGACCCGCACGCACGCGGCCGACGAGGGACTTCACCGGCTTCTGACGGTGCGAGGTGCCGAGGTAGGTGGCACCGGATTTCGCCAGGTTGGCGAGCTGCTCGTCACGGACCTTGGACGGTCCGCAGCCGAAGCGGCCATCGGCAGGCTTCAGGTCCGCGGGGAGGGTCAACTCAGGTGCGTCGGTCATGCGCCCAGTCTCTCAGGTCGGGATGCCCCTGCTGACAATCGGTGCCGCGTGTCCGGAATGTGGGATCGGCGGACCCGCTCCCGCCGGCGCCGACCGCCGGGTAGCTTCTCGCCTCATGGCGACAGTGCACGAACGATTCCCCGTGCCCCCCGAGGCGTTGTGGCACGCCCTTCCCCACGGGGTCGACGCGGTCAAGGGGCAGGCCCCGTATTACGACGCGGCGGCGGGCTACGTCACCTTCTCGACCAAGATCGGCTGGCTCAGCTACGGCCAGACGGTCACCGTGAAGGTGGAGCGGACGACGGAGGGCTCCGGCCTGGCGATCCAGACGAGCCTCAAGTTCGGCTTCGTCGACTGGGGTGAGGGCAAGCGCATCGCCCGCAACTTCATCACGGCCGTCGGTGTCGCGGTCGGACACACCCCGGCGGCCTGATGCCCGATCCGTGGAGACCCAGATGGGGTTTCCTGTTGCTGTACTTCCTCGCGCTCGGCGGGCACTGGATCTTCCGCGACTGGGACGACACGGCCACCATCGGCGCGATCGCCGGTTTCGCGGGCGCGCTCGTGCTCGTGTTCGTCCCGGGGCTGCCGCGCTGGGTGCACGGAGACCTCCCGGGGGAGAAATCGTCGCCGAAGACCCGCCAGTGGTGGGCGGCGCTCCGGTACACGATCCGCCGTCGTGAACGTGTCCTCGACGTAGTACTCGGGCCGTGGGCACGGGTCACCGCCACGCTGGAGCCGGACGCGGACACCGCGCGCGGATGGGCCGTCCTCGACGGCGACCAGGCGAAGTTCGTCATCGACGCCTGTCCCGGCGAACTCGCCGAATCGCTGCGCGGACCGCGCCGGATGTGGGTCGTCGGCGACGCCCACTACGGCGATGTCCTGGTGTGCGCGGACGGCGGCCGCGAGTTCACGACCGCCGCCTTCCGCTTCCGTCAGCGCCAGCCCCCGGGGTCGACGCCGCCCGGGATGGGCGCGGCCGGGTCGAACGGGGTCCGCGAGAAGATGAACGTCGCGAGGTCGAGGTGGTTCGGCTTCCCCGCCGAGTCCCGCCCGACCCGCAGCGTCTCACCCGCGTAGTACGCGTCGAGCCCGACCCAAGTGTCCTCGCCGACCGGCGCGAACCGTGACGCGCGGCCGGGGCCGTCGGTCGGCGCGAGGGAGAACAGGCCGCCCGGGAGCAGCCGCAGGTGGTACGGCGTCGGGCCCCAGTGCCACAGCCCGGTCAGTTCCAGGAGCTTCGGGTCCACAGTGGACGGTTGCCATTCCGCGGGCATGGCGGGCTCGTGCTGTTCGGTCAGCTTCATCAGGTCGAGGCAGAGCTGCGTGATGCCGACCCCCGCCGTCGAGTTCGTCAGCACCAGGGCGCCGATGCCGGCGTTCGCGTCGACCAGCGAGCAGGCGAGGAACCCCGGCATCGACCCGGTGTGCCCGGCCAGCCGCCTGCCTTCGGTGCGGACCAGCATGACGCCGAGGCCGAATCCGGTGGTCCAGGCGTCGCCGTCGTCCACGGTGACCATTTCGCGCATCTCCGCGACGGTCTGCTCGCTGAGCACGCCGCCGGTGTGCCCGCCGAGGAACGACGTCCAGCGGGCGAGGTCGGTGATCGTCGACCACAGCTGTCCGGCGGGTGCCATCGCGCCCGCGTCCGGAGACGGCTCCGGCATGAGGAGATCGGCGAAGGGGTGCACCGCGAATCCGCTCGCGTGCGCGCCTTCGGGATGCGGCGAGGTGCGGGTCATGCCGAGCGGGCCGAGGATCTCGGCGCGGACGACGTCGAGCCAGGACTGCCCGCGGTGCCGGGCGACCAGCTCGCCGAGCACGCCGTAGCCGACGTTGCTGTAGTGGAACCTGCTGCCCGGCCGCAGCCGGGTCGCGCCGTCCTTGAGGCTTTCGACGAGCGCGTCCCAGTCGGCGCCGACGGTGCGCTCCCACCAGGAGCCGGGCGATTCCGCGGTCAGGCCCGAAGTGTGCGACAGCAGCTGCGCGATGGTGGCCGAGCCGAACGCGGTGCCCGGCAGGTGCTGTTCCAGCGGGTCGTTGAGGTCGAGCTTGCCTTCGTCGCGCAGCCGCATGACGGCCGTCGCGACGAGGGTCTTGGTGATCGAGCCGAGCCGGTACTGCGTGTCGGCGCCGGGTGTCTCGCCGTCGACGCGCCCGCGCCCTCCTGACCAGGCGAGTTCCCCGTCGCGGACGACGGCGGCGACGATGGACGGGGCGCGGCACGAGGATTGCTCGTGCGCGAGGCGGCGAAGCAGCGCCAATTCGGTCGAGGCAAGCATGAGACGCATTCTGCCTACCCGAGCAGGCCCAGTCGCATAGCGGTGGTCACAGCGGCCGTGCGGTCCGAAACGTCCAGTTTGCCGAATACGCGCAGCAGGTGGGTCTTGACCGTCGCCTCGCTGATGTGGAGCGTCCGGCCGATCTCGGCGTTCGTGCTTCCCCGCGCCACCAGCCGGAGCACTTCGATCTCGCGCGCCGACAACGGTGACGTCGTCGGGTTGCGCACGCGGTTCACCAGCTTCCCTGCCACCGAAGGCGCCAACACCGTTTCGCCGCGTGACGCCGCACGGATCGCACCGGCGAGCTCCGCGCGCGAAGCGTCCTTCAGCAGGTACCCGGAGGCGCCCGCTTCGACCGCGCGCAGGATGTCCGCGTCCGTCTCGTAGGTGGTGAGCACGACGACCCGCTGACCAGGCCGGTCGGCGAGGATCTTCCGCGTCGCGCCGACGCCGTCGAGACCGGGCATCCGCAGATCCATCAGGATCACGTCCGGCTGCTTGACCCGGCTCAGCGCGACGGCCTCGTCACCCGAGCCCGCCTCCCCGACGACGCTCAGATCGGGCTCGGCCTCCAGCATGCCGCGCAGGCCTTCCCGCACCACCGGGTGATCGTCGACCAGCATGATCGTGATCACGCGGGTACCTCCAGTTCCAGTGTCGTCCCCGCACCGGGTTCGCTTTTCAGTGTCACGATGCCACCGACCTGATCGGTGCGCGCCCGCATCCCAGCCAGGCCGAAGCCGCCGGTGGGTGCCGCGGGGTCGAATCCGGTGCCGTCGTCGGTCACGGTGAGCCGGACTTGTCCGTCCATAGTGGACAGGCGGAGCGTGGCCGAGGTGGCGCGAGAGTGCTTGCGGATGTTGCTCAGCGCCTCCTGCGCTCCTCGCAATAGGACGACTTCGGTGGCCATCGGGAGCGCGGGCAGCGGGCCGCCGGCGTCGAACGACGCTTCGATCCCGGTCTCCTCGGTCAGCCGCTCCACCTGGCGGCGCAACGCTTCCTCCAGCGACGCGGCGGCGAGCGCCGTGGGCCCCTGTGCCGCGACCATCGCCCGCGCCTCCGCCAGGTTCTCCCGCGCCGTCCTGGCCGCGAGTTCCAGATGACGGCGGGCCGCCCTCGGGTCGGTGTCCATTTCGGACTCGATCGCCTGGGTCAGCGTCACGATGCTCGTGAAACCCTGCGCGAGCGTGTCGTGGATCTCGCGGGCCATCCGCTCGCGTTCGGCGGCCGTCCCCGCCTCCCGGGACAGCCGGGAAACCTCCGCCTGACTGGCTTTCAGCTGTTCGATCAGTGCCGCCCTGCCCTTGCTCTGCTCGATGATCTGGGTGGTGTAGCGGCCGGCGAGGAGGCTGAAGATGATCAGGATCGCCGTCATCGGCAGCAGGACCGGCTGCTCGTCGAGCCCGCCCCGGACGAGCAGGGACACGGGGCTCGACAGTACCGCCGCTGTGGTGAGGATCGAGGCGGACTTCGTCGGCATCGTCATGTACAGCACGGGGCAGACCAGGAAGAGGATGAAGCTCGAGGTGCCCGCGGCGAACACGGCCCCCAGCGTGAAGAGCATCATCAAGCAGGCGAACAACCATGGCGTGTGCTCGTGGTCCGGGCCTTTGATGAGGCGGCGTCCTCGGACCAGGTAGGTCACGCCGAGCCCTGCCAGGCACAGGAGCGCGACCGTTTTGCCCGTCGTTGCCCCGTCCTCGAGGAGTACCAAGGCCGTCGTCGCGACGAAGGTGACCCCGAACAGGACCTCCCAGAGCCAGTAGAACCGCTCCCAGGCGTTCACCTGCCCTCGTTCGACCAGCGGAACGTCAGCTTCGCCAGCAGCAGTCCCGCGGCGCACCACGCCGTCAGCACCAGCGCCACCATCGGAAGTTCCCATGTCCCCGCCATCTCCTGTGTCGCGGCTTCGGCCGGCAGGAACACCGAGCGGAAGCCCTGGCAGATCCACTTCACCGGGAAGAACGAAGCGATGTCGACCATAACCTTCGGCAGCGCGGTGATCGGCGTGACGAACACCCCGGAGACGAACTGCAGCGCGATGTAGATCAGGTTGGTCACCGCGACCGCGCCGCTGACCGTCCTGGTGACCGAGCCGAGCGCGATGCCCAGCAGCGTGCAACTGGTGATGCCGAGCAGGAAGACCCACAGCGCGGTCAGCAGTTTCGCCGGGTCGGTGGGCAGGTCCAGGTCGAACAGCAGGCTGCCCACGATCGACATCAGGACCACCTGCGCGATGCTGGTGAAGCCGACCAGGATGATCTTGCCGACGAAGTAGGACGCCGCCGGCATGGGCGTACCACGCAGCCGTTTCAGCGCGCCGAGTTCGCGATCGGACGCGAGGTTGATCCCGATGCTGGTGAAGGACGTCGAGACGATGCCGGAGCCGATCATGCCCGCGGCCAGCACCTGGCCGGTGGTGATCGCCATACCGGGCATCGACGAGTTCAGCATCGAGCCGAGCAGGATCATCAGCAACGACGGGAACGCGAAGGTGAAGATCACCTGCTCCCGGATGCGGAAGAACTGTTTGATCTCCGCGGCGCCTCGGACCAGGCCGAGCGAGAAGGTGCCCGGGAGGGTCAGCGTGCTCATCGGGCTTCTCCGATCAGATCGAGGTAGGTGTCTTCGAGCGTGGGGCGGTGGACGGTCAGCTCCGACGGCTCGCGGCCGTCGGCGGAGAGCTCGCGGATCAGCTTGGCCGGGAAGTGGGTGCGCTCCTGATGGCCGCCGCGCTCGTCGGTCCAGCGGACGGTGGCCTCCGCGGTCGCCCGGCCGCCGAGCGTCTGCGGTGTCCCTTCGGCGACGATCGCCCCGCGTGTGATGACCGCGACGCGGTCGGCCAGCGCCTCGGCCTCGTCGAGATAGTGGGTGGTGAGCAGGATCGTGGTGCCCTCGCGGGCGAGACTCCGGATCAGCTCCCAGAACTGGCGCCGGGCCGCCGGATCGAATCCGGTCGTGGGCTCGTCGAGGAACACCAGCTCGGGCCGCCCGATGATGCCGAGCGCGACGTCCACCCGACGTCGTTGGCCGCCGGAAAGGCTTTTGACGCGGGCGCCCGCCTTCTCGGTCAGGCCGACCTGCTCGATCACTTCTTCGGTGTCACGAGGGTTCGGGTAGTAGCGGGCGAAGTGCCGGACCGTCTCGGCGACGGTGAGCTCGGCGGCGTCGTTGGCCGTTTGCAGCACGATCCCGAGCCTCGCCCGCCAAGCCCGGCCCGCGGTGCCGGGATCCTCACCGAGGACGTCGACCTCACCCTCGGTCCGTTCGCGGTGGCCTTCCAGGATCTCGACCGTCGTCGTCTTGCCGGCGCCGTTGGGGCCGAGCAGCGCGAACACCTCGCCCTGCTCGATGTCGAGGTCGATCCCCCCGACGGCCGTGTGGCCCGGGTACTCCTTGCGCAGGCCGCGCACTCTCACTGCCGTTTTCATACGTCGATCGTGCTGTGCTTCACCGGGCTCGCGGGACGTCCGCTGGACTGAACCCGGCTGTCAACCGATCGATGGACACCGGTGTCACCGCCAGGCTCGTCCCTCGGGACGCCACCGTCCTGCCGGAGGCTCGGCCTGCAGGAGCGGAGTGATGAAGGAATCCGCGAGTGGGTGCACACCCGCGAGCGTCCGGAATTCGGGAGGCAGCCCGCGGACACCTTGCGCGGCCTTGTGATAACCGCCCTTCCAGGAGAACGGATCGGGGGTCTCGAACCCGGCGGGCGGATTAACCGTCATCCCGCGTTTTCGGCGGCGGGCGATTTCGTCGTGCAGGATCTCGTGCGTCTCCTTGCCCGGTACGGAGGTCTTCAACGCGAACAGGGCGAGGTCGACGAGATCCTTGTAACGAGTGGATGGATGGCCACCGGCCTGATGACGCTCGTACATCGCGCAGATCTTTTCCGCGACATGGTCTTCGATCGGAAACATCCGCGCTTCCGGCCAAGGGTCGCAATCACTCGCGAACGGTGGTTTCAGCGCCTCGGTGAAGATGGGACCGCGTGGCGGATGCCCGGACGAGACGACGTCCACCTGGACTCGGTGGTTGAGCGGCGCGTTTTCGAACATCACCATGAACGACACTTTTCGGGTAGGGCGCTCGACATGGGTTTGAGGGGAGGTTTTGAGGTGGGAGAACCAGATGCCATCGGCGAGGCGTAGCGCGGCTGCCGTCTTGAGCGCGTCGACCGCGGCGTCGGTCGTGTCCTCCATGGAGAGCAGGTCGATGTCCGTGGAGTAGCGTGCGGAAGGCCACCGGACAAGGAGAGCTTGCCCGCCTTTCAGCACCCAGTTCGAGGCGTCGTCACCGTGGAAGACCCGGGCGATCAACCGACGATGGAAATGCAGTTGCAGTAGCTCGCCGGTGGCCATGCCGGTCGTTTTGGCGCGGTCCCTCGCTTTGTTCTTCTGAGAGTCGAGATATCCACGCGGAGTTTTCGGGTGTCGAGAGGGCATCCGGTCATGGTCGTGCGCTAGGACGAACTCAATGGAGAAGGTGCTTCGGCCTTGATTCGCCCTTCCGCAAGTCCTAACGCCGCGGCGGAGCCGGGCGGTGGGCGAGTCGTGTGACCGAGGTGCCGATCTCGGCGAGTAGGTGTTCGAGCAATGCCGCGCCGTCGCCGGGGCGGCGGACGCCATAACGCAAGGCAAAGGGACCGATGTGCTCTGCCAGTACGTCCAGGCGAAGGAGGTTCGCCTCCACGGCCTCCTGGATGATCGTGGCGATATGGCTGCCGTCGATGCGCTGCTTCAACAGGTCCCGGACGGTGCGTAGTGCGGTGGTGACGGGAAGGCCGTCGATCGTCGTCACGTCGTCTTCGGACAGTTCGGCGACCCTGAAACGCACGTCGGGATCTCGGCTGGTGCGACGGCGTGGCGTGGTCACGACTATCCGGTCGTCGACGAGTTCACCGAGCCTGTGCAGCCGCGCGGCCGACTCGTGGGAGAGCACCCCTCCGTTCGGGTCGAGAGGCGTTCGCTTCCACGCGGGTTCGGCCGCGTCGAGCATCAGCCAGGCCGCCTGTTCCTCCCGTGCCTCGGTCACGGCGGCGATCGTGGCGGCGTAGACGCCGTGACGGACACGGTTGAGGTGGCCGGCTTTCTCCAAGCGATGCAGCGTGACGCCGTCTACGCCGGCCGCCTTGGCTTGACGGGACGTGACCATGCCCCACTGGGCGCTGGTGAACGCACTGAGCAGTCGCAGTGCGTCACTGGTCTTCATATAGCGAAGTTTACGTCATTGAGCAGCGTTAGTTACATCTGAAAGTAACTAACGCTGCTTTACCTTGGACCCAAGAGCGTCCGTACCGAGGTTTCAAGGGAAGGGAGGAGGGCGGCAGGGTCGGCGGCGGTGAGCATCCGGTTCGCGAAGCCCTCCGTGAGGGCGAGGACGGCGTCGGCCAGGTCGCTCGCCGCGAGGTCGTCGCGGACGTGGCCTGCCTCCTGCGCTTTCCCGATGTATTGCGTCGTGATTTCCGCGAGTTCGTCGTAGCCCGTGCGGATGAACTCGGCCCATGACGGCCGCACGGCGGCGCGAGCGGTGAAGGCGTTGATGACGATCACCTCGGCGCGGCGCTGCTCGTCGAGCGGCATCGCCTCGACCAGCAAACGCAGCAGGAGGTCGAGCAGGTCGCCGGACTGGTCGAGGGTGTTCCAGCGCTGCTCCAGGAACTCGCTGGTCATGTCGAGGGCGAAGCGGAACAGGTCTTCCTTGGTGGAGAAGTACTTCTGCACCGCGCCCGCCGACACTCCGGCTTCGACGGCGACGGAACGCACGCTGACGGCCTCGACGCCTTCGCGCGCGACGATGCGCAGGAGGGCGCCGGCGATCTCGCGGCGGCGTTCGGCGCGGTCCACGATCTTCGGCACGGACGCATCCTCCTCTCCGGTGGCTGATTTGCCCTTCGTGACCCGAGCTGGGCGTTGCGAAAGCCACTTTCGCTCCCGAGAACCTTGGGATACTGGGTTTAGGTACAAGCCCC
>NZ_JBVHDI010000002.1:335948-739911 GCF_055563465.1 Amycolatopsis sp. NPDC000009
CCCCGGGGGGGGCGGTGCCAAACCAAATTTCCCAAACCAACAACTTTGCCAAGGGGCATTCCCCAACACGCCGCCGGGGGTCGGCGGCAACTAGTCGACTGAATGCGGGGGCCGGCTCATCGATCCCTCCGTCCCGGCTTGCCCGGCAATCCCGTTTTAGAATACAGTCGTATCCGAACAGGGGGTACTGGGGTGGACGAGGTAGTACAGAAGCGACGGGCGGAGGAGAACCAGCTCGCCGCCGCGCTGACCAAGGGGCCGGCGGAGGTTCTCGATTTCCTCCTGCCGTTGTGGGTGGGGAGTCAGCTCGGCGCGTCGGCCGCCGAGGTCGGGGCGCTGACGGCGCTGGAGACGCTGGTGTCGTTCGTGGTCCGGCCGATCGCGGGTTCCCTCGCGGACCGGTTCGACCGTGGCCGGATCGCCGCGGTCGGGGCGGTCCTCTATGGACTGTCCTTTGTGGTCTACGCGGTGGCGCCGGGGATCGGGGTCGCCTATCTGGCCGCGGTTCTCGGCGGCACGGGCGGCGCGCTGTTCTGGGTCGCGTTGCGGGCCCGCGTGGGGGAGGGCCTCGCGAGCGACGACGGTGCGTTCAGCAAGTTGTTCGCGGCCGAAGGCGGCGGAACGTGGATCGCGTTCGTGGTCGCGCTGACGGCCATCGCCTGGATCGACTACCGGGGCGTGTTCTGGCTCGGCGCGGCGGCCTGCGCGGTGGCCGCGGTGGTCCTGCTGAACGCGAAGTCCGCGCCCGTGCGCGAAGAAGGCGCGCCGCGGATGCTGCAACTGGGCAGGAGAATGCGCCCGATGCTCGCGCTCGTCGCGTTGACCGCGATGGCCGAGGCCGGGGTCGCCCTGTTGCTCCTGATGCATCTGCAACGCGGGCATCAGCTGAAACTCGGCGAGATCGCCGCGGTGTTCATCCCCGGCTTCATCGTGTACAGCCTGCTGCCGGACTACCTGCACGGCTTCGTCCGCAAAGTCGGCCGGACGCGGGTGCTCGCGCTGGCGATGGTGGCGAGCGCGATCTTCGCCGCCGGGTTGTCCTTCGCGCCGAGCCCGCCGGTGCTCGCGGTCATGTGGGTGCTGTCCGCGGCGGCGTTCGCGGCCGCCATCCCGGTGGAGCAGGCGGTGGTCGCGGAGGCGGCCGGGCTCAGCCTCGGCCGCGCGATGGGAATCTACGAGAGCGCGACGCTACTCGGAGCGACGATCGGGGCCTTCGCGGCGGGGCAGCTCTACGGCTCGGACGCCGGGTGGCGTGTCGCCTGCTTCGGCGCGGCGGCGCTCCTGCTCTTCGGATCATTCGTGGTTCGTGGCGCCGTACGGCGTGTCGGAGTTGCGGAGTTTCCCGTGGAACCACGAAAAACGGTGTCACAAAAGGAAAGTCCGGCCACCCGCACGGTCGAGGAGAGTCCACAAGCGGCCGAATCGGTGACGAAGGAGCCGAACAAGCGCGCGAACCCGCTCCGCAATTGGACGGCCCATGTCGCGGTGTACGCCCTCGCGCAGGCGGCGCTGGCGTTCGCCGGCTACAGCTGGCCCTTCGAAGCCTTGTTCGGCGGCCCTCACCCTGCCGGCTGGTACTGGAACTCTAGTGGTCACTGGCTGTTGAACATCGGCCGGATCTGGACCTTCATCCTGGTGATCGACACGGTGTGGACCATCGGTCGCGCCGTGCTGAAAAAGCCGCCTTATTGACAAGTTGTCTAACATGACAGCATGTCTCACAAGTGGGTGACGGCCGGCGACGGTGTCCGTCTTTCGGTCCGGGTGACGGGTGTCGACGACGCGCCCACCGTGGTGCTCGTCCACGGCTATCCGGACAACGGCTCCATGTGGGACGGCATCGCCGCCCTGCTGGAACGCCGCTACCGGGTCGTCGTCTACGACGTCCGCGGCGCGGGCCGCTCGGACAAGCCATCAGGACGCGCGTCCTACAAACTGGACCAGCTGTCCGATGACCTGGCCGCGGTCGTCGACGAAGTTCAGCCCGAAGGCAAGGTGCACCTGCTCGCGCACGACTGGGGTTCCATCCAGACCTGGCATTCGGTCACCGGGGACAGGCTGCGCGGACGGCTCGCGTCGTTCACGTCGATCTCCGGGCCGAGCCTCGATCACGCGGGAGCGTGGTTCCGCGCGCAGGTGCGCCCGAGCCCGAAAAGGCTCAAGAACGCGCTCGTCCAGTGGGCGCATTCGACCTACATCCTCGGCTTCCAGATCCCCCTGATCCCGCAGCTGCTCTGGCGCACCGGCGCGATGGGCGCGCTCATCGGCCGGATGGATCCGGCGGCCGGAGCGCCGTCCACTTCGGACGGCTTGTACGGGCTCAATCTCTACCGCGCCAACATGTTCACGCGTCTCTCCCGGCCAAGGCCGCGGCCGGCCGAAATCCCGGTACAGGTGCTCGCGCCCACCGGCGACAAATTCGTCACCACGCCGTTGCAGACCGAGATCGAGCGCTGGGCGCCGGACCTCCGGATCCGCCGGATCGCCGGCACGCACTGGGTCGTCCGCGAGAAGCCCCAGGTGATCGCCGACGCCACCGCCGAGCTGATCGACCACGTCGAAGGTGGCGAGGAGAGCCGCGCACTCAAACAGGCGAGGAGCGAAGGTTTCGCGCACAAGCTCGTCGTGGTCACCGGCGCCGGCAGCGGCATCGGCCGCGCGACGGCGCTCGCGTTCGCGGACAAAGGCGCCGACCTGATCATCACCGACATCAACGGCTCGGCCGCCGCGGAAACCGCGAAACTCCTGCGGGACAAGGGCGTCACCGTCGGCGAGTACACGGTGGACTCTTCCGACGCCGAGGCGGTCGAGAAATTCGCCCAGCAGGTCAAGGAGGAGTTCGGGGTCCCGGACATCGTCGTCAACAACGCGGGGATCGGCCTGTCCGGCCCGTTCCTCGACACGACGGTCAAGGACTGGGAACGCCTCATCGACGTGAACCTGTGGGGCGTCATCCACGGCTGCCGCGTCTTCGCCAGGCAGATGCGTGAGCGCGCGGAAGGCGGCCAGATCGTCAACGTCGCTTCGGCCGCCGCCTATCTGCCTTCGAAAATCCTTTCCGCCTATGCCACCACGAAATCCGCCGTGTTGACGTTGAGCGTCTGCCTGCGGGCCGAGCTCGCCGCCGAGAACATCGGTGTCACCGCGATCTGCCCCGGCATCGTGAACACGAACATCACCAGCACCACCCGTTTCGTCGGCGTCGACGACATCGAGCAGAAGCGGCGCCAGAAGTCGAGCAGCAAGCTGTACGCGAAACGCGGTTTCGGCCCGGAGAAGGTCGCGCGCGACATCCTGCGCGCGGTCGAGAAGGACAAGGCGATCCAGCCGTCGACCCCGGAGGCCAAGGCCGCGCTCGTCCTCTCCCGGCTCACCCCCGGGCTGCTGCGGGCCGCGGCGAAACTGGACGTCACCCCGTGACCCGACGTCCACGCAGGATGTCGCCGGAGGCGCGCCGCGAGGACCTGATCCGCGCCGCGCTGGACCTGTTCGGCTCGCGCGCGCCCGAACTCGTCACGGTCGACGACATCATCGCCCGCGCCGACGTTTCGCGGCCGCTGTTCTACCGGTACTTCTCGAGCCTGCGTGAACTGCAGGTCGAGGCGCTGAGAACAGTCACCGAAGGCCTTATCGACGGCCTGGCCGGGCTGGAGGAAGGCCCACCCGAAACCCGGCTGCGGGCCGCCGTCCGCGGGCTGATCGACGTCGCCGATCACTACCGGGCGGGCTATGTCGCGCTGCTGCGCAGCGGTTCGGTGATCGCGACGTCGGAAACGGACGCCGCGATCGACGAGGTCCGCAATCGCGCCGTCGAGCTCATCCTCGACGCGCTGGCGGTGCCGGAACCCTCGCCGATGCTCCTGCTGACGTTGCGCTGCTGGACCGCGGTGGTGGAGGGCACGCTGCTGAGCTGGCTGCAGGAGCGCGCCGTGCCGCGCGAAGCCCTGGACGGCTGGCTGGTCGATCAGCTCACGGCCATGCTCACGACGACCGAACGACATGAGCAGGCAGTGGGCCTCGTGAGTGGCAAGGACGGTTAGAACCGTCCTTGCCACTCACGAGACCAAACGCATCGCGCGCGCGTCAGGACTGCTTGACGACCAGGTCCCAGCCTTCGACGTCCTCCGGCTTGCGCGGCTCCGGCCCGACGTACTTGGCCGACGGCCGCACCAGGCGCCCGGTTTTCTTCTGCTCCAGGATGTGCGCGGCCCAGCCCGCGGTGCGCGCCGAGCTGAACATCGCCGGCATCATGTGCGGCGGTACCTGGGCGAAGTCCAGGATCACGGCCGCCCAGAACTCGACGTTGGTCTCGATCGGGTGGTCCGGACGCCGCTCGCGCAGCTCCTTCAGCGCCACCTGCTCCAGCTCCGCGGCGGCCTCGTAGCGCGACGCGCCGAGCTCCTGGCACGTGCGGCGCAGCACGCGCGCCCGCGGGTCCTCCGCGCGGTACACGCGGTGCCCGAAGCCCATCATCCGTTCCTTGCGGTCCAGGATGCCCTTGACCAGGCCGACCGCGTCACCGGTCTTCTCGACCTCTTCGATCATCGGCAGCACCCGCGCCGGCGCGCCGCCGTGCAGCGGACCCGACATCGCGCCGATCGCGCCGGACAGCGCCGCGGCGACGTCGGCGCCGGTCGAGGCGATGACCCGGGCGGTGAAGGTGGAGGCGTTGAGGCCGTGTTCGGCGGCCGAGACCCAGTAGGCGTCGATGGCCTTGACGTGGGCCGGGTCGGGCTCGCCGCGCCAGCGGACCATGAACCGTTCGGTGATCGACTTCGCCTCGTCGACCCTGGTCTGCGGGACGGCGGGCTGTCCGATTCCGCGCGCGGACTGGGCGACGTACGAAAGCGCCATCACCGAGGCGCGGGCCAGCTGGTCGCGCGCTTCGTCGTCGGTGATGTCGAGCAGCGGCCGGTAGCCCCAGATGGGGGCGAGCATGGCCAGCGCGGCCTGGACGTCGACGCGGACGTCGCCGGTGTGCACCGGCAGCGGGAACGGCTCGGCGGGCGGTAGCCCGTGGCCGAAGCGGCTGTCGACGAGCAGACCCCAGACGTCACCGAAGGTCACCTTGCCGGCGAGATCCTCGATGTCGACACCTCGATAGCGCAGCGCGCCACCGTCACGGTCGGGCTCGGCGATTTCGGTCTTGAAGGCGACCACGCCCTCGAGACCCGGTCGGAAACCGTCGTCGACCTGGTCGGACGGCTTGGTGCTGATCGTGGAGGTACTCACTGTGGTGAAACCTTTCGATGCGCATTCCCCGGCTTTGTGTTTCATGCGTGGACGGGATGCACGCAGCGAAGGCGCGCCTCATCGCACGGATGGACAAACTTTGCTCCACGTCGCGGCCCGGGGCAATCGAAAGATGTGGTGCTTTCGGTCACGATTACGAGAACGATTCAGTGAAAGCGGGCTTCGTACGCGAAGAGTTACGGTGCCGTTCACTTTGCGTGTACCGGACGCCGACGTAAATCCTGTGTTTCGAGATCGGGCGGCCGGCGGTTTCCGGTGATAGACCTTTCCCATGCACCTGAGCCCCCAGGAGCGGGACAAACTGCTCATTCACGTCGCGGCGGACGTGGCTCGCAAACGCCTGGAACGCGGGGTCCGGCTGAATTACCCCGAGGCGGTCGCGCTGATCACCGACCACGTCCTCGAAGGTGCCCGTGACGGCCGGACGGTGAGTGAACTCGTCGCCGGCGGCCGCTCGGTGCTCTCCCGGGCGCAGGTGCTGGACGGGGTGCCGGAGATGGTCGATTCCGTGCAGGTCGAAGCCACTTTCCCGGACGGCACGAAGCTCGTCACCGTGCACGACCCGATCGTCTAGGGAGGGCCGCGAGTGCGACCAGGGGAGATCATCACCGGCGACACGCCGGTCGAGCTGAACCCGGGCAGGCCTCGGGTCCGGCTGCTCGTGCGGAACCTCGGCGACCGGCCGGTCCAGGTCGGATCGCACTACCATTTCGCGGCGGTGAATCCTGGGCTCGAATTCGATCGCGAAGCCGCGCGAGGACATCGGCTCGACGTGCCCGCGGGGACTTCGGTCCGGTTCGAACCGGGGGTCGAACGCGAAGTCGATCTCGTCCCGCTGGCCGGGAACCGCGTGGTGCCCGGATTGCGGATGGAGTCCTGATGCCGTCGATCGACCGCGAGCGATACGCCGAACTGTTCGGCCCGACCACCGGCGACCGGATCCGCCTCGCGGACACCGATCTGCTCGTCGAGGTCACCGAAGACCGCAGTATGGGGCCGTCCGGCAGCGGCGACGAAGTGTTGTTCGGCGGCGGCAAGGTCATCCGCGAATCCATGGGCCAGGGAATGGCGACCAGGGCCGAAGGCGCGCCGGATCTGATCATCACCGGCGCCGTGATCCTGGACCACTGGGGGATCGTCAAGGCCGACGTCGGCGTCCGCGACGGCCGGATCGCCGGCATCGGCAAAGCGGGCAACCCGGACACCATGGACGGAGTGGACCCGGCGCTGGTCGTCGGCCCGTCGACGGAGGTGCTGTCCGGCAACGGGAAGATCCTCACCGCGGGCGGGATCGACTGCCACGTCCACTTCATCTGCCCGCAGCTGACCGAGACCGCGCTGGCGTCCGGGCTCACCACCCTCGTCGGCGGCGGGACCGGGCCGGCCGAAGGCAGCAAGGCCACCACCGTCACGCCCGGCGCGTGGAACCTCGGCCGGATGCTGCAGGCGATGGACGGCCAGCCGGTCAACGTCCTGTTGCTGGGCAAGGGGAACACCGTCCGGCACGAGGCGCTGCGCGAACAGCTCGCCGCCGGCGCGGGCGGGTTCAAACTGCACGAAGACTGGGGCAGCACCCCGGCCGCGATCGACGCGTGTCTCACGGTGGCCGGCGAATCCGGCGTCCAGGTGGCGATCCACACCGACACGCTGAACGAAGCGGGGTTTCTGGAGTCCACTGTGGACGCCATCCGGGGACGCTCGATCAACGCGTACCACACCGAAGGCGCGGGCGGCGGGCACGCGCCGGACATCATCCAGGTCGCCGGGCTGCCCAACATCCTGCCGTCGTCGACGAACCCGACCCGCCCGCACACCGCGAACACCCTCGACGAGCACCTCGACATGCTCGTCGTCTGCCATCATCTGAACCCGTCGGTGCCCGAGGATCTGGCGTTCGCCGAAAGCCGGATCCGGCCGACGACCATCGCGGCCGAGGACGTCCTGCACGATCTCGGCGCGATCTCCATGATGAGCTCGGATTCGCAGGCTATGGGCCGGATCGGCGAGGTGATCATCCGGACCTGGCAGACCGCGCACGTGATGAAACGACGGCGCGGCGCCCTGCCCGGCGACGGCGCGGCCGACAATCTGCGGGTGCGTCGCTATGTCGCCAAATACACGATCAACCCGGCGATCGCACACGGCATGGAGCGCGAGATCGGCTCGGTGGAGGTCGGGAAACTCGCGGATCTCGTGCTGTGGGAGCCGAAGTTCTTCGGGGTCCGGCCGCATGTGGTGCTCAAGGGCGGTTTCCCGGCGTGGGCGGCGATGGGCGACGCGAACGCGTCCATCCCGACGCCGCAGCCGGTGCTCGCGCGGCCGATGTTCGGCGCGGCCCCGGTGGTCGCCGCCGCCAGCAGCTTTCATTTCGTGGCACCGGAAGCACTGGAAAGCGGGGTGGCGGAACGGTTCGGCATCGCGCGGAAGCTCGTGCCGATCTCGAACACGCGCTCGCGGGGCAAGGCCGACATGGTGCTCAACGACGCGACGCCGGATATCCGGGTGGAGCCGGACAGCTTCGCCGTACACGTCGACGGCGAGCTGATCGAGCCGCGGCCGGTGACGGAGTTGCCGATGGCGCAAAGGTATTTCCTCTTCTGATGGATCTCTCCGCGCTCATCCTCGCCGACTCCCGGTTCCCCGGGGGCGGGCACGTCCATTCCGGCGGGCTCGAAGAGGCCGTCACCCGGAAGCTGATCACGCATGAGCGCGACCTGCCGGGATTCCTCTCCGGGCGCCTGCGCACGGCCGGTTCGCTGGCCGCGGTGTTCGCGGCCGCGTCGGCGCACGCCGCCGCGCGGAACGTCCAGAGTGGACACTGGCGGCGGCTCGACCTCGAACTCGACGCCAGGACGCCGTCGCTCGCGCAGCGGGAGGCGTCTCGTGCGCAAGGTCGCGGGACGGCGAGGGCGGGCAAGGCGGCGTGGCCGTCGCCGGTGCTTTCGCGGCTGCTGAAGGAAACCCCGCGACCGCATCATCCGGTGATCGTCGGCGCGCTGGTCGGGGTGCCCTTCGACGCCGCGATGGCGGTGGCCTACCTCGCGATCAGCGGACCCGCGAGCGCGGCCGTACGGCTGCTCGGTCTCGACCCGTTCGCCGTCAACGCGGTCGTGGCCAGGCTCGCGAACGACGTCCGGGAAGTTTCCCTGCGTGCGGCCGAGGTCGCGGGCGACGATCCGGCCGATCTCCCGGCGCCGGGTTCACCGGCGCTCGATCTGTTCGCCGAGGCACACGCCCGGCATCACAAGGAAGAGGTGCGTCTCTTTGCCAGCTGAGCATGGTCACGGTCATGGACATGTGCACCCGGTCAACTTCGACCCGACCGCCGCGGAACCCGACCACTACGAGCAGGCGCCGACCGCGGGGCGCGCGTACCGGATCGGGATCGGCGGGCCGGTGGGCAGTGGGAAGACCGCGCTCACCGCGGCGCTGTGCCGGGCACTCGGAGACGAGGTGAACCTCGCCGTCGTCACGAACGACATCTACACCACCGAAGACGCCGACTTCCTGCGCAAGGCCGGGGTGCTCGACCCGGAGCGGATCGAGGCCGTGCAGACCGGCGCGTGCCCGCATACGGCGATCCGCGACGACATCACCGCGAACCTCGACGCCGTCGAACGGCTGGAGGAGCGTTTTCCCGGGCTGGATCTGGTGATCATCGAAAGCGGCGGGGACAACCTCACCGCCGTGTTCAGCAGGGGACTCGCCGACAGTCAGGTGTTCGTGGTCGACGTCGCGGGCGGCGACAAGGTGCCGCGCAAGGGCGGGCCAGGCGTCACGACGGCGGATCTGCTGGTGATCAACAAGATCGACATCGCGCATCTGGTCGGGGCGGACATGGACGTGATGACGTCCGACGCGCACCGCATGCGGGGCGAGCTGCCGGTGATCACCCAGTCCCTTGTGGACACTCCGGACGCTCCGGCGGTCGCGGACTGGGTCCGCTCGCTGCTCCCGGTCCGCGCGGGGTGAAGGCGCACGCGCGGCTGACCGCCTGCTTCGAGGGTGGCCGGACCGTACTGCGTGAGCTGCGCTCGATGGCGCCGCTCACGCTCCTTCCCAAGCGGGGCACCGGTGCGACGGCGGTGGTGCATCTGGTCAATTCGGCGACGTCGCCGTTGGGCGGTGACGAGCTGAAGCTGACCATCCGTGTCGGCGCCGGGGCTTCGCTGCGGCTTTCCGGGGTCGCGGCGACGCTCGCGCTCCCGGGGTCGCACGGCGAGGGAAGTTCGTCCCTGGTGGACATCGTCGTGGAGGGCGGTGGGGCTCTGGAGTACCTGCCGGAGCCGACCGTGGTGACCGCTCGTGCCCGGCATGCCGCCGAGTTCCGGGCCTCGTTGGCTTCTGACGCCTTCCTGCATACGCGGGAGGTGCTGGTCCTGGGGCGGGCCGGTGAGCGGCCGGGCTCTCTGGTGACCACGCAACATGTGACGCGAGGTGAGGTTCCGGTGCTGCGGCAGACGCTGGCGATCGGAGACTCCACTTTGGACTCCAGCCTCGCGCATCTGGCGGGGCGGCGGGTGCTGGCGACCGATCTGGTCGTCGGGGGTCCTTCGGTTCCCGCGGCGTCCGGTGAGTGGTGGTCGCGTACGCCTTTGGCCGCCGGTGGGACGCTCACGACTTCGCTGGCACCGGACGCGGTGACCGCGCTGCGGGTGTTCGAGACCGCCTAGCGCTGGGTCGGAACTGGACGACACGCGTGATCAGATGGACGACACGCGTGACTGGATGGACGACACGCGGCGAAACCCGGCCTCGGTCGTGTCGTCCGTCTGATCACGCGAGTCGTCCGTTCAATCACGCGTGTCGTCCGTCTGATCACGTGAGCCGGCCATCCGATCACGCGTGTCGGCCGTCGGTCGCCTAGCGTCGCTAGAAAACCTAGCGGTACTAAAGGTCCCTTGCTCCCTCTGCGTGGCTGGAGTGGCTCGTACGGCGGCGGGAAGACGTTGCGAAAGCCACTTTCGCAACCTTCAAGGTTGCGAAAGTGGCTTTCGCGTCATCCTCGGGGCGTCAGAACTTCGTGCCCAGCCAGGTCATCGCGACCGGACCGCCCGCCGACACGCCGCCGATGTGTTCGAGCAGCGGGAACTCCTGCCAGGTGACGTCGGCGCCGAGGGCGCGGTATCGGTCGAGCAGGCCCTTGCCGACCGAAAGCGGGATCAGTTCGTCCAGCGACGCGTGGTACAGGAAGACCGGCGCGCCCGGTTTGGTCCTACCCGCCAGGTTCTCGCCGAGCCGGGCCTGCCAGCGCGGGTCCGACGAAACATCGGGAACGGTCGTGAAGTCGTTGAGCCGCGCGAAAGGCGCCGCCGCGCCGAGTTCGACGGTGCACGCTTCCTTGACCTTCGCGACGGCCCTCTCGCCCTTCGCGTTGAGCACCTCGTCGAACGGCAGTTCCGGATAAGCGGTCGCGTAACCGACAGCCGCGCCGAGCACCAGACCGAACGCCGGCCCGCCGTCGTTGAACTTCAGGACCGCGTTCAGATCCGCGGGGACACCGCCTTCCGCGACGCCGACCAGATTGACGTCCGGTGCGTAGGACGGCTGGAGTTCCCCGGCGAAGGCCGCGGCCTGACCTCCTTGTGAGTAACCGAAAACGCCGACCGGCCCGGTCTTGGACAGGCCCGCTTCGGGGACCTTGGAGGCGGCACGGGCGGCGTCGAGGACGGCCCGGCCTTCGGACTGGCCGACGGCGTAGGTGTGCGTGCCCGGGGTGCCGAGGCCCTCGTAGTCGGTCACGACGACCGCCCAGCCGCGCGAAAGCGCTTGGCTCATCAGGAGGACTTCGTTCTCGGACCCGTTCGTCAGCCGGGTCGACGGCGCGCAGCGGTCGCCGAGGCCGTGGGTGCCGACGGCGTAGCTGACCAGCGGGCGGGCGCCCTTCGTCCACGGCGAGCGCGGGACCAGCAGGATGCCCGACACCGTGTTCGGCTGTCCGGTCGCCGAGGTGGAGCGGTAGTGGAGTTTCCAGGCCTTCGCCGGGGCGGTGGCGACGACCGATCTGTAGTCGACCAGGTCCCCGGGTGCGCTCGGCGCGGCTTGCGCGGCGGGGGCGCCGATCAGAGTGGCTGCGAGGACTGAAACCAGAACTGTCCGAAGCGTCATTGCCGTCTCCAGTTTGGTAATTGCGATTTTCGCAATGTAGGCGATGTTGCTAGCATCTGGCAATCCCAGTTACCGAATCGGGGGAGGTCGAGTGGCCCGCACCTACGGCGGGGTCGCGCCCGAGCAGCGGCGCGCCGAACGGCGTGAACGCCTGCTCGTGGCGGCCCTGGACCTGTTCACGTCCACGGGCTACCGGCAGGCGAAGATCACCGAGTTGTGCACCCGCGCGGGCGTTTCGACGCGGAACTTCTACGAAGAGTTCGAGAGCAAGGAGAAGGTGCTGCTCACCCTGCACGAGCGCATCAACGCGCTCGCGCTGGAACACGTCACCGGCACTCTGGAACGCCTGGAGGACGCCGACGCGGTCACCCGGATCGGAACGCTGCTGGACGTCTTCGTCGGCACGGTGACTTCGGATCCCCGGATGCCGCGGCTGAACTACGTCGAGGCCGTCGGCGTCAGCGCCGCTTTGGAGGCGCAGCACCAGGAGTGGGTCGACCGATGGGCCGCGTTCATCGAAACCGAGGCCCGGCACGCCGCCGCGCACGGGGTCGCGCCGGATCGCGACTACCGCCTGACGGCGATCGCGCTCGTCGGCGCGGCGACCGGCCTGCTGCGCGAGTGGCAGGCGCACACCCCGCCGCTGCCGGTCGCCGACGTCGCCGCCGAACTTCGTGCCCTGATGCTGGCCGCGATCACCCGGCCCGCCTGAACGTCAGTTCTGGGCGCCTTCCTTGTCCGGGTCGAGGTCGATCCGGTCCCGCCGTTCACCTTCGGGCTTCTTGCCAGGCTCTTCCTTGGCCCAGTCGCCGAGCGTGCCGATCGCCGTCTGGAGTCGTTCCTTCTGTTCGGCGTCGGTCTGCGCGTACTTCTCGGCGGCTTCCTTGATGCGGTCGCCCGCGGCCAGGTAACGCGCGGTCGTCTTCTGGAAGAAGGACTCGACGTCGTTCCGCAACTGCTTCAAGGCGGTGTCGGCCTCGGTGGGGACGACCCCGCGACCGACGAGCTGGCCGTCGGCGTAAGACGTTTTCGCGAGTTCCCCGAGCAGGCCCGAGTAGATCTCGGCCGCTCCGTAGCAGGCCTCGGCGAGCTGCAGCACGACCGTGACGTCCACGGCGTATTTCTGGGAGCCGTCGGATCCTGGTTTCGCTCCGCTTTTGGCCGGAGGTTGCGTCATGTCGTAGAGCTCGAGATCGATGCGGTCGACCCCGGCGATCTCGTTCTCGATGGCCTTGATGGCGTCGTGGTAGTCCTTCTCGGCCTTGTCCAGGTCGCTGTGCAGTTCGCGGACGCCGGTTTCCACATGCGCGAAGAACGCGTCCAGCTGAGGGAACCGCAGGTCCGAGTTGAACGGCCGTGCGGTGATGTTCATCGCGAACTCGAGCAGGATCAGCGCGTTGCCGACGCCGGTCGGAGCCGTGCGGCCCAAGGCGCCGATGACGGTTTTGGCGTACTCCCACTTGTCGCTGACGGCGCTCAGTACCAGCTTCTCCTTGGGGGGTTCCGCCGGAGCGGGGGCGGCTTCGTTGAGCGCGGTGGTGGCCTCGGCGATGAGGTTCAGGATGTTGTTCCTGGCGGCGTGGATGATCGTGGCCCGGCACGAGTAGCTGTTGCCGAGCCACTGGACGAGGAGGTCCTGATGCGTGAGGGTGGGGAGGACCGTCGCGAGGAAACCGTCCCGGAGGCTGTTCGCCGCGAGCCCCATCCAGCCGGTCATCCAAGCCCGGGTGCCCGAGTCGTCGTTGCTGCCCGCGAGCAGCGCGATCATGTTGTCCAAGTCGTGGTCGCCCATCGCGTTGCCGACCCGCATCTTCTTCTCGACGGACGAGAAGGCGCTGTAAGCCTCTTCGAGCGACGACAGTTCCGGCCCGCCCGCGAGATCCGGGATGCCGGTCGCCAGCTGTTCCCGTTTCCGCCACGCCCAATCCGCGACCTGGGAAAAGACGTCGAACGCCCGGCATTCGACGTACTTCGCGTCCCGTACGCTCCAGCCGTCGCAGGCCTCCGCCGCCGGCCGGGTCGCCGGGGTGCCGTCATTGACCGCCCACTCGACGATCGGGCAGGTCGTCAGATGGCCCCACGAGTCGGTCGGGGCCTGCCAGCGCGTGGGTTCCGGTGCCCCCGGGAACTGGCTCACCCCGCCCCTCAACAGCTGCCCGGCGTCGTGCAGCCAGCGCTTCTCCAGCGTCTGCCAGTAGCTGTTGAGCGCGGCCGTAAGCGTCGCCGAATACTCGCTCCCGCTCATGTACTTGCCGCCCATGGCACCCACCCCGTTTCGTATCCCGCGACCGGACGGGCGGGAATGCGGACGAGGTTAGCAGGATTGTGTGACGGATCGGGTCAGATTGTCACTTCTTTCCCCGGGAGGGCTATGAGGCGGCGGAGGCCCGCCGGAAGGTGTTGTGCAGCACGGCGAGCAGCGCGTCTCGTACCGAGAGGCGCTGCCGCGCGTCGAACGTGATCAGCGGGACGTCCTCGCTCACCGCGAGCGCCCAGCGCACGTCTTCGAGGTCGTGCTTGAGGGAGCCGTCGAAGACGTTCACCCCCACCACGAACGGCAGCCCGGCCTTCTCGAAGTAATCGACGGCCGGATAGCAGTCGTCGAGCCGCCGGGTGTCCACGATGACGAGCGCGCCGAGCGCGCCCAGCACCAGGTCGTGCCACATGAACCCGAACCGGTCCTGTCCCGGTGTGCCGAAGAGGTACAGCTTCACCTCTTCGTCGATGGTGATGCAGCCGAAGTCCAGCGCCACCGTGGTGGTGGTCTTCGACGGCACCTCCCCGCCGGCGCCGTCGACGGCCGCGCCCGCCGAGGTCATGGCGGCCTCGGTGGTCAGCGGTTTGATCTCGGAGATCGCGCCGACGGTGGTCGTCTTGCCGACCCCGAACCCGCCCGCGATGACGATCTTGACCGGTGTCGGCGGCTTGGCGGGCGCCGGTTCAGCGAATTGCTTCGAGTCCACGAATGACCCTTTCGATCATGCCGAGGTCCTGGGTGAAGGCACCGGCCGGGCGACGGAGCACGACGTAGCCGAGTGCGGCGAGGTCCGCCACGAGCACCCTGGCCACGCCGATGTGCAGGCCGAGCATCGCCGCTACCTCGGCGACGGATTTCGTTTCCCGGCAAAGGGAGACGATCTCCCGGCGTTCGAACGTCAGCCGCGCGTGCGACGCCGCGCCGAGCCTGCTCGTGAGCACTTGAGCCTCGATTTCGAGCGTGCCGTCCACCGGCTGCGCGCGGCCGGCGGTGAGCAGATACGGGCGTAGCGGCGAGATGCCCTGTTCGGCGCCCCGCGGCTGAGGTACCTGGTCGTCGCTCATTCCCTTGTCCCCTCGTCAGTTCAGCTGCCGACGCTCTTCTTGAGTTCCTCGATCAGCGCGGGGGTGAGCACCTCGGTCGCGCGGTTGGCGAACATCGCCATCTCGTAGGCGATCGTGCCGAGGCTGGCCTGTTTGGTGGCGAGCACGCCGAGCGAGCACCCGATGCTGATCGTGCAGACCAGCAGGTAACCCTGCTCCAGCTCGATGATGATCTTGTCGGGGGAACCGAGCGGGTGGCTCTCGGAGACGCCGTGCGCGAGGCCGAGCATCGCCGAGCAGATCGCGGCCAGCCGGTCGGCGTTGGCCCTCTCCAGTTCCGACGACATCGCGATCAGCAGGCCGTCGGCCGAGACGGCGATCGCGCCCATCGCGCTCGCCGTGTTCTGCGCGAAGCGCGTCACCAACCAGTTGAAGTTCCGGGCTTCGACGCTGACTCCGGTCGTCATCTCTTGCTCTTCTCTCTCTGTTGCATCTCCGGGTTGACGGCTTTCTCCAACCCGTCACTGAAGGCGTCGAACGCGGCACGCTCGGCCTCGGGGTCACGCATGCCCTTGGGCTTGGTGGTGTTCAGCGCCGCCCGCGCGGTCTGGTGCCGCGCGGCCGGACCTTGCGCGAGCCCCGGCGCCAGCTGCGCGCCGGGGACCCTTCTGGTGAGACCGCCGCGCGAAGCGGCGGGCACCGGTGTCGGGGTCGGCATCGGCAACGGCGCTGCGGCCGCCGGCGGCGCGGTGGCCTTCGCGAGCCCGGCCTCGAAGCCGTCGAAGGCCGCCTTGGCCGCTTCTGGATCATGCCTGGACTTCTGTCGCGAAGGCGCCTCGGGGGCGCCGGGAAGCTGCGCGCCCTTGACCCGGCGTCGCAGCCCGCCGCGGGTCTCGCCGGGATCGGCGGCGGTGAGCGTCGGCGCGGGTGCCTGGTACACGGGCGCCGGTTCGGGCGCCGGAGCCGGTTCCGCGATCTCCCCGTCGGTCTTGCGGAACCACCGGAAGTCTTTGGTACGCATGCCGTCGCGCGGGATCATCCCGGCGATCGCCAGCGTCGGCGGCTCGTGCGCGGCTTCCCGCGGCTCCGGCCTGGACGGCGGCTCGGGCTCGTCGCTCGGTTCCGCCGTCGGCCACACCGGCGGCGCGGGGACGGACTTCGGCGTGGGCGGCCGGTACGTCAGCAGGTTCGGCGGGACGGTGAGCCGCGCGGTGATCCCGGCTCCCGGCTCGGTCTCGGTCAGTTCGACCTTGAGTCCGTGCCGCCGCGCGAGCCGCCCGACCACGAACAGCCCGAGCACACTGGTCGGCGCCAGTTCGAGCCGCTCGCGTTCGACCAGCCGCCGGTTCTCCTCGGCGAGCCGCTCGGCCGTCATACCGATTCCCTGGTCCACGATGACGATCAGGCAGGAGCCGTCCGGCAGGATCTTCGTCCCGACGTCCACAAAGGACTCCGGCGGGGAGAACGACGTCGCGTTCTCCAGCAGCTCCGCGAAGATCAGCACCAGATCGGAGCCGAACGGCGACGACAGCAGGACGTCGCCCATCGAACCGAGCCGGACCCGCTGGTAGTCCTCGATCTCCGCGAGCGCCGAACGCAACGCGGTCGACAGCTCGATCGGGCCGGAAATCCTCGCCTCGTCGCGGTTCCCCGACACGACGAGGAGGTTGTCCGCGTTCCGGCGCAGACGGGTGGAGAGATGGTCGAGCCGGTAGAGGCTGGCCAGCAGGGCGACGTCCTGCTCGTTGCGCTCCAGTTCGTCGACCAGCGCGAGCTGCCTGCCCACCAGGTTCTGCGTGCGCTTCGCGACGTTGGCGAACATGAGGCCGACGTTGCGCCGCGTGACGGCCTGTCGTTCCACCAGTTCGGCCGCGGTGGCCTGCACCCGGTTGAACGCCTCGGCCAGCTTGCCGAGTTCGTCCTGTGAGGACACGTCGATGGTGGCGAGCCGCGGCGCGAGTTCTTCGGCCTGCTCGGTGTCGGTGACGCGGACCAGTTCGGTGCTCGCGAGGTCCGCGACCGAGGTCGCCGCCGTGGTCAGCTTCCGCAGCGGATCCGCGATCGACCGGCTGACCGCGATCGCGAGACCACCGACCAGCAGGAACAGCACGCCGGCGCCGATACCGATCGTCCACGCCAGGTTCTGCGCGGCGTCGGCTCGTGCGGTCGCGGCGTCGGTGATCCCGGTGGTGACCGCGTCCTGGGCGAGCCGTCGCTGGTTCGACTGGGCGTCGACGGCACCGAGGATGTCCGGCAGCAGGCTCTGCACGGCCTGCGGGCCACGAGCTTCCGCGAGCCTGGCTTCCAGCGCGTCGACCCGGCGGCCCGTGTCGCCCTGTTCGACCGCGACGACCTGCGTGGCCTGGGTGACGTCGGCCTGCTGCACGAACCGTTCGAGGAACAGCGACGACTGCTGTTTCGCGTCGGCCAGCACCGGCGCGCCCGATTCGGGGGTGACCAGCACGATGATCAACGCCATACCGCGCAACGAGTTCTCCTCGTTCGCGCGCAGCAGCGCGTCGAGCGCGGTCAGCTGCTGGGTGCCCTCCGCGTCACTGGTCTGCTGCGGGACGAGGCGGAGCGAGTTGATGACCGCGTCGATCACCGCGTGGTACGTCCGCGCCACGCTGTCGAGTGAGGCGCCGCGCCGGAGCGCGTTCTCCCGGATCTCGTTCAGCGATCCGATGCGCACCAGCGCCGCCGCGAGTTCTTCCGGCGCGTCGGCGCTCAGCTGCGAACGCACCTGGTTCACCGTGTCCGCGACGACGGTCTGCTGCTTCAGCATCGCCGAGCTGCTCGCCGACGAAGACGCGATGTAGTGCGCCGTCAGCAGCCGTTCCCGCTGCAGCTCCCAGGCCAGCGTTCCGAGCGCGCGGGCCTGCGACGCGACGTCGGCGGTGGTGCGCGCGGACCGGGCGTCGTCGATCTCCCCGGCGACGTAGGGCACCGACACCAGGACCACGGCGGTCAGCGGCAACATCAGGAGCAGGTTGAGTTTCCCCCGGATGCCGAGTCTGCCGAGCAGTCCGGACCGCGACCCGCGTTCCGGCCGGGACTTCCCGTGCCTCATGGTCACCTTTCTCCCCGGCTCCGCCCGAGGTGTCCGCGGTGCTGCTCCCGGACGAGGTCTTCGATGGACGCGCGCAGCGCGACGAACTCCGGCGCGCGTTTGACCGCGAGGTCGCGTTCCGCCGGAAGGCCGACCTCGATGTCGGCGGCCACCCGGCCCGGATCCGAGGCAAGCACCACGACGCGACGGCCGAGGAACACGGCCTCCTCGACGTCGTGGGTCACCATCAGCACGGTGGTGTGCGTGTCGGTCCAGATCCGGCGGATCAGGACCTGCATGTCCTCTTTGGTCTGGACGTCCAGCGCGCCGAAGGGCTCGTCCAGCAACAGCACGTCGGGCTCGCACACCAGCGCCCGCGCGATCGCGACCCGCTGCTTCTGCCCGCCGGAAAGCTGTTTGGGCAACGACTTCCGGAGGTGACCGAGGCCCGTCTCCTCGAGATACCAGTCGACCCGGCGGGCTCGTTCGGCCTTGTCGATGCTCAGCAGTTCGAGTCCGAACGCGACATTGCTCTCCACCGTGCGCCACGGGTACAGCGCGCCGTGCTGGAACACCAGCCCGCGATCCGGGCCAGGCCCGGTCACGGCGTCGCCGTCGAGGGTGATCAGGCCGTCGGTCGGCTCGGTCAGCCCCGCGATCAGCGACAGCAGGGTCGACTTGCCGGATCCGCTCGCGCCGACCACGCAGACGAAGTCACCGCGGGCGATGTCCAGATCGATCCCGTCGAGCGCCCGGGTGGTCTTGCCTCGGACCGTGTAGTCCTTGGCGACCGCCTTCAGCTGAAGCGTCATGCCGCCCACTTCCCGACCCTGGCCCGCAGGAGCCGCAGCGCGATGTCGATGACCAGTCCGAGCAGGCCGATCACGATCAGCAGCGCGAAGATCCGGTCGGTCTGGGTGAACCGCTGCGCCCGCATGATCCGCAGGCCGAGCCCGGCGGTGGCGTTGATCAGTTCGGCGACCACCACGAAGTTCCACGCGGCCGCCGCGTTGACACGGGTCGCGTCGATCATGCCGGGCAGCGCGTGCGGGACGATCACCTTGCGCAGCACCTCGCCGCGCCGTGCGCCGAGCGTGTACGACACGTCGAGCAGTGAACGCGGCACCCCGCGGACGGCGTCGGCGATCATCAGCGTGTTGAAGAAGACCGTGCCGAGGAACAGGACCGCGACCTTCGACGGTTCGCCGAGGCCGAGCCAGATCATCAGCAGCGGGATGAACGCGCTCGCCGGCAGATAGCGCAGCATCGCGATGACCGGCTCGAACAGCGCCAGCCCCGCGTCGAACGTCCCCATCACGATGCCGAGCGGCACCGAGACGAGGATCGCGAGCCCGAAGCCGAGCAGCACGCGCTGCGTGGTGGCCCAGAGGTCACTGAACAGTTCACCCGACTCGATCATCTTCAGCAGCGCGTCGAACACCGCGACCGGCGTCGGGAGGAACAACGGCTTGATCGTGCCCAGCGCGTTCAGCGTCACCCAGATCAGCAGCGGGATGACGAACGAGGCCACCGCCAGCGTCCACCGCCAGCGGGCGGGGATCGGCGTCCGGAGCGAGAGCAGCGGCGAGGCGTTCGGCTTGAGGCCTGCCCGGCGGGGCAGCGGCGACCAGTCCGGCCGCGTGCCGCGCCGCTCCTCCTGCGCCTCGGCGAGCCGCTGCTCGTCTTCGAGGCGGCGCGCTTCGGCCTCGTCGGCGGCGTCCGTCCGCTGAGCGGCCCGCCCCGACGCGTCCGTGGCGCTCACTTCACCGCCTTGACGTACTGGTCGTCGAACAGCCCGTCGAAGTTCGGCGGGGCCTGGGCGAGCCCGTTGGCGACGATGAATTCGGCGATCTTGCCCGCCTGGAAGTTCAGGTGGGCGGGGGTGACGCCGGGGGTGAACGCGTCGAGGTTCTGCTGCTTGGTGAAGATCGTGGTGCCCGCGTCGTAGGTCTTGTACTCCTCGACCGACACCGCGCCGCGTTTGGCCATGATCCGCACGGCCTCGTCCCGGTTCTGCTTGATCCACTCGATCGTCTCGAACCAGGTGTTCACCAGCGCCTGGACCTCCTTCTTGCGCTCCTTCGACATCTGCTCGGAGACGACCAGGTGGTCGGGGATGGCGCCGGGGAACTCGGCGGACGTCGCGATCGCGCGGCTGCCGGGGCGCTGGAGTGCTGTCGTAGTGAAGGGGGCGAACGCGGCGACGGCGTCGACCTGCCCGCCGACGAACGCGGCCGCGGCGGCGTCGGTCAGCAGCGGGACGAGTTCGATGTCCTTCTCGGTCAGCTTCGCCTCCTGCAGCGCGAGCAGCAGCAGGTAGTGGTCGACGGTGCCCTGTTCGACGGCGACCTTCTTGCCCTTGAGGTCGGCGACGCTGGTGATCCCCTGGCGGGCGATGACCTTGTCGTTGCCGGTCGAGTTGTCGTTGACCAGCACGACCGACAGCTTCGCGCCACCGCTGACCGACGCGAGCGTGTCGTTCAGGGTCTGGCTGTTCGCGTCGATCGCGCCGGAGGAGAGGGCGTTGATGCTCTCGGTGTAGCTGTCGAACCACTTCAGATCGACGTTCACGCCGTTCTTCTCGAAGAGGCCCTTCTCCTGGGCCACCGCCCACGGGAACCAGCCCGGCCAGGCGCTGTAACCGATCGTGACCTTGGTACCGGAGGCGGCCGTGCTGTCGGAACAAGCCGAAAGGGCGGTCACGCCCGCCAGCGAAAGGGCACACAACAACGCCGTCACGAGACGGCGGGAACGGGAAATCACAACGCACTCCTGGGGAAGGGGAGTAACTCGGGCGTGGAAAGTTCCGGCTGTTCGAGCGCAGGACTGATCGACCGGTGCCGAACTCCCTCGCGGAAGCCCGGCCGGTAATGGCGATGGCGCGGCCGCACACCCGGCCGTCCCATCAAAACCTCTGAACACTCTGGATAGAGGTGATCACCCCGTTGCTCTCGGCGGCGATCCTATCGAGTGGCGCAAGGTCTACCTAGTGTGATCGTCGGCTCTTGCACGATTCGCTGTCATATTCTGCTGAATCCGGCCGTTCGCCTCAAAGGGCGGACTCCCGCCGGGTGGGCAACCCGGCGCCGGGCGCCGTCCGTCCATCGGGTGGCGGGTGAAAATTCCGGAGGGAGCAGAGGATGAAATTTCGAGCGGCCGCGTCGTGCGCCGCGGGGGCGGCGATCTTGTCCACCTTGGCCGGCGCGGGACAGGCGAACGCGACCAGACCGTCGAGCCTCGTCCTGAGCCCGAACGTCATCGTCGCAGGTGGGACGGTCACCGCGGATATCTATTGCCTGCGCCCGTCGGGGGCGGGCGAGCTCGCGACGACCCTCGTCGCGGACGGTCTCGCCGCACCGATTCCCTTGCGGGTGGTCGGCGACGGCGGCACCGGCGGCATCGGTGTCGCGTTGCGCGGCGACGGTCCGGCCGGGACGGTCCCGGGGCGGTACACGGCGTCGTACGACTGCTGGGGCTGGATCGTCCGGGCGGAGTTCACCGTCACGAACTGACAGCGCGACGGCCGGTTTCGGAGGCGAATTGCCGCCCCGGAGCCTGCCTTCGCCGGCACATCTCACGGAGATGTTCCGGGCGGTAATTTCTGTCAATCGACAGAATTGGCGGGGACGGGTGCGGGTGCCGCCGTGAAACCGGAAGAATTGTTCGCGGAGTGCCGAAATATCGACGAAACAAAAGCGGAAATGACGGCCGTCAATTCCTCGCCGACCCGGTCTGTCCAGGCGCTTTCCATGTTTTGCGAAGCCGGGCGCGATTTCGAGGGCGGCCGGCAGGATTCGAAGCGAGGCGCCGGGCGGGCCGACGTTCGGCCTTGATCGATCAGGGCCAGCCGGGTGACGAGCAGGTGACGGCTTGCGGTCCAGTGGCTACACACAGATGATCGGGCAGGGGTGGCGGGTGTCACCGTTCAGTGGGTTTCGCCGCCGCCGTCTAGGCAATACCGTCGGCGGCAAAGCCGAAGTCATGGGCCCCGATCGGGTACGGAGGTTTGGCGGATGATGCCGGAGATCAAAGAGGGCGCTGCCGAGAACGGCGACGCCGTCGTTCGCCTGCCCGGGATGAGGGTGGCCTACGAAGGGGCTGCCTTCGACGAGTCCGCGCTGGCGGAGACGTGGACCGCCCAGCTGCAGGACTGGCTGAACCAGGCCGTCTCCGCCGGGATCCCCGAGCCGAACGCGATGGTGCTCGCCACCGCCGACCCGGAGGGCAGGCCGTCCTCCCGGACCGTGCTGTGCAAGGGCCTCGACGAGCGCGGTGTCGTCTTCTACACGAACTACACCTCGACCAAGAGCCACGACCTCACCGCGACGCGCTACGCGTCGATCACCTTCCCGTGGTACGCCCTGCAGCGTCAGGTCCACGTGCGCGGCGAAGTGGAGAAGGTCAACGTCGCCGAGACCGCCGAGTACTGGGCGTCCCGCCCGCGGGGTTCGCAGCTCGGGGCCTGGGCGTCGCCGCAGTCCCGCGTCGTCGACGGCCGCCGTGCCCTCGAGAACGCGCTCCACGGCATCGAGCGCCGGTTCGCCGACGTCGAGAACATCCCGTTCCCGCCGCACTGGGGCGGGTGGCGCATCCGGCCAGACCTCGTCGAGTTCTGGCAGGGCCGCGAGGACCGCATGCACGACCGGCTCCGCTACGTCCGCACGGACGACGGCTGGCAGATCGAGCGCGTCGCGCCCTGATCCCACGCGCGTGAAGGCCCCCTTCCCTCGGCTCAGCCGAGGGAAGGGGGCCTTCACGCGCGGCCGGTGACCTAAATCGCGCGCGATTGATTAGTTAGCGCGGCTAAGCTGTCTGGTTGTGAGTGACGACGTGGGGGTTGACCAGCGCAAAGGCGTCCGCAAGCTGTTCGGCTCGATCGTCGTCGACACCCGGCCCCTCAAGATCCCCGCGTTCCGCCGTCTCTGGCTGTCCACCGCGGTCACCGCGGTCGGCAGCCAGCTCACCGCCGTCGCGGTCCCCAAACAGGTCTTCGACCTCACCGGCTCTTCGGCGTACGTCGGCCTGACCGGCCTGGTCGCCCTGGTCCCACTGCTCGTCTTCGGTCTCTGGGGCGGCGCCATCGCGGACGCCGTCGACCGCCGCAAGCTCCTGCTCGTCACCAACGTCGGGGTCACCCTCACCTCGGCCGTCCTGTGGCTCCAGGCGTTCCTGAACATCGGCTCGGTCTGGCTCGTCCTGGGCCTGCTCGCGGTCAACCAGGCGTTCTTCGCGATCAACATGCCGACCCGCGGCGCGGTCGTCGCCCGGCTGGTCCCGGACAAGCTGATCGCCCCCGCGACCGCGCTGAGCAGCACGATGGCCACCTTCGGCGCGGTATTCGGCCCGCTGCTCGCGGGTTCGCTGATCCCGATCCTCGGCCTCTCGACGCTCTACCTGATCGACGTCATCGCGCTGACCTTGACGCTCGTCGCCGTCTACAAGCTCCCTCCGATCCCGCCGCTCGGCGAGATCGCGCGGCGCGCCGGCCTCCGCGACATCATCGACGGCTTCAAATACCTGGCGACACAGAAGATCCTGCTGGCGTCGTTCCTCGTCGACATCATCGCGATGGTCGCGGGTATGCCGCGCGCGCTGATCCCGGAAATGGCCGAGCGCACCTTCGGCGACCCGCCCGGCGGCGGTCCGGCGCTGGGCTGGCTGTACGCCGCGCTCCCCGCGGGCGCGATGCTGATCGGCCTCTTCTCCGGCTGGCTGACCAGGATCCGCAAACAGGGTGTCGGCGTGATCGTCTCGGTCTGTGTCTGGGGCGCCGCCGTCGCCGGTTTCGGGCTCGCGAACTCGCTGTGGCTCGCGGTGTTCTTCATGGCGCTCGCCGGGGCCGCCGACATGGTCAGCGCGATCTACCGCATGTCGATCCTGCAGCTCGCCACCACCGACGAGATGCGCGGACGGCTGCAGGGCGTGTTCACCGTCGTCGTCGCGGGCGGCCCGAGGATCGCCGACCTCACCCACGGCTGGGCCGCCGCCGGGGTCGGCACGGCCGCCGCGGCCTCCGGTGGTGGAGTGCTGGTCATCGTGCTGGTGATCGGCGCGGCCCTGCTCATCCCGTCGTTCTGGCGGTACCGGGCCCCGGCCGGCTGAGCCATTCGGTCTATCGTCGGGCCCATGCGTATTTCACGGGCGATCATCCTGTTCGCCGCTGTCATCGCGACCCTTTCCGCCTGTTCGTCCGGGGACGAAAAGACGGACAACGCGGCCAAGCCGTCGAGCCAGGCTCCCGCTCCTTCCGCCGCGCCGAGTTCCTCCGCCGCTCCCACCGGTGGCACCGGTTCGAAGGAACCGTGCGCGCTGCTGCCCGCCGAGGCCGTGGGCAAGGCGGTCTCGATCCAGGGCGTGACGTCGGCGCCGGGACCGGTGCAGGACAACGCCGCCAACGGAGGCAAAGCCAAGAGCTGTGTCTACTCGGCCGCCGGCAAGCAGATCGGCGCGCTCGCGGTGACCCGCTTCGAGGGCAAGAAGCTCAAGCCCGCCGACATGGTCGCCGCGCTGAAGAAGGCCAAGGCGAACGCGAAGGACGTCACCGGTGTCGGCGGAGGCGCCGTCTACTACATCACCGACGAGAACAAGACCGCGACGCTGGCGGCCGCCGAACTCGTGGCCGACGTGCCGGTACTGGTCAACTACACCGGGCCGGTCAAGATGACGCAGGAGATGATGCTCCCGCTGGTGAAGACCGCGGTCGACGCCAACTGAGGCAATCGGGGGCTCCGGACCGGCTCACGGGCGGACTCCGGCGCGAAGTGTCCACAAGGGACACTTCGCGCCGATCGCGGGCCCGATTCTCACGGCCGACCGCAGCGACGTTCCTCAGGCCCGGATGATCGGCGGTGTGACCGGTTCTCTTGACCGGGACATCCTCAGGTCAGGGTGATGTCCGTACCATGAGCCGACTCCGCGTAGACCGAAGGGCGTGACGATGAGACGGCAGCTGAGACGGCGGATGGTGAGCCTGGCGGCCGGCGAGATGGTCAGTGTCGTGGTGTTCTTCGTCGTCTTTTTCGTGCTGGCCGGGGTATCTCCGACGGCCGCGAATGTGTCCGGGTTCCTGCTCACCGCGGTGATGCTGTTACAGGGCAGCGGCTACTGGATGGGCCAACACCGCCGGCTCGGAGGTCACCGCGGTGCCCTCGCCATCGTCGTTCGAGTGCTGCGGGTGCTGGCGCCCGTGAACGTGGCGCTGATCGCGATCGGTGTCGTTCCGATCGTGGTGGAGGCGCAGTCGGGAGCTCTTGGCCGGTTCTGGCTGGGCGCGGCGTTGTGGGTTCTGGCCGTCGCCGAGTACATCAACTACTTCCATGTGCAGCTGGCTTACGGGCGTCGGGCGGATCGCGTCTGGATTCTTCGCAATCGGCGGCTCAGGAGGTCTCATCTGTCCCGTGACCTCTCGCGGCTCCGGTCGGCCGAACCGGTGGTCGACCGCGCGCCGCCACGCTGAGCTCGGCCGGGCCCACGCGCCACGACACTTTGGACACCGAGCCGAATGGGCTCCGGCAGCCGCGGTGGCTGGACGACGCGGAAACCATCTTCCGATCGTGAGACAAGCCGCGAGACCGCCTGTCAACCTGTGACGAGGAGCTGACCAAGTCGGATTGTCGGCCACCGACGTGATGCGGCACACTCTTGCCGCATGGCGGACACGACGACAACAGAACAGACCGGTCCGGCCGGTCAACCGAGCCTCAAGCGGGTGATGGGTTCCAAACTCCTGCTGTTCTTCGTGGTGGGGGACATCATCGGGACGGGCGTCTACGCGCTCACCGGACAGGTCGCCGGCCGGGTGGGCGGCGCGCTTTGGCTGCCGTTCCTGATCGCGTTCGTGGTCGCGTTCATGACCGCGTTCAGCTACCTGGAACTGGTCGGGAAGTACCCGCAGGCGGCGGGGGCCGCGCTCTACACGCACAAGGCGTTCAAGATCCGGTTCCTCACCTTCATGGTGGCGTTCGCGGTCATGTGCTCCGGGATCACGTCGGCCTCGTCGGCGGCGAAGGCCTTCGGGGCCACCTATCTCGCCGAGTTCATCACCGCGCCGATGCCACTGGTGGCGATCCTGTTCGTGATCGGCCTCGCGCTGATCAACTTCCGCGGGGTCGCCGAATCGGTGAAGACCAACGTGGTGCTGACCTGTATCGAGATCGCCGGCCTGCTGATCATCATCGGGGTCGGCGTGTGGGCGGTGCTCAACGGCAACGGGGACGCCTCGCGGCTGGTCGAGTTCGACACCGAGAACCAGACGATGCTGGTGGCGATCACGTCGGCGACTTCGCTGGCGTTCTTCGCGATGGTCGGTTTCGAGGACTCGGTGAACATGGCCGAGGAGTGCAAGGACCCGATCCGGATCTTCCCGAAGGCGATGCTGTGGGGCATGGTCATCGCCGCGACCATCTACATCCTGGTCTCCGTGACCTCTTCGCTGCTGGTGCCCGCGGACGACCTGGAAGCGGCCAAGAGCAGTGCGCTGCTGAAGGTCCTCGACGTCGGCGCACCCGGCTTCCCGCGCGAGGTCTTCTCCGCGATCGGTCTCTTCGCGGTCATCAACTCGGCGCTGATCAACATGCTGATGGCCAGCCGCCTGCTCTACGGCATGGCGAACCAGCGGATCATCCCGAAGCAGCTGGGCACCGTGCACCCGTTCCGCCGCAGCCCGTGGGTGGCGATCGTGTTCACCAGCCTGATCGCGATCGGTCTCGTGTCCTTTGTGGACATCGGGGTGCTCGGCGGTACGACGGCGTTGCTGCTGCTGGCGGTGTTCGCCATCGTCAACGTCGCGGTTTTGGTGCTGCGCAAGGAGAAGGCGGCGCACAAGCATTTCCGCGCGCCGACGATCATCCCGGTGCTGGCCGCGATCTTCTGCGTCTACCTGGTGACGCCGCTGTCCGGACGGCCCGCGCGCGACTACAAGGTCGCCGCGATCCTGCTCGGCGTCGGCATCGTGCTGTGGGGGATCAACTGGCTGGTCATGCGGGCCACGCACCGGGAAGAGGACCGGCAGCCCATCGAGCCGCCGGTCGGCTGACGTGGGCTGAAGGGCGCTTTCCCCGCATGCGATGCGGGGAAAGCGCCCTTCAGCGCCCGCGGCTGAGCGCCTGGTACTCCACCGGGCTGTGGGCCGAGAACACGGTGACCTCGTCGGCGTGTCCCCGGCTCAGTTCCCGCAGCCGCTCGACGTTCTCCAGCCGCGGCTTGCGCAGCGTCTGCACCATGTTCTGGAACGCGGTCATCCCCGGCGGGCAATGCGGTTTCACCGGGTCCATCTGACCGTGGAAGAAGTACGCGTCACCCGCGTGCAGCAGCCAGCCGTCGCCGGTGTCGACCGCGACCCCGGTGTGGCCCTTGGTGTGCCCCGCGAGCGGCACCAGCAGGATCTCCGGCGGCAGGCCCTTGAGGTCGCGGACGGCCTGGAAACCGAACCAGTCGTCCCCGGCCTCGTCGTACATGCTCCACAGTGGGCGGTGGGCGAACTGGCCGGCGCGGAACCGCAGCTTCTCGCTCTGGTTGGCCGGTGACGTCGCCGCGTCGTGCTCCGCGGTGCGCACGTGCACGACGGCGTTCGGGAAGTCCGCGAGCCCGCCCGCGTGATCGACGTCGAGGTGGGTGCAGATGATGTGCCGGACGTCTTCGAGCTTGTGGCCGAGCGCCTCGACGTGGTGGGCCGCGGTCTCCGTCTCGACCGGCTTGGCGCCGACCATCAGCGTGAACGGCGTGCCGAGCCAGGCACCGGGATTCTCGACGCCCTTGCGGCCGAAACCGGTGTCCACCAGCACGAGCCCGTCGCCGGTCTCGATGAGCAGGCAGTGCGCCACCAGCTCCGAGCGGCGCAGCAGGCCGGGCTGGCCGTCGAGCAGCTTGCCGCCCGGTGCGCGCATCGTGCCGCAGTTCAGGTGGTGCACCTTCATAGCCTGCTCCTCTGGCTGAGCCGTTCGAATGCGGTGGCGTCGTGCGCGGCGAAGACCGTCACCTCGTCACCGTTGTTACTGACAAGTTCGCGCAGCCGGCGCTGGTTGTCCAGTCGTGCGGTCTTCTCCGTCTGCATGTACGACTCGAAGAAGCCCAAAGCGGCGGGGATGTGCGGCTTTCGCTCCAGCTCGCCGCCGTGGAAGACGGCGTCGCCCGCGTTGAGGAGCCAGCCGTCGCCGGTGTCGACCGCGACGCCGGCGTGCCCGCGGGTGTGCCCGGCGAGGGGGATGATCAGGACGTCCGGGACCCCTTCGAGCTCGCGGACGGCGTCGAACCCGAACCACGGCTCACCGTCGGCGCGGTACGACCGCCAGAGCGGCCCGTGGTCGAACTGGACCTTGCGGTAGCGGCTCGCCTCCTTGCGATCGATCGGCTTCTCCAACGCCTGGAGTTCGCGATCGTGGACGTGGACCCGCGCCTGGGGGAAGTCGACGAGCCCGCCCGCGTGGTCGAGGTCGAGGTGGGTGAGCACGATGTCGCGCACGTCGGCCGGGTCGAAGCCGAGCTTGCGGATCTGGGTGGTGGCGCTGAGGTCGTCGTCGCTGTCGGGGTGCACCAGCCGGACGAAACCGGCGCCGAGCCATTCGACCGGCCGGGTGACGGTGGGTGTTCCGACGCCGGTCTCGACGAGCACGAGCCCGTCGTCGGTCTCCAGCAGGAGGCAGTGGCAGATCAGTTCGGCACGGCGGAACAGGCCGGGCTTGCCGTCGATGAGTTTGCCGCCGACCGGCCGCATGGTTCCGCAGTTCAGGTGATGGACGCGCATCAGGACAGCTCCCGTTCGAGGGTGGTACGGAGGTGAGGGGCGATCGCGCGCAGCGGCGCGGTGTCGTGCAACGTCTTGGCCAGCAGCAAACCGCCCTCGATGGCGGCGAGGACGACCGTCGCCAGGTGGTCCGCCTTTTCGGTGTCCAGCGCGTCGGAGATGACGGTGTGCCAGGAGGTGTAGCCGTCGGCACAGGCTTGGCGGATCGTCTCGCTGTCACCCGACGCGTCGAGCGCGACCGTCGCGAGCGGGCAGCCGCGCTGGAAATCCGACTCCTCCAGCGAGGTCGCCAGCGCGTCGACCACGTTCTCGATACCGGTGACGATGTCGGGCGCGTTCGCGGCGATCGTGCGCAGCTGGTCGCAGAGCCGGTCGGCGGACTGGCGGATGGCCTCGGCGGCCAGCTGCTCCTTGCCGCCGGGGAAGTGGAAGTAGAGCGATCCCTTGGGGGCGCCCACGGCGGTGACGAGCTGATTGAGCCCGGTGGCGTGGTAACCCTGCTGGTGGAAGAGCTCGGCGGCGGAATCGAGCATGCGCTGCCGGGTGTCGGTGCGACGGACCATGCGGCCGACTGTAGCCCAAACTATGACGACCGGTCTAGTAAGCACCGCGATGCCGCCCTCGCGTGATCAGACACGTAACTCGCGTGATCGGAGGCGTAACTCACGTGATCAAGCGCCGCACACGTGAGTTACGAGTCTGATCACGCGAGTTACGTCTTCAAGCACGCGAGTTCCGGGTAACGTCACGGCCCGTGTACACGCCCTACGCCGAACTCGACCAAGTCCTCACCGACCTGGTCGCTTCAGCCCGCGAGATCCTCGGCGACACCTACGTCGGCGCGTACGTCCAAGGTTCCTTCGCGCTCGGCGCCGGCGACCTCCACAGCGACTGCGACTTCATCATCGCGACGACCGAACCGCCGAGAGGCACGATCGAAGCGGACCTCCGCGTGCTCCACGACGAACTTCCCACCAGAGAAGGCTTCTGGTGCAAGGAGATCGAGGGCTCGTACGCGGACATCGCATCGCTGAAGACCAGCCAGGGCCTCGGCACGCCGTGGCTGTACTGCGACCACGGCCACCGCGTCCTGACCTGGGACACCCACTGCAACAGCCTGCACACGCGCTGGATCCTGCGCCACAAAGGCATCGTGCTCGACGGCCCGCCGATCACGAGCCTGGTCGACGATCCGCCACCGGACGCGATGCGCGCGGCGATGCGCGAGGAACTGCACGGCCTGGTCGACGGCGTCCGCGCGTGGGCGCCCTTCGACATCGCGTGGACCCAGCGCTACATCGTGTCGACCTGTTGCCGCGTGCTCTACACCTTGCGCACGGCCGAGATCGAGTCGAAGCGCGGCGCGCTCCTCTGGGCGCGCGAGAACCTCGATCCGCGCTGGCGGCCGTTGCTCACGCAGGTGCTTCAGGACCGCGAACTCGGCTGGGATCCGGAGGATCCACCGCGGCCGGGCAGCCTCGAAGCGGCCTGCGAGTTCGCCGCGTACGCCGAAACCCTAGACACCGATCGCGGACGCTGACCCGCCGAACTGTTGCCGCAGCTCGCGTTTGAGCAGTTTCCCGGACGCGTTCTTCGGCAGTTCGCCGACGAAATGCACCGACTTCGGCACCTTGTGCGCCGCCAGCGACTTCTTGGCGAACTCGATGAGTTCCGTTTCCTCGACGGGATCCTTCGCCACGACCACCGCGGCGATCGCTTCGATCCAGCGTTCGTGCGGCAGGCCGACGACGGCGACCTCGGCGACGGCGGGATGCGCGTACAGCGCGTCCTCCACCTCGCGCGACGCGACCAGGACGCCGCCGGTGTTGACGACGTCCTTGATCCGGTCGACGACGAACAGGTAACCCTCCTCGTCCTGCCGCACCAGGTCACCGGAGTGGAACCAGCCGCCCGCGAACGCCTCCACCGACTCCTCGGGCTTGCCCCAGTAACCGGTGCACAGCTGGGGAGAGCGGTACACGACCTCGCCGAGTTCACCCGGCGGGAGGTCGTTCATCTCGGCGTCCACCACCCGCGTCTCGACGAAGAGGACCGGCCTGCCGACGGAATCCGGCCGCGCGTCGTGCTCTTCGGGCCGCAGGACCGTCGCGAGTGGACCGATCTCCGACTGGCCGAAGCAGTTGTAGAAACCGACATCCGGCAGCCGTGAGCGCAGCGCGTTCAGGACCGGGACCGGCATGATCGACGCGCCGTAGTAGGCCTTGGTGAGGCAGCGCAGATCCGCGTCCGCGAGACCGGGATGGTTCGCGAGCCCGACCCAGACGGTCGGCGGGAAGAACAGGGAAGTGATGCCCTGACGGGGAATCCTCGCGAGGATGTCGTCGAGGTCCGGAGATTCGACCAGGTGGTTCGTCGCGCCGACGGCCAACCCAGGCATGAGGAAGACGTGCATCTGCGCCGAGTGGTACAGCGGCAGCGCGTGCAGGGGAACATCACGGTCGCTCAGATCGAGCGCGGTGATGCAGGACGTGTACTCGTGCACCAGCGCGCGGTGGGTGAGCATCGCGCCCTTCGGCCGCGAGGTCGTGCCGGACGTGTAGAGCAACTGGACGAGGTCGTCGTCGGCGACCCCGCGCTCCTCGTGCGGCTGGACGGTTTCGTCCAGTGCCCACTCCAGAACGTCCAGTGTGGACACATGCTCGACGCTGACATGCTCGGCCAGCGTGGGGTCGACGAAGGCGATGGCGGGCTCGGACTGCGTGAGCAGGTACTCGAGTTCCTCGCCGCGGGCGTTGAAGTTCACTGGCACGTGCACCAGCCCGGCCCGCGCGCAACCCAGGTACAGCAACAGGTACGCGTCGGAGTTCTTGCCGAAGGCCGCGACGCGGTCACCGTGGACGAGCCCGCGGCCGAGCAGTTTCGCCGCGACCCGGCCCGCCGCGCGGTCGAGCTCCGCGTACGTCCACACGCGATCGGCGAACGTGAGGGCGACCCGGCCCGGGACGCGGCGCGCGCTCCGTTCCAGGACGCGGCCGACTGTGCTGGGGTAGCCGGGAACGGTCATCGCGGCGGTCTCCTTCGTCCGAGCGTGGCGTTCTCACAGTAACCTCGTCCACATGGCCAATCCCACCGGAGAGCAGTTCGAGATCACCCGCGGCAACGCGCGCGCCGTCGTCACCGAGATCGGTGCCGGGCTGCGCGCGTTCGAGGTCGGCGGGGTGCCGTACGTCGAGGCGTTCGCCGAGGACGAGAAGCCGCCGAAGGGCGCCGGGCAGGTGTTGCTGCCCTGGCCGAACCGCACCAAGGGTGGCCAGTGGGACTACCAGGGCGAGAAGCAGCAGCTCCCGATCACCGAGGAGGCCCGCGGCAACGCGATCCACGGCCTGACCCGCCACGAGGAGTGGGAGCTTCTCGAGCACGCGGAATCGTCGATCACGCTGGCCATCGACGTCCCGGCGCAGGAAGGGTGGCCGGTACCGCTGCGCGCGACGATCACCTACGAGATCTCGCCGCGCGAACTGGTCGTCACGCACGAGATCCGCAACGAGGGCGAGAGCCCGATCGGCGTCGGGCTCGGCACGCACCCCTACTTCCGCATCGGCGACGTGCCCACCGACGAGCTGACCCTGACGCTGCCCGCGAGCCGGGTCCGCCCGTATCTCGGCGACGAGCAGATGCCGTACGCCGACGAGCAGGACGTGGAGGGGACCGAGTACGACTTCCGGTCCGGCAAGGTGCTCGAAGGCGTCGACCTCGACACGGCGTTCGGCGGACTGACCGTGGCCGAGGACGGGAACCACCACCACGTCCTCTCGCACGGGGAGCAGGAGCTGCTGGTCTGGGCCGGGCCGGACTTCCGCTGGGCACAGGTGTTCACGCCGGACGACCTGGTTGGCCGGGGCCGGGCGGTGGCGATCGAGCCGATGACCTGCCCGGCGGACGCGCTCAACACCGGCACCGACCTGATCGACCTGGAGCCCGCGTCGTCGTGGACCGGGAGCTGGGGAATCCGGGTGCGCTGATGGAGGCCCCTCTCCGGCTGGGCCCCGTCGACGCGGGGGAGGTGCTCACGCTGCAGCGCGCGGCGTACGTCCCGGAGGCAAGGGAGCACGAGAACCTCGACCTCCCGCCGCTGCTGGAGACCTTCGAGCAGGCCAAGGAGGCCTTGGGCGATCCCGCGTGTTTCGCCTGGGGCATCAGGGAATCCGGGCGGCTGGTGGCGAGCGTCCGGATCGTCGTGGACGGCGAGGCCGGTCTCGTCGGCAGGCTCATCGTGGCGCCGGACAGGCAGGGACACGGTCTCGGCAGCTCGTTGCTGCTCGCCGCCGAGGCGGCCGCGCCACCCACGGTGACCGTGTTCCGCCTGTTCACCGGGGAGCGGAGCACGGGCCCGCTGCGGATGTACCGGAAGCTCGGCTACGTCGAGACGCACCGCACGCCCGAGAAGCACTACGAACTGGTCCACTTCGAAAAGCCCCGCGTGCGGACCGGCGGCCCAGTTCGTTAGCGTGTCAAAGTATGTCTGACAAAGCACAGGTCAAGGCCATCGTCGGTGGTTACGTCGTCCCGGTCGACGGTGATCCCATCGACGGCGGCACGGTCCTCATCGAGAACGGGAAGATCGCCGCGGTCGGCACCGACGCCGACGTCGACGTCCCCGACGACGCCGAACTGATCGACGCCGCGGGCAGCTGGGTGCTGCCCGGGTTCATCGACGCGCACGCCCACCTCGGCGTCCACGAGGACGGCGAAGGCTGGTCCGGGAACGACACGAACGAGATGACCGACCCCAACGGCGCGCGGTTCCGGGCGATCGACGGGATCGACCCGTACGAGCCCGGCTTCGACGACGCGCTCGCGGGCGGCGTCACCAGCGTCGTCATCAAACCCGGCTCCGGGAACCCCATCGGCGGGCAGACGATCGGCGTCAAGACCTGGGGCCGGACCGTGCTCGACATGATCTTCGCCGAGGGCGTCAGCGTGAAGAGCGCGCTCGGCGAGAACCCGAAACGGGTCTATGGCGAGAAGAAGCAGACGCCGTCGACCAGGCTCGGCGTCGCGTCGACCATCCGCGACGCCTTCACCGCCGCGCGTAACTACGCCGCCCAGCGCGAGCACGCCGCCGGCGAGGGCAAGCCGTTCGACGTCGACCTGACCAAGGAGACGCTGGCCAAGGTCCTCGACGGCGAGCTGTACTGGGACCAGCACGTCCACCGCGCCGACGACATGGTGACCGCGATCCGGCTGGCCGACGAGTTCGGCTACAAACTGGTGATCAACCACGGCACCGAAGGGCACCTGATCGCGGACCTGCTCGCCGAGCGGGACGTGCCGGTGATCCTCGGCCCGCTGTTCACCACCAAGTCCAAAGTGGAGCTGCGCAACCGCACCCTGCGCGCGCCCGGCATCCTCGCCAGGGCGGGCGTGCGGATCGCGATCACCACGGACCATCCGGTCGTGCCGATCAACTTCCTGGTGTACCAGGCCGCGCTGTCGGTGAAGGACGGCCTCGACCCGGAGACCGCGCTGAAGGCGCTGACCGTCAACCCGGCCGCCATGCTGGACCTCGACGACCAGGTCGGCTCGCTGAAGCCCGGCCTCGACGCCGACGTGGTCATCTGGTCGGGTGATCCGCTGGACGTGATGAACCGGGCCATGCGCGTGTTCGTGCGCGGGCGCGAGGTCTACCACTTCGACGAGGAGACCGGCGTCGGCGTCACCGAGGAGCGGCGCTACCGCGAAGGGTGATCCCGGCCTTGTCAGGGTGACCGGCCTGTGCTCTCATGTGTTACACGCTGGGGAGGATGTGTAACACATGAAGCGCTGGGTCTTCGTTCTGGTCGTCGGTATCGGTTTCCTGGTCGTCACCTTGCTGTTCTCCCGCGAGGATCCGGATGTCGTCAAATGCGGTGGCCGGATCATGGGCCCCGGCGACGTCTGTGAAAGCACCAAGGGTGGCCGCACCGTCGACGAGGACACCTACGACCAGATGAAGGCCGCCGCCGAGTCCAGGGCCGAGACGTTCCGCGACCACGGGCTCTGGATGGCCGGGGTCGGCGTGGCGCTGACCGGTCTGGGGGCGACGATGCTGATCCGCGGGAAACGGCGCAAGGTCCGCGCCTTCGCCGAGGCCCGGCAGGGCGCGCAGTGGTCGGCACAGCCGGGATTTCCGCAGCAGCAGGGATTTCAGCAACCGCCGGGATCCCCTCAGCAGGGTTTTCCGCAACCTCCGGGGTCTCCCCAGCAGGGTTTTCCGCAGGCGCATGGCGCCCGATTCCAGGCCCCGCCTCAGCCCCAGTGGCAGCCCGCGCCGGGACAGCGGCCTCATCCGCCGCAGGCCGGATGGCCGCAGCAGCCGCCGCCGGCCGGTCCGCCGCCACAGCAGTTCGGTCCGCCGGGGCACGGCGGCTCGTGAGTGGTGAGGACGGTTCTAACCGTCCTTACCACTCACGAGAGCAGGCGGCCGAGATCCAGTTTCACCGGAAACGGCTCGTCGGCACGGAATTCGCCGGTCATGGCCGGAGCGTCCTGATAGCCGAGTTCGCCCGCCTGGTGGCAGGCGACAAGGGAGACCGGTTCACTGAGGTCGACGATCCAGTAATGCGGGATCCCCGCGTCGGCGTACTCGCCGTGTTTGGTCACGTAGTCGGTGCGCTTCGAACCAGGCGACACGATCTCGACCACCACGACGACGTCGTCCGCGCGGTACATCGTGTCCTCTTCGTCGATCCGTTCGCCCGCCTCGCGAAGGGCGATGATCAGATCCGGTCGCCTGGCGAAACCCGGCTCACCGGGCGGCACCAGCCCCAGATCGACGTCGATGTCCTGGACGAATTCGAGGTGATCGGGCAGCTGTGACTCCAGCTGCCTGGCCAAGGCGTACAGCGCCTTGTTGTGTCTCCTCTTGGGGCTCGGTGACATGACAAGGCGGCCTTCCACGAGCTCGGTGAATCCGGAATCGGGCTCACCGAGCGCCGCGTACTCCGCGACCGACAGCAGGTGATCCGGGACGGCCCACCCTGATTCACCGTGCGACCCGGTCGTGGAATGGGGAAGGGCTGTCACAGCGTCTCCTCACGTCATCCACAGTGTCTCACGGTCACAGCGTGACCACCTGTGATCGTATCAGCGCGGAGCGTCAGCCTTTCCGCAGTTCCCGCGCGATCACCATGCGCTGGATCTGGTTCGTGCCCTCGAAGATCTGCGGCACCTTCGCCTCCCGCATGTACCGCTCCACGGGGAAGTCCTTCGTGTACCCGGCGCCGCCGAGCACCTGCACGGCGTCGGTGGTCACCTTCATCGCGCCGTCGGTCGCGACGAGCTTCGCGATGGACGCCTGCCGCTGGAACGGCAGCCCGCGGTCGCGGCGGCGGGCGGCGTCGAGGTACATCGCGCGCGACGTCTCGACGGTCGCGGCCATGTCGGCCAGCAGGAACTCCAGTCCCTGGAACTCGATGATCGGCCGCCCGAACTGCGTGCGGCCCTTCGCGTACTCGAGTGCCTCGTCCAGCGCGGCCTGCGCGAGCCCGACGGCGCAAGCGGCGATGCCCAGCCGTCCGGAGCTGAGCGACGACAGCGCGATCTTCAGCCCTTGGCCCTCTTCGCCGATCCGACGGCCGGCGTCGACGGCGGCGTCCTCGAACATCAGCTGTGCCGTGGTCGACCCGGTGAGGCCCATCTTCCGCTCGGGCGGCGCGGCCGAGAGGCCCGGCGTCGCCGCGTCCACGAGCAGGCAGGAGATGCCCTGCCCGCCGTCGTCGCTCGTGCGCACCATGGTCGTGTAGAAGTCGGCCTCACCCGCGTGGGTGATCCACGCCTTCGTGCCGTTCACGACGTACTGGTCGCCGTCGAGCCGCGCGCGGGTCGAAAGGGCGGCCGCGTCGGAGCCGGCGTGGGTCTCCGAGAGCGCGTACGCGCCCAGCAGGCCGCCTTCCAGCATCGACGGCAGCCAACGATCGCGCTGCTCGTCGGTGCCGTGGTGCGCCAACGCGAAGCAGGACATCGTGTGCACGGAGAGCCCGACACCGACCGACATCCACGCGGCCGCGATCTCCTCCAGAACCTGCAGGTAGACCTCGTACGGCAGCTCGCCGCCGCCCCAGCGTTCCGAGTACGGCAGGCCGAGCAGCCCGGCCTGCCCGAGCAGCCGGAACTGCTCACGCGGGAAATGCGCGGTCTCCTCGTACTTGCTGGCGATCGGGGCGAGCTCCTCGCGCGCGATCTCCTTGGCCAGGTCGATCAGATCCTGGGCCTCGGTGCTGGGCAGCAGACGGTCCGCCGGCATGGCTCCTCCGAGCTGAGCTGTACTAAAAACAGTACTGTGGGCTGATTCAGCGTACAGTAGACGGCGCTGGGGGTACACCGTTCGCGTAGGGGATAGTGATCCGATGACCTCGCGCCGCCAGCCCACCGCGCGTCAGAGAGCGCTGCTCTCGGAGCTTGAAGCGCTCTTCCTCGCCGAAGGGTTCTCCCAGTTCACGCTGGACGATCTGGCCGCCAGGCTCCGCTGCTCGAAGTCGACCCTCTACGCGCTCGCGCCCAGTAAGGAGCAGCTCGCGGTCAAGGTCGTCACCCACTTTTTCAAGGGTGCCGCCGAGCTGCTGGAGGAGCGGATCGCCGGGATCGACGACGCCCGCAAGATCCTCGGGGAGTACCTCGCCGGGATCTCCGAGTACCTGAACCGGGCTTCGGCCGCTTTCATGACCGACATCGCCGAATTCGCGCCGGCGCGGGACGCGTATCAGCTCAACAGCCGCGCCGCGGCCGCGCGGATCCGGTCGTTCATCGATCGCGGCGTCACCGACGGTGTTTTCCGTGAGGTGCACGCGCGGCTGATCGCGGAAATGGCGGGACTGATCATCGAGGGAATCCAGACCGGAGTCATCGGTCAGCGCGCCGGGGTGACCGACGCCGAAGCGTTCACCGCTTTGTCCGAGCTTTTGCTCGGCGGGATAGCGACAAAAAATGTCCTGAACTGACAATTCTGGTGATCCGGCCGCCGCCTCGGCTAGCATCGCGCCCGTGATCGTCGTAGGTGGAGAGGCGCTGGTCGACCTCGTTCCCGGTGAACCATTGGATTCCAGTGTGGACGGTGGGTTGCGCGCGCTGCTGCCCCGGATGGGTGGTGGTCCCTACAACGTCGCGCTCGCCGCCGGGCGGCTCGGCGTCCCCACGGGCTTCCTCTCGCGTGTCTCCGACGACCGCTTCGGTGTCGCCCTGGTGGACCGGCTGCACGCCTCCGGCGTCGACACGGCCTTGCTGCAGCGGGGAAACGAGCCGACGACGCTCGCCGTGGTCGCGCTCGACGAGAAGGGTTCCGCGCGGTACACCTTCTACACCGAGGGCACCGCGGACCGGCTGGTCGCCGACCCCGGCCCGCTCCCCGAAGATGTGACGGCGCTCTCCCTCGGCACCCTCGGCATGGTCCTGGAGCCGGGTGCGAGCACGTACGAAACCGTGTTGCGCCGCGAATCCGCCCGTGGCGTCCTGACCGTGCTCGATCCGAACATCCGGGCGGCGCTGATCACCGATCCGGCGGCGTACCGCGCGCGGTTCGAGTCCTGGCTGCCGCATGTCCGCCTGCTCAAGATCTCCGACGACGACACGGAATGGCTCGCCGAAGGCGCCGACCCGGTCGACGCGGCAAAGGTCTGGACCTCTTGCGGAGTCGATGCCGTCGTGCTCACCCGGGGCGCGCGGGGGTTGTCCGTCATCACACGAGCGGGCGAAATCGCGCAGGTCCCGTCACGCCGGGTCGACGTCGTCGACACGATCGGCGCCGGTGACACCGTGCAGGGCGCCCTGCTGGCATGGCTGTACTCGAACGGCGTGCGTGACTTGTCCACTCTCGACGCCGGCGGCTGGCGGACGGCGCTCGAATTCGCGGCGAAAGCGGCGTCGATCACCGTCTCGCGGAGCGGGGCGGAACCGCCGACGGCGGGCGATATGGCATCCGCCGTGTGAACCTGGTCCCAAAGGGGCTGTTGTGAGCAACTCACCCGCTGCGCGTTGACCCCATTCTCGACTAGCGTAGAGGGGAATTCATACCCCAGCGGGGCGGTGTGCAGCGAGGCCGTGGGTCACGCGCGTGAAAGAGGGCGTACCTGTGGAACCTACAGGCGCCGCCGGCCCGTGCTGAACGTGAGAGGGACTTACATGTCCGACGCGACGACGGCTGCGGGGCAGTCCGGCGAGACCGCGACGCTGCGCCTGCCCAACGGCGAGCACGAGTTCAAGGTGATCCACCCGGTCGAGGGCGCGCCTGGGATCGAGCTGGGGAAGCTGCTGGCGACGACCGGGTACATCACCCACGACCCGGGGTTCGTGAACACCGGTGCCGCGTCGTCGGCCATCACCTACATCGACGGTGACGCCGGCATCCTGCGCTACCGCGGGTACCCGATCGAGCAGCTGGCCGAGAAGTCGACCTTCATCGAGGTCTCGTACCTGCTCATCTACGGCGAGCTGCCCACGCAGACGCAGCTGTCCGAGTTCACCGAGAAGATCCAGCGGCACACCCTGCTGCACGAGGACCTCAAAGCCTTCTTCAGCGGCTTCCCGCGTGACGCGCACCCGATGCCGGTGCTCTCCAGCGCCGTATCCGCGCTGTCGACCTTCTACCAGGACTCGCTCAACCCGTTCGACGAACCGAACGTGGAGCTGTCCACCATCCGCCTGCTGGCCAAGGTCCCGACCCTGGCCGCGTACGCGTACAAGAAGTCCGTCGGCCAGCCGCTGCTGTACCCGGACAACTCGCTCGGCCTGGTCGAGAACTTCCTGCGGATGACCTTCGGCTTCCCGGCCGAGCCCTACGAGGTCGACCCGGACGTCGCCAAGGCGCTCGACCTCCTGTTCATCCTGCACGCCGACCACGAGCAGAACTGCTCGACCTCGACCGTGCGCCTCGTCGGCTCCTCCGAGGCGAACCTGTTCGCCTCGATCTCGGCCGGCATCAACGCGCTGTTCGGTCCGCTGCACGGTGGCGCCAACAGCGCGGTCCTGGACATGCTCGAGGGCATCCAGGCCGAGGGCGGCGACGTCGCGAACTTCGTCACCCGCGTGAAGAACAAGGAAAAGGGTGTCCGCCTGATGGGCTTCGGGCACCGGGTCTACAAGAACTACGACCCGCGCGCGAAGATCATCAAGAACACCGCGGACGAGATCCTCTCCAAGCTCAAGGGCGGCGACCAGCTGCTCGACATCGCGAAGAAGCTGGAAGAGACCGCGCTCTCGGACGACTACTTCATCGAGCGGAAGCTGTACCCGAACGTCGACTTCTACACCGGTCTGATCTACCGGGCGCTCGGCTTCCCGACGAAGTACTTCACCGTGCTGTTCGCGCTCGGCCGCCTGCCGGGCTGGATCGCGCACTGGCGCGAGATGATCCAGGACCCGGCCACCAAGATCGGCCGCCCGCGGCAGATCTACACCGGCTACGCGTCGCGGGACTACGCGCCCATATCGGAGCGCTGAGCCCCTTCCCGCAAGCGCCATCAAAGGTCCTTTCCTCGCATAATCTGCGAGGAAAGGACCTTTGGCGTGCGGGGCCGGGGAAGCGCGCTTAGGGTTTCGGGAGTGACCAGAGAAGCCCCCGTAGTGCTGTGGTTCCGCCGCGACCTCCGCCTCGGCGACCACGCCGCCCTGCTGGAAGCTTCGAAGCACAGCAAGCACGTCCTCGCGCTGTACGTCCTCGACGACGCGCTCCTCAAACCCTCCGGTGCCCCGCGCGTCGCGTTCCTGCACGGCTGCCTCAAGGCGCTGGACGATCAGCTCGGCGGACGGCTGATGCTCGTCAAGGGCGACCCGGCCACGGAGGTCGTCAAAGCGGCCCGTGCGGTCGGCGCCGCGACGGTGCACGTCAGCGCGGACACCGGCCCGTACGGCCGCCGCCGCGACGACGAGGTCAAGAAGGCGTTGGCGGAGCACGACATCGCCTGGGTCGAGACGGGATCTCCGTACGCGATCACCCCCGGTCGGATCAGCAAACCGGACGGCGACCCCTATCGTGTCTTCACCCCGTTCTACCGCGCGTGGGTGCGCCACGGCTGGCCGCGTCCGGCGGACACCGGAGAGTCCATTGTGGACTGGGTGGAGCCGCCGCGATCCGTCAAGCTCCCGAAGTCCCCGTCGCTCAAGGGAATGGAGCTGCCGGAGCCCGGTGAGAAGGCGGCGCTCGAACGCTGGCACGAGTTCCTGGACGACGGTGTCGAGACCTACGACGAGGATCGCGACCGTCCCGACCGCCCCGGTACGACGAGGCTTTCGCCCTATCTGCGCTGGGGATGCGTCCATCCGCGTACCTTGCTGGCCGACCTCGCCGGGAACGAGGGATCCGGCGCCAAGGCGTTGCGCGGCGAGTTCGCCTGGCGCGAGTTCCACGCCGACGTCCTGTGGCACCGGCCCGAAACCGCGCGGAAGAACTACGATTCCCGGTTCGACGCCATGGAATACGAGAGCGACGACGACGCTTTCCGGCGATGGTGCGAAGGGCGCACCGGGTTCCCCGTCGTCGACGCCGGGATGCGGCAGCTGCTCGCCGAAGGCTGGATGCACAACCGCGTCCGGATGATCGTGGCGAGTTTCCTGGTCAAGGATCTGCATCTGCCGTGGTGGCTCGGCGCGCGGCATTTCATGAAGCATCTGGTCGACGGCGATCTCGCGTCGAACCAGCTGAACTGGCAGTGGGTCGCGGGCAGCGGCACCGACGCCGCGCCGTACTTCCGGATCTTCAACCCGACGACGCAGGGTGAGAAGTTCGACCCCGCCGGCGACTACGTCCGCCGTTACGTTCCCGAACTCCGGTCTGTGCAAGGCAAAGCCGCGCACAAACCGCAGAACGTCAAGGGCTACCCAGCGCCCATGGTCGACCACGCCCACGAACGCCAGGTCGCCTTGGAGCGCTACGCCGCCATCAAAGGTCCGTGAAGGCCTCCCTCCCTACCCTGAGAGTAGGGAAGGAGGCCTTCACGGACCGTGGGGTCAGCCGCGCAGGGCTTCCGAGAGCTTGATCCGGCTGCCGACCCGCAGCACGCTGTTCTGGTAGATCCGCGCGCCCAGCCAGGTGAACAGGGCGATCGCGCCCACGCTCAGGCCCAGCGACAGCACGATCTCCCACGTCTCGACGGTCCCGGCGGCGATCCGCGCCGGCATCAGCACCGGGGAAAGCAGCGGCACCAGGGAGAGCACCTTCGTGCCCGTGCCCTCCGGCGCCTGGGCCAGCAGGTTGAACCCGACGACGAAGCCGAGGATCAGCACGATGTTGACCGGGCCGATCACGGACTGGGTGTCCTCCTGCCGGGAGACCAGCGAACCCATTGCGCCGTAGACGGTGGCGTACAACAGGAACCCGAGCAGATACCACACGACACCCCACAGCAGGGCGCCCGTCGCGACCCCGGACAGCGTCAGCACGTTGGTCGCCGAAGCGACTATCAACCCGGCGCCCCCGATGATCACCAGCTGCGTCAGCCCGACCAGGCCGAGCCCGATCACCTTTCCCAGCAACAGATGCCATGGCCGGACCGTGGACAGCAGGATCTCCACCACCCGGCTGGACTTCTCTTCGACCACGCCCTGCGCGACCAGCGTCCCGTAGGTCACGATGCTCATGTACAGCAGCACCGCCACGATCAGCCCGATCACCGTCCGCTGGGCCTTCTCGGGATCCGGCGGCTTGATCGAGTCGACCTCGACCTGGGTCTGGTGGACCGTGCGCATCACCTCGTCGGGCGACTTCTGGGCCTCGGAAAGGATGCCGTTCAGCACTTCCTGCTGGGAAACGCCGTTCAGCAGGGAACGCAGCTTCGTGTCCAATTCGGACTTGACGAGCACCTTCAGCTCGGTGGCGTTGCCGGACAGCAGCGCGTCCAGGTCGCCGTTCTCGACCTGCGCCCGGCCCTGCGCCGGATCGGCGACCGTGACGGTCTCGATCTTTTCGCCGATGGCTTCGCCCGCGGTCTTGAGCTGCTGCGCGATCCCGGCGGTCTGGCCGGTGAGCCCGACCTTGCTCTTGTCCTCGTTGCTGATCAGCGTGGACTGCAGCAGGACGTACCCCATCAGCATGACCAGCAGCACGGCGGTGCCGATCACGAAGGACCTGGTGCGCAACCGGGTGTTCAGCTCGCGTTTGGCGATCAGCCAGACCGCGCGCCATGAGGATACGGTGTTCATGCGGAAACTCCCTGTGCCGCCGGCTTCTCGGCGACCGCGTCGCGGAAGAGCTCGGTCAGCGAACGCCTGCGTTTGGTGAACTCGGTGACCGGGCCGGTGGCCAGCGCCGCGGCGAGCACGGCCTGGTCGTCGGCGCCCGTCTCGAGTTCGAGGATGGTCGTCGGGCCGTTCTGCTCGGCCGCCCGGACACCGGGAACGGACGATGCCCAGCCGGGCGGAGCGGCGGGCGCGGTGACGACGAGACCGTTGCCCGCGCCGGCGGTCAGCTCCGCGACGGTACCGGAGGCGACCATCCGTCCACTTCGGATGATGCCGACGCGGTCGCACAGCCGCTCGACCAGATCCAGCTGGTGACTGGAGAACACCACCGGCACACCGGTCGCGGCCTTCTCGCGCAGCACGCCGCTCATCACGTCCACGGCCAGCGGGTCGAGGCCGGAGAACGGCTCGTCCAGCACCAGCACCCTCGGATCGTGCACCAGCGCCGCGGCGAGTTGCACGCGTTGCTGGTTGCCGAGGCTCAGCTTCTGGACCTCGTCCTTGCGCCGTTCGGTCAGCCCGAGGCGGGCGATCCAGTTCTCGGCGCTGCGGTGGGCGTCGTTGGCCGACATCCCGTGCAGTTCGGCGAGATAGACCAGCTGCTCCAGCACCTTCATCTTCGGGTACAGCCCGCGTTCCTCCGGCATGTACCCGATGTGCGTGCGGGTCTCGTGGGTGATCGGGGCGCCGCCGAAGCGCACCTGGCCGGAGTCGGCCGCCAGCACCCCGAGCACGATCCGCATCGTGGTGGTCTTGCCCGCGCCGTTGCTGCCGACGAACCCGTACAGCTCACCGGGCTGGACCTCGAAGCTCACCTCGTCCAGCGCGACCTTCGCGCCGTAGCGCTTGGAGACCTTGTCGATCTCCAGCTTCCCCTCGCTCATTTCCATTTCCCCTCTTCGAAATACCGCACCAGCGCCATGAATCCGCGATGGACGCCGGAAACCGTGCGGTTCCGCTGGATCAGCCCGTCCAGCTCGACGTTGCTCACCACCGAGGTGGCCCGGTACACCAGGGCCGCCCGGCCCGCGCCGGCGAGGACCCCACCCGCCACCAGCACGACGGCGACCACGCCGATGGACACCTTGTACCGCTTCTTGTCCCCGGTCATCCCGGAGTCACCCCCTCGAAGTCTTCAGGGTCGTCGTCCGGCAGCCGCCAGGCGAGCCAAAGCGCCGGAAGCGACGTCCCGAAGACGAACAACGCCGCTGTCATCGCGGACAGCAGCGAACCGGGATCCGGTTGCCCTGCCGCGTAGAGCCCGTATGCGAGATCCACCAGCATCAGCACGCAGATCCCCTGGAACGCAGCGTAGTGCGCGCGGTTTCGCAGCAGCAGTTCGCGTTCGTCGAGGTCCTTCGCCGCGGAGCCGGGTCTGCCGACGGCCTTGCGCAGCACCGCCGCCGCGCCGACGCAGAGGCACAGGCCCGGTCCCATCAAGCCGACGGCGAACCACAACGTGGGCTCCCGGAGCAGCGCGGCCCCGGCGATCACGACCAGGTGACCGATCACGGCCGCGACGGCGAGGCGACGCCGGTCCGACCTTGTCCTGGTGACGGTCACGTGGGGCTCACCTCTTCGAAGTCTTCAGGGTCGTCGTCCGGCAGCGACCAGCCGAGGATGACGCCGGCGAGCGTGGTCCCGGTGACCAGCAGCGCGCAGGCCATCATCGCGCCGCGAACGCCGCCGTCCTCGGTGTCGGAGATGACCAGGCTGTAGAGCACCGCGATCATCATCAGCCCGACCAGGACCTGATAGCTGACGTAGGTGACGCGGTGGCGCCATTCCCGCTCGCGTTCGTCGAGCCGGAGCGAGAACCCGCCGCTCATCTTGCCGGTGAGGATCCGCAGCAGGTAGTGGGCACCGCCGGCGATCACCGCACCTCCGAACCAGCACACGACGAAGACCGGCTCCGGTTGCCGATGGAACACGGCGGCGCCGGCGATCAGGATCAGATCGCCGAGGATCACGAGCACGCTCAACGTCCGCCGCCGTTTCCGCGTGCGCCAGGTCGGCAGCCTCAGCGCCCGCTTGCGTTCCAGTTCGTCCAGCCGTTCCTGCTGGCGCTCCCAGTACGCCGCGAGGCGGCCTCGCTCCTCACTCATGTTCCCCCCTCCCGGTAGACCTGAGTGGACAGTGGCGTGAACGGTTCGCGGCTGAACACGGCCTCGACCGGGAGGTCGAACACCGCGCAGATGCGGAACGCCAGGTCCAGGCTCGGGTAGTGGTCCCCCCGTTCGAGCGCGCCGATGGTCTGCGGGTTGACCTCGACGGCCGCCGCGAGGGCGGCCCTGCTCAGTCCGCGCTCTGCCCGGAGCACGGGAAGCCGGTTGTAGATCGGCAGCTCTTTGCCGCGTCTTACCGGACTCATGGAACATACTGTTGCAAAAACCCAACGACACGTCAAGCTGAGGACACGTCTCACCGCATTTAAGAGGACTAAATGCGGGAGGTCAGCCGAGGCCGGCGAGCGATTTGCCGACAAGTTCCTGGACGCGGCCGCGGGCGGCCTCGGCGTCCGGGGCGACCAGGGCGAGCCGGGTGCGGCGCTCCAAGACGTCCTCGACGTCGAGAGCGCCCTCGTGCCGCACGGCCCAGACGACCTCCGCCGCGGTGATCTCGGTGGCGCCGGACAAGGGCAGCCCCAGGTCCGGGTCGACTTCGCCGAGTGCCGCGACCCGTGGCGCCTCGGTGCCGTACTTCGCGACCAGTCGAGGCGGTGCGTCCACAGTGGACAGGCGGTGGCGCGGTGCCGCGCCGAGCAGCGGGAGCCGGGACGTGGTCGACGGCCCGGCGAGGAGCCCGGACCGTTTCAGTGCCGCGTCGACGGCGTCCTCGGCCATCTTCCGGTACGTCGTCAGCTTGCCGCCCACGATGGTGAGCACGCCGTCGGCGCCGGTCACCACCGCGTGTTTGCGCGAAAGATCGGCGCTGCGCCCGCCGCCTTCGACCAGCGGCCGCAGCCCGGCGAACGAGCCCGCCACGTCGTCCCGCGTCAGCGGGCGGTTGAACGCCGTCGACGCGACTTCGAGCAGGAAGTCCACATCGGACTCCGGGACGGACGGCACGCGCGGGACCGGGCCGTCGGTCGGCTCGTCGGTGACCCCGACGAACACCCGCCCGTCCGGTTGCGGCAGCAGGAAGACGAAGCGGTTGTTCTCGCCGGGGACGGGCACGTTGACCGACGTCGCGCCGATCGGTGCCGCTCCCGAAGCCAGGATGAGATGCGAACCACGGGAAGGCCGCAGCCGCACCGATTCCGCCAGTTCGCCCGCCCAGACGCCGGTCGCGTTGATCACCTGACGGGCGCGGATCCCGATTTCCTGTCCGGTGAGCCTGTCCCTGGCCAGCACCGATTCCGCGTCGAGCCGGAGTGCCTCGACCTTCGTCAGGATCTTCGCGCCGCGTGCCGCCGCCGTCCGTGCCAGGTTCACGACCAGGCGCGCGTCGTCGGTCAGCGCGCCGTCGTAGGCCAGCAGGGCCCCGCGCAGGCCTTGCGGGGACAGGCCGGGGGCGAGCGCCAGCGCCTCCGCGGCCGGGATCGACCTCGGCCGCGGCAGCACCGACGCCGGGGTCCGTGCCGCGCGGCGGAGGCCGTCACCGGCGAGGAGGCCCGTCATGATGAACGCCTGCTGGCCGCGGGAAGTCTCGCGGTACAGGGGGAACAGCTGCGGGATCGCCCTGGTGAGATGCGGGGCGGTGCGGGTCATCAGTATCCCGCGTTCGACGGCGCTTTCGTGCGCCAGCGCCAGATCGCCCTTGGCCAGATACCGGAGGCCGCCGTGTACGAGCTTGCTGGACCAGCGTGACGTCCCGTACGCCAGGTCGTACGCCTCGATCAGGGCCACCGAGAGCCCCCGCGCGGCCGCGTCCAGCGCGATCCCCGCGCCGGTGACACCGCCGCCGACCACCACCAGATCGACCCGCTCACCGCCGGCCAGCGCCGTGAGTTCCCGGTCGCGCCGCAGAGCGTTGAGCGAGCCCGGCGTCACGGCCGCAACGCCGCGTCGAGCATGTGGGCGAATTCCGCCATCAGCTCCTTCTCGTTCACGTCCGCGATGGCGGGCCGGTAGGAGAACGCGAAGGACTGGATGAGCAGCAGCAGGGTGCGCGCCTGCGAAGGCAGGTCACCCTTGCGGATCGAGCCGTCTTCGTGGCCCGACTTCAGCAGGTGCAGGATCACGCCTTCGGCGAACCGCTGGGTCTTCCCGAACCGCTCGACGATGTAGGGCAGGACCAGCTCGGAGTCGAGGTCGAGCAGGGTGCGGAACAGCGGGTCGCCCGACAGCGCGGCGACGGCGGCGGACGAACTCCGGACGAGCTTCTCGCGGAAGTTGGCAGGCTCGGCCTCCGGCTCGGCGGCGCCCTGCAGCAGGCCGCCGAACTCGCGGGTCATGAGGGTCGCGAGCACGCTGCGCACGTCCGGGAACCGGCGGTAGACGGTCATCCGGCTGACCTTCGCGGTCCGGGCGATCTCGGCGAGGGTGGTCCGCCTCACGCCGACGGCGAGCACGCACTTCTTCGCGGCGTCGAGCAGAACGTCGTCGGACACACGCGTCGAGGCCTGACGGGATCGGGTGTCCGCCAGTGCCGAAACGCCTGTTTCCGCAGGTGAGTGACGTTTTACGTCCATATGTAACACTGTAGTCGTGACGGAGCTTATTGACCACCGGTTAAGACGATCCTGGACGCCCGAAGGCGGTGACGCGGCCCACCTTCCGGCGAAGGCCTTGCGGTGGCTCGTCCAGCGTATCGGTCCGCTGGGCTCCGCGGCGCCCTTCGCACCCGATTCGGCGCTTTCCGTTCCCGATTCGGCGCTGGGCGAACAGCCGAAACGAGACCTCGAAGAACTCGTCGGCGCCGAGAACGTCCTGGTGACGCCGGGAGAACGGCTCGCGCGGGCGAGCGGTCTGTCCTATCTGGACTTGATACGGCGACGGGGGTTCGGTGATTTTCCGGTGCCGGACGCCGTCGTCCTGCCGGAGAATCCCGCCGAAGTCCAGTCGGTACTGGAAAGCTGTGCACGGCACGACGTCGGCGTCGTCCCGTTCGGCGGCGGGACGTCGGTGGTCGGCGGGGTCGCGGCGCTGCGCGGGGACAAGAGCGCGGTGATCGCGCTCGACCTCACCCGGCTCGGCGAACTGGTCTCCGTCGACCCCATTTCCCGGATCGCGGTCCTGCAAGCGGGCGTCACCGGACCGGAGGCGGACCGGCTGCTCGCCGCGCACGGCTTCACCCTCGGGCACGTGCCCCAGTCCTACGAACGGGCCACCATCGGCGGTTTCGCCGCGACCCGGTCCGCCGGTCAGGCGTCGTCCGGCTACGGCCGGTTCGAGGACATGGTCAAGGGTGTCCGGCTCGCGACCCCGCGCGGGGAATGGAAACTCGGCGTCGCGCCGGCGTCCGCCGCGGGGCCCGACCTGCGGCAGCTGGCCGTCGGCAGTGAAGGCGCGCTCGGTGTGATCACCGAGGTCGCCCTCCGGGTCCGCCCGGTGCCGGAGGTGCGCCGTTACGAGGGTTACGTCCTGGATGGCTGGGAGAACGGCACCGCCGCGGTCCGCGAACTCGCCCAGCGGCATGTGCTGGCGGACGTCACTCGGCTGTCCGATGTGGACGAGAGCGAGGTTTCGCTCGCGCTCAACGACAGTCTGAAGACCAAGGCGCTGCGACGATATCTCAAGGCGCGCGGCGTCCACGCGCCGTGCCTGCTGATCGTCGGCTGGGAAGGCGCGTCGAAGCGCGAGGTCGCCCGGCGTCGCCAGGCGACTACAGGCGTACTGAAGGAGTTCGGCGCCGTCCGCATCGGGGCCGCGCTCGGCGAATCCTGGCGCCGCGGCCGGTTCTCCGGCCCTCGGCAGCGGGATGCCTTGATGGACAACGGTGTCTGCGTCGAAACCCTCGAAACCGCCGCGTACTGGAACGAACTGAGCGACCTGCGCGACGCGGTCCGTGCCGCGCTGACCGCGACGCTCGGCAACGCCATCATCATGTGTCACGTCTCGCACGCCTACGAAACGGGCGCGTCGCTGTACTTCACCGTGCTCACCGCGCGCGACGAGGCGGACCCGGTCGGCCAATGGCAGCGGGTGAAGGCGGCGGCGTCGGAGGCGATCACCGGGATCGGCACGATCTCGCATCACCACGCCGTCGGCGCCGACCACGCGCGCTATCTGGCGGCGGAGATCGGTTCGCTCGGGGTCGACGTGTTGCGAGCGGCGAAGAAGGCCGTCGATCCGACCGGGATCCTCAATCCCGGGAAGCTTCTGTAAGCGCGCGCTTCGCCCGGCTTGGGGCCCTGCTTTCTGGTGGGAAGGCAGCCGAACGGGGAGCAAGGGACCTTTATTGAGGGGTAGGTCAAACGTGGCGTGATCCTGTCGTGCAGGCCGTCTTTGCCGGCTTCGCGATGAGATGGCCGCCCTGGGCAGCAGGTTCCGGACGGCTTGCGGGCTACCCGGTGGCGGGTGTCCACAAGGGACAGTTCCCGCCGATTCCGTGCCCGATTGGTGTCATTATGCCCGATTCTCGCGGGGGTCGTGAGTGGTAAAGAGGGTTAGAACGATCATTGCCACTCACGACCCCCACGCAAAGCGCTCAAATCGGGCACATGAGGGAGTCCTGATGTCCTTTGTGGACGGTGCGATCACGACCAGTCCGACTGGCCGGTCCCCGGCAGACAAGACGCCACATTCGGCTTTCCCCTCAATGGCAACGCTAGCTTTCCTAGCGATGCTAGACCCGCGTCAAGCTTCTCTGACCAGCGTCCCGGCCTCGACCAGCGTGCAGTCCAGACCGTGCGTTTCGGCGGGGATCCCTTCCAGCGCCGCGGCCCGGCGCTGTTCGAGGTCGGCGACGCGGATATGCCTGCCGTCCACGAGGATCGGCAGGCGGATGTCCGCGGCGCCGACGTACGCCACGACGTCGTCGAGCACGGTGCCGTCGTCGAGGGTGATGGCCGGGGCGGTCAGGCGCACCAGGTTGTAACGATGTCCTTTGCCCTCGCAGCGATCGAGGACGGCGAGCTGCTGCGGCGTCGCGAACCAGACGGAGTGCTCCTCGACGACGCCGGGCGCGGCGGCGAGCGTCGCGGGCCGTTGCCCGTCCCGGAACCGCAGGCCGGACGCCCAGACCGCGGCGAGGTCGGCACAGCGCGCGTGGCAGACGACGACCGGGCCCTCCAGGCCCATGTGCTCCCGCAGCCAGGTGATCTTGGACGGGCACGCGTTCGAGCCGTAGGCGAGCACGGCCTGGCGTTCACGCCAGCCCTCCGGCGCGGTGTCGAGGCTGTGCCCGGCACCGTCGAAGTGGACGAACGAATGCCCCGGCCGCGCTCCCGGATACGGATCGGCCGGGAAATCGGCGTCGGTGAAGAGCTTCACCAGGTCACCACGCTGCGGAGCACGTCGCCGTGGTGCATACGCTCGAAGGCCTGTTCGACGCCGTCGAGGGCGATCCGCTCGGTGACGAACTTGTCGAGCGGGAGCCTGCCCTGGAGATAGAGGTCGATCAGCATCGGGAAATCGCGTGAGGGCAGGCAATCGCCGTACCACGACGACTTGAGCGAGCCGCCGCGCGAGAAGAAGTCGATCAACGCCACGTCGAGCCGCATGTCCGGGGTCGGGACGCCGACGAGCACGACCGTGCCGGCCAGGTCGCGGCCGTAGAACGCCTGCCGCCACGTTTCCGGCCTGCCGACCGCGTCGATCACGACGTCCGCGCCGAACGAATCGGTGCACTCCCGGATCGCCTCGACGACCTGGTCTTCGCTCAAGCCCTTGCTGTTCAGTGTGTGCGTGGCGCCGAAGTCCTTGGCCCAGGCGAGTTTCCGGTCGTCGGTGTCGACGGCGACGATGGTCTTCGCGCCGGCCAGGTTCGCCCCGGCGATCGCGGCGTCACCGACGCCGCCGCAGCCGATGACCGCGACGGAATCGCCGCGGCTCACGGCGCCGGTGTTCAGTGCCGCGCCGAGACCGGCCATCACCCCGCAGCCGAGGAGCCCGGCGACGGCCGGTTCGGCGGCGGGGTCGACCTTCGTGCATTGTCCACTGTGGACGAGCGTCTTCCCGAGGAACGCCCCGATGCCGAGCGCCGGTGACAGGGCGGTGCCGTCGGCCAGCGTCATCGGCCGCGCGGCGTTGAACGTCGAGAAGCAGTACCAGGGCTTTCCCCGGCGGCAGGCCCGGCAGGTGCCGCAGACCGCGCGCCAGTTCAGGATCACGTAGTCGCCCGGTTCGAGGCCGGTGACTCCGTCGCCGACGGCCTCCACGAACCCCGCGGCCTCGTGGCCGAGCAGGAACGGGAATTCGTCGTTGATCCCGCCCTCGCGGTAGTGCAGGTCGGTATGGCAGACGCCGCACGCCTTGACCGAGACGACGGCCTCGCCGGGCCCGGGGTCGGGCACCGTCACGGGCTCCAGCGAGACCGGTTCACCCTTGGCGCGGGAAACGACGCCCTGGACCTCGTACGGCATGCGCACCTCCGAGTCGACGAACTCCGAGCTTGCCACGGGGGCGGCCCGGATCGCGACATCCGCTCGGGTGCGGTACCGATTCAGTGCCCCGGCGTGATGATGTACGCGATGCCGCCGGGACCACTGGAAACGCCGCCATTCGTGTTGTACCGCTTGGTGCGCTGCCAGATCGTTTCGAACTGGTGTCGTTTGTAGACATTTCGGACCCGGTCGTTGCTGTTGGCGGCCGGGTCGTTCGCGATCACGTCACCGTCCTTCGTGAAGCCGACGACGACCATGATGTGCCCGGCGGTGCCGTAGCCCGCGCCGTCGAGTTCCTCGGCCTTGAACGACTGCGACGTGATCACCGGGATACCGCGCGCGATGTACTTCTCGAGTTCGTTCAAGGAGTGCAAACGGGTGATGTGCCCACGCAGTCCGAGTGAAGCGGCGTACGCGGTGTTGAACGGCCAGTTGCCTGTTCCGTCGTAGGCGTAGTCGAACGTGTGGCGGGCGGCGTACGCGACGGTCGGATCGACGTAACCCTCCGGGATCCACTTCATGTCCTCGGGCCTGGGCCGTTTGCCCCAGTACTCGACGACCATTTCGGTGGACGTTGGGCTGCACCAGTTCTCGCCGCCCCCGCCGTACTCCGGGAACTGTCCTTTGTGGAGGTTCTGTGCGTAGGCGGGCACCTTGAGCTCGATACCGGTGGCGCGGCCCGGCTTCGTCGCCTTGACCTCGAAGCGGTCCGGGACCAGCGACGTCATCGCGCCTGCCGACGTCACCGACGGGGTGGCGCGGGAGCCGGCCTCGCGGTACAGGCTGACCCGCAGCTGGTACGAGCGGAGCGCGACGCCGGCCTTCATGACCAGCGTGTCGACGTCGACCGCGGCGTTGGCGTCGCTCTGGCCGTCGATGCTGGTGCGCTTGATGTCGGTGTCTCCGCCGGCCCATCGGCCCATGACGTACCAGGAGGTTTCGGTGCCCGCCGCGGTGCGGCCCTTCGCTTCGACCTTGATCCACGTCTTCGCCGGCGTCTTCGCGTTCCACGAGGCGACCAGCTGGGAGGCGTCGAAACCCGGGGTGTGGCTCCCCGACGTCCACTGGCCGTATTCGTAGGTCTTCGTGGTGCCGAGCGTGGGTTCGGTGTGCTCGATCGTGCCGATCGGGCGGTCGATGCGCAGCGCGCCGTGATCGAGGCCGAGCCCTTCGAGCCTGCCGTCGCGGAAACCGTGGTGACCGGACCATTCGTGGTAGTCGATCGACTCGTCGTCCGGGCGGCCGGGACCGGCCTCCGCCGTCTGTGCCGTGACCGCGGTCATCGTCGCGATCGTCAGCAGCGTGACCAGCCCTCGTATCCGCATCCGGAGCTCCATCCCTCGTGTCCACCCAGTAGGGAAGGGATTTTCGCCGGTCGCGCGAGGTATGTAAACAGTTGCCTACAAGACGGCCTGGGTCTGTGTCACTTTCGCGACCAGCTTGCCCTCGTCGTCGCGGATCTCGGTTTCCACCACGATGAGCTTGCGGCCCGCGTGCAGCGGCTTCGCGGTGGCCGTGGCGTGGCCGGACCGGACCGCGCGCAGGAAGTTCGTCTTCGACTCGACGGTGGTCGTGCCCTGGCCGCCCTCGGGCAGGTTGAGGAACGCGCAGACCGCGCCCGCGGAGTCGGCGAGCACCATCAGCGTGCCGCCGTGCAGCACCCCGCCGAGCGTGCAGAGCGTTTCGTCCCAGGCGATCCGGGCGCGCACGGCGGTGGGGGCGTGCTCCAGTACCTCGATGCCGAGCCGCTCGGTGAACGGCATGGTCCGGTGGAAGAGCGCGGTGCCTTCTGCGTCGGTCATGGCGCCGAGCGTGCCCGGCACCGCGCCCCGTGTCGATTACCCCTGAGGTAACCCACCGCATTTCGTCCTCTGAATGCGGTACTTGCGCGTGCAACTACCGCATTCAGAGGACGAAATGCGGCGGGGGTCAGGCCAGGGGGTTCGGCAGGAGGAGTTCCGTGTTCTGGTCCTGAGCGGTGCCGACGGCGGAAAGAGAGGCGTGGATGTCGTTGTACGAGAACTCCCGGTACAGCGACGCAAGCGCTTGCGTCGAGGTGTCCGAGTACGCCGCCTCGTACGGGGCTTCCGCCTCGATCAGGGTCGTGAACAGCGACAACGTGCCGTCGGCGTTGTCGGCGACCTCGATGATCCGCGCGTGCTGCGGGAAGTCGATGTGCGAAGCGGTGTTGATCTCCCAGAAGCCCTGCTTCGCGGTCTTGCCGGCGTGCGGGGTGATCTTGTTGTGGTGCGTGTGCCCGTTCACCCACGCCAGCACGTTCGGGAACCGGTGCAGCAGCGAGACGAACGTGTCGCCGTTGAGCCGGATCTCCAGCGGATGCCGCGCGTCCGGCAGCACGTTGCCCATGGTGTCGCTGGTGTGGTGGCTGAACAGGATGAACAGCTCGTCCGTCACGTTCTGCGTGACCTTGCGCCCGAAGAAGTCGTAGTACGTCGAGCTGTTGCGCTTCAGCGTTTTCTCCACCCAGGTGAACTGCCCGAGCCCGATCGATCCGTCGGCCAGCCCGGCCATCGTCGTGGTGTCGAGGCTGATCCCGGTGATCCCCGGCGCGATGCGGAAGGTGTAGTACACGTTCCGCCCGTCGGCGTTGTTCTCGCTGAACCCGTGGCCGACCGGGCCGGGGCCGGTGTTGGCGGAGTCGAGGTGGTGCCGCACGAACTCCGCGGTGCTGAACGGCCGCCGTCGCTCGTCCGGGGTGATCTCGCGGATCGTGCCCGAACCGCCGAACAGCTCCGTGACCGGGACGCCGGAGCCGGATCCGATCGCCTTGGCGAGTTTCCGCGACGTCGTCTCGTCCTTGCCGATCACCTTGAAGCGGCCGGTGTACCAGGCGTCCATTCCCGGAAAGTCCGGCACGGTGCCGACGATGCTGTCGTCGTGGTTGCCGAAGGTGCAGAACCACGGGACGTCGAGGCCGGGCGAGGTGAAGGTGTTCGAGGCCGCGCCGAGCAGGCCGGGCAGCTGCGGGAAGCCCTTCTTCGTGTACGCGTCGTCCAGCGTCTTGCCAGGGTTCCAGTAGTGCGAGGACCCGGACGTCTGGACGCCTTCGTGCACGTCCGGGTCGCCCGAGGTCGGGTTCACCGTGCCGCCGTTGAGCACCTTGAGGAACCATTCGAGCTCGATCAGCTCGTGGTTGTCGGTGTTGTCGCCGGTGGTGACCATGAAGTCGATCGGCCGTCCGGTGAACGGGCCGGCCTTCAGGCTGTTCACCCGCTCCACCAGCGCCGTCGTCGCGACCGGGCCGAGGGTCTCCTGCGGGCGGTGCGCCGAGCCGACGAACGGGTGCAGGTACTCGAACCGCGCCGGGCTTTCGGCGTCGGTGAAGTGCAGGTCGGTGAACTGGGCGAAGGAGGCCATCGCGCGGCGCCGGTCGTCGCGGCCGGACTTCGGCGCGGCCAGATCCCCGCGGACCACGAGCGGCCAGCCGGGGCCCGCGGTCAGCCGCGTGTAGCCGGGGCCGCTGGTCCGCGGGGCCGCCGCGGCTTCGAGCGTGGTGCCCGCGGTGCGCACCGCACGGGTCGTGGTGCGCGCCAGGGCCCGGTCGAGCGCGTTGGCGGTCGGCGTGCACAGCAGCAGGCCGACGCCGGCGGCGCCGGCCGCGGTGAAGGTGCGCCTCGAGATGACGGACATGGCGGTGCCCCCAGTCGTCGCGGATGGATGTCGCGGAAGGACGATGCCGGAAGACGTTAGCCGTGAGGTGAACGCCAGAAAAGGGTAATGCGAAAATTTGTCACGTTTGGCGGAATACGAAAGAAGCCAAGCGTGCTGGTTACGCTGGCCGCTTGGCGAGCGTGGGAGGTGGCCAGGTGGGTGCTTCGGCTTGGTCGGTCCGCGGCCGGTTCGACGGCGATCCGGAAGCGGCGCTGGACGCGATGAAGGCGCGTGTCTTCGAGGAGGGTGACTACCTGTGGGAGGAGGACGAACTCGGCCGCCCGGACTCGATCGACGAGCTGTACGAGGTGGAGAGCGTCCAGGAGTCCGGGACGCATTCCGTGCTGGACGTCCACGAGTTCATCAGCGCCGCGGGTGAGGACGACTTCGGCACGATCCGGCCCTTGACCGATGCCGAGCTCGTGGCCGCCTTCGGTACCGAGGAGCCGTCCGTCGCCGACTTCGACGAACTCGACAAGGCGGGGCGGCTGCCGTACGAGCGGCGCCCGCGCTGGAGCGCGAACTGCGCGCTGCTGTACGAGAACGACGTCGCCGTCGAGCTGGCGATCTGGGGCGTATCCGGAGACTAGGCCGCCAGGTCACCCGACGTGCTCGCGAGCGCTGAAGTGTCACCGAGGGTGAGGGGTGTGTGGAAATAGGGACGTTGAATGTCCCTGTTTCCACACACCCTGTCGTGACCGGACCGGTCATGCGGGACTGTGGAAATCGGGTCATCTAACGCCCCAAATCCACACAGTCGCCGTCCTGGGGGTGTTACTCGTGACCTGCTAGCGCCGGGTCGCGAGCCCGTCGAGAATCACCTCGACACCCAGCTCGAACAGCTCTTCGCCGCTCTGCGCCGCGAAAGCCGGACCCAGCCTGCCGACGTGCGGATACGCCTCAAGCCGCGCGAGGAACCCTTCGTCCGGCTTCCGCGCGGGGAGCGTTTCGACCGACGCCAGAACATGCGCCGTGAGCAGTCGCGAAATCCCCGCGGTGTCCTCTTCGGAGAAGCCCGCCTCCAGCAGGATCCGCGCGGTGGTCTCGATGTGACCGAGCCGGTGCGGTCCGGTCGGCGGCCGCTCACGCAGCAGTGCGGCCGCGTCCCGATGGCGTAGCAGCAGAGCGCGGAACTGGCGGAGCCCGCTCGCGAGCTGATCGCGCCACGGCAGTGATCGATCGATCTCGAAGGCGTCGGCACAGATCGCTTCGGCGACGAGGTCCAGTAGTTCCGCCTTGTCCCTCACGTGCCAGTACAGCGTCGGCGAGCTGACGCCGAGCTTCGCCGCCAGCCGCCGGGTGCTCAGTTCCGCGAGGCCTGCCTCGTCGAGCAGTTCGACGGCGGCCTGGGTGATCTTGGCGAGGTCGAGCGAGCCTTTGCGTGCCACCTGATGACTCTATCAGTGATAGATTTGTCTCTATCACTGATAGAGAATGGGGGAAGTGATGCGTTGGACACCGAAGATCCGCCTGATCACGGTGCTGTGCTCGATCGTTTTCGTCCTCGGGACGGCGCTGCAGAACTACGTGATCATCGATCTCGACTTGATCGAAGCGAGTATGCGGCTCAAGGGGGCGGACACCGCCGAAGCACCCACCTACTTGAGCGCGTTGCGGCTGGTGGGGAACGTCTTCATCGTTGGCAACGCCTTGGGGCTGCTGGTGTGGTTCGGGTGGCGTCGGCTGTTCTGGCCGGTGCTCGCGGTCAACGTCGCCCAAGCCTTCGGCGTGTACGTCGTGCCGTTCGAGGTGCACGGGGCGGCGATCGCCGAACACGGCTGGCCGGGCGTGCTGCCGTCGCTGGTCACCGACGGTGGCGCGGTGATCCTGTCGATCGTGCTGATCACCGCTTATGTACGGTCGCTCAGGCGGATAGGCGGCCCAGTTCGGCCTTGACGGCCTCGACGGCGGCCTTGGTCTCGGCGACCGGGTCGGCCCCGTCGCGGGCGATCCGGCCAGCCGCGTCGACGAGCGCCTTATTCGCCGCCGGTGTCCACAGTGGACCGGCGGCGCGGCCGTTCTCCTTGACCAGCTTCGCGGCGTCGGCCGCCACGGCGACCTTGTCGAGAACGCTGAGCCGTGCGGGCAGGTGGAACCCGAACCTGGTGGCGAACTCCTGCTGGAAGTCGACGCGCTCCAGCCACAGCCATTTCACGAAATCCTTGGCGGCGTTGGGGTTCAGGCTCTTGGAATGCACCATCGAGCTCAACCCGCTGACCGGGACGGACGGCGTGCCCGCCGCGTCGAAGCGAGGGAAGGGCAGAACGCCGAAGTCGTCCTTCACCGTGTCCTGGATCTTCGGCAGGTTCCACAGCCAGGTCCACTGCATGGCGGTGAGCCCGTCGATGAACGGGAGCGGATCCGCCCAGTCCGTCGAAGCGCCGAGCAGCAGCGAACCGTTGAGCTCGTGGAGTTTCGCGAACACCGTGGCGGCACGCGGATCGTCGAAGCCGGCGGTTTTCCCGTCCTTGACGTAGTCGAGCCCGGCCGACCACAGCAACGGCCCGGCGAGTGCCGCCGCGCCCGCGTCGTTCCCGGCGAACAGTCCTTTGACGCCGTCCTTGGACAGTTTCTTCGCCGCGTCGACGAGTTCGTCCAGCGTCTGCGGCGGCTGGACACCGGCCTCCTGGAGAAAACTCTTACGGTAGAAGAGGACCTGTGTGTCGAGTGCCTGCGGGATGCCGTAGATCTTGCCGTCGACCGTCTGCGCCGCCAGTACCGAGGGGTTGAAATCCCCGCGCACGGGCCCGACGAGGTCGTCCAGCGGGACGAGGAGGTTCTGCCGGACGCGGTCGACGGTGACCTGGCCTTCGAAGATGTCGGGGACCGGGCCCGCCTGCAGCGCGGCGTTCAGTTTCGGCTCGTAGTCGTCGGGATTCCACTGCACCGCGACCTTGGACTTCTGGTACGCGGCCGCGTAGCGCGTGACGGCTTCCTGGACACCGGCTTCGGGATATGGGTGGTACCACTGCGCGAGGTCGACCGGTTTCGGCTTCGGCCTGGTCACCCCGGCGGAGTAGGCCGTCGACGGAGGCGGATTTCCTCTTTGGACGGTGTTCGACCCACAGGCAGCAAGCGCGGCCGTCCCCGCCAGTGCCAGGAACGCGCGCCTGTTTGTCTTACGCACCAACAAAACCCTTCGCCGAACGCAGTGAAGGCCATCTTCAGGGACCAGCGTCCCTCAAGATGGCCTTCACGGAAGGGCAGGCGCGCGGGAGATTAACCCGTTAGAGCTGACTGATGTCGAGTTTGCCTTCGGAGTGGAACGCGCGCAGCCGCTTCTTGTCGAACTTGCCGACACTGGTCTTCGGGACTTCGTCCACAAAGGTCCAATTCTCCGGGAGCTGCCACTTCGCGACCTTGTCGGACAAGAACTCGCGCAGTTCCTCGGCCGTGGCGCTCTGGCCCTCCTTGAGCACGACGGCGACCAGCGGGCGCTCGTCCCATTTCTCGTCGGGGATGCCGACCACGGCCGCTTCGGCCACCGCGGGATGCGCCATCACCTGGTTCTCCAGATCCACCGAGGAGATCCACTCGCCGCCGGACTTGATGACGTCCTTCGCGCGGTCGGTCAGCGTCAGGTAGCCGTCCGGGCTGATCTTGCCGACGTCGCCGGTGCGCAGCCAGCCGTCGTGGAACTTCTCCGGGTCGGGCTCGTCACCGGTCGTGCCGCCGTAGTACGACGCCGCGATCCACGGGCCCTGCACCTCGAGCTCGCCGACGCTTTCGTTGTCCCACGGCAGTTCCTCGCCGTTGTCGCCGATCAGCCTCGCGCTGACGGACGCCGGGAACCGGCCCTGGGTGTAGCGGTACTCCCACGCCTTCTCGCCGGTCGCGGAGGCGGGCGGACGCGCGACGCTGCCCAGCGGCGAGGTCTCGGTCATGCCCCAGGCGTGCAGGATCGGCACGTCGTAGCGGTCCTCGAAGGCGTGCATCAGTGACGGCGGCGCCGCCGATCCGCCGACGACGACCTCGCGCAGATGCGAGATGTCCTGCGGGTTCGCGTCGAGGTGGGAGAGCAGCCCCTGCCAGATCGTCGGGACGGCACCGGCGAAGGTCGGCTTCTCCGCGGCGAGCATCTGGGCGATCGGCGCGGGCTGGAGGAAGCGGTCCGGCATCAGCAGCGAGGCGCCGACCATCATCGCCGCGTACGGCATGCCCCACGCCATCGCGTGGAACATCGGGACGATCGCGAGGGCCTTGTCGTGCTGGGCCAGCCGCATGCTGTCGGTCATCGTGACCTGCATCGAGTGCAGCCAGATCGACCGGTGGGAGTACGCGACGCCCTTCGGGTCGCCCGTGGTACCCGACGTGTAACACATCGCGGCCGCCGAGCGCTCGTCCACCTCGGGCCAGTCGAAGGTGTCCGGCTGGCCGGACAGCAGTTCGTCGTAGGAGTGCACCTGGACGCCGTCCGGCGCGGGAAGGGAGGAGGCGTCACCGTTGGCCACGATGACGTGACGCACGGTCTTCAGCTCGGGCAGCTGCTTGGCCAGCAGCGGGACCAGCGTGCCGTCGACGATGACGACCTGGTCCTCGGCGTGGTTGGCGACGAAGACGAGCTGCTCCGGGAACAGCCGGATGTTCAGCGTGTGCAGCACCGCGCCCATGGCCGGGATGGCCAGGTACGCGGCCATGTGCTCGGCGTTGTTCCACATGAAGGTGCCGACGCGCTGGTCGCCGGTGACACCGAGGCTCCGGAGGGCGTTGGCCAGGCGGGCGGCGTGCTTGCCGAGTACGCCGAAGGTCTCGCGGCGGGCTTCTGAACCGGTCCAGGTGATGACTTCGCTCTCGGAGTGCACCTTGGTGCCGTGGCGGAGCAGCCTGCCCAGTGACAGCTGTCCGTCCTGCATCGTGCTCAACATCGCGTACTCCCGTGGTGCTCGTTCTCCGGTGAACTTGGGTTGCGCCGACTCTAATCCGGGAGGGGTGAACCGGTCAGTAACCTCGCGGGCAACCGTTCGGTCACAGTGTCGCGCTAACGGGTGGCCGCCGCTTCGGGTCAAGATCATCAATAATTCGTATTTTTCGCGCCATGAAACGAAAAATGGCTGACTGTGCGAAGTGATGACATCGCTCATAAGGGTGATGAACACAGGCGAATCACGCCCCGGACGGGGTGTTTCCGCAGGCTGGGGCGGGTTGCCCACGGCGTGGTCGAGGGGTAATAAGTGCGTGTCGGTTTCACGGCCGGGGAACGGGTGGCGTTTACTGGAGCCGTGGTACAGAGACGGCTGGCCAGCGCTTGCTCTCGCAAGCATGGTTTAAAGGCCGTCGGCCGCGAAAGCGGAGACCTGAGATGAAAGGACTACTACGTTGGCTCTGCCCACGTTGACTCCGGAGCAGCGCGCCGATGCCCTCGCCAAGGCGGCTGAGGCTCGCAAAGCGCGCTCCGAGCTGCTTGCGTCGATCAAGTCCGGCAAGGAGAGCATCGACAAGGTGCTCAAGCAGGCCAAGGAGAACAAGACCATCGGCAAGACGAAGGTCACGCAGCTGCTGAAGGCCGTGCCCGGCCTGGGCGCGGTCAAGGTCGCCGCCCTGCTGGAGCAGGCCGGGATCGACCCGGACCGGCGTGCCGCCGGCCTGGGCGAGCGGCAGCGCGAGGCCCTTCTCGAGGCGCTGAAGTAACGCCGGGCGCGTCTCTCTTGGCCGGAGGCCTCGGATTTGCGGAGGCGGGCCGCCGACATGGCTGGGCGAGTGACAGCCGTTGCCACGGCCCGGCTACGGAAATCCGGCAGCGCGCTTTTGAGAGACACCGCCCAGGTCACGGGCTGTCCGGGGGAAGGTGTTGCCTGAGAGGCTGTTGCCCGGGCAACACTTTCCCCTGGTCTCAGCCGGAGCCTGGGACGCTGGTGGGGTGACGACCAGTACCGCACCGGCGACCCCGGCAGACCTGGCCGCCCGCTACGAGCGGGGCGACTTCCTCCTGGCCACGGCACGGCAAGCGCTCCTCGCGAGCGGGGCCGTGGCCACCGCGACCGACACCGAGCCGTCGCGGCTGTCCGGGATGCTCCCCGGGCTGTTCACCGACTCGGGTGCTTCGATCGCGGTCGGTGTGCTGCCCTTCGACACCAGCGAGGGCACCACGACACCGGGGCATCTGGTGCTCCCGCGCGCGGTCCACCGCGCGTCGTCCGACCACGCGGCCGTCCCGCCGCGGACCGCGCTCCCGCAGCCGGTCAAGGTCACTCCCGTGCCCGAGCCGGAGGCACATCTGGCCGCCGTCCGCGCGGCCGTCGCGGCGCTGAGCGACCGTGACCTGCGCAAGGTCGTCCTGGCCCGCGCGCTCGATCTCGACTTCGACGTGGCCGTCCCGGCCGCCGCGGTGGTCCGGAACCTGGCGAACGGCAACCCCCGGCACACCACCTACGCCGCGCAGCTGCCCGGTGGGCGCACGCTCGTCGGCGCCACCCCCGAACTCCTGCTCTCCCGCACCGGCGGCGCGGTCGTGTCCCGGCCGCATGCCGGGTCGATGCCCCGGTCGGCGGACCCGGCGATCGACAAGGCGAACGGTGAGGCGCTGCTGGCGTCCGAAAAGGACCACGTCGAACACGCCGTCGTGGTGGAGTCCGTCGTCGAGATCCTGCGGCCGTTCTGCCGCACCCTCGACGTCCGCGGCCCGGAGCTCGTCTCGACCCCGGCGATCTGGCACCTCTCGACCACCGTCAAGGGTGAGCTGATCGACGAGGACGTCACCGCGCTGGACCTCGCCGCCGCCCTGCATCCCACGCCCGCGATCTGCGGCACGCCGACCGGCGCCGCGCGGTCGCTGGTCCATGAGCTGGAGCCGTTCGACCGCGAGTACTACGCGGGCGCCGTCGGCTGGGTCGACGCGGCCGGGGACGGCGAATGGGCCGTCGGGATCCGGTGCGCGGAGATCGCCGACACCTCCATGCGGCTGTACGCCGGCGGCGGCATCGTGCCCGCCTCCGACCCCCGGACCGAACTCGACGAGACCTCGGCGAAGTTCCGCACCCTGCTCGCCGCGATGGGCCTGGAGATCTGACGCAATTCGTCCTCTGAATGCGGTCCTTGCACGCGCAACTACCGCATTCAGAGGACGAAACGCGGGGCGTCAGAGGGGTGTGAAGTCTTCGGTGACCGAGATGTCGTCCGAGGTCAGCAGCGCGACGGCGGCCCGGTAACCCTCGGCCGCCTTCAGGTCCGCGAGCCGGGTGCGGTCCGGGTCGAGGGCCTGGTGGCTCGACCGCACCAGCCGCGCCTGCTCGTCGTAGCCGGAGAACGTGATGCTCTGCAGCGGGATCTTGAGGCCCTTCCCGGTCGCCTTCATGACCGCTTCCTTGCGCGTCCAGTAGGTGAAGAACGCCGTCGTGCGCTCGTCGTCGGACAGCCCGGCGATCGCGGCCAGCTCGGCGGGGGTCAGCGCGTACTCCATGAGCGAGTCCTCGGCCCGCCTGGTGGCCGTCTCGACGTCGAGGCCGACCGCAGTCCCCCCGGTGGCCGCGACGCCGATCAGGTCGCCGGAATGCGAGATCGACAGCATCAGCGGCGCGCCGGGGACCCGGGGCCGCCCGTGCGGTTTGCCGCAGTCGTCACAGGTCGCGTCGAAGCTCACGTCCTCGACGGCCATCCCGAGCCGCTCGGCGGCGACCGTCTTCGCCAGGACCCGGCCGGTCAGGAACCGGCGTTTGTCGATGTCCTGGCGGTAGTTTCCGTACCGGCCCTGCTCCAGCTCATCGAGCAGGGCCAGGAACCGGGGTTCGGCGGGAAGGGGCTCCGACCAGCGGACCGCGCATTCGATCACGTCTCCTTTGTACCCGATCCGACACTGGCATCACTCGCGTTTTCGTCGAGCAGCGTCGCCTCGTCGAACGGCGATCGGCCGTCCAGCGTCCGGTCCAGCTGCTCCCGGTCGATCTCGTTGGTCCAGGTGCCGATCAGCACGGTCGCGACGGCGTTGCCCGCGAAGTTCGTCAGCGCGCGTGCCTCGGACATGAACCGGTCGATGCCGACGATGAACCCGACGCCGTCCACCAGCTCCGGCCGGTGCGAGGACAGCCCGCCCGCCAGCGTCGCCAGTCCCGCGCCGGTGACCCCGGCCGCGCCCTTCGACGCGATGATCATGAACACCAGCAAGGAGATCTGCTCGCCGATGGTCAGCGGTTTGTCGAGCGCGTCCGCGATGAAGATGGACGCCATCGTCAGGTAGATGGCCGTGCCGTCGAGGTTGAACGAGTACCCGGTCGGCACGGTGATGCCGACGACCGGTTTGGAGACGCCGGCGTGCTCCATCTTCGCGATCAGCCGCGGCAGCGCCGACTCCGACGACGACGTCGAAAGGATCAGCAGGAACTCGCGGCCGAGGTATTTCAGCAGCTTGAAGATGTTGACCCTGGCGAGCAGGCCGAGGATCAGCCCGAGCACCACGAACACGAACAACGCACAGGTGATGTAGAAGCCGAGCATGATCACCGCGAGGCTCTGCAGTGCCTTCCAGCCGGTCTCGCCGACGACGGCGGCGATCGCGCCGAACGCGCCGACCGGGGCCGCCCACATGATCATCGCCAGGATCCGGAACACGAGCCGCTGGATGTGTTCGATGCCGCGGCGGATCGGCTCGCCCTTCGAGCCCAGTTTCTGCAGCGCGAACCCGGCGAGCAGCGCGACCAGCAGCGTCTGCAGCACCTCGCCCTCGGTGAACGCCGAGACCAGCGTCTTCGGGATGATCCCGAGGAGGAAGTCGACGGTGCCCTCGCTCTTGGCGATCTGGTCCTGACCCTTTTCGGCGATCTCGGGGGTCAGGTGCAGCCCGGTGCCGGGCTGGAGGATGTTGCCGACGACCAGGCCGATGACCAGCGCGACCGTCGACATGATCAGGAAGTAGCCGATCGCGAGCCCGCCGACGCGGCCGACCTTCGCCGCCTTCGCCACCGAACCGACGCCGAGCGCGATCGTGCAGAAGATGATCGGCGAGATCATCATCTTGATCAGGTTCACGAACCCGGTCCCAAGCGGCTTCAGTTCCTTGCCGATGGCGGGGAACAGGATGCCGACCGCGATGCCGAGCGCCACCGCCGCGATGACGGCGATGTAGAGGTAATGGGTGCGGTCCCGCTTCGCCGCGGGTGCTTCCGTGCTCATGGGTGCCCTTCGACGAAGTGGGGACAGGTTGCGAAAACTTATGACATCTCCTCGGCGAACGACAACCGAAGCGGTACGCTGGGCTAAGCGAGCGCTTAGTCAGCGCTAGGTCACTGTCGAACAGGAGCGGGCTGACCATGGATTTCTCTCTGAGCGTCGAGGAACGCGAGGTGCGCGACTGGGTCCGCACGTTCGTCCAGCGCGACCTCATGCCGCGTGAGCAGGAGGTGCTGCGCCGCGAACGCGCCGGTCAGCCCGGCCTGACCGCCGACGAGCTGCGCGAACTCCAGCTGAAGGCCAAGGAATCCGGCTTCTGGGGTGTGCAGACGCCCGAGGAGTACGGCGGCATGGGCCTGTCCGCGGTGATGACCGCGCTGCTGGAGGCCGAACTCGGCCGCACGTTCGTGCCGTTCCGGTTCGGCGGCGCCGCGGACAACATCCTCTACTACGCCAACGACGAGCAGAAGGAGCGCTACCTGCTCCCGACGATCTCCGGCGAACGCAAGTCGTGCTTCGCGATCACCGAACCCGGCGCGGGCTCGGACGCCAAGGCCATCCGGACCTCCGCCCGCAAGGACGGCACGGACTGGGTCATCAACGGCGAGAAGACCTTCATCACCGGCGGCAACGAGGCCGACTTCGTGATGGTCTTCGCGATCACCGACCCGGAGAAGGGCGCGAACGGCGGCGTCACCTGCTTCCTCGTCGACCGGGACGCCGGCTGGAAGTCCGAATACATCGACACCATGGGCGAATGGGGCCCGGCCGCGCTGGTCTTCGAGGACGTCCGCGTGCCGGAGACGCAGATCCTCGGCGAGCTCGGCCACGGTTTCGACCTGGCCATGCAGTGGATCGGCGCCGGCCGCTACCTGCTGCCCGCCCGCGCGATCGGCTCCTGCGAGCGGCTGATCTCCATGGCCATCGAGCACGCGAACACACGGGAGACGTTCGGGCAGAAGATCGCCGAGCGCCAGGCCATCCAGTGGATGATCGCGGATTCCGGCACCGAACTGGAGGCCCTGCGCTGGCTGGTGCTGCACGCCGCCTGGCAGGTCGACCAGAAGCTGGACTCACGGCACGCGCAGTCGATGGCAAAGCTGTACGGCGGCGTGAAGGCGAACGAGATCGTCGACCGGGTCCTGCAGATCCACGGCGGGATGGGCTACACGCGGGAACTGCCGGTCGAGCGGTGGTACCGCGAACTGCGGCTGCTGCGGATCTACGAGGGCACCGACGAGATCCAGCGCCGGACCATCGCGCGCAACCTGCTCAAGGGGCACGTCAAGGTCGGCGGCACCCTGGGCTGACCCTGCCGGACATGCCGTGAAGGCCTCCTTCCCTACTCTCAAGGTAGGGAAGGAGGCCTTCACGGACTTCTCTAGTCTTCCTTCTGGTTCCGCATCGCGATCGGGACCCCGGCCAGGTCCTCCTCGTTGCAGAGAAGTTTCACGTCGTAATACGGCGAACCCTTGCGGTCGTCGTAGTCCAGATGGACGGCCAGCACATCGACCGGTTCCCCGAGCCACTCCTGAGCCTGGCGTAGCCATGTCGCGCACCGTTCGAGCGCCGTGGGCAGGTCGTCGTCCCGGAATCCCACCGGGCGGTAGGGGACGTCCTGCACCTGATCACGGGGGTTCGAAGGCACCGGCAACGCCGGCGAGAGACCCGAGTCGTCCAGTTCGAGTTGGATCGTTTGCTCAGTCACCCTTCGAGCGTCCCCCAGAGAAGCCGTCTGAGCAAGGCGTACCGGCCTAAAGGCGCCGCTAAACGGGCACTCGCCACACTCCCGAGACCACTTCACGGCAGTTTTGCAACGCCGTGACGTCCAGCCTGCCTTCACAGGCGAGCGCCCGCAGCGCCAGTTCCGCGTAATGCGCGGCCAGCTGATCCAGGGTGAGCGGCCCCGACGGCGAATACCAGCGCGCGACCCCGCTGCACATCTCCACCAGTGCGAGCCGGGTGACCGAAGGCTGGTCGGTGTGGAAGACACCCGCCGCGACACCGTCCTCGATGGCGTCCGCCCACAGCCTTTCGTAGGCGTCGCGCAGCCCCACCACCTCGGCCCTGGCGGCGGGGGTGAGCGCGTGGACCTCGTTGTCCACCACGCGGGTGTCATCCGGTTGGATGGCGTGCGCGAGCACGTGCAGCGCCACCAGGGAGCCGAGCCGCGACACGGGATCGGAGAGCCCGGCGGTCGCCCGCTCGGCCGCGTCGAGCAGGCGCCGCAGCGACTCGTTCATGATGGCGACCAGCAGATCCTCTTTGGTGCCCATGTAGTGGTACAGGCTGGCGGACGACAGTTCCGCCTCCTGCGCCAGATCCCGGATGCCGGTGCCGTGGAACCCCTTGGCGGCGAACAGTTTCACCGCCGCCTGGCGGACTCGCTCGCGGGTGTTCACGACCCGAGGTTCTTTTTCCCGCCGAGGGTCCATGTTCAGAGCCATGAGTCGGTGGTCCTGTCCCAGGAACCGGCGCGGAGGTCGCGCGCCTTCTTGAGCTCACCCTTCGCGACCCGTTCCGACGGTGTCATCGGCAGTTCCGGCACGACGACCCAGAACCGGGGAACCTTGAAGTAGGCCAGTTTCGCCGAGCAGAACTCCGCCAGTTCGGCCGGTTCGCACCGGTGGCCCTCGTTCTCGTCGAGGACGATGTACGCCTTGACCTCCTCGCCGCGGATGTCGTCCGGCACCGCGATGACAGCGGCGAGCTTCACCGCCGGATGCAGTTGCAGCGCCCGTTCGACTTCGTCCGCGGAGATGTTCTCGCCGCTGCGGCGGATCATGTCCTTCGTGCGGCCCACGTAGTACACGCGGCCTTCGCCGTCCATTGTGGCCAGGTCGCCGGTGTGGAACCAGCCGCCGTCGAACGCGCGCCTGGTCGCTTCGGGATCGTCGTGGTAGCCGTGCATCAGGCCGACCCCGCGGATCAGCAGCTCACCGGTTTCCCCGCGCGGCAGGGGTTTCCCGTCCTCGCCGGCGATCATCACCTCACGGGCCGGCGTCGGCCTGCCGAGGCAGCCGGTGCCGACGGTCTCCTCGTGGTCCGCCGGGTGCATCCGGATGTCGCCGCCGGTCTCGGTCATGCCGAAGGCCTCGTACCACGGTGTGTCCCAGCGCGCTTCGAGCGCGGCGTGCAGGTCGCGCGGGATGGCCGAAGCGCAGATCGCGCGGACCTGGTGTGCCTTGTCCAGCTCGCTTTCCGGCTGGCGCAGCAGAAGGGTGGGCATCAGGCCGAGGCAGTAGAACCAGGTGACGCCGTGTTCGCGGACCTTGTCCCAGAACGTCGACGGGTGGAAGCGGTCGAGCACCACCAGGGTCGCGCCGCCCGCGAGCCCCAGCGCGACGTTCCACTGTGGATCGATGTAGTGGAACGGTTGCGCGGTCAGGATGACGTCGTCCGCGCCGACCGACGGGTAGTCCGTGGCCAGGCCGACGGCGAGGGTCGTCCAATACCGGTTCGGCAGTACGCAACCCTTGGGCGCGCCCGTCGTTCCCGAGGTGTACTGGATGTTGACCGGGCGCTCGGCTTCGCTCGTGAAGGCCGGGGCGGCACCGGAGCCGGTGAGTTCGCCGGGCGTGAGCACGTGCTCCAGCGACGTCTCGGGCGCGATCTTGTTCAGCAGCTCCAGGAATTCCTCGGCGGCCACGGCGAACCTGGCGCCCGAATGCCGCAGGACGTGGGCGCCGTCGAACTCGCGGTACCCGGTGTTGACCGGGACGAGCACGCCGCCGATCTTGGCCAAGGCCAGCCACAGCAACGGGAACTCCGGCTGGTTGCGCAGCATCACCGCGACCCGGTCACCCGGTTCCACGCCCAGTTCCAGCAGCGCGCGGGCGAACTCGGTGCTGCGCGCGTCGACGTCGGCGAACGTGAAGTTCTCTCCGGTGGAGTCGAAGATCCACGCCGTCTTGTCCGGCCAGAGCGCGGCGGCCCTGGTGGTCAGGCCGAGGAGGGTGTCGATTCCGGCGAGCGAGGTCATGCCCGGCTCCGGAACGCCTCGGCCGAGGCGGCGACCTCGGCGGAGTGCTCGGTGATCAGCGCGTGACTGACTTCGAGTTCGAGAGCGGCGTCGAGGGAACTGTCGATACCGGAATCTAGGGCGCGTTTGGCCATCGTGGCCGCGGCCGCCGGATGCGCGGCGATCTTGGCCGCCCAGGCGAGGGCGGTGCCCATCAGGTCGTCGACGGGCAGGGCGGCGTTGACCAGGCCGAGTCCGGCCGCCTCGGCGCCGCTCACGCGTTCGCCCAGCAGCAGGAGCTCCTTGGCCTTCAGCGGGCCGACCAGCAGCGGCAGCAACCGCGACGCCGCGCCCGTGACGCTCAGGCCGAGGGAGACCTCCGGGAAGGCGAACACCGCGTCTTCGGCGGCGAGGATCAGGTCGCAGCCCATCGCGAACTCGGCGCCCGCGCCGATCGCGTAGCCGTGGACCGCGGCGATGACGGGCTGGCGCAGTCCGCGCAGACGGCGCGTCACGTCCTGTAGCCGGTCGAGCCGATGGCGTGAATCACCCGGCGGGGTGGGCTCCTTGAGGTCGTGACCGGCGCAGAACGCGCGTCCCCGCCCGGCCAGCACGACGGCGCGCGCGTCCGACCGCGCGGCCGCGTCGAGTGCCTCCAGCAGGTTGTCGACCAGTTCGGCGACCACCGCGTTGAGCCGTTCGGGGCGGTTCAGCCAGATGACCGCGATTCCGTCGTCGAGTGCGTAGTCCACGGTGCTCATGACGCCGAGCCTAGACGACCGATCGATCGATCGATAGAGTCAGATCCATGCGGGTCGACACGGTCTACGAGAACGCCCGGTTCCTCACCGGAGCGGAGGAATCCGTAGCGATTGCGGTGCTGAACGGACGAATCGTCGCGTTAGGCGACGACGCGGCCACGCTTTCCGCGAAGCAGCGCGTGGACCTCGGCGGTTCCGTGGTGGTGCCCGGCTTCCACGACGCGCACAACCACATGGCCTGGTTCGGCATGGCGCTCGACGACGTCGCCCTCTCGGATTGCCGCAGTGTCGACGAGGTGTACGACGCCGTCGCGCGGCGCGCGGCCGAAACCCCTCCGGGCGGCTGGATCGTCGGGAGCGGCTACGACCAGAACAAGCTCGCCGGCGGCCACCCGACGAGGCAGGGGCTCGATCGCGCCGCTCCCGGGCACCTCGTGCGGCTCAAGCACACTTCCGGGCATATGACCGTGGTCAACTCCGCGGTCCTGGAGCGGCTGGACCTGGCGAACGTGCCGGTGGGCGGCGACGTCGTCCGCGACGAGGACGGTTCGCCGACCGGTCTGCTGCGCGAGCAGGCCCAGCTCCTGCTGCGGCCGCTGACCTACCCGACGCCGGTGGACCGGGTCGTCCGCGGGCTGGACAGGGCGAGCGAGCGGTACCTGGCCGAGGGCATCACGAGTGTCCAGGAGGCCGGGATCGGCGGGGGCCTCGTGGGGGAGACCCCCGCCGAACTCGCCGCGTACCAGCTGGCTCGCGAGCGCGGGGTACTGCGGGTGCGGAGCACGGTGATGGTCGCCGCGAGCGTGCTGCACGAGCTGGACGCGGGCGCGGGCTTCGGGCTCGACCTCGGAATGCGCACCGGGTTCGGGGACGAATGGCTGCGGATCGGCGCGATGAAGCTGTTCGCCGACGGATCGCTGATCGGCCGCACCTGCGCGATGCACGAGCCGTTCGCGGGCGAGCCGGACAACGTCGGCTACTTCCAGGTGCCCGAGGACGAGATCGCCAGGACGATCGCCGCCGCGCACGAGGCGGGCTGGCAGATCGCGACGCACGCCATCGGCGACCGCGCGATCACGGTCGTCCTCGACGCCTACGAGGCCGCGCTCAAGGCCGGCCCTCGGCCCGATCACCGGCACCGCATCGAGCACTGCGCGGTGCTGCGCCCCGAGGAACTGAAGCGGCTGGCGTCGCTGGGGCTGATCGCCTCGCCGCAGGGCCGGTTCGTCAACGAGATCGGCGACGGCATGCGGGCCGCGCTGGGCCCCGGACGCGAGCCGTGGTGCTACCGGCTCAAGAGCCTGCTCGACGCGGGATGCGTGCTCCCGGCCAGCTCGGACCGCCCGGTCGTCGAGGGGGCGCCGCTGCTCGCGCTGGCCGACATGGTGCGCCGGAAGACCGCCTCCGGGGTCGTTCTGGGCCCCGATGAGCGGCTCACCCCCGCCGAAGCCCTGCGTGCGTACACGTACGGATCCGCGTACGCCGCTTTCGCCGAGAAGGACCTGGGCACGCTGGAGATCGGCAAGCTCGCCGACTTCGCCGTCCTCTCGGCCGACCCGACCGACGAGTCCACATTGGATTCCATCCACGTCGTCGCCACCGCCGTCGGCGGCGACATCGTCTACGAACGGAGCTGAGACCCATGCCGGTACGGGACGCGGTCGCGGACGACATCGAGGAGATCTGCGCGCTCATCGAGGAGCACGCGGTCTACGAGGACAAACACGATCTGAAACTCGACAGGCAGGAGATGGCCGGGTTCCTCTTCGGGCCCGACCCGAAGGCCTGGGTGCTGCTGGCCACCCCTCCGGGGGAACCGGGCAAGATCGCGGGCTTCGCCTTCTGCAGCTGGAACTTCTCCACCTGGGAGGCCAGGCCGGGGATCTGGCTCGACGACCTCTTCGTGCGCCCGGAACACCGCCGCTTCGGGCTCGGGCGGGAGCTGCTCGACGAGCTGAGCGCGCGGACACCCGGCCGGGTCGAATGGGACATGCAAGAGGGCAACGAGAAGGGCGAGGCGTTCTACGCCCAGCTCGGCGCCGACCCCGTCCCCGGCTGGATCCGGTACCGCTGGCGACCGCACGCTGGGTGAGCCGCAGGTGAACGGCAAGCCGTAAACTCGCACGCATGGGTGAAGGGGCAAGCCGCAGGTCGTCGTCCGTGGAGGACTACGTCCGGGTGATCTACGGGCTGGTGGAACGCGGTGAGGCCGTCACCAACACGTCGCTGGCCGGACGGCTGGAGGTCAGCCCGTCGTCGGCGTCCGGCATGGTCACCAAACTCTCCCAGCTCGGGCTGGTCGCGCACGTCCCGTACCGGGGGATCGAGCTGACCACCGAGGGCAGGCTGCTGGCCCGCTCCGTGCTCCGCCGCCACCGGCTGATCGAGACCTACCTGGTGTCCGAACTCGGCTACACCTGGGACGAGGTCCACGCCGAGGCCGACGCGCTCGAACACGCGGTGTCGGACAGGCTCGTCGAACGGATCGCCGCGAAGCTCGGCAACCCGGTGCGCGACCCGCACGGCGACCCCATCCCGGCCCCCGACGGCAGCGTCGAGGAGATGCCGATGCGCATCCTCGACGACCTCCCGCCCGGCGCGGTCGGCGAAATCGTCCGCGTCTGGGACACCGATCCGGAGCTCCTGCGCTACCTCACCGAGCACTCCATCGGCCTCGGCGAGCGGATCGAGGTGGTCGAGCGCCAGCCGTTCGGCGGCCCGATGGTGGTCAAGGTCGGCTCGCCGCCGGACGCGGCGACGCACGCCATCGGCAAGGAGATCGCGCAGGCGCTGTCGGTCGCGCTCCGCTGAACCCGTGTCCACTGTGGACGTGGATCGGCCGCGGTGGGAATTTTCCCTACGTCTCTGCATAATTACGTCACCCGCCTGCCGCGCCGATAGGTGATCGAAGACCCTTCCGATCATGTGATCCCGCGCCTAGGCTGCGCTATTCCGGGTGGCTAGCGAGCGTACGAAGGCGATGAAGATGACCGGTCAGCGGACACACACCATCGACCGGGGGGTGGCGGAAGGACGTGAACTCAGGCGGCTGCTGGAGACGGGGCCGTTCGCGGACGCCCTCAGGGCGGCGATCAGGGCGCGGGGCCTCGGACTCGATCGGATCCGGTACCGGCTCAGGGGGCGGGGGTGCTCGGTCAGTCTCGCGACGCTGAGCCACTGGCAGTCCGGCCGCTGCCGTCCGGAACGGCCGGAATCCCTGCTGGTGCTCAAGAATCTCGAGGACGTCCTCGGGGTTCCGCCGGAGTCCCTGTCGCGGCTTCTGGGACCGCCGCGAGGGCGGTCGGCCCGGTGTACGGTGCCCGGCGAGGGCATCGTGATGCCGAGAAGCCGGGACACGTAGGGAGCACGAGTGCGGGCGGTCGTCTTCGAGGAGTTCGGGGTGCTGCCCGAGGTACGCGAGGTGCCGGATCCCGTCGCGCCGCCGGGCGGGGTGGTGATCGTCGTCGAGGCGACCGGGGTGTGCCGTAGCGACTGGCACTCCTGGCAGGGGCACGACACGTCGGTGAAGCTGCCGCACGTCGCCGGGCACGAACTCGCCGGCCGGATCGCGTCGCTCGGCGAGGGCGTGCGCGGCTGGTCGGTGGGCGACCGGGTGACCGTGCCGTTCGTCTGCGCCTGCGGCACCTGCGCCCAGTGCGCGGCCGGTGACCAGCAGATCTGCGACCGCGAGTTCCAGCCGGGCGCGACCCACTGGGGCTCGTTCGCCGAGTACGTCGCCATCGAGAACGCCGAGGTCAACCTCGTGGCCCTGCCGGACTCGCTGTCGGCGGCCGAAGCGGCGGCGCTGGGCTGCCGCTTCGGGACGGCGTTCCGGGCCGTGCTGCGCCAGGGCGGGGTGCGGCCGGGGCAGCACGTCGCGGTCTACGGCTGCGGTGGTGTCGGTGTCTCGGCGATCCTGCTGGCCGTCGCGGCCGGTGCGACGGTCGTCGCCGTCGACCCGTCCCCGCGGGCCAGGGCGCTGGCTGTGCGGATGGGGGCTTCTTCGGCCGTCGATCCGTCCGCGTTCGAAGGCCATGAAGCCGTCGCGGCGCACGTCCGCGATCTGACCGGCGGCGGCGCGCACGTGTCGCTCGACTGCCTCGGCTCACCGACCACCTGCGCCGCCTCGGTCGGCAGCCTCCGGAAGCGGGGGCGACACGTCCAAGCCGGGCTGATGCCGCCCGCGCAGGGCGTGGCGCCGATCCCGATGCACCGGGTGATCGGCGGGGAGCTGGAGATCGTCGGCATCCACGGGCTGCAAGCACACGAGTACCCCGAGATGCTGCGGGTGGTGGAGACGGCCGGAATCGACCTCGAAGGCATGATCGGCAACCGGGTCGGCCTCGACGACGTCCCCGCGGTCCTCGCGGAGATGAACGACCCGGTTCCCGCGCGGGCCGGGGTGACGGTGGTCGAATTCGCACCGTGACCGGGTGAACGCACTGCGGTCAACCGGCCGATCGGAGTAGTCCGAAAGGTGGCTTCCCCCGGCGTTTTGTGGCAGCTTCGTCGGCCGTGACAGTCATGGACGCTCCGTCCCGGCCGCGGTTCGGCCGGTCCGTGCTGCTCTGGTTCGCCGCGGCGGGTGTCCTGGTACGGGGCCACCGGATCGTCGGCGCGCGTCCTGGCAGACTCGACGCGTGGACGCGCTGATCCCTCGCCCGCGGACCGAAGTCGCGCCCGGTGCGGTGCATGTTCCCGACTGGCTCGACCTCGGCGGACAACGCCGTCTGGTCGAAGCTTGCCGGGGCTGGCGTGGCTACCGGCGGACGCGGTTGCCGAACGGCGGCGTCATGTCGGTGCGGACGGTCTGCCTCGGCTGGCACTGGCACCCGTACCGGTACTCGAAGGTGACCGCGGACGGCTCCCCGGTCCTGCCGTTTCCTTCGTGGCTGGGTGACCTGGGACGGCGGGCCGTCGCCGCCGCTTACGGCTCGTCGTCGTACGAGCCGGACATCGCGCTGGTGAACTTCTACGACTCCGCCGCGAAGATGGGGCTGCATCAGGACAAGGACGAGGCTTCGCTGGAGCCCGTCGTGTCGCTGAGCCTGGGGGACGCCTGCGTCTTCCGGTTCGGGAACACGGTCGATCGTGGACGGCCGTATACGGATGTGGATCTCCGGTCGGGGGATCTGTTCGTGTTCGGCGGGGAGTCGCGGCTGGCCTTCCACGGCGTGCCCCGGATCTTGCCGGGGACGGCCGATCCGGCGCTGGGGCTGGTGGGGCGGTTGAACATCACTTTGCGGGTTTCGGGACTTGGGAGCGACACGGACAGCTCTGGCCTGGCGCGGCCACGGCCGGCGTTGGGGGGGGCGCCCGAAGAACACATCGAAGTGAGTGAAGTGGGGTTGCTAACACACCGCGCCCACCGCCCCCCCACCCGCCACCCCGCGGGGGGCGACGACCCCCCCGGGGGGGGGGGGCGCCGCCCGCGGCGGTTTATTAAAACCAAAACAAAAACATAATTCTTGTTTAATTCTGCCCCCCCCCCAACCCCCGGTCGAGCCCAGCACCCAACGGGACCCGGCGAGTACGTGAAGAACCCCTTCATGGCCTCGGGGGCAACAAACACCAGGGTCTCGTGTGGGGTTCGGGTCGTTAGAACGCACTCAAGTCAGGCGGAACCGCACCCGCTGCCCCGGCCGCACCTGCGCGGCCAGATCCAGATCCGCCTCGTCCGCCACCGCGATCACCGGGTAGCCCCCGGTCACCGGATGGTCCGCCAGGAACAGGATCGGTTGCCCCGAAGGAGGGACCTGCACCGCGCCCGGAACGGCGGCCTCGGGTGGCAGTTCGCCACCACGTGCCCGCGACAACACGGGACCGTCGAGCCGCACGCCCACCCGATCGACGTCGGCGGTGGCGACGTAACCGGAAGAGACCAAAGTGGACAGTGCGCCGGGAACGAACCACGGCACCCGGGGCCCTGGGGTGACTCGCAGAACCGGTTCGTCGGGCAAAGAAGCAAGAGGAGCGAGATCCACCCCGGGGTGGGCCAACACCTCCTGCCCCACCGGCAAGGTCATCCCGGCCGAAAGCGCGGGCGGGCCGAGTTTGCCCAGCGTGTCGGTCGCCCGCGCGCCCAGCACCGGAGGGACGTCGATGCCGCCGCGCACGGCGACGTAACAACGCAAGCCGTGGGAAGCCATCCCGAGGGCGAGTTCTTCGCCCGCCCGCACGAAAATCGGCGAGCCGGGGCCGAAAGCCCGCCCGCCGGCGATGATCGGGCAGGGCGCGCCGGTGACGGCGACGGTCGCCGGAGCGGAGAACCGCAGGACGAGGCCGCCCAGAACGGATTCCAGGGCCGAGTGGCTCTCGGGGTTCCCGACCAGCCGGTTCGCCAGCCGCAGCGAACCGCGGTCGGCGGCGCCGGACCGGCCGACGCCGATCGCGGCCAGCCCGGGCCGCCCGAGATCCTGCACGGTGGCGAAGACCCCGGGCCGGACCACTTCGATCTTCGCGGTCATGAAGTGAACCGGATCCGGGTGCCGGGTGCCAGCAGGTTCGGCGGCTCCCGCTCGACGTCCCACACCGGCAGCGAGGTCCGCCCGATCAGCTGCCAGCCGCCGGGGGAGGCGTTCGGGTACACCGCCGTGTATTCGCCCGCGATCGCGACCGAGCCGGCGGGGACCCGCGTGCGCGGGCTCGTCCGGCGCGGCAGGTGCAGCGCCGGGTCGAGTCCGGTCAGGTAGGCGAACCCGGGAGCGAAACCGCAGAACGCCGAGACGTAGGTGCCGTCCTCGTGCCGCCGGACGACCGCTTCCGCCGACATGCCGGCGGCGGCCGCGACGTCGGCGAGGTCCGGGCCGTCGTAGCGCACCGGCACGACGATCTCGGCGGCCTCGCGCGGTTTGACGTCCACCGTGGACCGGTCGAGGACGTCGCCGGCGAGCCGGTCGTGGTGGGTCCGGCCGGGATCGAACCGGATGAGCAGGGTCCGCGCGGCGGGGACCAGTTCGACGACGCCGTCCGGCGGGTCCTGCTCCAGTGACGCGTGCAGCCCGAGTACCTCCGACGGATCGTCGAAGTCGACCATGGCCGCACGCGCCCCATAGGGCAGCACTCGCATCACGCGGCCTCGATGAAGGGTCCGATGTGGACACCGGCGGCGTCGAGTCCCGCGCGGATCCGCCGCGCCAGTTCGACGGCGCCGGGGGTGTCGCCGTGCACGCACAGCGAATGCGGCTGAAGTGCCAGTTCGGTCCCGTCGGCGGCGACGACCTTGCCGGTGGTCGCCATCGTGACCGCCCGCGCGGCCACCTCTTCGGCGTCGTGGAGCACGGCGCCCGGCAGCTTCCGGGAGACAAGAAGACCTTCGGGCGTGTACGCGCGGTCCGCGAACGCCTCGGCGTACGCGGGGAACCCGGCCTTTTCGGCCTGCTTGGCCATTTCCGACCCCGGCGGGCACAGCAGCGCGAGCCCGGGGTGGAATCGCCGGATCCCTTCCACCACCGCGGCCGCCTGCTCCGGATCCACCGCGGCCGTGTTGTACAACGCCCCGTGCGGTTTGACGTACCGCACCCGCGAGCCCGCCGCGCGGGCGAACGCGTCCAGCGCGCCGATCTGGTAGAGCACGTCGTCGGCCAGATCGGCGGGGGCGACGTCCATCGCCCGCCGCCCGAAGCCGGCCAGATCGCGGTAGGCGACGTGGGCGCCGATGACGACACCGCGCTCCGCCGCGCGCTCGCAGACACGACGCATCACCGACGGGTCGCCGGCGTGGAAGCCGCAGGCGACGTTCGCGCTGGTGACGATGTCGAGCATGGCGTCGTCGTCGCCCATCTTCCAGGCGCCGAAACCTTCGCCGAGGTCACTGTTGAGATCCATCAGGCCACCCTGAACTCACTGTCGAGTTTGTCGGTCACGAACATGTAGCCCGGCGCGTGCGTGATCGCGAACGGCGGACGCGAAGCCATCAGCGCCGCCTGCGGGGTCACTCCGCACGCCCAGAACACCGGCACGTCACCGGGTTCCGCGTCGACCGGGTCACCGAAATCGGGTTTGCCGAGATCGGTGATGCCCAGCGCGGCCGGGTCGCCGATGTGCACCGGCGCACCGTGCACGGCGGGCATCCCGCGGGTGATGCGCACGGCGTCGTCGACGCGGTCTTCGGGGATCTGCCGCATCGAGACCACCATCGGCCCGTGCAGTCGCCCGGCCGGGACGCACTCGCGGTTCGTCACGTACATCGCCACGTTGCGGCCCTGGTCGACGTGCCGCAACGGGATGCCCTCCGCGGCCAGCGCCGATTCGAAGGTGAAACTGCACCCGATCGAGAACGCGACCATGTCGCTGCGCCACAGCCCGCTCGCGTCCGTGAGCTCGCCGGAGAGCGCGCCGTTCTGCCAGACGCGGTACCGCGGCAGGTCGGTGCGCAGATCCGCGCCGGGCGCCAGCCGGGTGGACGGGTCGCCGGGGTCGCTGACGTCGAGCACCGGACAGGGCTGCGGGTTCCGCTGGCAGAACAACAGGACGTCGTACGCCCAGTCCTCGGGGACGGCGATCAGATTGGTCTGGGTGAACCCGTTCGCCCAGCCGGTGGTCGGGCGGGCGGTGCCCGCGCGGAACAGGGCACGGGCCTCGCCGGGGGACAACGTCGCCGGTTCGTCGAAGGTGGTCATCGCGGTGCCTCCTCTTCCGATTGTGGTCACAGAAGTTCGCGGCCGCGAGTCTCGGGCAGCCCGAGCAGCGCCAGCACGGCGATGCCGTAGCCGACCGCGCCGAACACCATCGCCCCGCCCGCGCCGAGGAAACCGACCACGGCGGGGAACGTGGCGCCGATGGCCCGGCCGAGGTTGTAGGTGAAGCCCTGCCCGGTCCCGCGCAGTGCCGACGGGTACAGCTCGGCGAGGAAGGCGCCGAACCCGCTGAAGATCGCGGACATCGAGAACCCGAGCGGGAAGCCGAGGAACAGCACGAGCGTGTTCGCGCCCGCCGGGATCTGCGTGTAGGCGACGATGAGCCCCGCCGACAGCACCGAGAACAGCAGGAACGTCTTTTTGCGGCCCAGGAGGTCCGTCAGATAGCCGCCGGTGACGTATCCGATGAAGGCGCCGGAGATCAGGAACGCGAGATAACCGCCGGTCCCGATGACGGTGAGGCCGCGGGTGGTCTTCAGGTAGCTCGGCAGCCAGGTCGCGAGCGTGTAGTAGCCGCCCTGGACACCGGTGGCGAGGAGCGCCGCGAAGAACGTCGTGCGCAGCAGGTCCGGCTTGAAGATGCCCGCCAGCGAACCGCGTTCCTTCTTCGTGGCGCGGGCCGCTTCGGCGACCGGCGCGTCCTGGACGTTGCGGCGGACCCACAGCACGAGCAGCGCCGGGATGACGCCGGTCCAGAACATGACTCGCCACGCGATGTCCGGGCTCCAGATACTGAAGACGACGGTGTAGACGACGACCGAGAGCGCCCAGCCGACAGCCCACGCACTCTGCACGAAGGCGACCGTGCGGCCGCGATACTTCGCCTGGGAGTACTCCGCCACGAGCGCGGCGCCGGCGGCCCATTCGCCACCGAAGCCCAGGCCCTGCAGGGCGCGGAAGACCAGGAGCGTCTCGAAGTTCGGCGCGAACCCGCAGAGCACGGTGAAGATCGTGTACATCGCGATGGTGATCTGAAGCGTGCGGACCCGGCCGATGCGGTCGGCCAGGATGCCCGCGCCGATCCCGCCGATCGCCGAAACCACCAGCGTGGTGGTGCCGAGCAGGCCCGCCTCGCCGCCGGAGAGGCCGTAGTAGGCGGTGATCGCGGCCAGGCCCAGCGGCAGGGTCTGGTAGTCGAACGAATCGAGCCCGTATCCGCCGAACGCGCCGACGAAGGCCCGGCGGCCTCGCGAACCGAGCGTGCGGAACCAGGCGAAGGGGCGGGTGTCTTCGGTAGTGGCTGTCGCGTTCATCGGCACCTCCAGAGGGTGAATCTCAGGGTGGCACGGGTCACATGGGTAGCCACTGTAGGTATTGTTCAACAATTCCACAAGAGGATCCTTGGCTGAGCCTCTTGTGCCTAGGTAGGATCGGTCACGTGACGATCGCGGAGGGTGGTCCTGCTTCGGTGGAAGGACTCGAGGCGGATCGCGGCATGATCAGCCGCACCAGCACGGCCGAACGGGTCGCGAGCGTCCTCCGGACGCGTATCGCGGAAGGCTTCTTCCTGCCCGGCGTCCGGCTGTCGGAGCAGGACATCGGCTCGGCGCTCGGCGTCTCCCGCAACACGTTGCGCGAGGCGTTCCGCCTGCTCACGCACGAACGGCTGCTGACCCACGAGCTCAACCGCGGTGTCTTCGTGCGGGTGCTGCCCGTCGAGGACGTCGTCGACCTCTACAAGGTGCGCAAGGTCGTCGAGTGTTCCGCGGTACGGGCGGTGACGGAGAAGCCGCCGACGTTCGGGAAGCTCGCGCGCCTGGTCGAGGACGGCAGGCTGGCCGAGCGGAGTGAGCGCTGGCAGGACCTCGGCACCGCGAACATCCGGTTCCATTCGGCGATCGCGGAGCTGAGCGGCAGCGAACGGATCGACGAGCTGATGCGCGGCATCCTCGCCGAGCTGCGGCTGGTGTTCCACATGATGGCCGACCCGCGACGCTTCCACGAGCCGTACCTCAAGCGCAACGCGGAGATCCTCGAGCGCATCGAAGCCGGCGACGGCCTCGGCGCCGAAAAGCTCCTCGCGCAATACCTCACCGACGCCGAAAACCAGCTCGTCGAGGCCTACGCCGAGCGCACCCCCTGACGCGTTTCGTCCTCTGAACGCGGTAGTCCGTATCGCGAACTACCGCATTCAGAGGACGAAACGCGAGGGGGTTAGGGAGTGACCCACTTCTGGTTCGCGGCGCCGGTACAGGACCAGATCTGGAGGCGGGTGCCGTTGGCCGAGGAGTTTCCCGTGGCGTCCAGGCATTTACCCGAACCGGAGTTCACGAGGTCGCGGGCGGCGTTGGCCGCCCAGCGCTGATTCGGTCCGCCCGCGCAGTCCCACAGTTGCACCTGCGCGCCGTCCGCCGTGGACATCCCGGTGACGTCGAGACATTTGCCCAGCGCCCGCACCGTTCCGTCCGCCTGGAACGACCACTGCTGCGCGCCGGAGCCGTTGCAGTCGTAGAGCTGCACCGCCGTCCCGTTGGCACTGTTCGCCCCGGCGACGTCGACGCATTTACCGCCGAGCCCGGTGATCGCGCCGGTGCGGACGCCGCCGCCCGACTGCGTCCCCGACCACGTGAACGTCGCCGACGTCGACGCGGGCAGCGTGTACGCGAAGGACTGCCCGCCCCAATTGACGCGCAAGTTCTGGCTCGCGCCACTGGTGTTGTACGCGATCAGCGCCTTCGACCCGTCCGGGTTCTTCCATGCGACGTTTCGCACCGCGGAGTTGTCGTTGGACGAGATCCGGTACGCGCCCGGCTTCACGAACTTCGTCAGGTGACCCATCGTGTAGTACTCGACGGTGTAATCGACCTGGCCGTGCCGTGCGTCTCCATTGTGGACGGTGATGAGGCCAGTACACGTGCCACAGCCGCCGTTGTGCGGCCCCATGTTCTGGTCCACCGCGAGGCTCCACTTGATGAAGCTCTTGCTCCAGTTCCTGGTGTAGTCGACGATGTTCGCCATGTCCTCGGCCTGCTGATGGCTCACCCACGTCCCGCCGGAATGCTCCGTGCTGTACGCGGGCACGTCCGGGTACTGGTTGTGCACCGCGGTCTGCTGGGCGACGTCGCCGCCGTAGCCGTGCCAGGCCATCCCGCCGAAGTTCGGATCGGTGCGGATCGCCGCGTCGTCCATTGTCGGCGCGCCGAATTCCGTGTACTTGTCCCAGTTCCAGTCCAGTGCGAGGACCTTTGTGGACAGACCAGCGCCGCGAAGGGCGGGAAGCAGGTTGGTCTTCGTGAAGTACTGGAGACCGGCGCCGTTCCAGTTCATCGACGGATAGCTCGCGCAGCAGGTCGGCTCGTTCTGCACCGACACGTAATGGATCGGCACGCCCTGCGCCTGGTACGCCTGGATGTACTTGACGAAGTACTGCGCATAGACCGGGTAGTACTCGGCCTTCAGCCAGCCCAGCTTGAAGTCGCCGTTGTCCTTCATCCACGGCGGCGCGCTCCACGGCGAAGCCATCACCTTGGTCGCCGGATTGATCTCCCGGGCCTGCTTGGTCAGCGGCAGGATGCTGTCGAGATCGTGGCCGATCGAGAACTTCGCCAGGCTCGGATCGGTCTGCCCGGCGGGGAGGTCGTCGAACGAGTAGCTGAACCGCGCCAGATCCGAGGAGCCGAGCGGGTTGCGGATGAAGTTGACGCCGATCCCCGAAACGGGATCGAACAGCTTCCGCATCGTCTCGTCGCGGGTCGCCTGCGACAACGCGCCGCTGCCCTTCATCAGCCACGCCGCGGTGTCGGTGAACGACGCGCCCGCGCCCTCGAACTGCTGGTAGGTGGTGTTCTCGTCGACGGTGATGGTCTGCTGGCCGGTTCCAGTGCCCGTGCCGAAATTGACCGGTGACTGCCGCTGGAGCCCGCGCGTGACGTTCACCCCGCGCGAGTCGTTCGTGGTGGTGAGCCAGATGTTCACGGTCTCACCGGCGGCCTGTGCCGGGGTCGCGACGAGCGTGGCCGCCGCGATCACCGCGGCGCCGAGCAACGGCAGCCGCTTCACGGCGTCGTCCACTTCTGGTTCGCGCCACCGCCGCAGGTCCAGATCTGGAGTCTCGTCCCGTTCGCGGAGCTGTTCCCCGTCGCGTCCAGGCATTTGTTCGCCTGCGGGTTCACGATGTCGCGCGCGCCGCTGATCGCCCATTTCTGCGCGCCGGTTCCGTTGCAGTCCCACAGCTGCACGGCTGTGCCGTCCGCGGTCCCGCCGCCGGAGACGTCCATGCACTTGCCGAGCGCGCGGATCGTCCCGTCGCCGCCGACGGTCCAGTTCTGCGCGGCGTTGCCGTTGCAGTCGGTGATCTGGATCGGGGTGCCGTTGGCGGTGTTCGCGCCCGCGACGTCGACGCATTTCCCGCCGATCCCGGTGATCCGGCCGGTCCTCCCGGCCGTGTCGCTGGAATTCACGTGCACGTAGTCGACGACGAGACGCTGCGGGAAGACCGTGCTGGAGTTCGGGTCACCCGGCCAATAGCCGCCGACGGCGAGGTTCAGGATCAGGTAGAAGGGGTGGTCGAAGACCCAGCGATTGCCGTTGAGGTCGGCGGGAGTGCGCGTCTGGTAAAGGTTCCCGTCCACGTACCACTTGATCTGGTTCGGCGCCCAGTCGACGGCGTAGGTGTGGAAGTCGTCGGAGAAGTTCGGCCCGTGGTAGGCCGCGCCGATACCGCCCGCGCCGGAGTAGCCGGGGCCGTGGAGGGTGCCGTGCACCGTGTTCGGCTCGAAGCCGACGTTCTCCATGATGTCGATCTCGCCGCTGTTGGGCCAGCCGACGTTGCCGATGTCGGCGCCGAGCATCCAGAACGCGGGCCACATCCCCTGCCCGCGCGGCAGTTTCATGCGCGCTTCGAACCGGCCGTAGGTCTGGGTGAACTGACCCTGCGTCGACAGTCGCGCCGAGGTGTATTCGCAGCGCCCGTACCAGCAGTTGTAGTTGCCCGGGTTCTCCTTCTTCGCGGTGATGACGAGGTTGCCCTGTCCGTCGAGCGCCGCGTTGTTCGTCCCGGACGTGTACCACTGCCGCTCGTGGTTGTTGACGTTGTCGCCGGTCTCGAAATGCCACTTCGAGGTGTCGATACCCGCGCCGGCGGGCCCGTTGAAGTCGTCGGTGAAGGTCGCGGCCATGACTGCGGCCTCGGAGGCCGGGGCTTGTGCGGTGGCGGGGAGCGAGCCGAGGAGGACGCCGGCGGCGATGAGCGCCGTCCAGCGGAACCGAGCTGAGATGGACATCGTTGTCGCCTCTCTGACCGTGGGGAACCCGAGGAGAAGGCATGCGGCGGAACCACTTTGTTGCGCCTGACAACAAAGTATGCATGGTCTCTACCACTGCGACAAGATGTATTTTTCGAGCTCGAATTAAGGTCAGGCGGCCGTGCCCCGCTTCGACCCGGCCGTCCGCGGGTCCGCGCCCTGCTCCAGAAGGGCGGCGACCGGGAGGGTGGCGGCTCCTATGGCGACGGCGTCCGGGCCGAGCTGTCCGAGCTCGATCTCGGTCTGGTCGAACACGTGCGCCAGCGCGTGCTCGCCCGCCACCCGGCGGATCTCGGGCAGGTACTTCTCGCCGAGCGCCAGCCCGGCCCACCCGCCCAGCACGATCCGTTCCGGGTCGAACAGGTTGATCAGATTGCCGATCCCGGCGCCGAGATAGCCCGCGGTCTCTTCCAGCACCTTGGCCGCGGCTTTGGACTTGCCCGCCGACTCCAGCAGGGCGGCGAACTGGGTCTGCTCGTCCTCGTCCGAAGTCTTTCCGCCGCGCGCCTTCCGATAGCGGGCGAGGACGCCCTCCGCGCCGACGTAGGACTCCAGGCAGCCGCGCGATCCGCAGCGGCATTCCTGCCCGCCGTAGACGATCGTCGTGTGGCCCCATTCGCCGGCGCTGCTGGTGGAGCCCCGGTAGGTGGCGCCGTCGGCGACCACGGCCGCGCCGACGCCGGACCCGATCAGGGCGATCACCGCGTGCCGTGCGCCGCGCCCGGCGCCGAACCACATTTCGCCCTGGCCCTGGGTTTTCGCGCCGTTGTCCACGAACAGCGGCAGCTCGACGCCTTCCGCGCGCAGGAGGCCGGTGAGCGGGACCTCCTTCCAGCCGATGGTGGGCGCGTGCACGCGCAGCGCCTCACCCTGCTGGACGGTGCCGGGGACGCCGACGCCGACACCGAGCACGGTCGCTTCGTCGATACCCGATTCCGTGATCACCTCCCGGAGCCCGGAGGCCACCTGGGTGACCGCCGCGGCCGCGTCCGGCCGGGGCGAGGCGAGGGGATGCTCGACGGTGGCGAGCCGGTTCATGGTGAGGTCGAACAGCTCGACCTTCACCCCCGTCTCGCCGATGTCGACGCCCGCGACATGCCCGTACGCCGGGTCGACGCGGAGCAGGACGCGCGGCCTGCCGCCGTCGGACTCGACCAGCCCGGCCTCGGTGATGAGGCGTTCTTCGCCGAGCTCGGCGGTCACGTTGCTGACGGTCGCGGCGCTCAATCCGGTCAGACCGCTCAATTCGTGGCGGCTGAGCGGGCCGTCGAAGTAGAGTTTCGACAACAGGAGGGAACGGTTGTGCCGCCGCAGGTCACGGACGGTGGTGCGCTTGGCAGGCATGCGGATACCCATCTTGTGGCGGCGGACCTTTCCAGGATGCCCCACGACCTTATCCTCCGCCATGTATCAACTGGTGAAATAAGGCGGGAAGAGGGGCCATGACGGGGGACGACGAGCTCATCGGCACCTTGCCGCCGGACTTCCGGTGGGGTGTCGGCAGTTCGGCGTACCAGGTCGAAGGCGCGGTCGCCGAAGACGGAAGAACACCGTCCATTTGGGACACCTGGGCCCGGTCCCCGTGGTCGGTCGACAACGGGGACACCGGCGAGGTCGCCTGCGACCACTACCACCGCATGCCCGCGGACGTCGCGCTGCTCAAGGAACTCGGCGTCGACACCTACCGCTTCTCCGTTTCCTGGCCCCGCGTGCAGCCGCGTGGACGCGGCGGCGTGAACCCGGCAGGCATCGCCTTCTACGACCGGCTGGCCGACGAACTGCTCAACAACGGCATCGATCCCTGGCTGACGCTGTACCACTGGGATCTGCCGCAGCACCTCGAAGACGCGGGCGGCTGGCCCGCGCGCGACACCGCCGTCCGGTTCGCCGACTACGCGATGCTCGTGTTCGAGCGGTTGAGCGACCGGGTCCGCCACTGGACCACGCTGAGCGAACCGTGGTGCACGGCCATGCACGGTTACGTCCACGGGGTGATGGCGCCCGGCCGCCGGGACCCGGAGGCGGGGATGGCCGCGGCGCATCACCTGCTGCTCGGCCACGGCCTCGCCGTGCGGCGGATGCGGGAGCTCGCGCCGCCCGGGACCGAGTTCGGCATCACGCTCAACCTGAGCACCGCCGACCCGGCCACGCCGAGCGAGGCCGACCGGGCCGCCGCCCGCTTCGAGGACGGGCTCGGGACGAGGTTCTACCTCGACGCGCTCGTCCACGGCCGGTACCCGGAAGACGTGCTGGAGACCCTCGCGCGCCACGGCATCCGCCTGCCGTCGGAGCCCTGGGATCCGTCGATCATCGCGGCCCCGCTCGATTTCCTCGGCGTCGACTACTACTTCGGGACGCGGTACTCCGGAGTGGAGGAGAACGGGAACGCCGTGGAGCACTTCGGGATGCCCGCGTTCCGCAAGGTCCCGTTCGGGGCGCCGTCGACGGTGCTGGGCTGGGAGATCCTGCCGCACAAGCTCACCGAACTGCTCGTCCGGATCAGCCGCGACTATCCGGGGCTGCCGCTTTACGTCACCGAGAACGGCGCCGCGTTCGCCGACGTCCCCGACGAGAACGGCTTCGTCCGCGACGAAGACCGTGCCGGATACCTGTCCGCGCACATCGCCGCCACGGCCGCCGCGCGGCGGGCGGGTGCGGACGTCCGCGGCTATTTCGCCTGGTCCTTTTTGGACAGTTTCGAATGGGCGTACGGCTACGCGAAACGGCTCGGTCTCGTGCGGGTCGACCGGGAGACGCAGGCACGGACGATCAAACAGAGCGGGCTGGTGTACCGCGACATCGTCGAGCGGGTGCGCGGCGGACGGCGGTAGGGCCTGCTCCACCATCGAACCGGCGGTCCGCTCCATTCTTCCCGGTGGTCCCGCGTCCTAGGTTCGGCAGCGGAAAGTTGTTGCCGCTACCGGAAACGCGGGGGATTGTGATGACCGTCAGGCTCGAACGACGTGACCGGCCGGAGTCGGCGCCACGAAAAACGTGGTGGCGAAGGCCGTGGGTCGGCCCGATGGCGGCCGTCGTCGTGGTGTTCCTGGCCTTTTCGATGCCGCCGTATCTGTCGTTGGACCCGTCGCAGTCGAGGGTGCCGCAGCCGCCGGGGTTCACCTCGCACTACTGGTTCCTCTCGGCGCACGTGCTGTTCGGCTCGATCGCGATGGTCGGCGCGCTGTTGCAGATCTGGCCGTGGTTCCGCGCGAAGTATCCGGCGGTGCACCGGAAGATCGGCCGGGTGTACGTCTTCGCCGGGGTGCTCCCGGCCGGTCTGCTGGCGCTGACCGTCGGCGCGATGAGCCCGTTCGGCCCGGCGACGCGGGTGGCCAACGTCGTGGCCGGCGTGCTGTGGCTGGCGTGCACGTTCGCCGGCTGGCGCGCGGCGAGGCAGCGCCGGTTCGGCGATCACCGCCGCTGGATGATCCGCAGTTTCGCGCTGACCATGTCGATCATCGTCAGCCGGGTGGTCGGGCCGATCGCGCTGATCACGCTGCAACCGCAGCTGGAGACCACCTTCGGCGGCAGCGAGATCGCCTTGACCCAATCGGTCGCCGCGATCACGGCGTGGCTGAGCCCGACGCTGGTCATCCTCGCGACGCAGTGGTACCTCGACCGCCGCCCGGTCAAGAAGAAGTCAGCGATCGCGCGATGATCGTCCGCTGCACTTCGGACGCGCCTTCGTAGATCCGCGGCGCGCGGACCTCGCGGTAGAGGTGTTCGAGCAGATGCCCTCGCCGCAGCGCCCGCGCGCCGTGGATCTGCACGGCCGAGTCGACGACGTACTGCGCGGTCTCGGTGGCGAACAGTTTCGCCATCGCGGCGCGGCCCGCGAGGTTCCGCTCGCCCGCGTCGTACGCGGCCGCGGCGGCGTAGACGAGCAGGCGCGACGCCTCGGTGCGGGTCGCCATTTCGGCCAGGGTGTGCGCGACGGTCTGCTGCTTCAGCAACGGCCCGCCGAAAGCGACACGGCTCTGGGCGTGGGCGACGGCGGCGTCGAGCGCGGCCTGCGCCATCCCGACGGCGAACGCGCCGACACTCGGCCGGAACAGGTCCAGGGTCCGCATCGCCACGCCGAAGCCGCGGTCCTGTTCACCGAGCAGCTCGTCCCGTTCCACGCGGACGCCGTCGAAGACCAGGGTGCCGATGGGATGCGGGCTGACGAGGTCGAGGTGCTCGCCCGACAACCCGGCGCGGTCGGCGGGAACGACGAACGCGGACACCCCACGCGAGCCCGCTTTCGGGGTGGTGCGGGCGAAAACGCTGTAGAAATCGGCCTCGGGGGCGTTGGAGATCCACATCTTCTCGCCGGTGAGACGCCAGCCGTCGCCGTCGGGTTCGGCGGCGAGCTCCAGTGCCGCCGCGTCCGAGCCCGCGTTCGGCTCGGTGAGCGCGAAAGCGGCGACGGCGTCACCCGCGGCCACGGCGGGCACCCATTTCGAGACTTGCGAATCTTGCCCGGACTGCAACACCGGATAAGTGCCCAAACCCTGGAGCGCCAACGCCGTCTCGGCTTCGGTGCTCTGGCTGGACAGGGATTCCCGCAGGATGCAGAGATCCGTCGCGGCGGCTTCCCGGCTCGGGCTGCCGCCGTCGACGCCGGGGAAGAGCCGGGCGAGCAGGCCGAGCGCGCCCATTTCCTTGAGCAGGGGCCGGTTCACCGCGCCTTCGGTGCCGGATTCGGCCAGTGGGCGGAGCTTCTCGGCACCCAGCCGCCGGACCTCGTCGGCGAAGGCCTGCTGTTCGGGGCTCAGTGCGAAGGCGGTCATCGGTCGCTCCCAGGTCGCCAGCGGGCGTGCGCGGTGCCGGTTTCGCCGGAACGCAGCAGTTCCAGCCGTGGTTTCGGCCCGTCGGTGCGGCCGCCCTGCGGTTTCCGGCTGCCCGCCGCGAACTGCTTCGGCCACGGCATCGGATAACCCTGGTCGGCGGCGGCGTGCAGTGTCCACTGTGGATCGTAAAGGTGGGTCCTGCCGAGCGCGCACAGATCGGCGCGGCCCGCCAGGATCAGCGAGTTGACGTCGTCGTAGGAGGAGATCGCGCCGACGGCGATCACCGCGATGTCGTACTCGCGCCCGATCTCGTTGCGGATGCGGTCCGCGTACGGCGTCTGGTAACTGCGGCCGTACGCGGGCTTCTCCTCGCTGACGACCTGACCGGTCGACACGTCGATGCCGTCCACGCCGTGCTCGGCGAACGCGCGGGCGATCTCGACGGCGTCGTCGACGTCGATCCCACCGTCGTACCAGTCGGTCGCGGAGATGCGGACCGTCATCGGCCGCTCGGCGGGCCAGGCCGCGCGGACGGCGTCGAAGACTTCGAGGGGGAACCGCAGCCTGTTCTCCAGCGAGCCGCCGTACTCGTCGGTGCGCCGGTTGGTCAGCGGGGACAGGAACGACGACAGCAGGTAGCCGTGCGCGCAGTGGAGTTCGAGGAGGTCGAACCCTGCCCGCGCGGCGGCTCGGGCGGACTGGGCGAACTGGTCGCGGATCTCTTGTAGTTCAGTGATCGTGAGTTCGCGCGGGGTCTGATTCGCTTCGCTGTACGGTATCGCGGACGGGGCGCAGATCTCCCAGTTGCCTTCGGGGAGCGGCTGGTCGATGCCGTCCCACATCAGTTTCGTGGAGCCCTTGCGTCCCGAATGCCCCAGCTGGACACCGATGCGCGCGGGGGTGTGGCCGTGGACGAAGTCGGCGACCCGTTTCCACGCTTGCTCTTGTTCTTCGGTGTAGAGGCCGCCGCAGCCCGGGGTGATCCGGCCGGTCTCGGAGACGCAAACCATCTCCGTCATGACCAGCCCGGCGCCGCCGAGCGCTTTGCTTCCCAGGTGCACCAAGTGGAAATCGGTCGGGACGCCGTCTTCGGAGGAGTACATGTCCATCGGCGAGACGACGACACGGTTCGGCAGGTCGAGGCTCCCGATGCGGAACGGCTGGAACATCGGTGGCCGGACGTCGGAGTCCAAAGTGGACGCGAACCAGGTGTCCAGTTCCGCGGCGAACTCGGGATCGCGCAGCCGGAGGTTGTCGTAGGTGACGCGACGGCTGCGGGTGAGGATGTTGAACGCGAACTGCGCCGGATCCTGGTGGGTGTACTGGCCCATGTTCTCGAACCACTCCAGGCTCGCCTGTGCGGCACGCTGAGTGGAGTTGACGACCGGGCGGCGCTCGGCTTCGTAGGCTTCGAGTGCACTGTAGAGATCGGCCTGTTCGTGCAGGCAGGCGGCGAGTGCGAGCGCGTCCTCCATGGCGAGTTTCGTGCCGGAGCCGATGGAGAAATGTGCCGTGTGCGCGGCGTCACCGAGGAGGACGACGTTCTCGTGCCGCCAGCTCGCGCAGCGCACGGTGGCGAACGCGGTCCACTTCGAGTTGTTGGCGAACACCTGGTGGTCGCCGAGGACGTCCGCGCACAGGTCACGGATGACCTCGATGGACTTCTCGTCGCTCTCGCCCGGCGCCAGCGAGGTCGCGGCGATCTCACCGAACGCGCGCTCCCAGACGTCCTCGTGCAGTTCGAGGATGAACGTGCTCGCGGTGTCGCTGTACGGATAGCCGTGGATCTGCATGATCCCGTGCGGGGTTTCCAGCACGTAGAACTTGAAGGCGTCGAACACGAGATCCGTGCCGAGCCAGATGTACTTGCAGCGCCGGGTCTGGAGGCTCGGCCGGAAGCTCTCGGCGAGCGCGTTGCGGGTCGGGGAGTTGACGCCGTCCGCCGCGACGACGAGGTCGTACTCGGCGCTCGCCGCGGCCGCGCTCGGCGCCTCGGTGCGGAAACGGACGTCGACGCCGAGTTCCGCGCAGCGTTCCTGCAGGATGCCGAGCAGCCGTTTGCGGCTCATCGCGGCGAACCCGTGCCCGCCGGAGGTGTGCACCGTGCCGCGGAAGTGGACGTCGATGTCGTCCCAGCGCGCGAACTCGCGGCGCATGGCGGCGTGGATCACCGGATCGGCGTGTTCGATCCCGCCGAGCGTCTCGTCGGAGAACACCACCCCGAACCCGAAGGTGTCGTCGGGCGCGTTGCGCTCCCAGACGGTGATCTCGTGATCGGGATGGAGCTGTTTCGCCAGCGTGGCGAAGTAGAGCCCCGCCGGGCCGCCGCCTAACACCGCGATACGCACGTCGCCCAGGGTATGTCGCGGTATGTACGACCGTCAACGATACGGGATATGGTGACCCGTATGGAGCGCATCAACCCGCCCGAGCTCGGTCGCCCTTCCGGCTTCTCGCACGCGGTCGCCGCGACCGGGAGATTCGTCTTCCTCGCCGGTCAGACGGCGTTGGACGAGGAGAACCGCATCGTCGGGGACGGGGTGGTCGAGCAGTTCGAACGCGCGCTGTCCAACCTGCTCACCGCGTTGCGCGCGGCGGGCGGACAACCGTCGGACCTGTGCAGCGTGACCATCTACATCGTCGACATGGACGACTACCGCGCCCACGCGCGCGAGATCGGCGCGGTGTGGAAACGGCTGGCCGGGAGCGAGTACCCCGCGATGGCGGGGATCGGCGTCAGCCGTCTTTGGGACGTCGAGGCGCTGGTGGAGGTGCAGGGCTTCGCGGTGGTCTAGGGCAGTGTGCGTGAGACGTGCGCGGCCGCGGCTTCGCCCAGCCGCGCGTGCAGCGTGAAGAACAGGTCCGCCGCCCGGATCCCCGCCCAGCCCGATGGCAGCAGTTCGGCGGGCAGACCGGGGTCGAGGTAGGGCAGCCGCCGCCAGTCGGTCAGCACCCGGACGTAGTCGGCGAACGCTTCGGCCTCGTCCGTGGTCTTGCGCCGCTGCCACCGCCGGAGCGCGGCCGCGTGCTCGTCGAGGAAGGCGGTGTACAGCGACTCGAGCTGATCGAGGTCCCACCAGTCGCGGATCTTCTCCCGCACGTCGCCGAACGCGAGGTGCTCGGCGTGGAAGAGATCGGCGTAACCCTCGAGTTCGAGCCGCCGGAGCATGTCGGACGTCGCGTCCCGCAGATGCGCGGGCGCGATCCAGACCCCGGACGACGCCGTCCCGAAACCGAGCCGGGCGAGCTGCGTGCGAAGAACATGCCTTTTGTGCCGTTCGGCTTCCGGGACGGAGAACACCGCGAGCAGCCAGCCGTCGCCGGGGGTGGCGCGTTCGCGGCGGAAGATCCGCTCGTCGCCCTCCCGCAGGATCGCCAGCGCGGTTTCGGAAAGTTCGTAACCCGCGGCCCCGCCCCGGCGTACCGCGGAAAGGATCCCGCGCCGCTTCAGCCGGGAGATCGACGACCGGACGGCCGGTTCCTCGACGTCCACGCCTGCCAGCAGGTCGATCAGGGAGCGGACGGAGAGCCAGCCGCCCTCACCTCGTGAGTAGAGGCCGTACACGGTCACGATGAGCTGGCGCGGTTGCGCCGTCCGCCCCGCGCCGTCGACTTCGGTTGCCTCCGACACGGCCGTCACCCGGTCACCATAACAACGACGCTGTGCTCATGTTTCGGCCGTGACCGAAGCGTTCCGCACTTAGCGTCACGGTATGGACGATCCACTGATCGAAGCCCCCGTCCCGCCGGTGCCCCAGGACGTCGAACCGGGAGGCGTCCGGTGGCTCCGGGCGAACGTCGCCCGGTTCAGCCGCCCGGAGGACCACCCGCGACGGCGGGCGCTGGTGCTCGCCGAGCTCGCGCCGATGGGATCGCTGCGGGACAAGGCTTTCGCGCTCGCCAGGGAAACGCGGGACGAGCCGGTGGAGCGGACCTTGTGGACGGTGCCGGTGGCCGTGCTGGCCGCGGACCTCGGGCTGCCGGACGTTTCCCGCGACATCGTGGAGGTTTCCGGCGCTTACCATCCGCACACGGAGATCGGGGCCGGCGCCGAGGAGGCCATGCGGCGGCTGGTCGAAACCTGCGGTGACGCCGACGAGCGGACGGCCGCGCGGATCGGGCTCTTGGTGCAGGCCTGTGACGCGACGGCCAGGCTGCTCGGCAAGGCGCTGGCCGCCCGCCTGCCCGGCGAGGACGTCGAGGATCTGCTCGACCGGATCCTGCGTGAGGATCCGCCGGTCCGCGTCACCCGGCGGTGGGTCGGCGGCGAAGTGGTCGAGGTGGACCTGGCGACACGTCCGTTCGGAGCAGGACCCAAGCGGTGCCCCGGGGAAGCGCAGGCGCGGCGAGTGGCCGCGGGAATTCTCGACGCCCTCCTGTGCTAATACTTACCCCGGTCATCTGGAACTGGGGAGTCTTTCGATGCTGTATTTCAATGGTTTGTTCGGCGTTCTCACGCTCGGTCTGTGGATCTTCTGCATCGTCGACGTGATCACCACGGACGAGGGATCGTGCCGGAACATGCCCAAGGGGATGTGGCTGCTGCTGGTGCTGCTCGTCCCGCTGATCGGCTCGATCGTCTGGCTGGTCGCCGGTCGCCCGCAGCACGCCGCCCGCGCCCCGCGCGGCCGCTACGAACGGGAGACGCCGTCGTTCCCGGAGTACGACCGGCCGGGCCGCTTCGCCGCGACGAGCGCCGCGGACGACGAAGAATTCCTGCGCAAGTGCCGGGAGCGCGCCGAAGAACAGCGTCGCAAGGCCCGTGAAGGCTGAGTAGCCTCGGTATCGAGAAGATCGATACTGGAGGAAAAGTTGTCCGAAGCGCTCGACTGGAACAAGAACATCATCAAGGAGTTCCGCGAGAACGAGGGGAAGGTGGGCGGCCCGTTCGAGGGTGGCTCGCTGTTGCTCCTCACCACCACCGGGGCGAAGAGCGGCGAGCCTCGCACGTCGCCGCTCGCGTACGCGGAGGAAGACGGCAAGTACGTCGTCGCCGCGTCGTACGCCGGGTCGGACAAGAACCCGGCCTGGTACCACAACATCGTCGCGAACCCGAAGGTCACCATCGAGGTCGGCACGGAGAAGTTCGACGCGACCGCGACCGTCGTGCTCGAAGACCGCGCCGAGCGTGACCGGCTGTACGCGAAGATGGTCAGCTTGATGCCGGGCTTCGCCGACTACGAGAAGAAGACCGATCGGGTGATCCCGATCGTCACCATCTCGCGCTGACGCACCCGCATCCAGTCCTCTGGATGCGGTAGTTGCACGCGCAAGGACCGCATCCAGAGGACGAAACGCGGAAGGGTCAGCGCGCGCCGCTGGGGGCTTCGACGGCTTCCGGGCGCTTGAGTTCGGCTTCGGCCGCACGCAGTGCCTTGTTCTCCTGGCGGCGCGCGATCAGCTTCTTGCCGGTGAGGATCATCGGCTGCTCGACCCAGCGGTGGATCAGGTCCGCGATCGCGAGCCCGACCGCGAACACGGCCAGCGCGCTGATCATCCGGTGCTGGCCCAGCGGCGGGATCGCCTGCACCACCACGAAGTGCACCGGGCCCTGCAGCAGGTAGAGCGAGTACGACCGCTCACCGACGAACCGCATCACCTTCGTGGCCAGCAGCCACCGCAGCGGTCCCGGAGACACGAGCACGACCAGCAACAGCGCGGAAAGAACGCCGTAGGCGATCAGGAGCCCGAGGTTGCTGCCGGACTCCCGCCACAGGCTTTCCATGTTGACGTGCAGCACGGCGAACGCGCCGAACACCGGGATCGCCGCGAGCGGATGGGTCAGCGGTTTGACCACCGCGTAGGACCGGCGGTAGTGCATCGCGACCGCCAGCACGCAGCCGATCAGCAGGATCGCGTAGTGCACGGTCGACTCGTAGATCGGCGCGTTCGGCCCGGGGACCCAGCCGCCGGTGACTCCCACCAGCCCGGCCATCAGGGCGAACGCGGCGAAAGCCAGCGCGAGCTTGCGCCACGCCGCGGCCAGCCCGACCGCGCCCGCGACCACCAGCAGGAACGGCCAGACCAGGTAGAACTTCTCCTCGATGCCCAGCGTCCAGGAGCCGCTGAAGAAGTTGTCCTGGCCGCCCGTGGGGGAGTCGCTGCCGGGCAGGAATTCGTTGAAGAAGGTCAGGTAGTACTTCAGCGCGTGCGGGAAGTCACGGCTGTAGAACTCCCCGCGTAGCCACACGAACACGATGATCCCGCCGAGGATCGCCAGGTACGGCGGCAGGATCCGGAACACGCGCCGCAGGTAGAAGGCCGAAAGCGAGATCCGGCCGGTCCGGTCCTGTTCACGCAGCAGCAGCGTCGTGATCAGGAACCCGGACAGCACGAAGAAGATGTAGACACCGACCCAGCCGGACAGCCAGTTCCACTTCGGACCCGCGAAGTGGAAGAAGATCACGATGGTCGCCGCGATCGCCCGCAGGCCGTCGAGGGCGGGGAACCGGCGCATGGCGAGGAACTCGTCATGGTCCAAAGTGCGCACAGTGCCCCCTAATGGCGTGTCGGCCCGGAAGTATACGGGTGCCGTTCTCCGCGCCTTCGCCCCGTGCCGAGGCCTCCTACCTGCGATTTCCCAGGATCACCCAGCGTCACGCGCGGGTTCGACGTTATGCGTCAGCCGGAACCGGTTCGCCGGGTCGACGGCCGCCTTGACCGCGGCGAGCCGCCGCAGATCGGCCGGGGAGTACACCTTGGACGCTTCCTCGCCCGCGCCGCTCTCGCCGTAGACGAAGGTCAGCAGTTTGCCGGTCGACCAGGGCTTCAGCGCGTCGAACAGCTTCGCGTGCGCGCTCCGGATCTCGGCGATCGAAGCGTCGTCCACCACGGACAGCGCCCGGACGGTGAAGCTCGCTTCACGGTCCCAGCCGACGCCGGGGTGCTCGGGCGCGTCGGACAGCGCGCCGCCGAGGAGGTCCAGCAGGACGACGGTCGGCACCGGGGTGCCCGGGCCGGCGTGTTCGAGGATCGCGTCGAGCATCGTGTCGTTGAGTTCGGACACGGTGGCGTTGTCGGCGCGGTAGCCGTGCGGGAAGGGCGGCTCGTTCGCGATCTTGCCCGATTCGGTGAACGGGAGCTCGGCGAGCGTGTCACCCAGGACGGGCGCGGCGGCGCGCAGCGGGGCGACGAGGCGCTCGCCCTCGGCGGCGTCACCGAGATAGGCGACCCGGATCTGCGCGACGTGTTGCCCGCGCAGTGGTTCGGGCACCATCGGCAGATCCGGCATCGGGACCATGCCCAGCGACGACGTCATCTCGCGCGGCATCTCCGCGGCCCAGTCGCGCCAGGCGCGGAGCACCGCGGACAGCGATTCGGTGCCGAACTGCAGGCTGCCGCCGTACAGCCGGGTGACCGGGACCAGGCGGAACTCCAGCGCGGTGACGATCCCGAAGTTGTCCCGGCCGCCGCGCAGCGCCCAGAACAGGTCGCTTTCGGTGTCCGGGGTGGCGCGGCGGAGTTCACCGTCGGCGGTCACGACCTCGATCGCGGTCACCTGGTCGGCGGCCAGGCCGTACTTGCGGCCGAGCAGGCTGAACCCGCCGCCGAGGGTGTAGCCGACGACGCCGACGCCGGGGAAGGAGCCGCTCAGCGGCGCGAGCCCGTGTTCCGCGGCCGCTTCGATGACCGCACCCCAGCGCACGCCCGCTTCGACGCGTGCGACGCCGTCTTCGATCCGGATCCCGGTCATCCGGTGGGTGGTGACGAGGACGCCGCCCACGAAGGGGACGCCCACGCCGTGCCCCGTCGAGTGGACGGCGATGGGGAGGTCGTGCTCGGCGGCGTGACGGACGGCCTCGACGACGTCGGCGGCCGACGCGGCGGGCACGATGACGTCGGGACGGCGGGGCACTGCGGTCTGGAAACCGGCGAGTTCGTTGTCGTAATCCGGGTCGCCGGAGCGGAGCATCGTGGTCATGTCACCAGCGTGAGCCCGATTCGACCAGAAGTCCAAGATCTGGTTTGTCTGGCAACTAGAATCATCGGTTATGGAACTGCGTCAGCTCGAATACTTCGTCGCGGTGGCCGAGGAAGCGAACTTCACCCGCGCCGCCGAGCGGCTGCACGTCGCGCAGCCCGGCGTCAGCGCCCAGATCCGCCGCCTCGAACGCGAACTCGGGCAGCCGTTGCTCGACCGGTCGGCCAGGGCGGTCCGGCTGACCGAGGTCGGCGCCGCCGCGCTCCCGCACGCGAGGGCCGCGCTCGCCGCCGTCGCCGGGGTGCGGCAGGCGGTCGACGATCTCACCGGGCTGGTCCGCGGCCAGGTCGCGATGGGCATGGTGTCCTCGCGTGGCCCGGTCAACCTGCCGGATCTGCTCGCGCGTTTCCACGAACGGCACCCGGCGGTCGACATCACGCTCGCCGAGGCGACCTCCGACGTCCTGCTCGCGGGCGTCGCCGACGGCCGGTTCGACGTCGCGCTGATCGGGGTCTCCGGCGAACCGCCGCCGGGGATCGGCCTGGAGGTCGTCCTCGACGAGCCGCTCGTCGCCGTCTCCGGGCCGGAGGATCCGCTCGCCGGCCAGGCCACGATCACGCTGACGGAGCTGGAAAGCCGGTCTCTGGTGAGCCTGCCGAAGGGCACCGGCATGCGCGCGATCGTCGACGCGGCGTTCCTCGCCGACGGTGCCCAGCCGAGGGTGACCCTGGAGGCGGGCGATCCGAACGTCGTCGCCGAACTGGTCGGTCGCGGGCTCGGCGTCGCCGTGGTGCCGATGTCGCTGGCGACGCACTACACGGAACTGCACGCCATGGAGATCACGCGGCCCGCCGGGCTGCGGGCGAAACTGGCGCTGGCCTGGCGGACGGAGGGGCCGGTCAGCCCCGCCGCCCGCGTGTTCATCAGTCAGGCACGGGTGTTGCTCGGGTTGTGAGTTGCCACAGCGTCGTGATCTCCTGCGCGTTGGCTCGCGGATGCCTCGGCCGGATGTCCTCCCGGCTCCGGACTTCGAGGCCGGACCGCTCGAACATGTCGAGGAGTTCGTCGCGTGTGCGCAGGCCCAGCAGCTCGGCGAGGTCGGACAGGATCAGCCACGCCTCCCCGCCGGGTTCGAGGTGCCGGGGCAGCCGGTCGAGGAACGCCTTGAGCATCCGGCTTCCCGGGTCGTAGACGGCGCGTTCGAGCGGGGTGTGCGCGCGGGCGGGCAGCCACGGCGGATTGCAGACGACCAGCGGCGCGCGGCCCGGCGGGAACACGTCCGCCTCAAGGGTTTCGATCCCGCCGAGACCGAGACGCGCGAAGTTGTCCCGCGCGCAGGCGAGCGCGAGCGGCTCGTTGTCCGTCGCCACCACGCGCTCGACCCCTCGATACGCGAGGACCGCGGCGAGAACGCCGGTGCCAGTGCCGATGTCGAACGCCAATTCCTTGGCAGGCAAGGGAGTTCTCGCCACCAGGTCGACGTACTCGCCGCGGACCGGGGAGAAGACCCCGTGATGCGGATGGATTTTCGCGCCGAGCGCTGGGATTTCGACGCCCTTCACCCGCCATTCGTGGGCGCCGACGACGCCGAGCAGCTCGCGCAAGGACACCAGTGAGGCGACGTCGGAAGGTCCGAAGACCTCGGTGCAGGCCGCACGCACGTCCGGCCCGCGGCGCAGCGGCAGGACGTGGCCGGGGTCCAGCGGGATCAGGAGCCTGCCGAGGATCCGCGCCCGGCGCGCCCGATGGTTCCGCTGCTCCGGAAAGGGTTTCCCGGCCGCGGTGCCGCAGCGACGGGACATCGCGGCGAGAAGGTTCCGCGCGCCGGGGAAGTCGCCGTGCCAGGCGAGACCGGTGCCGGACACGGCGAGCCGGAACGCCTCGCCGGCGGTGACGCGATCGTCGATCGCGACGACGGTTCGGGGCATGTTCGTGCCGACGGTGGTCAGCCAGCGCCGACCACCGTCCTTTGTGGACAGGGGGTTCATGATTTCCGTTCCTGGATCCGCCCGCGGCGAAGAGACCCCGCGGGCGTGGCTCGTCGGGGGACAAGGTCGGGAACGGCGGCTAGTGGACCACCGCGGCATGAACCGGTGTCGACACGAACCCGAGCTTACCGGAACGCGGCGGCGTGTTCGGCCGCCCAGACCTCGAAGTCCAGCCCCGGCCTGCCGGTGACGTCCTGGACGGTGGAGGTGACTTCGCCCGGTTTCGTCACCAGACCGCGGAAGCCGCCCAGCATCGTGTCCACGACGAAGTCCGGCATCTTGGTGAGCAGGTCGGCTCGTGCTTCGTCGAGCGGGATCTCCTCCCAGCGCGCCGGACGTCCGGCGGCCTCGCCGATGATCCGGACCTGCTCTGCCTGTGTCATCGGGCGTGTGCCGGTGAGCACGTACTTCGCTCCAGCGTGTCCGTCACCGGTCAGCGCCTCGACGGCCACCGCGGCGATGTCCTTCTCGTGGATCAGCGGCATCGACGCCTCGCCGTACGCGCCGCGGACGACGCCGTCCGCGCGGATCGACGGCGCCCAGCCGAGGGTGTTGGTCGCGAATCCGTGCGGGCGCAGGAAAGTCCATTCCAGGCCGGCGGCTTCGATCGCCTCCTCGACGGTGCGATGCCAGGCGCCGATGGCGTTGTCCTGCTCCGCCAGTGAATCGTCGACGGCGCCCGAGGAAAGGAACACCACGCGCTTCACCCGTTCTCCGAGCAGCGACACCGTGGGCATCAGCGCCTCGGCGGGACCGCCGAGCATCAGGAACACCGTGTCGACGCCGTCGAGCGCCGGCGCGATGGTTTCCGGTTTCGACAGGTCGCCGCGGACGCCGTCCGTCGGCGGATTACGGCTCAGCGGCCGGACCGGGACCTCTCGCGCTCGCAACTGGGCGACCACTTGCGAGCCGACGTTGCCCGTGGCGCCCGCGACCAGGATCGGCTTCATGCCGCCACCGCCGAGAAGACCGGGCGGTACCGTTTGACCGACCCGCCCGACATCCCCGGGTAGGTCTGCACCTTCTTCCACGCGTCCGTCGTCCCGATTCCGTCGGCGCCGGGTGCCGCGAGCGCGGCGAGGTGGGCTTCGGCGCTGGTCCATTCGGCGTAGTTCAGCACGCGGGTCCCGTCGGTGCTCACGTGGAAGAACCCCGAGATCCCGCCTTGGGGTCGCGCGGGTTCGGATGCCAGCGCTTCGAAGACGAGGTCGATCCAGTCACGTTGCCGCCGCTCGTCGGGTCCTTCGAACTCGACCGAGACGATCACGAGGCAGCCTGGCGTTCCTTCGCCGCGGTGGCCTCGGTAGAGGTGGAACACGGGCGCGCCGTCCAGGCCCTGGATGGCGTCTTCGCTGGTCCACTGCTCGTAGGTGAAGGCGCCGTCGTGATCGATGCCCTCGTACGCGGTGAAGGAAACGAGTCCTTCGTGGCTCTTGAACGCCGCCCGTGCCGCGTCGGCGTCCGGCCATTCCCGTGCCACCACGACCGTCTCCCCGTCCGGGGTCGGCCAATGTCCCTTGTGGATGGTCATTTCGGAGGTCCCCTGTGCTGTCATGACTCCAGCATGAAACTTAAACAAGGGTTGAAGTCAAGCTAGGATCGTGACCATGTCCGAACCGCCGTCCGAACTCACCATCGGCGAGCTGTCCCGGCGCAGCGGCGTCGCCACCTCCGCCCTGCGCTTCTACGAACGCCAAGGCCTCATCAGCAGCAGGCGGACCAGCGGGAACCAGCGCCGCTACCCCCGCAGCACGCTCCGCCTGGTCGCGTTCATCCGCGCGTCGCACCACCTCGGCATCCCGCTGGAGGTGATCGGCGGAGTGCTCGATTTCCTGCCGGAGGGCGCCGCGCCGGACCAGGCGTTCTGGCAGCGGGCTTCCCAATGCTGGAGCGACGAACTGAACAAGCGCATCGAGCAGCTGGAATGCATGCGGGACCGGTTCACCGAATGCATCGGCTGCGGCTGTCTGTCCTTCGAGCAGTGCGTGCTGGTGAACCCCGGTGACGTCCTCGCCGCCAAGGGACCCGGCCCGGCACGGCTGATCACGGACTGACCGCGGCCAGCTTCCGTTCCAGCAGCCGCCGTTCGGCGCTGTTCTCCGCCCGTCGGATCGCCGCTTCGTAGGCCCGCGCCGACTCCTCCGGCCTGCCGAGGCGATGCAGCAGATCCGCGCGGATGGCGTGGTACAGGTGGTATTCGTCCAGTCCGAGGTCGTCGATCACGGCGAGGGCCGTATCGGGGCCGTCCACTTCGGCGACCGCGACGGCCCGGTTGAGCGCGACGATCGGCGTCGGATTCGCCGCCAGCAGCAGGTCGTACAGCTGGACGATCTGCGACCAGTCCGTGCTCGCCGCGTCGGCGGCGTCGCTGTGGACGGCGTTGATCGCCGCCTGGATCTGGTACGGCCCCGGCTGGTTCCGCCGCAGGCAGGCACGGACCAGCGCCTGCCCTTCGGAGATCAGCTCGCGGTCCCACCGTGAGCGGTCCTGCTCCGCCAGCAGCACGACTTCGCCGTCCGCCCCGGTGCGGGCCGCGCGGCGCGACTCGGTGAGCAGCATCAGCGCCAGCAGCCCGGTGGCCTCCGGTTCGTCGGGCATGAGCGCGGTCAGCAGCCTGCCGAGCCGGATCGCCTCCGCGCACAGGTCCTCCCGGACCAGCCGGTCGCCCGAAGTGGCCGTGTACCCCTCGTTGAACACGAGGTAGATCACGGCGAGCACCGACCTCAGCCGGTCCGGCAGATCGGCGTCGTCCGGGACGCGGTACGGGATCTTCGCGGCGCGGATCTTCCCCTTCGCCCGGACCAGCCGTTGCGCCATCGTCGTTTCGGGGACGAAGAACGCGTGCGCGATCTCGCCGGTGGTCAGCCCGCCCAGCAGTTTGAGTGTCAGCGCGACCTGCGCGGTGACGGCCAGCGCGGGGTGGCAGCAGGTGAAGATCAGCCGTAACCGGTCGTCACGCACGGGACCCTCCTCCACCGGCTCGTCGGCCGCGCTGATCAGCGCGGCCTGGGCGTGTTTGTCGTCGCGCGCGGCTTCCCGGCGCAACCGGTCGATGGCCTTGTTGCGGGCGGTCGTGATGATCCAGCCCGCGGGGCTCGGCGGTGGACCGCTGGACGGCCAGCGGTCCACCGCCTCGGCGAAAGCGTCCTGGACGGCTTCCTCGGCGATGTCGATGCTGCCGAAGACCCGGACCAGTACGGCCACGGCGCGGCCGTACTCCTCGGTGAAGACGCGTCCGATTTCCTCGGTGGTCACACGCACGAAGGACCTTCGTCGCCCTGGAACGGCCGGACCTCGACCGGGAGGTAGGTGATCTCGGTGACCCGCCGGGCCCATTCGAGCGCGGCGTCCAGATCCGGCGCTTCGAGGATGGTGAAGCCGCCGAGATGCTCCTTGCCCTCGACGTACGGGCCGTCGGTCATCGCGATCTCGCCGTTCTCCTTGGCCCGCAGCACGGTCGCGGTGGTCGGCGGGTGGAGACCGCCGGCGAAGACCCAGACCCCCGCGGCCTTCATCTCGTCGTCGAGCGCCTGGATCTTGCGCGCGATCGGCTCCAGGAACTCCGGCGGCGGGACGGGGCCGTCGGGCTGGTAGAGGCTGATCAGGTACTGGGTCATGGCGTCCTCCCGAAGTCGAAGCGGCTTGTCACCACCTACACGAAGAGCGTCCCGCCGATTCGACAGCCGGTGGGAATTATTTTTCGTGGGCACATCGTCGCAGGTCGAGCCGGGATCCCTGGGTCAGACAGGCCGCGATCCGATGGACCTGCTGGCCGTAGCTGCGGCCCTTCAGCGCCTTCACGGTCCCGTTCCGGCCGACCTCGCACGGGTTGCCTTCGGTGCAGCGCTCGCCGTCACGGTTGTGGGTGTTGTTGATGCCCATGACCGTGTTCCCGTCGCGGGAGAGCAGCACGGAACCGGAGTAGCCGGGTCCGCTCACACAGGTGTCGCTCGGCGCGTAGCGAACCGCGTCGTCCTGCTGATAGCCGGCCTCGCGCAGATGCGGCACCACGGCCTCCACCGTGCAGCTCGGCCGGCTGCTGGAGTAGGCCATGAGGAGCCGGTCTCCGGCGCGCATCGGGGTGGTGGTCAGCCGGAAGACCTTCGCACCCTCCCTGGCCAGCTGGGCGTAGGTCTTGTCCAAGCGGTACAGCGCGATGTCGGTGCCGGTCATCGTCGCGTAGACCAGCCGGGTGGCGCGGGCGCTGGTCTTCGGATAGCCCTCCCGGTCGGCGATGGTGACCGGACGCGGCAGGTCGGCTGGCCGGTCGACCAGAGCCTTCCCCGGTGCGGGCCGCCCGCTCGGCACGCAATGGCCGTTGGTCAGCGCCAGCGCCGGGTCTTCGGGACGCGCGCCGGCGGCACGCACCACCGCGCCCTTGCAGTCGCCCACCTCGGCCGTGCCCTCCACGTTCGGGACCGGGGTGTCCGGGGGCACGTGGGTGCCGGTCACGATGCCGTCGATCCAAGCGGCGTTCTTCGAGACGTCGGTGTACATGTCGGGGAAGTCGGCGCCCCTGATACCCGGGCCGATGACCGTTCCGGCCAGCGCCCAGCCGTCGCCCGAACGGATCAACGCGGGTCCGCCGGAATCCGTCGTGCCCGGACCGACGGGCGGTTCGGCACGGCCGACGCACAACGGCAGGGTGTGCCCGTCGTCATCCCAGCACCGGTCGAGCGGCACGACCTCGGTGTCCGCTTCGCGCAGCTTCCGGGGGAAGCACTTCGGGTCCTTGAAGTCACCGCAGCCGGTCGAAGCCGCGCCCCAGCCGAGGATGCGGACCGGCGTGCCGTCGGCGGGAGTGGTCTTGGCGAGCCGGACGGGTTCGGCTCGGACGGGGTTTCGCAGGTGCAGCACCGCGATGTCCTCGCCGGGCGGGTTGTACGTGACGATGCGCCGGTAGAACTTGTCGACTTCGGTGACTTCGCCGCCGGTGGTGGTGTCCAGCGAGCCGACTCGGACCTTCCAGCCGCGGGGGACGCCGACGGCCGAGCCGGTCGGGGTGTTGGCGCAGTGGGCCGCGGTGACCGCCCACTGGGGCGCGATGAGCACCGCCCCGCACCGGTGTCCGTCCGGGCGGGGCGAGTCGTATTGCAGGGAGACCATGAAGCCGTAGGGCGTGGCGGACTCCGCGCCACCGATGACGGCCGACGCTGGGGCCGCGGTGGCCGTCATCAAGGCCAGCGTGAGCGCTAGGGATCGGATTCGCATACGGGTCACGCTGGCCGGTCGGTGTCCGCGGAACTCGACGGGCACGTAACAGTTCCGTGCGCGGCCTGACTGGTACCGCCGGACCCAGGCTGGACAGACCGTGCCATCTCCTCTTGAAGCCCGGTTTTCTGGACTCGTCACCTCGTGAACGAGTCCACTTGGGAGAAACAGAAATGACGAACTCACACGCGAACAGGGTCGCCGTCGTCACCGGCGCGTCCAGCGGGATCGGCGATGCGGCCGCTCGGCGGCTCGCCGCCTCCGGCGCTTCGGTCGCGCTGATCGCCCGCCGGGCGGATCGGCTGGAGACGCTGGCCAAGGAGATCGAGCGGGACGGCGGTACCGCGCTCGTGCTCGCCGCCGACGTCGCCGACGCCGCGGCGATGCGGGCCGCGGCGGCCGAGATCGAAGCGGAACTGGGCCGCGCGGACCTCCTGTTCAACAACGCCGGCGTGATGCTGGCCGCGCCGATCGACGAACTCGCCACCGAGGACTGGCAGCGCATGATCGACGTCAACATGACAGGTCTGATGAACGCCATCGGCGCGTTCGTCCCGCACCTTGTCGCGTCGGCGGCCGAGAAGGGCGTCGCGGACCTGGTGAACACCTCGTCCATCGGCGCGCAGGCCGTCTTCCCGTCCTTCGCCGTGTACGTCGCCTCGAAGGCCTACGTGACGCACCTGTCGAAGAACCTTCGCGCCGACCTCGGGCCGAAGGGTGTTCGGGTCGCGGCGATCGAGCCGGGCCTGGTCGAGACCGAACTGCAGGGGCACGTCACCGACGCCGGCGCCTTGCAGTGGCTGGACGGCGCCCGCGAGTCGCTGACCTGGCTGAAGCCCGCGGACATCGCCGAGACCGTGGCGTTCCTGACCTCGCTCCCGGCGCGGGTGAACCTCCAGCAGCTCACCGTCATGCCCACGGCGCAGGTCTGATCACGGGAACAGGATCCTGGCGATCGCGCGGGCAGCGGTGTCCGGGTCCTCCTGAAGCTCGGCGCGCAGCGCGCCGGTGAGCCAAAGGTTCGCGAAGCCGTGCATCAACGACCACGCGGCGACCCCTGCCATCGCGTCGTCGCTGACCGACGCCGCACCGCTGGTCAGCAGGGCTCCCGCGCGGTCGCGGGCGGCGGTCAGCGCCGGGTCGTCCTCGCGGTGGAGTTCGGGGCGGAACATCACCTCGAAATGTGCGCGATGCTCGATCGCGAAGCGTACGTAAGCCACCCCGACCTCGACGAAATCCCGCTCGCCCTCGGCCGCGAGCGCGTCCGCGAGCAGGTCGAACCCCTCTGCCGCCAGCGCGGTCAGCACCCCGGCCTTGTCGCCGAAGTGGTGGACCGGCCCGGCGTGCGAGACCCCCGCGCGCCGGGCGAGGTCGCGAAGGCTGATCCCCGCGGGGCCGTGTTCGGTGATGGCCGCGACGGCGGCGTCGAGCACGGCCCGGCGGAGGTCGCCGTGGTGGTACGGACTCATGCCGATGAATCTAGTCATTGACAAGATGGCCCGCAACAGCGCATCTTGTCAGTGGCAAGATTCACTTGTTCGGAAGGCATGGTCATGGATCCCGGTCTCGCACCCGTTCTGATGCTGATCGCCGTCACGGCGACGTTGTTCCTGCTGGGCGTCTTCGGCGTCCAACGGTTCAAGCCCTGGCCCGTCGCGGTGCGCGGCGGCGTCGCGGCACTGTTCGTCACCACCGGTCTCGCGCACTTCATCGGCATGCGTGAGGAACTCGTCGCGATGGTTCCGCCCGCGTTGCCCGCGCCAGGACTGCTGGTGACCGTCACCGGTGTCCTCGAACTCGCGGGTGCCGCGGGGGTGCTGTGGTCGCGCACGGCGCCGTGGGCGTCCGCCGGGCTGACGCTGTTGTTGCTGGGAATGTTCCCGGCGAACGTGTACAAGGCGCTGCACGGGCCGGTGACTTCGACGATGGACGAACTGGTGCCGCGGAGCCTGATGCAGGTCGTCTTCCTCGCCGCGACGGTGTCACTGGTGGTGTATTACGCGCGTACTCCGGACAGACCCTTTGCCCAAAGGAGACCTTAAGTCTTTCCCAAGTTCGGGCCCCGATTCCGGGAACCGCACTACCCTCTGAGAATGAAGATCTCATTGTGGATCGGATTCTGTGGGCTGTGCATCCTCGCCGGGCACATGCTTCTCGGTGCGGTCGGTCTCGTACTGCTGATGAGCTGTCTCCCGGCGGGGCGCGAACACGAATCCGGTGACAGAAAAGGGAAAACGTCCGCGCGGCTGGCCTGACCTCAGCCCAGCGCGCTCGTGAGGGCGAGCGCGCCGAGAACCGGAACGGCGATCGCCGTGATCAGCATCGTCCGGCGGCTCGGTTTGGGACTTTCGAGTAATGCCCGGACACCGGCCGGAACCAACGCGACACAAAGTCCGACGGTGCCGACGATCGACACGAATTCGGTACCTTTCAGAACGCCGAGCGGCAGAAGTCCCATCGTCGCCAGCCCGATCGACCCGGCGACGCCCAGCACTTTCGCCCGATAAGCGGCGAAGGCGAGGACGTACCAGCCGAACATGATCGTGAACGACAGAAAACTGAACAGATGCAGGTCCTGATACGACTCGCTGACCACGCTCTCGGCGAATCCGGCGCCGCGACGTTCGGCGAGACCCATCGCCGCCTGGTCGATCCCCGCGTGGAAGGTCCGCTCGAAGAGTCCGAAGAGGACGAATATTCCGGCCCAGGCGGCCAACGCCGGTCTGGTGCGGCCGATCTTCGTGGCGAGCGCGACGATCGCGGGCCACAGCAGGACATTGCCCGCCAGGAAACACGTGTACGCGGCGGTCATCAGCGCGGGCTGTTCGCTCATCGCCCTGAGCTGGTCGGGGAAGAAGAAGTTGAAGGGTGACCGCAGCAGGGTCCCGGTGAGCAGGAGGAGCGGGCCGAGGATCATCGAGAGCGCGGCGACGCGGCGGCCGGGGAAGACGTAGTCGGTTTCCATACCCGGTGAGCCTGCCGATCGCGGTGGGGGCGCGGATCGGATCACGGTCCGGTCTTCTGGCTCAGACCGTGGGGGGAGCCGGTCTTTTGGGCGGTGCTGCGCTGGTGGAGTGTTGCCCGGTTTTCGGTGAGGCTGGTGGGTGTGGGGTTGCCGGTTTTTGGCTATGTGGCGGGTGTGTGGTGGCGGGTCCGGTGTCCGGGGAACTTGCCGTTTTTTGGCGAGGCTGGAGGGAATCGGCTGGTGTGTACGGGGGCCGTTGCTGTTTACCGGCGAGGCATCGCCGGGTTCCCGGCTCTGACTCGGCACCGGAGAAACGATCAGCGTCTAATTGAGGGGTAGGTCAAATGCCTCGCGTATGCCGATCATCCGAAGACGTCAAGATCTCTCTGGAACGGTCCCTTATGGACAGTCGGGAAGTGTCTCTCCGGTGAGACCCGCTCCTGCCGCCGACTCCGGCACGCTACGTTTGGCTTGCCGTTCTCGAGCCCGGTGTTCAGAACGGTGGTGGTTCGTCGGCGAGAGGCGCTGGCCGGGGCGGGTGGAGCGGCGGGGGTGAGCTGTCGTAGCCCTGCCCGGTGGGGGTGGTGATGGTGAGGGTGCCGCCGGGGGCGAGGTGGTACGTCCAGCCGGGTTCGTCTTTGAGACGGTGGTCGCGGCGGCAGAGATCGATCAGCTCGTCGGCGTTGGTGTGGCCGCCGTGGTGCCAGGGCAGCGAATGGTCGATGTCGCAGGTTTGCGCGGGGCGGTGGCAGCCGGGTCTTCGGCATTCCCGGTCGCGGACCCGCACGAATTCGTCGAGTCCCGCGGTCGGGCGGTAGCGGTCGCGGCCGAGGTCGAGGACCTGCCCGGAGACGGGGTCGGTGATGATGCGGCGCAGCACGGTATTGGGGCCGGTGGCGATGTGGCGGGCGAGTGCGGCGGGCACAGACCCGTGCCCGGCCAGCTCCGCCGGGTCGTTGTTGAAGCCGAGGTAGGTGAACAAATCCATGTACAGGAACACTTCGCTGCGTTCGCTGGTGCCACCTTGGCCGCTGAGGAGAAGGTCGAGGGCGACGTCCGCGCGGAGCTGATCCAGGGTGCGAGTCTCGTCCCGGGTGTTGAGGGCTCGTGCCGCGCGGTCGATGCGCTGGTAGGCGGCGGCCGCCTTCTCGACGGGGGCGTCTTCGACCTCGATGGACGCGACCCCGGTCTCGCCGTGGCGGAGGGTGAGACGGCGGCCTTCGCGATGGTGTTCGGTTCGTGCGCCGGCGCCGTCGGGGTCGACGGTGTTCGCCGCGTGGTTGGCGGCTTTGCGGATCTGGTCGGGGTTCTTGCCCGGGATCCGGTCTTCCAGCAGCGCGTCGACGGCGCGGGCGTCCTCGTCCGACAGCCAGGCGGTGGCGGTGGCGACTTTCATCGCACCGAACCCGGCCAGTTTCCCTTGATCCATCAACTCCAGAGTGCGGGGAAGGCGGGTGGTCACCGCGTCGGCGGTGGCGACCAGCGCACCCGCGTGATTGTCGGTGACAGACAACGCGAACGCGACTTCCTGGGTGACGCTTCGGGCGCCGTCACGGTGCCGGTTCAGCTGAGCGAGCGCCCGGAAACGGACCGCCTCCAAGCGTGCGATCCCGGCCGACGCGGCTTGCGCGACGGCAACGGAATCCTTGTCGTCCAAGGAATCGACTGCTGTGTTCACCGCTGCCAGTACCTCGGCGTCGATGAGATTCTCGAGTAGCGCCACAGGCGCGGAATATGTGTCCACCCCATGAACATACGACCCGTCACCGACAATTCCCGGCCTTGCAGGCGCGGTGCGCGTAGCCGATTTTCGGCAATGAGACTGAATGGGTGGCTTTACGTTGCTACAGCTTGGGTATCGCCGTTTTTCGGCAAGGGACTACCTCTTCGGTCGTTGGCAACGATCGCTCGGCGTCGTCGATTTCCGGCAACGACAAACGACAACCACGCCACTCAGTTCATATCGAGCGCGCTGGCGACACCCCCGACAGGCAACGAGAAGCCGCCGCGCAGCCAGGCTTTGGGGCCGCTCAGGCTAATGTCCGGCCGGCAGGAGATCGTGCCCGTTCCAGGTGAACCGCGCCGTGGTGACCGCGTCGTCGCCGTCGCCGCCGGTGATGAGCTGGTGGATCCCGACGCCGCGGAGTTCGGCGTAGGTGCACCATTCGTGGTCCGACGTCAGCATCAGGTCGAGGTCGAGTTCGGACAGCAGGCCGAACACCTGCCCCCGGTTGGTCGTGTCGACGCCGACGAACACCTCGTCGAGCAGGATCACCCTCGGCGCCTCGGGCGCGGCCTGGTAGTGCGCGGCGACGGCGGCGAACAGCGGCAGGTGCAGCGCGATCGCCTTCTCCCCACCGGAAAGCGCGCCGTGCAGCTTCTTGGTCAGCAGCTGCCAGCCCGCCCCGTTCGCGCGGTCCACCTTGACCACGAACCGGTGCCAGGACGTGTAGTCGAAGACCTGCGCGAGCTGCTGTTCCCAGCTGGTCGCGGTGTCGTCCGCCTTCGCCTGCTCGACGCGCTCGCGGAAGAACTTGTGCAGGGACACGCGATCTTCGGCGGTCAGCTGATCCGGATCCTTCAGCAGCAGATCCCGCGCGGTCTTGGTGCCCGGCGGCAGATCGGGGGAGACCTGCCACACCAGCCGGACGGCCACCCTCGACGCGGTCCGCACGCGTTCCAGCCGCGCGTTCATGCGAGCGACGAGGTCGTTGGCCTGCCGGATACGGGCCGCGAGATGGCGGCGGGTGTCGCCGGTCAGCGTCTTGTCGAAAAGGTCGCTCTCCCGGTCGGTGATCTCGTGCCTGCTCTGTTCCGCTTCCGCGTAAAGGATCTTCAGCAGTTCGGCCGCGCCGACCCGCAGCCCGTCGACGACGGCGGTGAAGATCTGGACGTCCTCGTCGGTCTCCAGATCGAGTTCCGCCCGCGAGCTGAGGGTGTTCCGGCAGGTGTGCACGGCTTCGGAGAGCCGGTGCAGCGCCTCTCCGAGGTTGCTCGGCGCGTGCGGCACCGACGGCCACGCCGCGGCCACCAGCCGGGCGGTTTCGAGCGCCGACCGCACGCCTTCGGACGCGGACAGGGTGGTCTGGAACTTCTGCAGGTCCTCGATCCCGCCGTCGGCGGGGAAGACGCCGGTCGCGAGCTTCCGGAACCGGAGCGCGGCCGCGTCCTGCTTCTTGGCGGCGTCCTCGCGGGCCCTCGCGTCGGTCGTGCGGCGGACGCCGAGCGCGCCGAGTGACACCGCGAGCTCTTTGGCGTCGGCGTTCGCGGCGCGGAGTTCGCCCGAAAGTTCCCGCAGTTTCGTGCGCAGCCCGTCGATTTCGGCGAGCACCTCGCGCTGGCCGCTGCCCGCGGTCCCCTCGATCGCTTCGAGCATCGCCGTGAGCTTGACGCGTTCGGCCTCCGCCTCGGAAGCCTCGTCCTCACGCCGGGCCGCGTTCGCCTCGGACCGGTTCGCCTGTTCGGTGCACAGCTCGGCCCGCTGGTTCGCGGTGAGCAGGTTCCCGTGCTCGTACAACCAGTTCTCGCCCTGGTCGGAGTAAGTGCGCAGGGCCGTGGCGAGTGCGGCCAAGGGCGCGCGCTCGGTCGGCAGCCCGCTCTCCGAAGCCTGGGCGGTCAGCTCGTGCAGTGCGGTCTTGGCCTCGATCTCCAGCGCGGAGACGGCGGTCTCCAGATGCCGGACGGCGGCGTCGGCGGCGGTCAGCTCGGCTTCGGCCGCGGTCAGTTCTCCCGTCGCGGCAAGGAGATCTTCGTGGCTGGGGCGGGCGGCGCGTTCGATCTTGATCAGCTCGCGCCTTCCGCGGAGCGCGGCCAGCTCGCCTTCCAGCTCGGCGATGGTCTTCTCGCGCAGGGAAATCTTGTCCCGCAGTTCGGCGATCCGGCGTTCCCGCGCGCGAAGACGGGCGGACGCGCCGATGTACGCCGGGGCGTCCTTCGCCCAGCTGCCCGACAGGCCGCCCATCCGCCAGCCGCCGTCCGCGCCGATCGCGGCGGGTCCGGCGGGGAGCGTGTCGTCGAAGGCGATCACTTCCAGGATCCGGCGGATCTTCGCCGGGGACAGCTCCGCGTCGAGTTCCGGAACGAGGACGTCGGCCAGTGAACGGCCGGTGGCCACCGGCAGCGTCCCGGTCTCGGCGAGCACATCGTGTCCGTCGACGACGCCGTGGGAGTTCACCCAGGCGTCCAGCAGACCGGCGCCTTCGAGCGCGGCCTCGATGCCCGCCTGTGCGCTTTCCGGGACAGAGCCTGCGAAATCGACCAGTCGCCACAGTGGTGCGCCACTCATCTCGGCGCGATCCGTCGTGCGGGTGCGCGGCGGCTCTGGCGTGAGGACGTCCTCCGTTTCGAGCACGCCCGCCTCGACGAGGAGTTCGTCGTGTTCGGCGCGCGCGGCGGTCAGCGCGGCACCGGTCGCCGCCTCCCGCCGGATGATGTCTTCGAGGACGGTCTCGGCGACGACGCCGAGCCTGCCCAGCAGCGCGACCTCCGCCTCGGCGTCCCGGACGACCGCTTCCACGTCGGGGAACCGCAGCTCGCGGCAGCCGATCGCCCATTCGGCGAGCCGCGTGCGCAGATCGCTCAGCGCGAGTTCCCGCGTCGCCGTCGTGAGGTCCACACGCTCCTGCGCGGCCGAGAAATCCGACCGCGCGCGGTCGAGATCCGCCTCGGCCTGATGACGCCGCCCGACCGCGCGATCGCGGGTGTCCAGCGCCCGGCCGAGCGTCTCGACCTGGTCGCGTTTGCCGCGCACGGCGGCCTGCAGCAACGGACGAAGCCGGGACGGCTCACCCAGTCCGGCGACGAGTTCGTCGTGCACCCCGGCCAGGTTCGCGCGGGTCGCGGCGGCGCGGACCTCGGTCTCCAGCGAACGCACGAGGTCGGCTTGCCGTTTCGCGACCTGCTTCGCCGCCTGCGAGCGCTCCTCGTCGGCGTCCGCCTCGGCGCGGAGCCGATCCGCGTCCGCCCGCAGCGCCTCGGCCTTTTCCCGCGTGGACAGGGCCCGTTGCCGCAGCTTGTCGAGCTCCTGGCCGTTGCGGTACGACTCGGATTCGGTCAGCCCGGAGAGGCGGGCTTCGGTCTCCTCGACGTCCTTTTCGAGCTTCGCCGCCCGTTCCTCGGCGGCTTCCTTCTTCGCGGCGACCTCGTCGTACTCCTCGGCCGAGCGGCGGGCGGCCGCGGCGAGTTCGTCGAGTTCGCTGGTCGCGGTGATGAGGTTCGCGGCGCCCGCGCGCAGTACACGCTGGGCGTAGGTCTTCTGCCGCGCGGCGAGCGCGCGGGTCGCGTCGACCTCGGTCTCCAGCGAGCCCAGCCGTTCGCGTTGCGCGTCGAGCCGCTCGAAACCCTCGGCGAGATCCGCGATCTCCTGCTGCCCTAACGGCGGAAGCGCGCGCGAGAGCAGATTGGACAGCAGGCTCGGGTCGAGCCGCTGCGAGAGTTTGGGCATCCGCAGCTGGAGCAGCGCGGTGATCAGCGCGTCGTACCGCTGTTCGCTCAAGGTGGGGAACAGTTTCGCCCGGAGCGCCGCGCGGTACTCCGCCGCGCCGTCGTGCACGGTCCCGTGTTCGCCGAGGGCTTCCTCCAGCGCGTTCTTGGTCAGCGGCTGGCCCGCCTCGTTGACCAGCGGCAAGCCGTCGCCCACGCGCAGGTCGGTGGTGAAGAAATCGGCGTGCACCGTACTGGTGTGCGTGCTGGCTTGAAGCCGCGCGCCACAGGTGAACCACTTCTCGCCGGCCATGCCGAATTCGAGCCACACGTACCCGACGCGGGTGGCGCCGGAAGCGCCTTCTCCCATCAGGTTCCAGTGCATGCTGCGTTCGCTGGTGCCGAAGGTCGACAGCCGGTTGGCCCGCAGGCTCGCGTCGAACAGGAACGGCAGCAACAGCTCCAGCGCCTTCGACTTCCCGCTCCCGTTGGGGCCGCGCAACAGCAGGCGCCCGTCGTGGAACTCGAAGATCTCGTCGTAGTAGCGCCAGATGTTGAGAATGCCCGCACGGGAGGGAATCCACCTCGTCACGGTCACGGCGCCTCCTCGGAGCGGTCGGTGTACCTCGCGGCCGCCGGGAGCGGCCGGACGAGTTCGGCTTCGATGCGGACCAGGCCGAAACCGGTCAGCACGGCGAGCGCGTCGACGGTCAGCCGCCGCACCCCGTCCTTGCCCCGGTAGGTCTTGGCCCAGCGAGGGAAGCGTTTCAGCAGCTTGGCGGTGGCCTTCTGCAGGTAGTCGGTGGTGCGCGGCTCGTCGAGCACGTCGAGCAGCAGGAGCGCGGCGACCTTGGCGTTGCTGCCGTCGTCCGGGAACCGCTCGTCTGTGGCCAGCCCGTCGACGTCGACGAGGAGCACGCCCTCCGCGCGCTCTTCGAGGACGAAACCGCCCTGCTCCGCGGCTCGCCGCAGCAGCTGGCGCCCGGTCGGCGTGCCGAGGTACGCGCGCTCTTCCGCGGTCAGTTCGGCGAAGTACAGCACCGGGTCGTCGACCAGACGGCGGAAGACCGTGTGCCGAAGCCATAGGTTCCGCTGTACGTCCGACGCGCTCGGCGTGTCCTCGTGACGGCCAGACGAGAGGCCGTAGCGCTGCTCGTGCGACACCGCCTCCAGCAGTTCCTCGAACCGCAGCGCGACGTCGTCGGCGGGCACGGCCAGTTGTGAAGGACCGACCGGCGCGGCGAGCAGCCGCAGCAACAGGGTCGCGTCCACCCGGAACAGCACCTTCGCCGCGGGATCGTCCACAAAGGACTCGGGATCGCCGTCGGCGGCTTCGAGCACGCCGAAGGACTCCAGCAGCTTGAGGACGTCCACGAAGGCGAGACGCTCCGCCCTGGTGCCGACGTCGAAGGTGGTGAGGAGATCGTCGGCGGCGCTCGCCTGCGTGACGCGGCCGGCGAGGAGGCCGATGGTGGTCACCGGCACGGTCAGCAGTTCGGCTGCCACCACGCACAGCAGGACGTAGCGACGGCGGTCGAACGCGGCGCGCCCGGAGCGCAGCCGCCGCGCCGGGCGCGTGGGGTCGGTGGCCGCGCGGACCTTGACCAGCCGGGCGTAGCCGAGCCGCGGTTCGACGGTGAGCGTCCAGCCGCAGTAGTAGTCGAACCACTGCCGGATGGGCTCACGGCGGCGGCGGATGAGGTCGAAGGTCCCGGGGGAGCCGCGTTCGCCGATCAGCGGGGTGGCCAGCAATGCCCGGATCCCGCGCGCGACCTCTTCGCGTTCCGCGATGACCAGTTGGTTGGTGAGGCTCACGCACCGCCTCCGGCCGTACTGATCTCGATCTCGTAGTCGGGGCCCCGGAAGACACCGCTCGTGGTGGTCAGGCGCGCGACCGCGCCGTTCTGCGGCGGCCGCAGGACGATCTCGATCTGGCCGTCCGACGTCGTGCTCCGCCGGGTGCCGTCCGCGCCGACGGCGCTGCCCAGCGCTTGCCCCAGCAGGTCGAGCAGCCGCTCGAAAACACTGTGGTCGAGCTTCTCGAACGCCGAAAGCCGCACCAGGCCGCCGGTGTCGAGCATGTTCCACGCCGCCTCGAGCTCGGCGCGTTCCTCCAGTGCTTTTTCGGCTCTCGCGGCTCTGATCGCGCTGACGTCGCGAATCCGGCCGGTCCTGGTGAACCGCTCGGTACGGCCAGCGGAGCGAAGCAGCTCCGACACCTCGACCGGCGGCGCGTCGAGCCACGACGCCGTCGTGCTGACCACTTCCGGGTCCGCGTGGGCGAGATGCGCGTGCCGAGCGGAGCTCAGCCCGAACATCGTGGACCACAGGCGATGCAGGTCCTCCTGCGCCGGAACGGCGGTGAACCACCGTGCCAGCTCGCGGAAATCGGCGACCGCGCTGCTCGCGCGCCGCCGCGATTCGGTGATCCGGTCCAGGACCTGGAGGAGCGTGATGATCGCCCGCCGCGCGAGGCGGTGGAGGTCGTCGACCCGCGGCGTCGCCCCGTCTTCGGGCAGGAACCACGCGCGAAGGCCGTCCCAGCGGGCCTTGCGGACTTCGATCCAGCGCGGATCGGGGTTCGGCAGCGACGCTCCGTTGAGCGCCCGCCGGTGCACGCGCTCGATACCGTGGTCGTCGATCTCCTTGATCCGGGTGGCGATCGTGTGCGTGTGATGTTCCAGGTCGTTCAGGAACTCCTGCAGGTAGGTGACCGTTGCCGCCTTGACCTCGTGGAACGTCGCGAGGTCCGCCTCGGCGTGCAGGAGGCGTTGGAGGTCGCCGTTGAAGCGCTTCGTGTTGTCGCGGAACGCTTCGAGGTGGCTCTCGACCTCGGCGAGTGTGCTGAACACGCGTCTGTCCGTGCCGTCTTCGAGCTGCTTCACGAGCTCGCCGAGCCGCTCGCCCAGCGCCTCGAGCGTCGCCGTCTGGAGCGCCCCGGACGCGTTGAGCACCTCGTTCGCGCGGACCACCCCCGCGTACGCCGCTTCGCCCTGCCGGCTCAGCGAGTACTGGAGATTGCGGCGCTCGTACTCCGAGGCCGTCCGGTAGTCGCCCGCGTGACTCTGGACCACGTCGAGGTGGCCCTGGTCGCGCAGCTGGTCCAGCGCTTTGACGAGGTCTTCGTCGGCCAGCGTCTCCAGCCAGCCGACCTCACGCAGCCTCGTGCGGACGTCGTCGATCCCGAGCGCCGTCTCGAGCCGCTCGTTCGCCTCGCCGAAGGCGTGCAGGATCGCCAGGGGGAGCCCGGATCTGCTGCCGTCGGTGAAACGGAACATCTCGGGCGGAACACGGATCGGATCCATGCGTCCTCCGGCGGCTGGTGCGTGGAGCTACACGTTAGGGGGTCACCCAGACGAGTCCGAACGGCCCATCTTTTTCACTCAGAGTGCTCACGTCGTGAACAGCTCGAGGCGCACCGTGGTCCCTTCGACGGTGACCTTGCGGACCACGCGGCGGCCGTCCACGAGCCGGTCGTCCTCCATGACTCCGGGCGGGAAGTTCGACGCTTCGAGCAGCTTGGGCACGTCTTCCGCCGGAAGGGTCAAGACGACCACATAGCGCGAGTCGATGCCCCGGTCGTGCTGGGTCTCCAGCACCTTGCCGCTGGCGGGCATCGAGATCCCGCCGAATCGGAAGGCGTCTTCCGGTGTCGGGCTCGGCGGGGGCGTCGCGCAGCTGACGAGGAGGAGGGAGAGGACCGCGAGCAGGGTTTTCACCTACCGTGAGACGCACGATGGACGTAAGCGTTCCGTCACACTCGGACGGGGATGACAGGGGCGGTGCGACACGTTGTACTGGGTGTCAACGACCGAAGGAGATCTACAGTGACGGAAAAGGCTGTTCTCGCGGGCGGCTGCTTCTGGGGCATGCAGGACCTGTTCCGCCGGCACCCCGGGGTCGTCTCCACCAGGGTCGGCTACACCGGCGGCGACGTGCCGAACGCGACCTACCGCAACCACGGCTCGCACGCCGAAGGCATCGAGATCGTCTTCGACCCGGCGCAACTGACGTATCGGCAGATCCTGGAGTTCTTCTTCCAGATCCACGACCCGACGACCCGCAACCGCCAGGGCAACGACATCGGCACGAGCTACCGGTCGGCGATCTTCTACACCGACGACAAGCAGAAGCAGGTCGCCGAGCAGACGATCGCGGACGTCGACGCCTCCGGCAAGTGGCCGGGCAAGGTGGTCACCGAGGTGACCCAGGCCGGTGACTTCTGGGAGGCCGAACCGGAGCACCAGGACTACCTGGAGCGCATCCCGAACGGCTACACCTGCCACTACGTGCGGCCGGAATGGCAGCTCGGCGAACGCTGATCGTCGCGCTGCACGTCTCCCCGGTGCACGCGTACGAGGGCCGTCCCTCTTCGGGGGCGCGCCCTGATCCGTCCCCGGTCTCGCGCGACCATGTCGAGGTTCGCGCGGGACTGGGGCTGGTCGGGGACCGGTACTTCAACCACCCCGCGCATCGCTCGGCCGCGGTCACGCTCTTCTCTGCGGCTGTCCCCGGCGACCCGCTTTTGGCCCGGCGGAACATCGTCCTTTCGGGCTTCGATGTGGACGCTCTACCGCGGGGTTCGGTGGTGGCTTTGGACTCGGGCGATGGTCCGGTGCGCTTCGAGGTCCACCGGCCCGCGAATCCCTGCGCTTGGATGGACGTCGTCTACCCGCCGGGCACTTTCGCTGCTCTGCGGGGCCGCGGCGGGAAGCGGTGTGTGCCGCTGGATGACGGAGTGCTGCGGCTAGGTCCCGTAGAGATCTTCGTGTGCGAGTTCGAGCGGTCTTGAACCCCTTCTGATCTGGGTCGACAGCTTGTCCGTCTCAAAGAGGTCAGGTGCGATGACGAACGGCGGGTACTCCCGCAACCCGAGTTCGCGCAGCCGGAAGCTCTCCAGTGCCGCCTGTTCATCGCTCTGGAGGATCACACTCCGGACAGCGGTGATCGGGATGGGTCCTGGAATCAATACTTCCGCTTGATCGTCCGTCGGCCACCACGCCGGGTGATGAGGTCCGCGTACACGTTGTCCGACATACTCGGCGAACATCGCCTTGAAGCCGCCGAGGCCGTCTTGAATACCGTGGCCGGAATGCCTTGCGGCGTTGTGTGGACAGAACCTGGTACCCGGTGTGACCAGCAGGACCGGATCCACTGTCAGTATTATCCACTCGGTGAACTGCTCGTCTCGCTTGCGCGCTTCCCTGAAGTACCAGGCGTTCGGGTATTCGAGGCTGAAGGAGATGTGACCGAGGTGCCCGTCCAGCCTGCGTTCATCGGTTGGGCGGTATCCATCGGCGGAATCTCGCAGATACTCGGCATCTCTCAAGGTTCCACTCGCGAGGATGTGCGCCAGGCTCACCGCCTTGGTGAAATGACACAACCTGGTGATACCTCGCTGGCTGGCTTCGTTCAGGACCTCGTTCATAAGCTCATCAATTCGTAGATGCCGGAATCGGCGACGGGAAGCACGCTTGCCAACCGGCCGTGATGGATGAGAACGACGTCGATACGAGCTCGCGTCACGGCGACGTAAAGTTCACGGGCTTGCCTCACTTTGGCTTCTTCCAGCCCGAAGGCGTCGATGGTCGCCTCCGGTGGCAGCTCGTCCTCAGCACGGAGGGGAAGTACGACGGTGTCGAACTCCAGCCCCCGCGCCTCTCTGTATGGACCGTAGTAGACGCCTGGAGACTGGTCCCATTTCGTCATGCCCTTGTGCAGCCTGATCGTCCGCTGCCGGTCCACCAGCCTGGCGATTCGCTCGGTCAGCGCGTCATCCCTGGAAAGTACTGCCACGCGCTGGTCCTTCGTCTGGGTATTCCGGTCGAAGCAGAGGTGTGTGGCGTAGCGCGCCGCCATCCTGATCAGGTCGGACTCCGACTTGGCTTCGTCCAGAACTGGAGGTTCGCCGGTACGGACGGGGGCGGCCGGCTTCACCAGCTCGATCCCGTCGCCGAATCTCGGATAATCGGATATGGCCTTCGCTAGCTGTGCGATCTGGCGCGTGTTGCGGTAGTTGCGATCGAACCGCACCAGCCTTCCACCGGTGACCTTGAGCCCGAGAGATTTCCACGACATCCGGCTGCCGTAGATCTGCTGTGCATAGTCGCCGAAGAAGGTCAGGGAGCCGTCTTCGGGTATCAACGCGGCCAGCGATCGGATCATCTCCGGGGTGAAGTCCTGCCCTTCGTCCACCACGACATGCCGATAGCCGTGTGCGGCCACCTCGCTGTTCAAGGTGTGCAAGAGTTCACTTGCCAGGCCCGACCAGTCAAGATCGAAGCCTTTCTTGGCGAGGAGCTCCTGATAACGACGGTAGACCTTGTAGACGACCAGCCGATCTGCCTGGAGGAGGTTCGATCCGCGCCCGACCCGTTCGAGCTCGCCGCTCAAGTAATCGCTGAAGTCATCGATGCCGTTGCCGTCGAGCCAATCGAACTCGTCCGCGAAGAACCGCACGGGCTTCCTGAATGCCGCAGATCGTTCGCTCGCGTCGAGTCGAACGTCCTTCAACGCGCGCGCTATCAAGTTTTCTCTGGTAGTGGAGTCACAGATCCGCGGGTTCTTCTCGAAAAACTCGCGAAGGATGCGACGTGCGAACACGTGATACTGCTCGACGGTGACACCGGATTCTTCATCCACCAGGCTTTTCAAGTACGTGACCAGGGCTCCGTTGAACGTGATGAGCAAGGTCGGTCCGCCCAGGCCAGGTACCGTTGCCAGGTAACGAGCCCGCCGAACGGCCATAACCGTCTTTCCGCTACCGGCCACTCCCAGTGCGACGCAGTGTCCTTTGCCTCGCAGATAGACGACCTCGCGCTGCTGTCCCTGTGGTTCAGGAAGCTTGTACCCCATTCGGGGAGTATCGCATGTTGATCAAGCTTCGTACGTATGTCGCGCAATTGCGGAAACAGTAGATATTAAGCTCTGATTCTTCAGAATCAGTGGGCAGTCTTACCTGTGTGGCCTATCGATCACAGGTTCCTTAGGCCGTCCTTGATGCGTTCTGTCGTCATGCCACTTCTTCGCTGATGGATGTACTGTGCCGCCGCCAGCGGCGCGAGCAGCGCGTCTGCCCTGAAATGTGCGTCTGCCTCCGGCTGGGTCTCGCTGATCAAGGCCACCAAGTGGCTATGGTGCAGCCGGTACGCACCGGTCGCGAATCGCGCCATCGGCGTCGCGGTCTCCGCGACCATCAGGAGTTCGCCATGCGTCTCGAGCCTGTCGACGTATGCCTCCAGGAATGCCTCCAGTCTCTGGGCAGCGAGTGCCCCGGGCCCCAGTGGCGGTGGCCCGCTGATGAAGGCCTCCTGGAACTCGCGCTCGTTCTCGTCGAGCAACGCCTGCGCCAATGCTCCCTTGTCCGGGAATCGCCGATACACGGTCCCGATCCCGACGCCCGCCTCTGTCGCGACCTCGTCCAACGCGAGCCCGTCGATCCCTTTGGCCGCAACGAGCTTGGCCGCCGCGCGGACGATCTTCTGCCGGTTGCGAGCCGCGTCCGCCCGCTCTGCCGGCCCGGACCCTGCGATGGGAAGCACCTGATGAGCCTAACGGGTGGACAGGTGGAACTTTCTCCAGTTAACTAAGTGGAGAGAATTCCACTTAAGGAGACCTGGATGTCCGTCGAACACTTCACGAGCGATGACGCTTCGACCTGGTTCCAGCGGCTCGACCAGCGGATCTTCCTGGCCGACGTCGTCTCGCAAGGCAGCAGCGCGGCGATGTCCGTCGGCTTCGCCCGCTACGGGAAGGGCGAGAAGAATCCTTGGAAGATGACCTACGACGAGGCACTCGTCATCACTTCCGGCACTTTCACCGTCGAGGGCCCTTCGGGCTCGGTGACGGCTCGGCCCGGCGAGGTGATTTACCTGCGGGCGGGGATTGAGCTCGTCTACGCGGCCGATGAGGACACGGAACTGGTCTATGTCACCTACCCACACTGGCTGGCCGCCACGGAGTCTTCCGTCGAAGCGCATCGGCTCGACGATTTCCACGAGGCCTAGCGGAGGTCCTCCAACAAGGCGGGGAGGACGAGTTCCTCTTCGATGCGCACGCCGCGTCGCTCCAGGGCCGGCCGTAGTTCCGGATCCCACGTCGCGTCCGCCGGTCTTCCCGTCAGTGGGCCGCCTGCCACAGCCGATGCGGAGTACGCCGAAGCGTCGAAACGCCACGGCTCCCAGGGAACCCGCTCTCGCAGGGTGTTACCGATCCGAATGCCGCCCCAATCGAAGTCGCCGTGGTACCTGAAACCGGCTCCCTCCGCCGCGAGGAGATCGAGCAGACGCCATACCGCGGCCGAGGGCTGGCCGTTCACGCAGACGAGAGGAGGGCAGCCGTGGCCCAGCTCATCGGCCGCCGACGCCAGGACGATCGGGTTCTCGCACACCGACACCATCCCGGCTCCGACGCCGAGCCGCGCGGTGGTCAGCTGGCGTAGCGTCAGGACAAACGGTTCGCCGGACTCCTTCGCCAGCGCCAGCATGCGGCCGGTCATCGTGTCCACGCCACCGGGCAAGCCGAGGCACAACACGGACGAGGACAGCTCGTCACGATGTACGCCGACCGCCGCCCAGGAAGTCCGGCGTTCACCCGCTGTGCCGTCTCCGGCCGGGGGACTGCCACGAAGGACCCTCGCCGCCGAAAGAACGACGGTCGCCAAGGGACACCCGTCGTCCAGGCCATGTGCGTCGCCAGTGGTTTCCGCCGCGAGCCTGCCAAGCGCGATGCCCTTCGAGGGCAACTCGGCGAGGACGCGGACAGCCGCGGTGACCAACGCCGAAGCACTTTCCGGATCGGCGGCCAGCCTCCGGATCAGCCCGGTGGAGTCCAACCACGCCCGCCACGTCGCCAGCAAGGGACGTTGTGCGACCAGTTCGTCCAGGGGGCTGAAAGCCGCCGACCAGGCCGCGGCCTCAGCCGCACGGGATGGCACGGCCCCGATCAGTAGCCGGGCCGCGTCGGCCAGCCCACCCGGGGCCGCACCGCTGCGACGGAGCACCGCGTCGACTTCGTCGAGTGAAACGCTCAGCGAAGTGCCGGTACCGGCACGGCGGCCGAGCAATCGCTCGATTGCCCTGCGCTGGTCGTGCGTCGCCGAGCCGAGAGTGACGACTCCGCTCAACGGCCTGTCGGCGATCATCCGACGGTGTAGGCGATCGAGCAGCCACGCGGTCTCCTCACCGCCCAAGAGCCTGCGAAGGCGATCAAGATCGGTCATCAGACAGTCGGGACGTGGGGGAGCGGCCGTTGCCGCTGGACACGCTCGCGGCCGTCCCACCGCCAAGGGGTCACCAGCACGGCGTCGATACCGTCGCGCCGGGCGAGCTGGGCGATGGCCAGACCGGGCACCTGCGGGTAGCAACCCCATTCGCGTTCGCTGGTCATCACGACGTCGAGGTCGAACGCGGCGAGCAGGCCGAGGCACTTGGCCCGCGAGTCGTCGTCGACCCCGGCGAACGCTTCGTCGAGCGCGACCAGACGCGGGGTGTGGGGATTGGCCGAAGACGAGTAGAACGAGGAGGCCGCGGCGAACAGCGGAACCGACGCGGCGAGCACCCGTTCACCGCCGGACGCCGGTCCGGTCGCCGATCGCCACTGGCCGTCCTGGTAGCGCTGGATCGCGAATTCGTGCCAGGACCGGTAGTCCAGCGCACGGGTCAACTGTTCGACCCAGCCGCCGGCCGCGTCTTCGGCGTGCTCGCGGTTGATCTGCTCCTGCAGAAACCCGCCGACGGCGGTCCGGTCTTCCGCACTCCAGGCGTCGGCGGTTTGCCGTAACAACCGGTCTCGCACCCGGGCGAGCCCGTCAGGCGCCGTTCGCGAAGTACGCCACTGCAACCGCAGACGCATTCCGGTCGATGTCGGCCGGGCCTCCAGATCGGTGTTGATGGACCGGACCTGATCCTCGGCGTTGCCGATCAATTCCTGCAGCGTGCCCGCCACTTCGTTGATGAGATGATTCTCGAGGATTTCCCGTTCTTTGGCCGAAAGCAGGTTCGCGCGCTGCTCGTTCTCCACTTCCAAAGCGGCCACCAGCGTCGGAATGTCCTGGGTGCGGCCTTGGAACAGCACATCGACGACGATGATCCCGTCCCGAACGGTCATGCCGACCGAATGGCCGTGCCTGGACAGCGCGTCGGTCAGCAGTTTGTGCTCAGCCGACACTTTCTGCTGTACCAGTTCCCAAGGCCGGTCAGCGTCGTCCACGCCGTCCAACGCGGCGTTGATGGCCCGCGCGAGGGCGACAGCCGGGTTGGGGGCCCACTCCTTGCCGGGATCGGGGAATTCCACTTCGGGGACGGCCGTCGTCAACAGTCCTGTCGTCGCGAAGACCCGCAGCTCATTGATGGCCTGGTCACGTTCGGCCACGGCGGTAGTGATCGAATCGCGCAGCGTCTCACGTCGTCCGTTGGCTGTACCCCGTTCTTCGCGCAAGCCCCGTTCGTCTTCTCGCACCTGGTTCTCACGGGCCTCGCGCTCGTCCAGTTCCCTGCCGACCACGGCGAGCTTCCGATAGAGCTCATCGACTCCCGCGCCCGCGGTCTCGACCAGTACCCGGTGACGTTCCGCCACGACCTCGGCGTCGGCGCGGGCTTCCGCGGCCGACTGCCGTGCTTCGCCGTGGTGTTCGGCGGCGGCTCGCAGTTCGTCCTCGGCCTTGGCGGATCCGGCCCGTGCCCGAGCCAGCGCTCGCGCCGCGGGCCAAAGCTCTGCCAAAGCGACCCGGTAGTCACCAACGGCCCTGCGAACCAGGGCCAGCTCATCGGGATCCGTTGGCAGACCGACATCTCCGGCGAACTCGATGACCGTTCCGCGAGCCAGCTCGGCCACGTCGGCACACTCGTCGGAAGCTGTGACGGCTTCGCCGAGGCGGCCGTCGATCCGGCGTTTCGACTTATGCTCCTCGGCGAGCATGACATGAGCTTCGCGGAGATCGTTGTCCTTCGGCTGAGCCCGTTGTTCCGCGGTGAGGGCGGCACGCTGGGTCGCCAGGCTTTCGGCGGCGTCCGCCAACTCGGCGAGGCGCCGGTCCAGTCGGGCGCTCTCGACCCGCAGCCGACGGACGCGTTCCCTGCGCGAGGCTTCGCGCGCGCCCTCACCCAGGTAACCGGCGGTGTCCTTGTGCCACGCCCCGCTCAACACGCCGACAGCGAACCTGCCGTCCACCGCGATCCAAGTGCCTGCACCGGGACCTAGGCCGATCGCGCGCAAGACCGATGCGACCACGTCGTCATCCAGGGCCGCAGCCTGGGAATCGGCCCGGTCCACCGCCGGCGCGAGCACAGCGGTGAGGCCGCCCGCCGGTGCGGCGTCGCCCGGTTTGACGACCACGTCTCCGGTCAGCGTGCTGTGCAGTTCACCGTCTGGGGTCACCCAAGCGTCGAGGATGCCAGCGGCCTCCAAAGCCGCTTCGAGGCCGGCTCGGTGCTCCGCGCCGACGCCGGGGACGAAGTCCACGACCTTCCACAGTGGAGCGCCGGGGCGCCTCGCACGTGCCTCTTCGTCACGGGTGTACGGCCTCGGCGGAGCGTCGTGACCGCCCGCCTCAAGCCGGGCGATCTCGGCGCCGATCGCTTGCCGCTCGTTTCCCGCCGCCGCTCGCTCGGCGTCGAGGGCGGCTTGCCTGCGACCGAGTTCGGAGGTCGCCCGCAGCACGGCTTCTTCCACGGCCGACGCCGCGGGGTTGGCACCGGACAGTGTCTCGGTCCACGAGTCCAGTGAGTCGAGCAGGCCGTCCATATCGGACAGGGCGAATTGCTCGGTCGCCGCCAGGTATGAGCGGTAGGAGGCGACGAGCGCCGCACCGTGTCCGGCGATGTTCTCCTCGGCCGCGGTGATCCGCTCGGCGGCGCTCTGCTGCTCGGCGGTGATCCGGTCCACGCTTTCGCGTGCCGAACGCAGCGCGGCTTCGGCCTGCGTCGCGGCGTTGAGCAACTGTTGCAGCTGCTCGACAGCCTTGGTCTGCCGTTCGATGAGGGCCTGCCCGGCTCGCTCGTCTTCGTCGGCGACGACAGCGGCATGTCCCCCTGCCACATACGCCGCCTCGGCGGCCTCGCGCGCGGTGTTCTTGGCCCGCGCCAAAACCTCCGAGTCGGCTTCGGTCGTTCGCCGTGCAGTCTCGGCCTGCTCTTCACGGCGCCGCAGGTTCTCGGCGGCCGACGTCAGGTCGCGTTCCCGCCCTACGGCGAATTTCGAGAGCTTCTCGGCCTCTTCCCCCACCCTTTTCAGGTTTTCGGCGTCCCGCATTTCCGGACTGCTCTGCAGCGCGGTACGGCGTGTCTCCAACTGGGTCTTCGCCGTCGCGAGCTCATCGAGCAGTCGCTGTGTACCTTCGAGTGCCAGCGTCGCCTTTTCGTAAGCGGTCTCGGCTTCACCCAGCTCACGGCCGAGCTGTTCGTACCTGCTGTGGGTGTGGCGGACCGGCGCCGCGCGGCGTTTGGCCGCGATCCGGGAATAACGCCGGTAATGGGTGAGGAATTGTTCCGCCGCAGTCTTGGCTTCGGCGAGGGCGCGTAATGTCTCCCGTTCTTCGTCCAGTCCACGGAACGCTTCCGCGACCGTGGCCACCAAAGCCGGGTCGAGTGGAGGGAGTGCTTCGGTGAGTGCTCGGGACAGCAGTTTCTCGTCCGGTTTCTTCGACAGCTGCGGTTGCCGTAGCTGGATCAGAAGATTGACGAGGGCTTCGTAGCGGTGCGTCCCCAGCCCGAACAGTGCCTCATCCACCGCCCGCCGGTATTCCGACGCGGTGTCGTACACCAGACCGTGCCCGTCGACCGCGTCCTTGAGCTTTTCCCTGGTCAAGGCCACCCGGGTTGGGCTCACCAGGGAAAGGTCCTGTCCGACGCGCTGGCCGGTCACGAAGAACCAGTGCCGGGCGATGCCGCGTCCGGCGACGGCCTTGAGGCCGCAGCCGATCGTGCGGTACTCGGCGCTCCCGTCCGGAAGAGCACGACCGAATTCCAGCCAGGTGTAGCCGAGTCGTTCGTTGTGTGGATGTTTCCCGCCGAGCAACAGGTTCCATTCCATGCGTTTGTTGCGGTCGCCGTCCGGCTCCACCCGATGTGCCGACAATTCGCCGTCGAGCAGGAACGGCAGGGTCAGCGCGAGCACCTTGGACTTGCCGGTTCCGTTGTTGCCGCGCAGCAACAAGCGGCCGTCGTGAAAATGGAACTCTTCGAGGTCGTAGTAGAACAGGTCGACGAGGCCGGCGCGAAGTGGTATCCAGCGGGCCCTGTCCGGAACGGGCAAAGTCATTTCCCGGTCTTCCTCTCCCGAATGGTGGGCGCGTCGAGCCGGTAACGGCCGATCGCGGGCAGCGCGCGCACCATCGGCGGATCCCCTTCGGAATCCTCGACGAGCCGCAGCGCGCGCAGCTTGTGCAACGCGATGGCGAGGAGTTCTTCGTCAGCGCCTTCTTCGGTGACTCCGCGGCGCCAGTAGGTGGCGTGCTCACGGGCGATTTTCCGGACATACGCCAGTACCCGCTCGATCGGCACCGGCCCGTTCCGGGCCGCGAGATACTCGGCGACGAGCAGGGTCGCATGCCCATCCGTGCGCTGCTCCGGCATACGAACGTCGGTCAGTTCATCGTCGGGATCGACCATCGCGATGCCCTCCGCGCGGACTTCGGCGACCAACCCGGTAGCGACCTCGATCCGGTGCGTTATCGCGTGACGTTGGCTGGTCAGGTACGCACGCTCGTCGTCGGTCAGCTCGTCGTAGTAGACGACCGGATCGTCGAGCAGGCGGCGGGTGAGCCGGTGGCGTAAGGCTCGATTGCGCAGGTCGTCGGTGTCGGCGACGGGCTCGTGGGCCAACTCTTCGAGCCTGGCTTCGAAATCGGCGGCGTTGATCGTCGAAGGGCCTCGGCCACTGGTCAAGAGCGCGGCCAGCACTCGGCGCTGTACGTCGTAGAGGACGTCCCCGTTGTCGCTCAGGTAGGAGTCTTCTTCGCCCGCGACACGCTCGAGTACACCCCAGGTGAGCAGCAATCGGACCGCGGCGACGAGATCCGAACGTTCGTCACGCCTGCTCATCGTGAACGACACGCCCGCGTCGACCAGCTCGGGTTCACCCGCGGCGGCGAGCACACCTTCGGCGAGACGGCCGAGAGTGATCTGCGCGTCGGCGCGTTCCAAGACGGCCAGCGCCAAGCAGAGCAGGACGTACCTGCGGCGGCCGAACGGCGGTTTGCCTTTACCGTCCCGCGCCGGATGGGTCTGGTCGGTCAACGTCGGCGCGGTTTTGAACAGCCGTGCGGACTCGGCACCGACCGTCAGCCGCCATCCCGTCTCAAGGGAGAGCCAATCACGCAGCTCCGCCGCGTGGCGCCTGACCAAGCGCAGAATCTCGTCGTCCGCGCCCGCTGTCAGCAACGGTTTGGCGAGCAGCGCCCGCAGGGCTTTCCGTTTCTGGGCAACGCTTTCGTCGACGGGCGCGGTCACGCGATCGCTTCCATTCGGCCGCGGCCGACCAGGTCGATGATCTCAATCAGGTGCTCCGGCCCGCTCAGCACACCGTCTTCGGTGTCGATTCGCACCGTTCCGCCGCCACGCACGAGGGCAAGCCGGATCTCCATCGTGCCGTCGCTGGTGGTGGTGCGGACTTCGTGGTCACCGGGCGCACGGGCCGAGAGCGCGTCGCCGAGAAGGCCGAGGAAGAGCCGGAACGCACGAGCGTCGAGTTCGCCGAGCGCCGACAGCCGGATCGGCCCCGGTGTCGCCAACCGCTCTCGCGCCTCGGCGACCTGCTCGGATTCGAAAGCTGCCTGCTCGGCGAGAATCCGTCGCTGTTCCGCCCGGTCCGCGACCCGGTTGGGCTGGCCGCGTCGCTCGTAGGATCCTGTTTTACGCAGTTGCGGGCTGATGTGCACCCCGGGCGCGTCCCGCCACGGTGTACTCGGAGCGGGCTGCGCTTCTTCCCACGCGGCAACGGTTTCGTGGTCGGCGGTGAGGTGCCTCGCGGAACTGAGCCCGAACGCCGTCCGCCACAGGCGGTGCGCCGCGCCATCGTCCGGGGCCTCGGCGAACCACCGCGCCAAGGTACGGAAGTCAGCCGACCGATCGGAACGTCCGGAGCGACGTTCGTTGAGCGCGGCCACCGTGTCGATGAGCTGGGTGATCGCCGTGACAGCGGCGCCGCGTAGCAGCCGAGCCTGCGACTGATGGCGGGAATCGGCCGAGACGAACCAGTCGTGCAGCCCCCGCCAGCGATTTCGCCAAGTGCCATAGCAATTCTCGATGGCGGCCGCGTTCTCGTGGTCGTCCGGCGCGACATCCGCCGCCTCGCGTTCCGCGGCCACCATGAGCAGCTGTTCCACGCCGGTTTCCTCGATCCGGCCGAGCAAGGTGGCGATCTCCGCACCCCGGTTCGCGAGGTCGGCTATGAACCGATTGACGTAGTCGATCAACCGTTGCTTGTACGCGACGAACGCCTCCACGTCACCGTCGGCGAAATCGATGACACGGCGCAGCGACGCCATGAACGCCTGCGCGTTGTCCGCCAAGCCGGTGAATCGTTCGGCGAGCGCGAGCAGGAGCAGATGAACCTTCGCCGGATCGAGTTCCCGCGCGCCGGCCAGTTCCACGAGCGCCCGCAGTTGCGCCGCGATGTCCTCCAGCGCCACCGATTGCAGCGACCCGCGGCGGCCCAGCGCCTGGTCATAAACCGCCAGTGCTTCTTCAGCAGCCTGGCCTGCCGCCGTGAGCTGGTACAGGTACCGGGCACGATGGAAGTCGGCGACACTGGTCACCCGGCTCGTGTCCGGATCGGCCCGCAAGTTGCCCCAGTCGACCAGCTTGTCCAGCGCGTCCGCGATCTGCTCGATGTCGCCCGGCCTGCCGAGGTCCGCCGTGACGTCCTCGGGGCGCATGTGCACGATGAACCGGTCTCTCGCCCGCGCAAAGGTCAGCAGGACGTCGCGATAGAGCGCCGCGTTCGGCGCACTGAGGTGCGCGAACGGTTGAGGCTCCTGGTGGACGGTCACGATCCCATTATGGGGAGGGCACCGACAGTTCCGGTCGCGCCCCTCCGGACGCCTGGTCAGCACGCTTTTGCCGCCGCCAGCGGGGTCGCTTGCCGCTCGGTCATGTCGGCCGCGGAGCTCAGCGTTGCGGCCAGTTCACGGGCTTCGGCCGGAGTCAGGTACCAGCCCTGATTGGTTTCGCCCTTGCCGCACCGGATACGTGGCTCGATTTCGCGTACACCTTGGACAAGGTGCACGGTCGCGTACTCGGGTTGGTAGGACAGGCCGTTACCCATCTTGTCGCCGTCTTCCAGCACAAGAGGGACATTGCCCGTCCACTCCGACAGGTGGTAGCGGTCTTCGTCGTCATCGCTGTGCCACCCGGAGTTACACCGCCAGAGGCATGGCTGGGTCAGCCAAAGACGGAATCCGTACAGATGCGTGCATGTTCGTCCGCACAAACGACGATGTCCGCGCCATCGAGGCGCCACTACGCGGATGGTCAGCCTCGGCACTCTCGCCGCCCTCGGTGAGGGGAAGTACCGGGCTGACGTGGTGCTGCAGGCGCCGGGCGGTGTCATCACGATGACGGATCCGGACGGGCGCCCCGCAGGTCGTTGACAGACGGGCGCGGATGTAGTGGACCCGCCTGGCTTAGGTGGCCTGCGCAGACTGATCGACCGCTCGAATCATTGCGCAGAATCCTTCGATTACGGTCAGGTCATGTTCGGGGATCATTTCGCCGGAAAAATGCATGAGCTCATTGCGAATGTTCTTGACCTTTGTCAGGAGGTCAAGGAAGGTTTGATGATCAAGCGGCCACTTCGTCAACTTGAAGTTGTCGAGTTCGGTGAATATTCTGACGTAGTTGCCAAACGTGGGATTGCCATTCGCCCACTTCGGGACGATCTTGACAAGGGTATCTTCCGGGATGCACCTTTTGGTATTGCGGCGAAGGCGGAGTTCTGTTTCCTCCAGTAGCGAGAACGGGCGGGCAAGTGTGCCGAACTGGCGCGCCAGGTCGCTGGCGGTGATGATGCCGATGAGGGTGCGACGATCGTCGCCTCGTACCAGTACGTAGCCTCGGCGATAGATTTCGTCGATCTGGTCGAACAGTTCGTCGTCATAGTCGACGACTCGAACTTTTTCGGTCGCATCGCGCAAGGTCGTGTCCGGATTGGTCAGGCGTGCTCGTCCGATCGATTCCCAGCTCACGGCCCCCTTGTAATCTCCATGTTCGTCGACGACCGCGAGCTGCGAGTAGTTCCTGGCGAGCATCAAGGTAATAGCTGCAGTGAGCGGACTGTCGGGAGATATTTTTTCGATACTGGGCTCATCCGGGAGGATGGCTTGTACTCGCCACTTCGTGGGAAGTTCGTCGAGGGCCTCAGTGTCCGCGAGGTCGGATTGCCCGCCTTGGTCCGGGGAGGCGTCGGGCTCGGCGGCCACCTGTAGCAGCTCGACGACCATGTCCATGCGTGCTGTGGTGAACGGAGGCTTCGTGGAAATCCCACGATCCGCCAGTTCTCCCTGGACGGTCTCCAGTGAGGTCGCCGTTCGACGACTGAAGCCCCATTTGGTCAGTAGCTCGCGTACCGTCAATTTGACAGGCTCGGTACCGGCTTCTACGGCTTCCCAGAGATCTGCGAGGGTCGCGTCCGGTGCGACACTCGCGGAAACGTGACGCCAGCCAGGATCAGGGCGCCGAGCGGCAACCTCGCTGATTCGCCGGACAGCCTCATGGCGACTGAGCTGGCATACGGTCAGTAATGAACCGAGGCTGCTGCGCAGATCTGGTTGGAATTCGCTTGCGTCTACGTCCGTTCGGATCCATCGCACCGGACGGATATGCCGAAAACCAGCTGCTTTGTCGTCTCGATGGCGATACGGGCCCGTGATCTCGCCGATCGCGAGTTTCTGTTTGCTCTTGACGGGCATCACTATCAGGTCGCCCTCGCTCATCTCCTGAGAGAATCGCCAGAGCTGGCCGGTCCAGTTGCCGATGACGTATCCCGAACGTTGCGGATAGAGTGCTTGAATCTGAGCCTTCAGCGCAGGGCGGGTCTCGAATTGACCGAGGTCTGGAATTCGCTCCCAGCCGACGATCGCGAGCCCGGCGTCCAGCGCTTCTTGGTCACGTTCGCCGCGCCTTCCGGCACGAACTTGCCATGCAGCAGTCACTGCTTCCCCCTCTGGAAGCCGGACAGAACAACTCAGATTAGCGGGCGTTGTCAAGCCCATTGGAGTCACGCGGGGCGTGAACCTGGCTGACGTCAACGCCACGGGCGAGGTGTCGGTCCGGCTGTGGTGAGACTCCTGAGGTCGCGGTAAAGCGAAGGGCCAATTGTGTGCCCCCGGCAGGATTCGAACCTGCGACACCCGCTTTAGGAGAGCGGTGCTCTATCCCCTGAGCTACGAGGGCATGTACTGCCAGGCGCAGCCTACCGCGTAGTTACGCGTATCGGCACAGGAGGTCGAAGTCGCCCTTGAGGTGAGCAAGCGGCCGGCCCGGTGAACACCACGAAACCCCCGAACGGCGGTTGCCCAAGAGCCCGCAAGCGGGCAACGGCCGAACCGAGACACTGGCCGCCCAGTGACACTCGACCTGCGGATCCGTCGAGGAGCAGCCACACTCTCCAGCAGGAAATCAGGGTCTGAATCGACGCCTAGATCGACACAGATGACCCGCGCGGGTCACTCGTACGTGTCTGGTTTCGAAACCCTGAACAACAGTAGGTAATCTTCGTTAACGGGACGCGAGACGCCGCTCCCCCGGCTGCCGGAGGGCTTCGTTGATCAAGCTCATGTTCGCCGACGACGAGGAACTGGTCCGTTCGGGCCTGCGTGCCATGATGTCGGGTGCTGCCGACATCGAGATCGTGGGCGAGGCGAGCGACGGGAGATCAGCGGTCGAGGTCGCCCGGAGGTACCACCCTGACGTCGCGTTGCTGGACATCAAGATGCGGGCGCCTGACGACGGTATCCGCGCGCTGCGGGCCATCCTCGCGCTGCCGGATCCGCCGACCGTGGCCATGTTGACCACGTTCGACATCGACGACTACGTCAGTCTCGCGCTCAGGCTCGGGGCCAACGGCTTCCTCCTGAAGGACATCGACCCGGCGGCGCTGCTCAGGGCGGTGCGCGACCTCGCCAGGGGCGGCGCGGTGCTGGATCCGGGGGTCGCGGCGCGCATGGTCCAGTCGCATCGGGACGAGCAGCGGGCCGCGCAGCCGGCGCGCAAGCTGCTCGCGTCGCTGTCCGAGCGGGAGCGTGAGGTCGTCGGGCTGATCGGGCAGGGGCTGTCCAACGCGGAGATCGGCGGACGCCTTCACCTGTCCGAGGCGACGGTCAAGGGCTACGTCTCGGCCGTCCTGTCCAAGATCGGCGCGGCGAACCGGGTGCAGGCCGCGCTGCTGGCCTACCGCGGTGGCCTGCTCGACCAGTAATGATCCTCACCGCGCTCGAGTTCCTCGGCTTGATCGCGTTCGCCGCTTCGGGGGCGCTCGCGGCGGTGCGGGCCAGGTTGGACGTCTTCGGGGTGGTCGTCGTCGGGTTGACGACCGCGCTCGGCGGCGGAGTGATCCGTGACGTCCTGCTCGGGATCACGCCGCCCACGACCCTGCGGACCTGGCCTTATCTCGCGGTCTGCGGCGGGACGGCGCTGGTCGTGTTCGTCTTCCATCCGCAGATCGCGAAGCTGAGGCGCGCCGTGCTGCTCGCGGACGCGCTCGGGCTCGGGGTGTTCGCGACGGCGGGGACCACCATCGCGTTGAACGCGGGCGCCACTCCCTACGCGGCGTGCCTGATCGGCATGACGACGGGTATCGGTGGCGGCGCTGTGCGTGATCTCCTGCTGCGGGAAATCCCGCTCGTGCTGCGGAAGGAGATCTATGCGGTCGCGGCGCTCGCGGGGGCGGTGCTCGTCGTGATCGGTCACGCTCTGCGACTGCCGCCGGGGCCGGTGACGGTGGTAGCAGCAGCCGCCGTGGTGGGGGTCCGGATGCTCGCTTTGTGGCGTAGATGGAACGCACCCGTTGCGAAAGGGCCCGAGACCGGCTGAAACATCTTCCGGACCGCCGGATTTCCTTTGTTTGTTCTGTGTGTGTTCTTAGGCGAGTCTCAGCACTCTGCGTAAGACTGTCGCCATGCGCATCCTCGTAGTGGACGACGACAGGGCCGTCCGTGAATCACTCAGGCGATCCCTTGAGTTCAACGGCTACCAGGTGGAGCTGGCCGGGGACGGCGCGCAGGCCCTCGAAGCGATCATCGCCAACAGACCCGACGCGATGGTCCTCGACGTGATGATGCCGCGGCTCGACGGCCTGGAGGTCGCCCGGCGGCTGCGAAGCACCGGTGACGATCTGCCCATTCTCGTCCTCACGGCGCGGGACACGGTTTCGGACCGCGTGTCCGGCCTCGACGCCGGCGCCGACGACTACCTGCCGAAGCCCTTCGCGCTCGAAGAGCTGCTCGCGCGCCTTCGTGCGCTTCTGCGCCGGGCGATCCCGGATCCGCAGGCCGGACAGAACGCCGAGGTCCTCGCGTTCGCGGACCTCACCTTGGACCCGGGGACGCGCGAGGTGCGCCGGGCGGGGCGGGAGATCAGCCTCACCAGGACCGAATTCGCCCTGCTGGAGCTGTTCCTCTCCTACCCGAAGCACGTTCTGACCCGCAGCCGGATCCTGGAGGAAGTGTGGGGATACGACTTCCCGACCTCGGGCAACGCGCTGGAGGTCTACGTCGGCTATTTGCGCCGAAAGACCGAGGCTGGGAACGAACCGAGGCTGATCCACACGGTGCGGGGAGTGGGCTACGTCCTGAGGGAAACCCCGCCGTGACCGAACCCGTCCCGGTCGTCGACGTGTCCGAAAAGGATCCGCGCGGCGACCGCTGGGGCACGCGGCGCTTCTCGCTCCGCGGCCGGGTGACGCTGCTCGCGGCCGCTTCGGTGGCGGGTGCGGTGGCGCTGGTGTCCCTCGGCGCGTATCTCGTCGTGAAGGACAACCTCTATCAGCAGGTGGACGACAACCTGCTCGCCCGTGCGCAGGCCGCGGTCGACTCCCCGCAGGTGCAGACCGAGCTGCAGCAGGTGCCCGGCGCCTTCCTCGCCAGCGCGGACCTGCAGATCGGCCAGCTGACGGTCGGGGAAAAGATCCGGCTGACCTTCCCGCAGTCCGGCAGCCGCCCGCCGTACGGCGCGGACGAGATCGCGGTCGCCACCGGCGAGTCGCCGTTCTCCCTGCGCACCGACCCGAGGACCGACAGCCGCGTCGTCGCCCTCCCGCAGGGCGACGGCCAGGCGATGGTGCTCGCCCAGTCGCTCGGGCCGACGAAGCGCACCCTGAACGAGCTTTCGGTGGTCCTGTTCCTGATCGGCGGCGCCGGGATCCTGGTCGCCGCGGCCGCGGGAACGGCCGTCGCGAGAGCGGGCCTGCGGCCGGTCGACAGGCTCACGTCGGCGGCGGAACGCGTCGCCACCACGGGTGACCTGCGGCCGATCCCGGTGAGCGGTGACGACGAACTCGCCCGCCTCACCCAGAGTTTCAACACGATGCTGGGCACGGTCGCCGAATCGCAGGAACGGCAACGGCAGCTCGTCGCCGACGCCGGCCACGAGCTCCGCACCCCGCTGACGTCGCTCCGCACCAACCTGGAGCTGCTCCTGTCCGCGAGCAGGCCGGGCGCGCGGACGCTGTCCGACGAGGACCGCAGCGACATCGAGGCCGACATCCGCGGCCAGCTCGACGAGCTGACCCAGCTGATCGGCGACCTCGTCGAGCTGGCGCGCCAGGACGAGCCGCGGATCGAGCACGAGCGGGTCGAGATGGTCGACGTCGTCGAGCGCGCGCTGGACAGGGCCCGCCGCCGCGCGGGCGAGATCGAGTTCGACGTCTCGCTCCAGCCGTGGGTGCTGACCGGCGACACCAGCGCGCTGGAACGCGCGGTGCTGAACCTCCTGGACAACGCGGTGAAGTTCTCGCCGGAAGGATCGACGGTCGGGGTACGGCTGTACCCGGTCGGCGACGGCACCGCGGTGCTCGAAGTCGAAGACTCCGGGCCGGGAATCGCCGACGAGGACCTGCCGAAGGTGTTCGACCGCTTCTACCGCTCGTCGGAGGCGCGGACGCTGCCAGGTTCCGGCCTCGGCCTCGCCATCGTCCAGCACGCGGCGCAGCGGCACGGCGGCGACGTCTACGCGGGCCGCGCGTCCACCGGTGGCGCGCTGATGACCTTGCGGCTCCCGGGAGCCCCGGCCTGACGGGTGATTACTCTGACGGGTGATGAGCACCGAGAACGCGCCTGAGCCGCCGCCCCGCCGTCTGCTGTGGACACTGCTGGTGGCCGCGGTGCTGCTGGCCGCCGACCAGCTGACCAAATGGTGGGCCGTCGACGCCCTCACCGGCCGGGCACCGATCCCGGTGATCGGCGACTTCATCCGGTTCCGGCTGCTCTACAACCCGGGCGCGGCGTTCTCCCTGGGCGCGAACTCCACCTGGATCTTCGCGATCCTGGCCGCGGCCGCGGTGGTCGCGCTGCTGTGGATCTCCCGCAAGGTCCGTTCGGCGGGCTGGGCGATCTCGCTCGGGCTGCTGCTCGGCGGCGCGACGACGCATCTGGGCGACCGGCTGTTCCGCGAGCCCGGCTTCGCGCGCGGCCACGTCGTCGACTTCATCGACTACAACGGCTGGTTCGTCGGCAACGTCGCCGACATCGCGCTGTTCTTCGGCGCTGTCACGCTTTTCGTGCTGAGCTTCCGCGGCGTTCCGATCGAGGGTGTCAAAGAGACGACGAAGGAGTAACGAGACAGAACTCGTTCCCTTCAGGATCCGCCAGCACGACCAGCCCGTCTTCGGGACGCGCGAGTACGCGCGCGCCCAAGGCGACGAGCCGCTCGACGCTGTCTCCGGTCAGGTCCAGGTGCACCCGGTTCTTGACGACCTTCGATTCCGGTACCAGGTTGAAGAAGAGCCGCGGTCCCGACGCCGCTTCGACCAGCACCGATGGATCGTCTTCGGGGCCCGAAAAACCCAGTGAACGAAGGCGATCAAGCTCTTCTTCGTCATAGGGTGCGACTTCGTAGCCGTCGAGCGCGGCCGCCCAGAAACGGGCGAGCGAAGCCGGATGCCGGCAGTCGAAGACGACGTCGCGGAGCCAGGCCATGGCCCTCATGGTGGCAGTCCGCACGGCTCGTCGCGCCATGTTTGATCGCGTAGGATTTTGTGTAGTTGATCCAGGAGGCTTTGTGCTCGCGCGGCAGCGACAGGCGATGATCCTCGAAGAGGCGCGCCGGACCGGGGCGGTCCGGGTGAGCGACCTCGTGGCGAGGCTCGGCGTTTCCGATATGACGGTGCGCCGCGACCTCGACGTGCTCGCCGGCCGTGGACTGGTCGAGAAGGTCTACGGCGGCGCCACCTCCGTCGTCGGCAAGAGCACCGACGAGCCCGGATTCGAGGCCAAGTCCGTGCGTCAGCGCGCGCAGAAGGAAGCCATCGCCGCGCTCGCCGCCGGGCTGGTCCGGCCGGGCACCGCGATCGGCATCTCCGCGGGCACCACCACGTGGACGCTGGCCAGGGCGCTCGACGGGATTCCCGGCCTGACGATCGTCACGAACTCCATCCAGGTCGCCGACGTGCTGCGCGGCGCGAACCAGCCGGATCGCACGGTGGTGCTCACCGGCGGCGTCCGCACCCCGTCGGACGCGCTGGTCGGGCCGGTCGCGGTGCAGAGCCTGCGGTCGCTGCACCTGGACGCCGTCTTCCTCGGCGTGCACGGGATGGCCGACGGGCCGGGGTTCACCACACCGAACCTCACCGAATCCGAGACCGACCGCGCGCTGGTCGAAGCGGGCCGCAAGCTGGTCGTGCTGGCCGATCACACCAAATGGGGCATCGTCGGCATCTCCACGATCGCCGGGCTCGAAGAGGCCGACGTCGTCGTCTCGGACGACGGTTTGCCCGACCAGGCAAGGGAAACGCTCACCGAGCAGGCGGGTGAGCTGATGATCGCCGAAACGGCGGAGGCGGCTGAAGAAGCGTGAAGCCCGCTGACGGGGCCATACTCATGTGCGATGCACAGCTTTGGCTCAGGAACTTCTCAGGACCATCCCGCAAGGTGAAGACATGACCGAGAACGACCCCAGCGGCCAGGACGCCGAGAAGGCGCGGCTCGCCGGCGCTCAGCCGGAGGCGGAGCAGAGCGCGAGCTGGGCTCAGCCCGCGCCGCAGCAGCCTGACGCGACCGGCCTCGGCGGCCATGCCACTCCGCACACCGGAGCGCAGCAGGCCTACCCCCAGGAACAGCAGCAGTACAACCCGTGGTCCCCGCAGGCGCAGACTCAGCACGCGCCCACCCAGGGCCACCAGATCCCGGGTCAGCAGACGCCGTTCACCCAGCCGGGTCCGTCGGTGTACGCGGTCCCGCAGCAGCGGCAGGCGCAGAAGTCCACGTCGGGCAGGCTGCTCGCCGGTGTCGCGGCGATCGCGCTGGTCGTCGGCGGTGTCGCGGGCGGCACGGTCGGCTATCTGACCGGTGACGCGTCCGGCGGCTCGGCGGTGAACGCGCTCGACGCGCCGAAGCCCGCGCAGCAGACGGGCAACCTGCCCGCCGGTTCGGTCGAATCCGTGGCACAGAAGCTGTCGCCGAGCGTGGTCGAGCTGCAGGTGTCCGGCCGGTCGGGTGCGGGCGAGGGTTCCGGCTTCGTGCTCAGCACCGACGGCTACGTGCTGACCAACAACCACGTCGTCGAGGTCGCCGCCGGCGGCGGGCAGATCCAGGCGGTGTTCCAGGACGGCAAGAAGGGCACGGCGACCGTCGTCGGCCGCGACCCCACGACGGATATCGCCGTGGTGAAGGTCAGCGGCGTCAGCGGCCTGACCCCGGTGGAGCTCGGCCGCTCCGACGATCTGCGCGTCGGGCAGCCGGTGGTCGCCATCGGCTCGCCGTTCGAGCTGACGGGCACGGTCACGTCGGGCATCGTCAGCGCGCTGAACCGGCCGGTGAGCGCCGGCGGCAACGGCGACCAGACCACGGTGATGTCGGCGGTGCAGACCGACGCGGCGATCAACCCCGGCAACTCCGGCGGCCCGCTCGCGAACATGGCAGGCCAGGTCATCGGCATCAACTCGGCGATCTACAGCCCGAAGTCCGCGCAGGGCCAGGGCGGCGAGAGCGGCGGCAACGTCGGCATCGGCTTCGCGATCCCGATCGACCAGGCACGCCGCACGGCCGACGACATCATCAACACCGGCCAGGCGACACAGACCTTCATCGGCGCGCGGGTGCAGACGGCGCCGACCGGTGGGGCGCAGCTCGGTGAGATCTCGCCGGGCAGCCCCGCGGAGAAGGCGGGCCTCAAATCCGGTGACGTCGTGACGAAGCTGGACGACCGGCCGATCCCCAACGCGGACGCGCTCGTCGCCGAAATCCGCACCAGGGCGCCGAACGACAAGGTGAAGTTCACGCTCAGCGGGGACAAGGTCATCGAAGTGACCCTCGGCGGGCAGCCCGTCACGCCGAACTAGAACGCTCGGCCGCCGTGTGCGGCCGAGACCAGCTCCGGCTCGAACCCCCAGCGGGCCGGAACCGAAGAGGCCACGCGCGACCGGCTGCCAATCCCGGTCGCGCGTGGCCCCTTTTTGGTCTCGTGAGTGGTAAGGACGGTTCTAACCGTCCTTACCACTCACGAGACGTTTCCAGAAAACGGCCACGAGCACGCCGAGCCAGACGACCGCCAGGCTGACGAACAGGCCGGTGACGGTGTCGGCGTCGTGCAGGCCCGGGTTCCGCGCGCCACCGAAGGGCCGCCACAGCAACGGGATCGCGAGCAGCGTCAACACCCCGCTGAGCACCGCGCCCGTCTTGACCGGCGCTTTCCACCGTTCCGGGAGGAACCTGCTCAGCGCGAACCCCGCGACGCCGACCAGGGGTGCGATGAGCAGATCGTGCGCCAGAGGACCGCCGGCGAGCCAGCCGAGCGTCTTGAAGACGTCCGGGCGCAAGGGGAAGGCGTACTCGGAGAACAGCACCGCGCCCCACGCGAGCGCGGCGAGTCCGGGCAGGAAAAGCAGCAGCCGTAACGTCTTCACAGCGTCTCCAAGCGGGTGACCCATTTCGTCTGCAGGACGCCCGGCCGGTTCGGGGCGATGATCCGGCACGGGAAGCCGTGGTCGGCGTCGAGCACTTCACCGTTGAGTTCCAGCGCCAGCAGGGTGAGGTCGTCCGCGGTGTGCTCGCCGGGGAGGTCGCTGATCCCGTAGAGCCCGGCCTTCTCCAGCGAGAACACGCGGACCGGAGTGCCCGGTGTGCTTCCGGCGTGCCGCAACAACTCCGGCAGGGAGACCCCGCTCCAGCGCGCGGACTCGCTCCATCCTTCGACGCACGCGATCGGCAGCTCGGCCGAAGTTCTCGAGAGGGCACGGAGTTCTTCCAGCGAATAGGTCTTCGTGCCGTTCGGGGTCACCACCGAAAGCCGCCAGCCGGGGTCGTTCGCCGCGTCCAGGACGCCCGCCGCCGCGGCGGTCCGGTTCACCGGCAGGCCTTGCGGCCCCTTGCCGCTGCGCCACGACAAGCCGGAAACGTTGCGCAGCAATGGAACCGTCGCTCCGGCGGTCGCCACGACGGCGACACCCGCGGCAAGCCAGGTCGTGCGGAGGAAGGCGCGCCGCGAGGGTTCGGGCTTCGTCGTGAGTGAGCTTCGGACGATGGGGAGCTTCACCGCGATGTGCACCAGGATCGAACCGATCGCCACCCACGCGACCGCGTAGTGCAGCTGCGGGAAGTAGAACGTCCACGGATAGTTCTGCGCGACGTTGAACAGGCCGGTGGCGAGCTCGAAGAAGGCGGCCGCGGAAAGCACCAGGATGGACAGCCGTTCCAGCGCGTGCGGCAGCGAACGGATCACCGGGCGCTCGAACAGCTTCGGGTAGACGCTCCAGAGTTTGGCCAGCAGCAAGGGAATCGACGCGATACCCGAGATCACGTGCGTCCCCTGCGTGACCCGGTACAGCCAGACCGGACGGCTCGGCCAGCCGAACCACGACGGCGGATGCTGGATGAGATGGCTGATCAGTCCGGTGACGAAGCACAGGGTGAACGTGACGGCGAGCGCGAGCCCGATCCAGGACGTCACCCGCTCCGAAGGTGTGTTCATGCTTTCTCCAGGCAGGCGAACCAGCGGTGGCCGTGGCTGGTGGACCACGCGACGCGGAACGCGGTGCGGGCGGCGAGATCCGCGATCGCTTCGACGCCGACCCACGCCCAGGTGAACCAGGCGCCGTTGTCGGGACGCAGCCGGACCCGGTCCTGGCGGAGGCCGCGGCCCGGTGGGTCGAGTTCGACGAGTACCGTCCCGCCGTCGGTGATCAGCTCCGCCATCCGCGCGAGGAGCCGGTGCGGGTCGCCGCCGATGCCGATGTTCCCGTCGGCGAGGAGGACATGCCGCCAACGCCCTTCGCCGGGGAGCCGGTCGAACACGTCCCGGTGCAGCGCGGCGGCGCCACGGGCGTGGGTGAGCCGCACGGCGGTGGCCGAGATGTCGACGCCGAGCGAGGCGACACCGCGTTCGGTAAGCGCGGCGGTGAGCCTGCCGGGCCCGCAGCCGACGTCGATGGTCGGGCCGTCGCAGGCGTCGAGGAGGACGTCGTCGCCTTCGCAGGGAATGGCCGTCCAGCGGTCGACCGGCAGGTCGACGCGTTCGCCGGTCGCCAGTTCCAGCCAGCAGCGGTGGCCGAGGAGGCCGCGGTCGAAGGCGGTCACCGGACTTCGGCCACCGCTCGGGCGAACCGGCCGTGCGGAGCCGCCGCCGCGACCAGGCGGGCGTCCGTGATGGTGTCCACATCGGACAGTGTGGGCAGAATGCCGGGCCGGAGGCCGATGCCGGTCAGCGCACGGAGGGTTTGCCGTCCGGTGTCGTCGCGTGACATCGGTACTCCGGCGAGTGCCTTGGCGTGTAACGGATCCTTGAGACCCAGCGCCCACCAGCCACCGTCCTCCGCGAGCCCGAGGGCCGAATCCTCTGGCCGGTTCGCGGCGCCGGCCAGCAGCGCCGGGGTGACCTGCGGGGTGTCCATCCCGATCTGCAGCACCGATTCTCCGGGGCGGGGTGCGTCGGCGTGGGCGTTGACCAGCCGCATGTCGAAACCTTCACCGCGTTGGGGGATCACTTCCGTTTTTCGGAGTACCGCGGCGATTTCCGTGGCGCGGACGGCCCTGTCGAGTTCGCCGGTCATGGCGACGACCACGCGTGCGTCCGGGGTCAGGAGGGCGGCTTCGAGGGTGTCGAGCAGTGAGGCGGCCGCGATCTCGGCGGCCTGCTCCGGCGTCGCGGGCGGGCACAGCCGCGTCTTCGCGAAACCGGGCACGGGGGCCTTGGCGACGATCAACAGGCAGAAGGTCATCGGCTCAGCACCCGCCCGAAATCCCGCGCGGCGCGGAGCGTTCCCCGCAACGAGCCGGAAACCTTCGACCTGGTGCCCTTGGCGCGTTCGCCGTAGGACACCTCGAACTCGGTGACCCGCCAGCCCGCACGCCTCGCTTTGATCAGCAGTTCGAGCGGGTAACCGAAGGCGCGATCGGTGACGTCGAGATCCAGCAGCGCCTGTCGCCGGACGGCCCGCAGCGGCGCGATGTCGCGGACCGGCAATCCCTTGTACCGCAAGAGCGACGAGATCACGGCGTTCCCGGCTCTCGCGTGCCATGGCCAGACACCGGGGCCGGCCGGCACTCGCCGCCCGACCGCCAGCTCGGCGCCGGCGAGGCCGCCGACCAGCATCGGCAGTTCGGCGAGGTCGAGGGAACCGTCGGCGTCGGCGAAACAGACGACGTCCGTCGTGGCCGCCTCCAGCCCCGTGTGCACGGCGGCGCCGTAGCCGCGCCGGGGTTCATGGACGACCTTCGCCCCGAGCCCCGCCGCGATTTCGGCGGAACCGTCCGTGGAACCGTTGTCGACCACGATCGCCCGATAGCGCTCGGGCAGCGCCGCCAGTACCCCGGGGAGGGCACCGGCCTCGTCGAGACAGGGGAGCACGACGTCAACCTGGTCATCGTTCACGCAACGCACGTTAAGTCCGGGGTGGACGGACCAAAACCCTTGCGCTGCTTACCGAATTCTGACGTCGGGCAAGTTCTTACCGAGTTCTGACAGACCGCGCCGTCAGGCCGCCGGGCAGCGGAAACGCGGTTATGGTGCCGGTGATGTCCACTGTCACCGCCCCTTCCCGTACCGGCCGCCGGGCCGATCTGATCGCCGTGGGGCTGGCGATGCTCGTGGTCGCCGCCGCGATCGCGGTCGGCCTCCACTACAACCGTCCCGGTTCCGGCGTGGTGATCTACGCCTTCGCGCCGCCGCTGTTCGGGTTGTGGCTGCCGCATGTGGGGCCGGGTTCGGTGGCCGCGGTCGTGCTCGCGCTCGTGGTCGTCACCAAAGGTCCCTTGCTCGCCGCCCGGCTGCGCTGGCGCCCGCTGCTCGCGCTCGGCTACGTGACCGCGCTGGCGTGGACGTTCTCGCTGGCGATGATCGACGGCTGGGCGCGCGGTTTTACCGGCAGGCTCACCACGGAACACGAGTACCTGCACGAGGTCCCGGGGATCACCGACATCCCGAAGATGCTGGCCGGGTTCTCCTCGCGCATCCTGGATTTCCAGCCGGATTCGTGGACGACGCACGTCTCCGGGCATCCGCCGGGCGCGACGCTGGTCTTCGTCTGGCTCGACCGGCTCGGTCTGCAGGGCGGCGCGTGGGCTTCGACGGTCGTCGTGCTGGTCGGCTGCCTCGCGGTGGTCGCGGTGCCGGTGACGCTCTCCGCGCTGGGCAGGCAGGACGCCGCGAGGACGGTCCTGCCCTTCGCCGTCCTGACCCCAGGGGCGATCTGGATCGGCGTCTCCGCCGACGGTCTCTTCGCAGGGGTCACGGCGACCGGGATCGCGCTGCTGGCGCTCGCCACGCGACGGCGGATCCTCGCGCTCCCCGGCGGTCTGCTGCTCGGGTTCGGTCTCTTCCTCTCCTACGGTCTCGTGCTGCTCGGCGTGATCGTGCTGGCCGTCGTCGTGCTGACCCGCGAGTGGCGGATCCTGCTCCTCGCCACGGCGGGCGTGGCCGTGGTCGTCGTGGCGTTCGCACTGGCCGGGTTCTGGTGGCTCGACGGGTATCACCTGGTGGTCGAGCGCTACTACCAGGGGATCGCGACGCTGCGCCCGTACTCCTATTGGGTGTGGGCGGATATCGCGGCGGTCCTGATCGCGCTCGGCCCGGCCGTGATCGCCGGGACGCGGCGGGCGGGCGCGGAGTTCCTCGCCGAGCCGAAACGGTCGTTCCGCGAGCCGGTCACGCTGATCGTGCCGGCCGCGGTCCTGACGATCGCCTTCGCCGACCTGTCCGGCCTGTCGAAGGCGGAGGTCGAACGCATCTGGTTACCGTTCGAGGTGTGGCTGCTGCCCGCGGTGGCGCTGCTGCCGTCGAAGGGGCGGCGGTGGTGGCTCGCCGCGTCGGCGGCCACGGCGCTGGTGGTGAACCATCTGGTGCTGACGAGCTGGTGAGGTGGGCTGCATGACAGAGCAAGGACGGGTGCTGGTCGTCGACGACGACGAGACCGTGCGGGACGTCGTCCGGCGGTACCTGGAGGTCGCGGGCTTCGAAGTCGACGTCGCCGGGGACGGCACCGAAGGGTTGCGGCTGTTCTCCGCGACCGGGCCGGATCTCGTGGTCCTCGACGTCATGATGCCCGGGCTCAACGGATTGGAGGTCTGCCGTCGCCTGCGCCAGGTGAGCCAGGTGCCGGTCGTGATGCTGACCGCGCTCGGCGAGGAGGAGAACCGGATCGCCGGGCTCCAGCTCGGGGCCGACGACTACGTCACGAAACCGTTCAGCCCCAAGGAACTCGCGTTGCGCGTGGCATCGGTGCTGCGGCGGGCGCGGATGCCGCGGCCCGAACCGGCGGCGCGCGTGATCACCGACGGCGATCTCGCGTTGCAGATGTCGGCGCGGCAGGCGGCCCTCGGTGGCGTGGAACTTCCCCTGACGAGCCGGGAATTCGATCTGCTCGCGTTCTTCCTCACCCATCCCGGAACGGCGTTCTCCCGCGCCGATCTGCTGGAGAAGGTCTGGGGCTGGGACTTCGGCGACCAGTCCACCGTGACCGTCCACGTGAGACGGTTGCGCGAGAAGATCGAGAAGAACCCCGCGAAACCCGTCCGCGTCGCCACCGTGTGGGGCGTCGGCTACCGGTACGACCCGGTGCGGCGATGATCGGCTCCGGTGAGTCGTTCGGCGAGATGCTGGCGCACGCCTGGCACATCCTGCCGTTCGCGCTGATGTTCGCGTTGCCGGTGGTGCTGCTCGGCGGGCTGGCCCTGTACCTGCTCCGGCACGGTTCGCTGGCCAGCACGATGACGATCCTCGTGCTGATCCCGGTGTTCGCGACGCTGATCGCGGTGCTCGGGATCAGCGGGTTCATGTTCACCCCCGCGCTGACCACGATGACACTGGTCTGTGTGCTGGTCGCGCTGGTGACCGTGCCGGCGGCGCTCGTGCTCGGCCGTGCGATCGCGCGCCGCAGCGTGTGGGAACGGGAGGCGCGGGAACGGGAGCGCGCGGCCGAGGCGTCGCGGCGCGAACTGGTCGCGTGGATCAGCCACGACCTGCGCAGCCCGCTGGCCGGGATCCAGGCGATGGCCGAGGCCGTCGCGGACGGCGTCGTCGCCGACCCGATCGAGGTCACCGGCTACGCGCGGCGGATCAGCGGGGAGACCACCCGGCTGTCCGGCATGGTCGGCGACCTGTTCGAACTGTCGCGGATCACCGCGGGCGCACTCCAGCTGACCATGGCCGCGGTGCCGCTGCGCGACGTCGTGAGCGACGCCGTCGCCGCGCAAGCGCCGCTCGCCGAGCAGAAACGCGTGCGGATGATCGAGTACGCGAACGTGTGGCCGGTCGTCTCCGGCAGCGACCCGGAACTGGCGCGGATCGTGCGCAACCTGGTGTCCAACGCCGTGCGGCACACGCCGCCGGACGGGACGGTCGCGGTCCAGATCGGCATCGAGGGCGGCGAGGCGCTGCTCGCGGTCTCCGACGGCTGCGGCGGGATCCCCGACGACGAGATCGGGCGGGTCTTCGACGTCGCGTTCCGCGGGACGAGGGCGCGGACGCCCGAACGAGGTGGGCTGGCGAGCGGCGGCGGGCTCGGTCTCGCGATCGCGAAAGGCCTCGTCGAAGCCCATCGCGGCCGCATCGGCGTTCGCAACGACGGCCCCGGCTGCCGGTTCGAGGTGCGGCTTCCGCTCGCCATGCGCTGACCATGTCAGCGGCGTGTCACCGCGGTGTCAGCGCGGGCCGCGATCGTTGCCGCCATGACGACTTCAGCGAAGCGATTCTTCCGGCGGGCCGGGATGACCGCGGTGGCGGCCGCACTGCTGGCCGGGGTCACGCCCGGCGTGGCCGCCGCGGACAAGGGACGGGACCGGCCGGATCTGCGGACGATGGCCGAGGAGATCGTCGCCTCCGGTTTCGCCGGAGCGCAACTGCGGGTGCACGACGCGCGGGGCGACTGGACCGGCAGCGCCGGGGTGCGCGAGCTGGGCTCGGCCGCCAAGCCGCCGGTGAACGGGCGGTTCCGGATCGGCAGCAACACCAAGACCTTCGTGTCCACCGTCGTCCTGCAGCTGGTGGGGGAGGGCAAGGTTGGCCTGGACGCGCCGGTGGCCGGGTACCTGCCCGAGTTCGGCCTCGACCGGCGGATCACGGTGCGGATGCTGCTGCAGCACACCAGCGGCCTGTTCGACTACACCGGCGCGATGCTGCCCGACGGCACGATCGTGCCGGGAATCCCCTTGACCGGTAAGGAGTTCCTGGACAACCGGTTCCACACCTACCGGCCGGAGGAACTGGTGCGGTTCGGCTTGTCCAAGCCGCCGCTGTTCGCGCCGGGCACGGACTGGACCTACACGAACATCAACTACGTCCTCGCCGGGCTGGTGATCGAGAAGGTCGCCGGCCGCCCCTACGGCGACGAGATCCAGCGGCGGATCCTGCGGCCGCTCGGACTGCGGGACACCGTGGTTCCCGGCACCTGGCCTGGCATCCCCGGGCCGCATGCCCACGGTTACTACCGCTACGAGGAGAAGCCCGGACAGTGGAAGACGGTCGACATCACGACCCAGAACCCGTCGTGGGCGTCCAGCGCCGGTGAGATGATCTCGACCACGAAGGACCTCCACACGTTCTTCTCCGCGCTGCTGGGCGGAAAACTCTTGCCCGCCCCGCTGCTCGACGAGATGCGCAAGCCGCACCCGAAGGGCGGCTACGGCCTGGGCGTGTACGTCCAGGAGGCGAGCTGCGGCACGGTCCTCAAGGGCATGGGCGGCTTCCACGGCTACGGGACGGTGATGGCCGGCACGCCCGACGGCAGCAGGACCTTCGAACTGTCCATGACCTACGGCGACTCGGACGCCGATCTGGGACAGGCCTACTACAAGGCGGATCAGCTGCTCACCGACAAGGTGCTCTGCGGCAAGTAGGTCAGAGCCGCAGGAACCCCATGTCCGGGAAGTGGGCCGGCGCGATGATCGCGCCGGTCTCTTCCGCTTCCGCGAGGAATCGCTGCCGGGTGCGGAGCGCGAGTTCCGGGTCGACGTCGCCGAGGAAGCCCACTCGCGTGTCCGTCAGCTGCGCGGGCGTGTGCAGGACGTCGCCGAGCAGCAGCAGGCGCTCGTCGTCCGCGGTGATGTCGAGGACGTAGTGGCCCGGCGTGTGACCGGGGGCGTGCCGCGCCACGATCCCGGGCGCGATCTCGACGACGTCGCCGCTGATCGCCTCGGTCAGTCCCGCGCCGCGGGCGGTCTCCATACCGACACGGCTCCATTCGCCCGTCCCGGCGGGCGCGATCAGGGCGTCCCAGTCGAGTTGGCCGAAGACGACCTGAGCGCCGGGGAAGGTCAGGTCGCCTTCGGGCGCGATCCAGCCGATGTGGTCGTTGTGCAGGTGGGTGAGGAAGACGGTGTCGATCTCGTCGATCGGGCAGCCCGCCTTGTCCAGCGCGGCCGCGAGGTCGCCGCCCGTGCCCATCGGCGGGGTGGGGTCGCCCTTGGCGGGCGTCATTCCCGGCGGGAAGGCGAATTCGCGCGGGCCGAGGCCGGTGTCGACCAGGATCGTGCGGCCGTCGCCGCGGATCAGGTACGCGCCGGTCGGGACGTGCACGGTGCCGTCCTCGTCGAAGATCTCCGGATGGGCCTCGGGGTCGAGACCCGGGAAGAACGCGAGCGGCAGCCTGATCAGACCGTCCCCGAGCGCTTCGATCTCGATGTCTCCGACGGTGATGCCCACCAAAACCCCCAAAAAAGTCGATTCCGTTGCCGTGAACGACAACCCAGCGGGGGCCGGGTCTGTTCCCGGTTTCAGAGACCGACTGGTTCCCGCAGCTCAGCGGTGGCGAACCCGGCGATCCCTTCGGCGAACCCGGTTCGCGCGGTGAAGCCGAGCAGCCGCCGGGCGCGAGCCGGGTCGGCGACGACGTGCCGGACGTCGGCGGGCCGGGCGCCTCCGGCGATCTTCGGTGACGGCCCGTCACACGCCTTCGCGAGTTCCTCGGCGAGTTCGCCGACAGAGTGGGGCTGCCCGGAACAGATGTTCAACGGGGTCAGGTCACCTTCGGGCCCGTCGGTGTGCAGCGCCAGGACGTTCGCCCTCGCCACGTCGTGGACGTGCACGAAGTCGCGCTGCTGTTTCCCGTCCTCCAGCACGATCGGCGCTTCGCCGCGTAGGAGCGAGGAACGGAACAGCGACGCGACGCCCGCATATGGGGTGTTCTGCGGCATCCGTGGCCCGTAAACGTTGTGGTAGCGCAGAGCCCAGACCGTTCCACCGGTTTGCCGGGCCCACGCCGCCGCCAGGTGTTCCTGCGCGAGCTTGGTGGCCGCGTAGGTGCTTCGCGGCTGCAGCGGCGCGTCTTCGGGGACCAGCCGCCAGTCGAGGTCTGCGCCGCAAGCCGCGCACGCGGGCTCGAAGCGTCCGGCATCCACATCGGACTGCTTCCGCGCCGACGGAGGCACGATCCCGTGGAGGGGGCATTCGTAGCGGCCTTCGCCGTAAACGACCATCGAAGAGGCGAGCACCAGCTTCCGTACCCCGGCCCGGTGCATCGCGGCGAGCAGGACGGCGGTCCCGTAGTCGTTGTTCAGCGCGTACGACGGCGCGTCGGACGGGTCGACGCCGTGCCCGACGACGGCCGCCTGATGGCAGACCGCGTCGACACCGTCCAGCAGCTCGGCGACCAGCTCCGGGTCGGTGACGTCGCCACGCAGGAACCGGTGGCGGCCGGTGTACGCCGGCGGGCGCGAGGAACCGTGCGCGGTGCTCAGGAGGTTGTCGAGGACCACGACCTCGTCACCTTGATCGGACAGCAGATCGGCGATGTGGGAGCCGATGAACCCGGCCCCGCCGGTTACCAGTGTTCGCACCGTTCCGACGCTAAGGGCGAACCCGGGCGGCGGCGCCGGATCGTGGGCTCACGTCAGGGAATCGTCACAAACTACGCGGCACCGCTCAAGCGAAGATCAGCCGAAACCGGATACGGTGTGACCATGGAACGGAGCGCACAACGGCTGGGCCGCGCACTGGTGGTCATCGTGGACGACCGGGTCGCCCACGGCGAACACGAGGACAACACGGGACCGCTGGTCACGGAGCTGCTCGAAGAGGCCGGGTTCATCGTCGACGGCGTCGTCGTGGTCGAGGCCGAGACGGCCGCGATCCGCAACGCGCTCAACACCGCGGTGATCGGCGGTGCCGATCTGGTGATCACCGTCGGCGGCACCGGGGTCTCGCCGCGCGACCGCACCCCCGACGCGACGGCCGGGGTGCTCGACCGCCCGATCCCGGGCATCGGCGAAGCTCTGCGCGCGTCCGGCCTGGCCGCCGGCGCGGTGGACGCGGGTATCTCCCGCGGGCTCGTCGGCGTGTCCGGCAGCACGCTGGTGGTCAACCTCGCGGGTTCGCGCGCGGCCGTGCGCGACGGCATGGCGACGCTCTCGTCGCTGGTGCCGTACGTGATCGACGAGCTGTCCGGGCTCGAAGAGGCCTAAGTCCTCAGGAGCCTAGTTCTTCGGGGCGGGTCCGGGTTCGGTCCCGGGCTCGCCCTTTTTGTCGTGGTGCAGCACTCCTTCCACTTTTTCGGTGACCTGGCCGATCTTGTCCTCGAACCGGCCGCCGGTGACCTTGTTCGCCCCGGCCGATGCCGCCGAGACACCTTTGGCCGCCACGTCGCCCGCCTTCTCGGCCAGCGGCCCGGCCTTCTCGCGGACTTCGCCCGCGACCTCTTCCGCTTTGTGGACGGCCTGCGCGGCCAGCCCCTTCGCTTTGTCGACGATGCTCATGCGCTGATGGTCCCACCGGCGGGCGGCCCCCGCGACCGGTGCGAAAATGGGTGTCATGCCAGGTGACGACGAGGACAAGCGCCCTTCCGCCGCGGAGAAACGGCGGGTCGACGAGATCTTCGGGGACGTCCTGCCGGACACGACCTCCGACGAGCGAGAGCCGGGGCAGCGCACCCCGGACTCCGACTCGTGGTTCCTGGAGAACCGGCCGCCTCATCACGACCGGTGATCCGGGTCAGTTCGCGCGGTTCTGCTGCGCGCGCAGCAGGTCGCGGATCTCGGTGAGCAGCTCGACGTCGGTCGGCTCCGAGGGGCCCGCCTCTTCACCACGCTTGCGCCGCTCCTGAAGGTGCTTGACCGGCAGCACGATCACGAAGTAGACGACGGCGGCCACGATCACGAAGTTGATCGCCGCGTTGATCACGCCGCCGAAGTCCATGAACGTCGAGTCGTTCGCGCTGAGGATGTTGAACCCCAGCCCCTTGGCGGCGTCCGAACCGCCGATGGCGTTGATCAGCGGTTTGATCAGGCCGTTCGTGAAGGCCGTGACGATCGCTGTGAACGCGGCGCCGATGACCACCGCGACCGCGAGGTCGACGACGTTCCCGCGCATCAGGAAGTCCTTGAAGCCCTTGATCAAGACGCTCTCCTCTTTCACCTGGGACGGTTCGCCGACCGTCCCTTCTCCATACCGGGGGGACGCAGGCGCCCGCCGCCGCAGGGCAGGCGCGAGCTAGCGGAGGGTAACCGTTATGGACCGTTCCAGCGAGGTGGCCGCGACTCGTGTCGCGATCGCGGAAGGCAGGGAAAGCAGCACCAAAGGTCCCTTGCTCCCGGCGCGGGGCGACGTCGGATCGCGGGTGCCGTGCTCGCCCACCGCCGCCACGACGGCCTCGCTGGCCAGCACGGACGCCTCGCGCCCGGCTTCGGCGGCCGCGACGACGTCGACCCGGCGGCCCGGCCTGAGCAACTCCGCGACACCCGCGTCGGCGAGCCTCACCGGGACAGTCGACCTCTCGGGATCACCCGATCCGGGGATGCCCGCGTCCAGCAAGCGGACGTCCGTCAGCGGTTCCCCCGCCCGAGCCGCACCGACGAGCATCCGTCCCTCCACAGCGGAAGGCAGGCCGGTGGCGCCCTGTGGACGGACATCGTCCGGGAGGTCGGCGAGTTCGACGTCCTCGGCGCGCAGCAGCGAGCCTGCCGGGAGGTCGCGGGCGGTGACCACGGTCGCGGTGCCGGGAGTGCCGCGTGCGGACGCGGGCAGGAACAGTGCGACCAGGCCGCCGATCAGCAGGGACAGGGCGAGCCAGCGGCGGAGCAGCCGGGCCGGCCTGCCCTGGAGTCTTCGCGGGACGGGCAGGTGATGGAGCATGGGATTCCCCCTCGTCGATCGGTGATGATCTCGACGTTAGGGGCGGGTGCGCTGCCCTGGAAAGAACGAAAACCCCCGGCTGTGGATAACCGGGGGTATGTGGACAACTCGGGACGTCAGGAAGCGGCGGCGGCCGTTTTCGTCGTACCCGTGGAGGAGGATGCCGCGCTCTTGGTCTCCGGCTTCGACTCGGTCTTCGACTCCGATTTGGTCTCGGACTTGGCCGGAGCCGAGGTGGTGCTGGCCTTCGAGTCACGCGAGTCGGTGCGGTAGAAACCGCTGCCCTTGAAGACCACGCCGACCGAGCTGAAGACCTTGCGAAGCGGGCCCGAGCACTGCGGGCACACGGTCAAGCTCGCGTCGGAGAACGACTGCACGGCCTCGAAAGCGTGGTCGCATTCCTTGCAGGCGTACTGGTAGGTGGGCACTGCTGCTCCTTCGTGCATTGGCACTCAGCCGACAAGAGTGCTAACGCCCTACGGTACCGGGGCATTCCGACGCAGGTCAAACAAGGTTTCCCAAGGTCACATGACGACCTGGTCACGCCCGGCGACGATGTCTACGATCATGGCCGTGACGTGGACCGACCGCGTGGACCGGTGGACGCGGGCACACCCGGCCGGTTCGGACCTCCTGCTCGCCCTGGCCGTCGCCGCACTGCTGGGGCCGGGTTCGCTCAACATCCTCCTGGTCGCCGACTCTCCGGACTGGGCGCTGTGGGTGGCGGGTGTCTGCGGGATCGCGGTGCACTCCACCGTCGCGTTGCGGCGGATCGCCACCGGAGCCGCGTTCCTCACCGCCACGCTCGCGATGGCGGTGCTCGTCGCGCTGCCGAACACGGTGGTCCGGGCCGAGTCACTGGGGCTGGCGAGCGCGAGCGACAGCATGGAGATCCCGCTCTTCTTCCTCCCGACGTCGGCGGTCTACCTGGTGCTCCTGTACGCCGTCGCCGCACATCGGCCGCTGCGCGAGAGCCTGCTGGCTCTCGGGATCAGCGTGCTCGGAGCGGTGCTGTGCACGGCCCGGACGGCGACGGCCTACGGCGCGCTGCCCACGGGGTGGCTCACGCTGCTGCTGGCCGTGCTCGCCCTGGTCGCGGCGGTGGCGGGCACCTGGGCCGTCGGCCGTTTCCGGTTCGACCGGCGGCGGCGCCTCGCCGGCGAGGCCGCGGAAGCCGCCGAGCGTGCCGCGGCCGAAGAACGACAGCGCATCGCCCGCGACATGCACGACATCGTCGCCCATTCCCTGGCGGTCATCGTGCGTCAGGCCGAAGGCGGTTCCGCCATCGCTTCCAAGGCGCCGGACCGCGCGGCCCAGGCGCTTTCCGTCATCGCCGGGACCGCTCGCGAGGCGCTGGCCGACATGCGGGACACGCTGCGGGTGTTGTGGGACAGCGAGTCGCGGCCCTCGCTCGCCGGGATCCCGGCCTTGGTGGACCGCGTACGCGCGACGGGCGTCGATGTCCGCCTGGCCGAGCAGGGGCGGCCCGACGCGCTGACGGCGAGCGCGGCCATGGCGGCGTACCGGCTCGTCCAGGAGGCCTTGACCAACAGCGTCAAGCACGCGGGCCCGCGCACGGGTGTCACCGTCACGATCACGCACACCCCGTACGCGTCGGTGTTCGTCGTCGAGGACGACGGAGGCGGTGCCGGCGAGCGGCCGCCGCTCCCCGGCACCGGCGCCGGACTGGGCGGCGTCCGGGAACGCGTGCGCGCCGCGGGCGGTACCTTCGAGGCCGGTCCGGTCGACGGCGGTTTCAGGGTGCGCGCGGAGTTCCGCGTCGGCGAACAGGGAGCTTCGAGATGACGATCGACGTCGCGCTGGTCGACGACCAGGAACTGGTCCGGACCGGGCTGGCCATGGTCGTCGACGCGACCGAAGACATCCGGATCGTCCTCCAGGCCGCCGACGGGGTGGAGGCGGTCGCGAAGCTCGCCGAGACACCGGTCGACGTCGTGCTGATGGACGTCCAGATGCCGCGGATGGACGGGGTCGAGGCCACCGGACTGGTCGCCGCCCGTGAGAACGCGCCCAAGGTGATCCTGCTGACGACGTTCGATCTGGACGAATACGCCATCGCCGGCCTGCGGGCCGGGGCGAGCGGGTTCCTGCTCAAGGACGCGTCGGCCGGCGAAGTGCTGCACGCCATCCGCGCCGTCCACGCCGGCGATGCCGTGATCGCGCGCTCCACGACCCGCCGCATGCTGGACCAGCTCGCGGTCGCACGCGAGACTTCTCCGCTGCTGAAGCGGCTCACCGCGCGCGAACGCGACGTTTTGCTGGAGATCGCGCAGGGCTACTCCAACGCCGAGACCGCGCAGCGGCTCTTCCTCTCCGAAACCACGGTGAAAACGCACGTCGGTCATCTCCTCGCCAAACTCGGCGTCCGTGACCGGGTGCAGGCGGTGATCTTCGCGTACGAGAACGGGCTCGTGCGGCCGAGCTGAGGCGATCTCATTATTTCGGACGAGGGGCTGAGCACCTCAGGCCGAGGAATCCCGCCGCGACGGCGAGCAACCTGATGCGCATGCGGACAATCGACAGGCCTTACGAAGCGACCACCTCCCGCGTCCGGTGGCGCGACCCGGCCACCTGGGGCGGGATCCTCGCGCTGGGCGGTGGCCTCTTCCACACCGTCGTCGCCGGCTTCATGCGCCAGGAAGTCTGGGCGCGGATCTTCGACGAAGGATTCTTCAACACGGTCACGCTGGACCCCACGCCCGACCGGCTCCCCATGGCCGAGGCGTTTTGGCTCAGCCCGGGCAGTTTCGGGGTGCCGCTGCTCCTGCTCGGCGGGCTGGTGCTCCGGCACACCCGGCGCGGCGAACGCGTGCCCGGCTGGCTGGGCTCGGGCGTCGTCGCGTGGGGGGTCCTGCTCGGACTGCTGGGCGGTTTCGACGCCGGAACGATCGCCATCCTGCTCGTCGGTGCGCTTTTTCTGGCAGGAGCCCGGCGCGGCCGTGGAATCATGAACGAATGAGCGATTTGCGGGATCTGCTGGCCGATGTCGCCGCCCGGGTCACCCGTTACCGCGAAAGCGTCGCCGACGTCCCGGTCTTCCCCGACGACACGACGGGTGTCCGGGAGAAGCTCGGTGACCTCCCCGAGAAACCCGCCGCGCCCGCCGACGTGATCCGGCGGCTGGCTGACGCCGTCGAGCCGGCGCTGGTGGCGAACACCGGCCCGAGGTATTTCGGTTTCGTCACCGGTGGTGCGCTGGACGCCGCGACCGCGGCGGACATGCTCGCGACCGGCTGGGATCAGCCCGCCTTCAACAAGATCACCTCACCCGCCGCCGCGATCGTCGAGGAGGTGGCGGGCGAATGGCTCAAGGACGTCCTCGGCCTGCCGTCCGGCGCCTCGTTCGGTTTCGTGACCGGCGGGCAGGGCGCGAACACGGTCGGCCTCGCCGCCGCCCGGCATCACGTCCTCGCGCGGGCCGGGTGGGACGTCGAACGCCGCGGGCTGCACGGGGCGCCGCCGCTGCCGGTCGTCGCCAGCGAAGAGCGGCACGCGACGATCGACCGGTCTCTCCGCTTGCTCGGCCTGGGCACCGACGCCGTCCGGCCGGTCCGCGCGGACGACCAAGGCGCCATCGACATCGCGGATCTCGAACGGACGCTCGACGGGCCCGCAATCGTTTGCCTTCAGGCGGGGAACGTGAACACCGGTGCGTTCGACGATTTCGCCGCCGCGACGGAGATCGCCCACCGCCACGGAGCATGGGTGCACGTCGACGGTGCGTTCGGGCTCTGGGCGGCCGCCGCACCCTCGCTCGAACGGCTGACCGCGGGGCTGGAAAAGGCGGACTCCTGGGCGGTCGACGGGCACAAATGGCTCAACGTTCCCTACGACTGCGGGTACGCCTTCTGCGCCCATCCCGAGTCGCACCGGGCCGCGATGGCGCTCACCGCCGCGTACCTGACCGGCCAGGGAGAAGGCGGGGTGAGGGCGCCGAGCGACTTCGTGCCGGAATCCTCCCGCCGGGCGCGGGGGTTCGCGACGTGGGCGGCGCTCAGCGAACTCGGTCGCGAGGGGATCGCCGAGATGATCGAGCGATGCTGCGCGCTGGCCAGGAGGTTCGCCGAGAAACTCGACGCGTGCGAAGGCGTCACCGTCGTGAACGACGTGGTGCTGAACCAGGTGCTCGTCGGTTTCGGCGACGATACGGACCGGGTCGTCGAGGCCCTTCAACGTTCCGGCGAGTGCTGGATGGGCGCGACCACCTGGCACGGCATGCGCCTGATGCGCGTCTCCGTGTCCAACTGGAGCACGACCGAAGCGGACGTCGATCGCAGTGTCGAAGCCATCCGGAGAGCGATCAGGAATCGAGAAGCGTCGTGAACCGGTCTCACCTAGCGTGACCGTCATGGACATCGCCATTCACGGGAGCTTCCTCCCGCAGACCGACCCCGACGCCGCCCTGGCCTTCTACCGCGACCTCCTCGGCTTCGAGGTGCGCAACGACGTCGGCTACGACGGCATGCGCTGGATCACCGTCGGCCCGCCGGGGCAGCCGGTGTCGATCGTGCTGCACCCGCCGGCCGTCGACCCCGGCATCACCGACGACGAACGCCGCGTCATCGGCGAGATGATGGCCAAGGGCACCTACGCGGGCATCCTGTTCTCCTCCGACGATCTCGACGGTCTCTTCAAGCACCTGCAGGAGTCGGGCGCCGAGGTCATCCAGGAGCCCACCGATCAGCCGTACGGCCTGCGCGACGGCGCCGTCCGCGACCCGTCGGGGAACCTGATCCGTATCCAGCAGCGCGCCTGAGAGCTACCGGGTGCGGGCGCGGACGTGGACCCGTTCGCCCTGTTCGCCGAACAGACTGAGCACTTCGACGCGCCCGCGGCCGGTGGAGCCGAACCAATGCGGCGTCCGGCAGTCGAACTCGGCGGCCTCGCCCGCGCCGAGTACGACGTCCTGGTCGCCGAGCACGAGCCGGAGCCTGCCCCGCAGCACGTAAAGCCACTCGCGTCCGCCGTGTGTTCGCGGGTGGGGTTCGTCGTCGCTCGCCGGGATCGTCATCTTGTAGGCGCGGGGCCCGTCCTCGTGCCGGGTGAGCGGGATGAGTACCCGGCCGTCCGCGGGTGGTTCGAGAACTCTCGGTGACGAGACGATCTCGTCGACGCGCAGGCCCAGCGCGGCGATGACCGGCAGCAGCAATTCGAGGCTCGGTTTGCGCTGCCCGGATTCGAGGCGGGACAGGGTGCTGGTGGAGATGCCGGTGGCGCGGCTCAGTTCCACCAGCGTGGTGCCCTTCTTCTCCCGGGCGCGGCGCAGCCGGGGCGCGATCAGTTCGATCGCCGCGGTGACGGTGGGTTGGCTCTCCATGCCGCCAGCACAGCAGGTCGTCCCGGTTCCGGCAAAGTTCTTTGCCGAAACAGCCAAAAGCTCCGGAAGCTGGCGGCATGATCGAGACGAAACGCCTTCCCGCCGGGGTCTATCTCCTGTCCTTCAGCCTGTTCGCGATGGGGAGTGCCGAGTTCCTGATGGCCGGGGTCCTGCCCTCGGCCGCCGCCGATCTCGGCGTCTCCCTGTCGTCCGCGGGCGCGCTCATCACCGCGTTCGCCCTCGGTGTCGTCATCGGCGGCCCGCCGTTCGCCGTGCTGAGCCTGAAGTGGCCGCGGCGGACGGCCCTGATGGCGACACAGGCCGTCTTCGCCGTCGCCATCGCGGTCGGCCTGCTCTCCGGCGACTACTGGATCCTGCTGGTCACCAGGTTCATCGCCGGTCTCGCCTACGCCGGTTTCTTCGCCGTGGCCGCCGTGACCGCGATCAGCTTGGTGACGCCCGACCGCAACGCCCGCGCTTCGGGTGTCGTCGTCGCCGGGCTCAGCGTCGCCATGGTGGCCGGGGGACCGGTGGGCACGCTGCTGAGCAACCTCACCGACTGGACCGGCGGCTTTTGGGGCGTCGTCGCGCTCACCGTTCTGGGTGTGGTCGCCTGTGCCGTCGGCCTGCCGGTCACCACGTCCGCGGCCCCGAGCCTGTCGGGTGAGCTGCGCGCCATGCGGACGCCGCGACTCTGGGGCGTCTTCGCGGTCACCATCCTGAGCACGGCGGCGTACATGGTGTCCTTCAACTACCTGGCGGCGATGCTCGCGGACGTCCTGCCCGCGGTCTGGATCCCCGCGGTCCTCGCGCTGTTCGGGATCGGCGCCTTCGCCGGTCTGTCGCTCGGCGGCCGCATCTCGGATCGGCGGCCGCACCACGCGCTGCTGGGCGGCGGCGCCGGCATCGCGGTCTTTTCGGTGCTGCTCGCGCTTTTCGCCACTTCCGCCGTGGTGGTCGTGCCGACGGTGTTCCTGCTGGGTGTCGCGGCCTTCGTGCTCAATCCGGCGCTCTACGGGCGGGTCTTCACGATCGCCGCTTCCGCCCCGACGCTCGCCGGCGCGACCACGGTCTCGGCCTTCCAGCTGGGGATCAGCCTCACCCCGGCCTTCGCCGCCGGGGCGCTGAACCTGGGGGCTTCGCTGACCGCCATCCCGTGGATCGGCGCGGCGCTGGCGCTGGCCACGATCCCGCTGGTGCTCCTCGACCGTTCGCGTGATCGCATGCTCACTTGCTAGCATGCGAGCATGGCTGAGGTCACCAAGCGGCAATTCAACGTCTACCTGCCGAACGACCTCATCAAGCGGGTGAAGCACGCCTCCGTCGACGCCGACGAGTCGCTCTCGTCGTTCGTCGAACGGGTGCTGGAGGAGTACCTGCTGCGGACCAGTGAGGAACGTGAGCGATGAAGGTCATGCCGATCCGCTACAGCGCGGACGTCGAAGCGATGACGCGGTTCTACGAGGCGCTCGGTCTCGGCGCCGGGCCGGTGTCGCGCCCCGGCGGATGGATCGAGATGCCCGCCGCGGGCGGGATGCTGGCCATCCACCGGTCCTCCGGCGACGACGTCGGCCGCTGTGAGCTGGCGTTCGAGGCCGAAGAACCGTTGGAGGACGTCGCGGAACGCCTGCGAGCGGCCGGGTTCGAGCCGGGGCCGCCGATGGACGAAGGCTTCGGTCACTCGATGCGCGTCCAGGACCCGGACGGGGTGTGGGTGCAGCTCAACTTGTACGACCGCGACCTCTACACGTGACCGAGACCCGGCGCGCGGGGCCGCTGTTCCTCGCGGCCGGCATCGTCGCGCTGGAGTTCGCGGCGGCCGTCACCGGTTTCGTCGCTTCCAGCCTGCTGCCGATCGTCGCCGCCGATCTCGACGCGAGGAACGACCTCGGGCTCCTGATCGCCGGCTCGACCCTGGGGTTGTTCGTCGCGCTTCCCTTGGCGAGCCGGGTTCTCGGCAGGCTGGGCCCGCGCGGCACGCTCGCCGCCGGGATGGCCGCGTATCTCGGCGGGTTGCTCCTGGCCGCGACGGCACGGACGGCGTGGATGTTCGCGCTCGGTCAGTTCGCCGCCGGGCTCGCCAGTGGCCTGCTGGCGATTTTCGGGATCAGCTCGGCGATCCGTCATCTCGACGACCGGCTGCGGATCCGCGTGGTCGTGGCGTCCTCGGCGATGTGGATCGTGCCCGCACTGGTCGGCCCGGCCGCGACGCTGGGCCTGGAACACCTCGTCGGCTGGCGGTGGACCCTGCTGCTCCCGGTGCCGTTCGTCCTTTTCGGACGGTTGCTGGTCGTGCGCGCCGCCCGCGGCGAGCCGTCCACAGAGGACGGACAGCGACCGCTCGCGAAGACGCTGACGGTACCGCTGGGAGCGGCACTCGTCGTGTTCAGCGCGGGTCACTGGCCGCTCGCGCTCGCCGGGGCGGCGATCACCGTCGCCGGGACGATCGCGATCCTGCCGCCGGGCACCGCGCGGCTCCGGCCGGGGACCCCCGCCGCGCTCGGCGCGATGGTGCTGTTCGCCATCGGGTATTTCGGCGCGGACAGTCTCATCACCGTGCTCCTGACGAGCGGGTTCCAGGTGAGCCTCGGGCAGGCGGCGATCGTGTTGAGCGCCGCCCCGCTCTGCTGGGCGGTGACGAGCCTGGTGGCCGCCAAGTTCACTTCGGCCCGCTTTCCCGTCGTCGGCCTGGGCATGACCGCTCTCGGCACCGCCGTCCTCGTCATCGGCGGTTCGTTCGCCACGGCGCTCGCCGCCTGGGCCGTCGCCGGGATCGGCGTCGGACTCGCCTACCCGGGCCTGTACATCAGAGCCACGACCACCGGTTCGAGTGGCCTCACCGCCGCTGAACTGGCGACCGCCGTCATCACCGCGGAATGCGTCGGGCAGCTGCTTGGCCGGGCCGTGGGTGGCGCTTTGAGCTCCTCCGGCACCGGTTTACTCGCCTCGTACGCGCTTTTCGCGGTCGTACTGGCGGCCGCCGCCTACGCCGCGTCGCGCCGGGAATGAATCAGCTGGCCCGAAGATGGCGCCACGGCTCGACCATCGGCCGCCTGCCCATCAGCGTGCCCAACGCGTCCAGCGCCTGCGAGAGTTCCTGCAGATCCTCGGTCACCAGCGCCTGCGGCCCGTCGCAGAGCGCCTCCTCCGGATGCGGGTGCACGTCCACGAGCACGCCGTCGGCGCCCACCGCGATCGCGGCCCGGCTCAGCGGCAGCACGAGATCGCGGCGGCCCCCGGAATGCGACGGGTCGATCATCACCGGCAGATGCGAAAGATGCTGGACCACCGGCACCGCCGAGACGTCGAGCGTGTTGCGGGTCGAGGTCTCGAAGGTCCGGATCCCGCGCTCGCACAACACGATGTCGAGACAGCCGCGCTGCGCGATGTACTCGGCCGCCATCAGCCATTCCTCGATGGTGGAGTTCATCCCGCGTTTGAGCAGCACCGGTTTCCCGGCGCGGCCAGCCGCCTGCAGCAGTCCGAAGTTCTGCATGTTCCGGGTGCCGATCTGCAGCATGTCGGCGTACTCGGCGACCATGTCGACGTCGTGCGGTGCCACCACCTCGGTGACCACCGGGAGCCCGGTCTCGCCCCGGACGTCGGCCAGGATCCGGAGCCCGCGTTCACCGAGCCCTTGGAAGGCGTACGGCGAAGTCCTGGGTTTGAAGGCGCCACCGCGCAGGAGGGTGGCGCCCGCTCTCTTGGCCATCAGCGCGGCTTCGAGGGTCTGCTCCGGCGTCTCCACCGCGCACGGCCCGGCGACCAGGGTCGTGGTGTCCGGCCCGATCGACACCCCGCCGACGACGACCGTCGACCGGCCTTCCGGCCGGTGTTCGCGGCTGACGAGCTTGTACTTCGCGGAAATCCGGGTCACCCGTGCGACGCCGGGGCGCCCGCTGAGATTCAGGGTTTCGAACAGGTCGACATCACCGATCAGCCCGATGATCGTCCTGCTCACCCCACGGCTGACGAAGGCGCTTCCACCGACGGATTCCACCTGGTCGACGATCGCCCACACCTCTTCGTCGGTGGCGTTCGGCGTCATCACGATGACCATATCCACGATCTCCTCTTTGTCGGCGGGCGAACCTGAAGTCCCTCCCGGCCGACTCATGGTCTCCGTGCCGCCGGGCACCCCACGTCCTCAAACCTGCCGCAATCGGAGAGACGTCATGGCCGCGCCCGGCTGGGATCGTCGGAACAGGTTCACGCGAGGACCGGTGTCCTCCCGCTACCAGCTCACCCGGTTCCACGGCTAGGAGGAAATGGTGTCGAACACCGAGAACCCGACTCGCGAACAGCTCGTCCAGCGGGCCACCGATCTGGTTCCGACGCTGCGGAAGCACGCGGCCTGGACGGAGGAGAACCGGCGGCTGCACGACGAGTCGATCGAGGCGATCACCGAAGCCGGTCTCTTCCGGTTGCGGGTTCCCAAACGGTACGGCGGTTTCGAAGCGGACACCCGCACCCTCGTCGAGGTCGCCGCGGAACTGGGCCGCGCCGACGCGTCCCCGGCCTGGACGACCGCGGTCAGCTGGATCACCAGCTGGATGACCGGTCTCTTCCCGGATTCGGTCCAGGACGAGGTCTTCTCCCGCTCCGACATCCGGGTGTGCGGGACGCTCAGCCCGACGGCGATCGCCGGGCCCGCCGATGGCGGCATCGTCGTCAACGGCAAGTGGGGCTTCATCAGCGGCGCGCGGCACGCCCACTGGCAGGTCGTCATCGCGGTCCTCGTCGAGGAAGGCGCGGAGCCGTACCCGGTCATGGGCGTCGTCCCCATGTCGGATCTCCTGATCGTCGACGACTGGACGACCAGTGGCCTGCGCGGCACCGGCAGCGTCAGCACGGTCGCCAAGGACCTGTTCATCCCGAGCGAGCGGATCATCAGCCTGCCGGCGGTCCTGCAGGGCCAGTACTCCTCGACGGCCAACGCCGGGCTGGAGATCTTCCGCGCGCCCCTGCTCCCGGTCGCCGCGGCGTCGTCGGTCGGCAGCGTCGTCGGCCTCGGCCGGGCCGCGAAGGAGCAGTTCCTCAAGCGCCTGCCGAACCGCAAGATCACTTACACCGCCTACGAAAGCCAGCGCGAAGCGCCGCTGACGCACCACCAGGTCGCCGACGCGACGCTGAAGCTTGACGAGGCCGAGTTCCACGCCACCCGGCTGACCTCGCTCGTCGACGGGAAGGCGGCCGACGGCACGCCGTGGAAGCTCGAGGAACGCGTCCAGGCGCGCGCCGACATGGGCGCGACGGTGAAGCTGAGCAAGGAAGCCATCGACATCTTCGCCAACGCCAGCGGCGGTTCGTCGATCTTCTCCGACGTCCCGATCCAGCGGATCGTCCGCGACATCCAGGCGGTCAACCTGCACGCGCTCATGCACCCCGACACCAACAACGAGCTGTACGGGCGCGTGCTGTGCGGGCTCGAGCCGAACACCCTCTACATCTGACGACCTTCAGGAAGGAAAGTCATGACGACCACCGAAACCGCCAAGGTCACCGACGCGGACAAGGCGGCCATCGCGGCCCTCACCCAGAAGGTCATCGCCGCTTGGGCCTACCACGACGCGGACGCGTTCGCCGACGTCTTCACCGAGGACGGCACGATGATCCTCGCCGGTAGCTTCGCCAACGGGCGCGAGGAGATCCGGGCGTTCCTCAAGGATGCCTACGCCACCAACTACAAGGGCACGCAGGTGACCGGCAAGCCCGTCAGCCTGCGCTTCCTGTCCGCGGACTCCGCGGTGCTGCTGACCCAGGGCGGCGTGCTGTACAAGGGCGAGTCCGAGGTCGCCGACCACAACGCGATCCGCGCCTCGTGGACCGTCGCCCGCCAGGACGGCGAGTGGCGGCTCGCCGCGTACCAGAACACCCCGCGCGACAAGTGACGTCCGCCCGAAGAGGCCTGTCCTTCCGGGACAGGCCTCTTCGGCGTTTCAGTCGATGAGGACGTTCTTGTAGAACAGGTTCGCGTAGCGATTGATGTTCCCCATGCTGCTGCGTGACCCGAAACCCATGTACAGCCGGGTTTCCCCGGCCAGGCTCCGGTAGATCCCGAGTCCCTCCGGCTCGCGGAACACCAGCGATTTCCCCGCCCTGGTCAGCGCGCGGCTCTTCACCGTGCCGGTGTTCATGTCGATGCAGGTGACGTAGGAGTTGATGTCGGCCGGATCCGCGTGCCCCGTACCGTCCAATGTGTACAGATACTGACCGTAGATGGTGTATCCCTGGAAGGTCACCGGCACGGTGGACAACGCGGGCTGCGCGAAATGCACCAGCGGGGAGCTGAAGTTGCCGGCCGCGGCGGAGGCGAGCGGATAGACGCTGTAAAACATCTTCCCGCCTTCGTTGCGGCGCACCGCGATCCGCTTGTTGATCGGGTCGGTGGCGCAGGTGATCGTCTTGCTGCCGGTGAGGAACTTCTTGACCGACGGCGTGCCCCCGTTGACGAACTTGAACCTGGCCAGCGCCGTCCCGCGACCGGCGCTCGTCGGTCCGTCCGAATCGCATTCCATCCAGATGTAGGAGTCGGTGCCCACCGGTTCGACGCCGATCGAAACGCCGTGCCCGGCGTTGTTGAGATGCATCGATCCCTGGATCTCGCCGGAGAAGTTGACCTGGGTGACGCACAGGTCGTCGCCGGTCCCGCCGTTGCGGGCGTTCACGATGAAGATGCGCACGTTCTGGTTGTCGAAGGCGAAACCCTGCATCACGTGATGCGACTCGTGCAGGATCTTGCTGCGGAACTCGTCATAGGACGGCTTGGTGAGGTCGAACCGCTTGGACGCCGGCATGGCGGCCGAAGCCGGCGTGGCGAACACCGCGCCCGTGCCGAGCAGTGCCGTCGTCGCGGCGAGACCACCGCCGGCGCGCAGCAGCGAACGTCGGGAGAACGGGGATCGGGCGGGATCCGGGGGCACCTGCTCGGACATGCGCGCTCGCCTTCGTCGGGTTTCAGTCCGATCGAAGGTCGTTCACGCGCGTACAAGATTCGTACAACCAGGCTGTACGAATAGCGAAAGGCCCTTCCCGATTCCCTGGGAAGGGCCTTTGACCTGCTGTGGAGCTGAGGGGAATCGAACCCCTGACCTTCTCGATGCGAACGAGACGCGCTACCAACTGCGCTACAGCCCCTGGTAAAGCTTGCCCTCATTTGAGGCTCCATGAGCTTAGCAGTGGCTCATGGAGCCCCGAACGAGGGGGGTCACTCTCCGGAGGCCCGCCGGAAAGGCCTGGTCCCGGGCTCGTCGAGCTCGTGGAAGGCCGGGTCCTCGTCGTCGAGGTCGACGACGACGGCCTGGCGCCGGAGGCGGGACATCGGGGACGGTTTGCGCTCCACGACGGCCGGGCGTTCGGTGGCGACGACCTCGATGTCCTCACGGGACTCGTGAGAATCGTGGTCTTCGTCGTCGACCGCCGGGCGGCGCGGGGCGCGGGTGCTGTTGAAGCGGGCGAGGCGGCGCTGCCGGATCTCGTTTTCGATGCGGACCTGGCGGCGCAGGTACACGAGGTAGCCGATGAGGACGGCGTCGACGACACCGTTGGCCCACCAGACCGTCGGGGTCAGGAAGCCGGCGACGACCGCGGTGGTGACCACCAGCACCAGGAGGGCGATGACGATCCGCTGCCGGAACGCGTACTTGGCGCGCGCGGCGATGTCCGCCGCCTCCGGGTCGAATCCGCCCCGGCCGGGCCGGTAGCCGGCGCCTTGGCGCTCTCTTTCGGGCCGGGCCGTGCGCGAGGGCTGGGGAAGCGGCTCGGCCTCCGGTGCCTCGTCTTCGAGGTCGGCGTCGAGCTCCGCCTCGAGTTCGGCCAGGTCGTCTTCTACCGATGGTTCCGTGTTCTCCGCCATCGCGAACTCCTCCGGTCCCTCGTGGCGTGTGCTCCCGCTCCGCACGACTCGCGCCGCCAAGGCCGAGTCCGTCGTCCGTGCGACCTGCTGGCGCTTGCGGGCGACCATGGGCACGAGAACGACGAGCCATGCCGCTGCGAGCGCGACGATGATCACCGAACTGGGCATCTCCCGTCACCTCCCCCGATCCACTGCTGTAGTCACGCTAGCCACAACAGTCACACACGCCGCGCAGACTCGCCGGTTTCGATCACGGAAAATGCATCACCAAATTAGGTGAATCTCACAGCTTGTGGTAACGCGGTCACCGGAACGCCCCGGTGACGGGGTCAAACGCGCTCCGCGAGGCCCTTCGCGACGAGCCGCGAGACCAGTCCGTCACCGGTCTCCTCCTTGGTGACGGCGTAGCAGAAATGGTCCCGCCAGCCGCCCGCGACATCGAGGTATCGCTCGAAAAGTCCCTCTTGCCGGTAGCCCGCTTTGGCGAGAACCCGCAGGCTGGGGGTGTTTTCGGGACGGACGGTCGCTTCGAGCCGGTGCAGTCCGCCGAAGTCGAAGACGTGGTCGGTGACAAGGGCGACGGCGCCGGTCGCGACGCCGCCGCGGACGATGTCCGACGACACCCAGTAGCCGATCCAGGCCGACCGGAGCGACGCCCGGATGACGTTACCCACAGTGATCTGCCCGGCGAAGCGTCCATCCACCGTGATGGTGAACGGGAGGCATTGCCCGCGCCTGGCGAGGCCGCGCAGCGCCAGCCATTGGGACGGCCACGACCAATACGCGTTGCGCTCCGGCCACGGTCCGATGCCCGTCGGTTCCCACATTTCGAGGTGTTCGCGGTCCCGCAGCCGGACGCGGCTCCAGTCGCCGGCGTCCCGCAGCCGGACCGGCCGGACGGCGAGGATCCCGGCGGGCACCCGGAGCGGGCCCAGCTTCGCGGGCCAGCCGGGATGCCTGCTCTCGATCGGATACGCGACGCCGGAAATCGGTGCGCCCATTACGCCCGCTGGGCCAGGAAGGTCACCTTGACCTGCTCGCCCGCGGCGACCTCGGTGAGGTCTTCGTCGATGTTGATCAGACAGTTCGCCTCGGCCAGTGACGCGAGCAGATGCGCGCCGGAGGTGCCGAGCGGCTGCACCAGGTACTCACCGTTGCCCTCGTCACGCAGCAGCTGGCCGCGCAGGAAACCCTTGCGTCCCTTGGTCGAGGTGATCGGGGAGAGCAGCCGCGCGCCGACGATGCGGCGGTGCGGGTTGCGGGTGCCGCGCGCGGCGCGGATCAGCGGGCGGACCAGGACCTCGAACACGACCAGCGCGCTCATCGGGTTGCCGGGGATGAGGAACGTCGGCACCGAATCGGGTCCGAGCCTGCCGAAGCCCTGCACGGAACCGGGGTGCATGGCGACGCGTGTCATGTCGATGTGGCCGAGGTCCGACAGCGCCGCGTGCACCTCGTCGCCCGCGCTTCCGCCGGCGCCGCCCGCGACGACGACGATCTCCGACATCAGCAGGCGGCCTTCGACGACCTCCCGCAGCCGTTTCGGATCGCCGGGGACGATGCCGACGCGGCTCACCTCGGCGCCCGCGTCCCGTGCGGCCGCGGACAGCGCGTAGGAGTTGACGTCGTAGACCTGTCCGACCGACGGGGTGCGGTCGATGTCGACCAGCTCGTCGCCGACGGAAACGATCGAAACCCGGGGCCGTGGGTAGACGAGGACCTTCGCCCTGCCGACCGCGGCGAGCAGGCCGACCTGGGCCGAACCGATGGTGTCGCCCTTGCGCACGGCGACGTCACCGATCTGGACGTCCTCGCCGGTCCGGCGCACGTAGCCCGCCGACGGCACGGACTTGTGGACGGTGACCTTGGCCTGGTGGCCGTCGGTGTAGGCGGTCGGGACGACGGCGTCGGCGAGCGTGGGCAGCGGCGCGCCGGTGTCGACCCGCACGGCCTGGCCGGGCTGCAAGCGCCGCGGCTGGCGGGAACCGGCGGCGATCTCGCCGACCACCGGCAGCTGCACGGGCTCCTGGCCCGCGGAGCGGACGTCGACGCTTCGTACCGCGTAGCCGTCGACGGCGGCCTGGTCGAAACCGGGCAGCGCGTGTTCGGCGACGACCTCTTCGGCGCACAGGAGGCCTTGGGCCTCGGAGATGGCGACCCGGACCGGGCGCGGGCGCACCGCGGCGTCCAGGGTGAGCGCGATCTGATCCTCGACGGAACGGAACTGTCCCGCGTCTTCGGTCTCGGCCGCTTCGGCGATGGGCTCCGTCATGACTGGGGGATCTCGATCCGTTCGTTCGACCAGGCACGCGATGAAGGCCCGTCGGTGAACTGAAGTTCACCACCGTTACCAGGAGTGATGCGGTCCGAAGCCGCGGAAATCGCCCGATCGGGCAAGCTCCTCGTGGTCCGTGCCGCCGGGGTGGTCGCTGCGCCTGTCATAGGCGTGAAGCCTAACCTGACCACGTGGGCAAGCCCGGCAATGAACACCTGAGCAAAGCGGAGTGGCGTTCCCGGATAACCGCCGAACGACGTTCGCAGGTGTCGGAAGTGCGGTCGCGGGAAGCGGTGGCGCTCGCCGCCGCGGCCGCCCGGCTGCCGGGCGAGGTCGTGTGCGCCTACGTGCCCTTCGGTACCGAACCGGGTTCGACGGCGCTGCTTGATCAACTTCTCGACCAGGGGAAACGCGTGCTGCTGCCGATCGTCCCCGACACGCCGGGGCCGCTGGAGTGGGCCGCGTTCGAGGGGCCGTCGAGTCTCGCGCCCGGCAGGCTTCGGGGACTGCTCGAACCGACCGGGCGCCGCCTCGGCCCCGACACGCTGGGAACGGCCGACCTGGTGCTGATCCCCGCGCTCGCCGTCGACGACGAAGGGGTCCGGCTCGGCCGGGGCGCCGGGTACTACGACCGGTCGCTCGCCTTCGCCGCACCGGACGCCGCGCTGATCGCCGTCGTCCGGGACGCCGAACTCGTGCGCGCGTTACCCGCGGAACCGCATGACGTCCGCATGACCGGGGTACTGACCCCGGAGCACGGCCTGGCTCCGCGACCGGTAATAGACTGACGCTTGTTCGCGGAGCTGAGACGTAGCCGGGAAAGTGACGCCGAGCGTGAACCCGCCCCGGCCGCAGGCCCCGCTATCGCGGTGGCAGGGCGCCCTGCTCGTCACCGAGACAGGTATGACGAGGCCGCGTCCTGCCGACGTCGATCGCGGTCGCGGGTTCACCAACGACACTGACGCCCCGACGCAGTGGTTCAGAAAGGGCACAATGAGCTCTGACGCGCACCTGTCCGATCAGTTCGCCGAAACGCTGTCGAAAATGCGTTCCGCGGGAGCCCACGCCATGGAGCTGGCGGCCCTGCGACGGCGTCTCGAGCAGTTGTCCGAACCCGGCGCCGGCCAATTGCCGGGAAACGAACTCGAACCGCTCGAGGACATCAGCAGGCTCGTCGAACTACCCGAGCCGGACGCCGAAGAAGCGCGCCGGGTGCTGGACCGCACCGCCGTGCTGAAGCTCAACGGCGGGCTGGGCACGAGCATGGGGCTCACCGGGCCGAAGTCGCTTTTGGAGATCAAGCCGGGCAAGACGTTCCTCGACGTCATCGCCATGCAGGTCCTTTCGACCCGCGAGAAGTACAACGCGCGGCTCCCGCTGATCCTGATGAATTCGGCGGGCACCCGCGAACCTTCGCTGGAGTTGCTGAAGAAGTATCCCGATCTCGCCGACGACGTCATCCCGGCCGACTTCCTTCAGGGCCGCGAGCCGAAGATCACCGCCGACGGCAAGCCCGCCGAGTGGCCGTCGAACCCGGAACTCGAATGGTGCCCGCCGGGACACGGCGACATCTACATCGCGCTCGCGGTGAGCGGGATGCTCGAAACGATGCTGGCGGAGGGCATCCGCTGGTGTTTCGTGTCCAACGCCGACAACCTCGGCGCGCTGCCGGACGCGCGGATCGCCGCGTGGATGGCGAAGGAGGACATCCCGTTCGCGATGGAGACGGTGCTCGGCACCGCTGCCGATCGCAAGGGCGGGCACCTCGCGCGGCGCGCGGGCCGCATCGTCCTGCGTGAATCCGCGCAGGTACCCGACGGCGACGACTCGTTCGGCGATGTCGGCAAATGGCGGTTCTACAACACCAACAACATCTGGATCGACCTCGAACGCCTGAAAGCCCTGCAGGACGCCGACCCGGCCGCGCCGCAGTTGCCGCTGATCGTGAACCGGAAGACCGTCGATCCGGCCGACGCGGCCAGCACGCCGGTGATCCAGCTCGAAACGGCGATGGGCGCGGCGATCGGCTCCGTCGAGGGCGCGCGGGCCATCGAGATCCCGCGGACCCGGTTCGCGCCGGTGAAGACCACCGACGACCTGCTCGTCGTCCGGTCCGACGCGTACGTTCTCGACGAGAGCGGGGAGATGATCCCGGAGTTCACCACCACCCCGCCGGTCGTTTCGCTGAGCAAAGAGTTCTACAAGCTCCTGCCGGACTTCGACGCGCGTATCCCTTCGGCGCCTTCGCTGAAGGAGTGCACGAGCCTCGCCGTGGACGGTGACGTCACCTTCGGAAAGGGTGTCGTCGTGCGTGGCGACGTGAAGATCACCGGACCGAAAACAGTTCCGGACGGCGAAGTCCTCTAGTCCCGCTGGGCGATGAACACGTACTCGCGTCCTGGACGATCCGGGGCGTCCCGGACGTCCAGGACGCGAAAACCGTGCTCCGCCAGCAAAGCTTCCAGTTCTTCGCGTTCGCGGAACCACAGGGTCGAGTCCGAGGTGACGACCTCGCCGTCGGAGAACCGGTAGCTGTACCGGAACGACACGAACGGGAGGTTCACCTCGGTGACCTCACGCCACTGCTCGACCTCGCCGACGCCCGGGACGTCGATGACCTCGTGGGCCGTGTCGGCGGCCCAGTCCTCCCACGCGCGGCGACCGGGGCGCCGGATCTCGAAGACCAGGCGACCGCCCGGCACCAGTGCGGTGCGGATGCCTTCGAGTGTCCGGCGCCATTCGTCGTCGGTCAGGAAGACCTGGGCCACGTTCCCGGTCATCACCGCGAGATCGGCCCTGGCGTCACCCGCCGCTTTCGCGTCGCCGCGGATCCAGGTGATCTTCCCTTCCGGATCTTTGGCCTTCGCCACCTCCAGTGACGCCTTCGCGGGATCGACCCCCACGACCTCGATCCCGCGCGCGGCGAGGAGGACGGCCAGGCAGCCGGTGCCGCAGCCGACGTCGAGCACTCTCTTCGCCCCGAGCTCGCCGATGATGGCGAGGTAGTGCTCCAGATCGTCGCGGGTGCCGTCGAAGGCGTCGTAGATCGGAGCGAGCCGGGCGTGGGCGAAGAGCTCGTCAGGCATTCGGCGACGATAGTTCCGGGACGCGTTCGCAGGCCACGGATTTACGGTCGCGCCGCCACGCCCGTTCCCCGATCGACGCCCGCCATCTTGTACTCGATGGCGCTCAGCGTGATGAAGACGCTGAACACGCCGACCATGATCGTTCCTGCTCGCGCGCGAGCGCGCCCCTGGCCCGGATGGTCGCGCCGAACTGCCACACGACCACCGTGATGACCACGGTGAGGAACACGGAAATGCCGATCAGCCCGGCGACCTCCTGCCCTTGATACCAGTTCGCGCTCGTTCCCCCTCGTCATCCGGTGCCGGTGTGCTCGGGGTTCCACCTCGTAGAACTTCATCACCTCCCGTCCTCCGACAGCTCCGAGGTGGCCGAAACGAGCCCGGCCGCCTCCAGTTCGCGCAGGCGGAGCTGCGACAGCGCCCGGCTGATGCCGAGCTCTCGCGCCAGCTGGCTGACATACGCGCGTTCCGCGCGCAGCACCGCGACGATCCGCAGCCGGTGTGGATTCGTCAGCGCCCCAGCAGTTCGTCGCCGGACGGTCCGGTGGCGGTCATGCCGAGCACCTGCACATGCCAGAGCGATCTAGGAGGCGCCGACTCCGGCCACCAGGTGCTCGAGCCAGACGTTCGGTTCGGTGTAGACGCCGACGTCCAGCGCCGAGGAGGCGAGCACCGGCGCGATCCCGCCCGGCACGGCCGTGAGGCCGTCCCGGAGTTCGACGCCGGCCCACGCCTTCCACTGGGCGAAGGTGCCGGTGACCGTCATCGCGAACGGCGCCACTTTCCGGAATTGGGCGCCGAGCCGCTCATGCGTGCGCAGCCACGGATCCTCCGGCAGCCCGTCCGCGCGACGGCGGGCGACGTAGTCCTCAAAGGACAGTTCCGGTTCGTTCTCCTTCCCGGCCGGGCGGACCGGCACGACGAGCTTGCGCATACCTGTTTCCGAGGCGCGCTTCTTCAACGCTTCCAATGCTTTTGTGGCCAGGCCGCCACCACGGCGGCCTGGCGCGACCATCACTTCGAGTGCGATCAGGGTGTTCGTCTCACGGGCGCTCAGCAGATCTTCCGCGGCCCAGATCAGGGCGGCGTCCCAGCCGTGGTCCGGCAGTTCCGGGCGTTCGGCCGTCGGGAAGCCGACCGGGACGGCGGCGGTTCTCGCCACGGGTGCGCCGTCTTCCAGCAGTACGAGGAAGTATTCCGGCCAGCGGGCGGCCAGATGGGACGACTTCGCCAGCAGGCCTGCCAGGCCGTGCTGGAGGAATTCGCCGCCGACACCGCCGAGTGCGAGCGCGGGTTCACGCAAATCGGGCCGGGTGGCCAGGTCTTCGATCACGATCATGTCCTCAGTAGACCCGAGGACACGCGATTCTCACGAGGTGGATTTCCGTCATGCGAGAAGAGCGAGGGCCAGGCGACGGTGGGCACGCCTGCCCTTGCTGTGGCTATCTCACGGTGGGCGAGCTCGGCGCGTATGAGGTCTGCCCTGTCTGCTTCTGGGAGGACGACGGGCAGGATGATCATAACGCGAACGTCGTCCGAGGCGGGCCTAACGGGCGCCTGTCGCTCACGGTGGCTCGGCTGAACTTCGAACTTCACGGTGCCTGCGAAGAGGCGCATATCCACAATGTCCGGCCGCCGAAACCGGACGAGATCCCTCCCGGCGGGAAGGACGGCTAGCGCACGGGCAGCGCGCGGCGCCGTCCGGTGATGCCGGTGGTGTTCAGGTTGGCGCGCTCGCCGGCGGAATGCCCGTCGAGGTAGCCGCTGCCGGACAACCGCCTCGGCGGCGCCGAGCGCAGATCTCCATATTGCTCATCGTACGCCTGCTTGACCATCGCCGTCCGGTCCTGGATCACCAGCTCGGCCGAGCGGTGACCGGCGGCGGCCGTATGGGTCCGGGCGGCGGTGTCTTCACTGTTGCGGAGCCGTTCGTAGACCGCGCCGGAGAACCCGTGCAGCCAGGTTCGCCGGTACGCGGCCAGCGATTCGCCCGCGAAGACCCGGTTCTCCGGGCGGACTCGGGTCAGCTGGGTGGTCGCCTGCAGCAGCAGGCTCGTGTACAGCAGCTCCGTGCGTTCCAGATCGGAACGGAAACCGAACACGGTCACCGCGGTGACCGACTGGCCGAGCCGGTGCAGCAGGGCCCGGCAGCGCAGCGGATGCGCGATGTTCGTGAGCAGTCCCGCCTTGTCCCGGCTGTACGGGTTGTCGAGCGGGATCATGATCTGGGTGATCTCGTCCGCGGTCGCCCCGGAGGCGGCCAGCAGCGCCTGATCGATGCCGTACCGGGCGATCAGTTCGGCGGCCTTGGTGTTGTACGACTCGGCTTCGGCCTCGGTGACCGCCGGGTCCTCCGCCTTCGCGAGGAGTTTCCGGACGCGCGCGAGCAGCGTGTCATGGTCGGGCATGGCCCTCCTTCCTGATTGGGTTGGAGCGGATCAATCTAGGAGAGAGGTCCGACAATATTCGGGTGAGCTGTCGCCGATCCCGGCAAGGGGGCACTATGGCGGTCGACGTGTCGGTGGTCGGTTCCGGCCCGAACGGCCTCGCGGCGGCGGTCCTGCTGGTCAGAGCGGGGCTGACGGTCGAAGTGCACGAGGCCGCGGACGAGATCGGCGGCGGGACACGCACGGCTTCGCTGTTCGAAGACGAGGTCCGCCACGACATCTGCGCCACCGGGCATCCGCTGGCCGCGGCGTCCCCGTTCTTCCGCTGGTTCGATCTGGCCGCGCACGGTGTCGATCTCCTGCGGCCGGAGATCGCGTACGCGCATCCTCTGGACGGCGGCCGGGCCGGTCTCGCTTACGAAGAGCTCGACCGGACCTGTGACGCACTCGGTGCGGACGGGCCGCGGTGGCGCCGTCTGCTGGGCCCGCTGGCCGAACACAGCCGCGAGCTGGCGGGACTGCTGCTCGGGGATCTTCGCCATCCTCCCCGTGACCCTCGGGTCGCCGCCCTGCTCCCGGCCAGGATCGCGATGCTCGCCGCCGGTCTGGAGCGGCGCCTGTTCACCGGCCCGGAGGCGCCGGCTCTTCTCGCCGGAGTCTCCGCGCACGTGATGGGCCGTCAACCCTCGCTCGCCGCGGCAGGCGCGACACTTCTGCTCAGCCACCTGGCGCACTCGACCGGCTGGCCGATCGCCCGCGGCGGCAGTCAGACCATCACCGAGGCGCTCGCCGCCGACGTCCGCGCGCAGGGCGGGCGGATCCACACCGGCAGCCGGATCACCGATCTGCGGCAACTCGCGAAGTCGCGCACGGTGATCCTCGACGTCGCCCCGCGCGGTTTCCTCGAAATCGCCCGCGATCTGCTGCCGCCGCGATACCGGAAGGCGCTGGAGTCCTATCGCTACGGACCCGGTGTGGCGAAGGTGGATTTCCTGGTTTCCGAACCGGTTCCGTGGGCGGCTCCGGAGGTCGGCAAGGCGGGCACGGTCCATCTCGGAGGCACGCGGGACGAGGTGTACGCCGCCGAAAACGCCGTCGCGCGCGGGGAGGACCCGGACGACCGGTTCGTGCTCGTTTCGGATCCGATGACGCTCGACCCGTCCCGAGGGCTGCCGGGGAAACGGCCGGTGTGGGCGTATTGCCATGTGCCACAAGGGGATCCGCGAGACGCCACGGAGCTGGTCCGGCGGCGGATCGAACGGTTCGCACCAGGATTCTCCGACACGGTCCTGGCGAGCCGTTGTCTCACCGCTCCGGAACTCGAGGCCTACAACGCGAACTATCCCGGCGGTGACGTCGCCGCCGGGGCGGTGGATCTGCGGCAGGTGCTCGGACGGCCGGTCGCCCGGTGGAACACGCATCGGACCCCGCTCGACGGAGTCTTCCTGTGTTCGGCGGCGACGGCGCCAGGGCCAGGTGTGCACGGGATGGGTGGCTGGCATGCGGCGAAAGCCGTACTGGGCAAGGACTTCCCGGTTCAGCCGAGATAGGCGTCGAGGGTGACGGCCAACGCCCTTTCCGGTGACGGCGCGAAGCTCGCACCGGCCAGCCCGCCCCAGAGCCACAGCTGGGCGAGACCGTGCAGCGACGCCCACAGCGAGGACGCGAGCAGTCGCGGATCGGTCGCGGGATGCCAGCCTCCTTCCTGCAGTTCGGCGACCATTCCGGCGAAGAAGTCGAACACCGCGCTGCTCACCCGCGTGAGTTCGGGATCGTCCGCGTCGATGAGGTCGCGGCGGAACATCAGCTCGAACATCGCCGGATTGGCCAGCGCGAAATCGAGGTAGCCGTGGCAGGCCGCGATGAGCCGTTCGCGCGGTGTCCCGTCCGGCAGGCCGGTGCCGCGATCGAGCAGTTCGGTGTAGCCGCGAGTGGCGACCGCCGAGAGCAGAGCAGCGCGGCCGGGGAAATGCCGCAGCGGCGCACCGTGCGAAACGCCGGCGGCCTTGGCTATCCCGCGCAGCGTCACGGCGCCGACGCCCTCTTCGGCCAGCAGGTTCGCCGCCGTGTCGATCAGGCGGGTTCGGGCGCCCACGACCGGGTCTCCTCGTGGACGGGCAGGAGTTCGGGACGCTTCGGCAGGAAACCGTCGCCCGGCTGGCGGCCGATGAGCCGGTTGCGGAAGCGGGTGCCCGCGACCGGGAGGACCTCCCGCGTCAGCCAGCGCAGATCCGCGCGCAGGCCGGGGCGTCCCGCCGATCCGGGCAGCGGGGCGAGCCAGGCCGGATCGTGGGAGACGCCGAGCTTGCCGAGGACGTGCCCGGCCAGGCGTCGATGGCCATGCTCGGACAGGTGCAGCCGATCCGGGCCGAAGTAGCGGGAATCGTGCGCGGCGTCGTCCGGCCAGAGGTCGACGAGGGTCGCGCCGTAGCTGACGGACGCCTCGCGGACGGCGTCGTTCAGCGCGACGAGGCGCGGGCGCATGCGGCGGCCCATCGGCATACGGTGGGAGATGTCGCTGAGGGTGAAGGTGACGACCTTCGGCGCGATCTCGGTGCAGGCGCGGACGGCCGTGTCGACGCGGCGGGCGACCGCGCGCGCGTCCCAGCCTCGGCTCATCACGTCGTTGCCGCCGCCGAACAACGCGATCAGGTCCGGCTGGAGCCTGCTCGCCGCCGGGGTCTGTTCGGCGTGGATCTGGTCGAGCCTGCGCCCGCGGACCGCGAGATTGGCGTAGCGGAAACCGGGCTCGTCCTCGGCGAGACGGGCCGCGACGAAGTCGGCCCAGCCGCGGTAGAAGCCGCCCGACGGATGCGGATCGGCCAGCCCTTCGGCGCAGCTGTCGCCGAGCGCGACGAAACGTTGGTAGCCCATCCAGATCTCCGTAACCACGAGTTCACCTTGTAGACACTGTCTATCAAACTCATGTAGACGCTGTCTACTCGCCGGGACCTGGCAGGCTCGGGTCATGGCCGATGACGTCGCGAAAGAGTGTTTGCACGGCGAACTGCGAGAGGTCCGCGAGGTTCTGGTCCGGAAGCTCGAAGGGCTGGGCGACTACGAGATCCGCCGTCCCCTGACCCGGACCGGAACCAACCTGCTCGGTCTGGTCAAACACCTGGCGCTCTGGGAAACCCGGTACTTCGGCGAGGTCTTCCACCGGCCGTTTCCCGAATCCCTGCCGCGTTGGGATGACCTCGAACAGCGTGGCGCCGACCTGTGGGTCACCGAGCACGAGACCCGTGAGGAGATCGTCGACCGCTATCGGCGCGCCTGGGCCCACTCCGACGCGACGATCGCGGCGCTGGCCCTCGATTCGCCCGGTCACGTTCCCTGGTGGCCGCGTCCACGGGTGACACTGGCCGGCGTCCTGATCCACATGCTCACCGAAACCAGCCGTCACGCCGGGCACGCCGACATCCTGCGCGAACAACTGGACGGCTCGACCGACGCCGCCACCGCGCAGCGCGACGAGGGCTTCTGGGAAGCCCGTCGCGATCGGATCGAGCGAGCAGCCGTCAAGTACGCCCGGACAGGACGCGGGCTCGATGAGTGAAGGTGACAGCGCGTCGCGGATCGCCGTCCGGGAGGACCCGGCACAGCGCGTCGACGATCTCCAGGTCGTCGGCTCCGCCCGGGGTCTCCCAGTACGACCACAGCGCCGTGGCGTCCCCGCTGCCGAGCACGACCCGGCGGACCGACGCGGTGACCGACTCACGCTCCTCGCGCACGGCGGGCGATTCCGATTCGGGCAGTAGCGGACCGCGGAACGCGTTCGCGGCCCCGGTGACATCGCCCCGTTTGAGCGCCGCTCGGACGCGCAGGAAATCGGCGTCGACCTCGGCGGAAAGCCGGTACGGCCGGGTCTGCACGATGTCGGAGCCGAGCTGCGTCCGGAGCCGGTGGATCTCCGCGCGGACGGTCACCGGGTTGCCGCTCTCGCCGTAGAGCAGCAGGGCCAGCCGCTCCGCCGAGAGGCCGCCTGGATGCAGCGCGAGCAGCGTGAGGATCTCCGCGTGCCGCAAGGTGAACGGCACGTCGCGACCGTCCACTGTGGTCGATGGCGGCCCGTCGGTGAGGAATTCCAGCGCGAGCCGCGGACGCCTCGGCGGGACCCGGTTCCGCAGGCGCAGCAGGTAACCCTCGCTCAACGGTTCCACCGTGCCGAGCCGTCCGTCGGGCAGGGTGACCGCGCCGCCGCCCGGCCGGATGTCCACAGTGGAGGGAAGATCGCCGCAGGCTTCGGCCGCCAGCACACGTCCCTTCGCGGAAAGCAGGGCGCCCGGCGCGCCGCGCAACGCTTCCAGGTGAGTCATGTTCGCCGCGCGCAGCCGCTCGTCGCGTATCGCGAGCCGGGTGCGCAACTGGCCTTCGGCGAGCTGCGCGGCCGCCGTGACCAGCGCGAGCATCGCGGGATGGACCGTGCGCAGCGGGCCGCTGACGTCGATCGACCCGAGCAGCGCGCCGGACTCCGGGTCGCGCACGGGCGCGGCCGCGCAGGTCCAGCCGTGATAGGTGCGCACGAGGTGCTCGGCCGAGTAGATCTGCACCGGTTCCCCGGTGGCGAGCGTGGTGCCCATCGCGTTCGTCCCGATGACGTCTTCACTCCACCGGGTGCCTTCGGCGAGCATCACGCCGTCCGCGCGCCGCAGCACGCCCGCCGCGCCCTCGCGCCACAGGATGTGCCCGGCCGCGTCGGTCACGATCATCATGTGCTCGGCGTCGTCGGCGATGCTCACCAGCGTCTGCCGCAGGATCGGCAGCACCGGCGCCAGCGGATGCTCCTCCCGCAGGCCGCTCACCTCGCCGGAGTCGTAGACCAGCGGCGCGACGCCCTTGTCCGGGTCGACGCGCGCGGCGAGCGAGCGATTCCACGAAGCCGACACGATCGACCTGGGGGAACGCGGCGCGGGAACCCCGGAGAGGACGGCGTCATGGACGTCCTTCAGCAGCCGCGCGTACGCCTGAGGGTCACGCGGCGACGCTTCACCTCCGGGCAGCTCCGCCACGTTTCCGAGGATAGGTGACCGCGCTCACTTCGTTGCAACGTGCGTGCAACCTCACCGGCCCTAGCTTCGCCGTCATCCGTCACCCGAGCGATGAGGCAGGAAAGATGGCCAAGTACGCGGCACCGAACACCGAAGGCAGCGTCGTCAGCTACGAATCGCGCTACGACCACTACATCGGAGGCGAGTACGTACCGCCCGCGAGCGGTCAGTACTTCGAGAACCCCACCCCGGTGACCGGGCAGGTGTTCACCGAGGTCGCCCGCGGCACCGCCGCCGACATCGACCGCGCGCTCGACGCGGCCGAAGGCGCGGCCGCGGCCTGGGGCAGGACGTCGGTGGACGAACGCGCGAACGTGCTGCTCCGGATCGCCGACCGGATGGAACAGAACCTCGAAGCGATCGCCGTCGCCGAATCGTGGGAGAACGGCAAACCGGTCCGCGAGACCCTCGCCGCCGACATCCCCCTCGCGATCGACCACTTCCGCTACTTCGCCGGCGCCCTGCGCGCCCAGGAGGGCGGTATCTCGCAGATCGACGACAACACCGTCGCCTACCACTTCCACGAGCCGCTCGGCGTCGTCGGCCAGATCATCCCGTGGAACTTCCCGCTGCTGATGGCGGTCTGGAAGCTCGCGCCCGCGCTCGCGGCGGGCAACGCGATCGTGCTCAAACCCGCCGAGCAGACGCCGGCGTCGATCCACCTGCTGATGTCGCTCATCGGCGATCTGATCCCGCCGGGCGTGCTGAACATCGTCAACGGCTTCGGCGTCGAGGCGGGCAAACCGCTCGCGTCGAGCAACCGCGTGCGGAAGGTCGCCTTCACCGGCGAGACCACCACCGGGCGGCTGATCCTGCAGTACGCCAGCGAGAACATCATCCCGGTCACCGTCGAACTCGGCGGCAAGAGCCCGAACATCTTCTTCGACGACGTGGCCGCGGCCAACGACGCGTTCTACGACAAGGCGCAGGAAGGTTTCGCGCTCTTCGCACTGAACCAGGGCGAGGTCTGCACCTGCCCGTCGCGGGCGCTGATCCAGTCCGGTATCTACGACCGGTTCCTCGGCGACGCCGTCGAGCGGGTCAAGAAGATCAAGCAGGGCCACCCGCTCGACACCGAGACGCAGATCGGCGCGCAGGCCTCCAACGACCAGCTGGAGAAGATCCTTTCCTACATCGACATCGGCGTGCAGGAAGGCGCGAAGATCCTCACCGGTGGCGAGCGCAGCGACCTCGGCGGCGAACTCTCCGGCGGCTACTACGTGCAGCCGACGGTCTTCGAGGGCGACAACAAGATGCGGATCTTCCAGGAGGAGATCTTCGGCCCGGTCGTCTCGGTGGCGAGGTTCGACGACTACGCCGACGCGCTGAAGATCGCCAACGACACGCTGTACGGCCTCGGCGCCGGTGTCTGGTCGCGCGACGGCAACACCGCCTACCGCGCCGGCCGCGACATCCAGGCGGGCCGGGTGTGGGTCAACAACTACCACGCATACCCGGCGCATGCGGCCTTCGGCGGCTACAAGGCGTCGGGCATCGGGCGCGAGAACCACAAGATGATGCTGGACCACTACCAGCAGACCAAGAACATGCTCGTGTCCTATTCGGACAGTGCGCTCGGGTTCTTCTGATGGCCGAGCGGGTCGGCTTGACACCGGCCGCCGCGGAGCTGCTGCGGCGGCTGGTGTCGCTCCACGGGCCGGTGATGTTCCACCAGTCCGGCGGATGCTGCGACGGGAGCGCCCCGATGTGCTACCCGGCGGGCGAATTCCGCACCGGGGCGTCCGACGTCCACCTTGGTGACCTGAGTGTCGAGGGCATCGACGACGTTCCGGTGTGGATGTCGGGCCCCCAGTTCGAATACTGGAAGCACACGCATCTGACCATCGACGTCGTTCCCGGCAGGGGGAGCGGATTCTCCTTGGAGGCGCCCGAAGGGGTCCGCTTCCTGGTCCGTTCTCGGCTGTTCAGCGATGAGGAGTCGGCTGAGCTGAACGGCCAAGCAACGCGATGAGCCGCGCACCCGGCCCGGCGTCCGGCGGTGCCTCGACAGCGTGGTCGAAGGCCCCGCCGGGCCCGCGCACCGGCATCACGTCGGGGTAGCGGCTCGCCACCTTCAACGCGGCCTCGGCGAGCTCGTCGTCCCAGTGGTGCTCGCGGCCCAGGGCGGTGTCGAGGTCCCAGTGGTGGGTGAGGGTGTCGACGAAGAGCACGGCCAGCGCGTTCTTCCCAGGAAGCTTGCCGAAGCTCCCGAAGTCGAAGCTCTTCTCCAGCGCTTCGGCGTCGAAGGCCGCGAGGAAATCGGCGGAACTCTCTTCGTAGGACCTGGCGAGGTCGCCGTCGGCCGACGACCGGGTCTTCATCGGGTGGCCGGTCGCCTGCGCGGTGCGGGAATCGTGCCCCTCGATCAGGTGTTTCACGATGTCGCGGACGGTCCACTCGGCGCAGGGGGTCGAGCGGTCCCAGTCGTCCGCGCCGATTCCGGCGATCGTGGTCCCGGTGGCGCGATGGGCTCTTGTCGTGAGTGCGATGAGATCCATGACGGGCAATGTATACGAACGGTCGTGCTATCTTCTAGGGTGTGAGCACTCTCGAAGTGAACGAGGTCTTCGTCGGGCGGCCGTCGGTGCTGGGGATGAAGCGCGACATCCCGGTGTACAGCGCCATCGCGAAGACGCGGGTGGATACGGCCTTCTTGGAGCTGGGCGAGATCAACCTGGCGGGTGACGACCAGGCGGACCGGAGTGTCCACGGCGGTGTCGACAAAGCGGTTTACGTCTACCCGGCAGCGCACTACGCGGCCTGGGCCGAGCAGGGCTTCCCCGTGGTGGCGGGCGATTTCGGGGAGAACGCGTCGGTGACGGGCGCCGACGAGTACGACGTGCGCGTCGGCGACGTCTGGGCCTGGGGCGACGCGCTGGTCCAGGTCTCGCAGCCGCGCACGCCGTGCTTCAAGCTCGCGATGAAGACCGGGCGCAAGGACGTCATCCCGGCGATGATCGATTCCGCTCGGAGCGGCTGGTACCTGCGGGTGCTCCGGACGGGCGAGGTCCCCACGTCGGGGCGCATGACGCTCGAAGAACGCGATCCGGTGAGCCCGGCGATCGCCGAGGTCTACGTCGCGTCGTTCACGAATGTCGCCCAGCTGGACGACGAGCGCCGTGACGCGTACTGGTCGCTGTTGGACCGGGTGCTCGCGGCGCCGGCGCTTTCCCGGCAGTACCGTGACGGCCTGGCATCGGCGAAAAGGCGACGAGAGGAGCGGAATGCCGGTTGACGGCCGGGTGGCCCGCGGTGACGCGACGAGGCGGATCGTGCTTCGGCGCGCCGTCGACATCGCGTCCGTCGAGGGGCTCGACGGGTTGTCCCTCGGCAGGCTCGCCACCGAATTGGAATTGAGCAAATCCGGGGTGTTCGCCCTGTTCGGTTCCAAGGAGGAACTGCAGCTCGCGGCGGTCGAGACGGCGAGCGCGATCTTCGCGGAGAACGTCGTCGAGCCGACTTTGCGGGTCGAGCAGGGGATCGAGCGGTTGCGCGCGTTGTGCGCGAACTGGCTCGACTATTCGGAGCGCCGGGTGTTCCCGGGCGGCTGTTTCTTCTTCAACACCGGCGCCGAGTTCGACGCACGGACCGGCCGGGTCCACGACGCGGTCGCGAACGCGAGCCGCGCCTTCGCGCAGTTCATCCGGTCCACCGTCATCGAGGCGCGAAAAGCGGGGCACCTGCGGGAGTCCGTCGACGTGAACCGGCTGGCCTTCGAACTGAACGCGCTCGGGCGGGCCGCGAACGCCGATTCGGTGATGTTCGGCGGTACCGAGCCCTACGTGCTGGCCCGGGCCGCCATCACCGCCCGTCTCGACGCCGCGGCCGCGCGATGAACGCCCGCTACTTCCAGTCGACCTGCGTGGACCGATAGAAGTCGATGCCCTGCTGGACCCACCGCGGGCTCTGCTTCGCCAGCCGGAGCCGGTACGCGTCCCAGGTCCGGGAATCCTTCGGCGACCAGCCGATCTCGGCGTGGCCGGGCAGCCTCGGGAAGGCCATGAACTCGATGTTGTCACTGGTGATCAGCGTCTCTGACCACAGCGGCGCCTCGACACCGATCACGTTCTTCTCGGACACGCCCTGCAGGTACGTGGCCGGATCCCAGTCGTAGCCGTCCTTGACCTCGATCAACGCGGCCCAGTCCAGGCCGAGCGGCGTCCCGGCGTGGTACTTCATGTCCAGGTACGCCTTGTTCGCGGGCGACATCAGGATCTTGTTGCCCCGCGCCGCCGCGGCGGCGACATGGGCGTCCGTCCCGGTCGTGCCCCAGAACTGCGGGACGGCCGAAACCGGCGGTTTCGTCTTGGCGATGTCGTGCCAGCCGGTGATCGTCTTGCCGTACTTCGCGACGATCGGGTGCACCTTCGTGGCGAATGTCTGGTAGTCCTCCGGCGTGGTCGAGTGGGCCTCGTCGCCACCGATGTTGATGTACTTCCCGGGGGTGATCGCCGACAGTTCGCGGATGACGTCGTCGACGAACTTGTAGGTGATGTCCTTGCCGATGCACAGCGAGCTGTAGCCGACCTCGATGTCCGTGCGCGGCGGTATCGGCTTGCCGTCGCAGTTCAGTTCGGCGTAGGAGTACTGGGCCGCGTTGGTGTGTCCGGGCATGTCGATCTCGGGAACGATCGTGATGTGCCGCGAAGCCGCGTAGCGCACCAGGTCCTTGTACTGCTCCTGCGTGTAGTAGCCGCCGGGAGCACCGCCGACGGCCGTCTGGCCGCCCACGGTCGCCAGTTTCGGCCAGCTCTTGATCTCGATCCGCCAGCCCTGGTCGTCGCTCAGGTGCAGGTGGAGATTGTTGATCTTGTACTGCGCGATCTGGTCGATGTAGAGCTTGACCTGCGCCGGCGTGAAGAAGTGCCGGGCGACGTCGAGCATCGCGCTGCGGTAGCCGAAGCGCGGATAGTCGAGCACCGTGCCGCCCGAAACCACCCATGAGCGCTTCTGGACGGTCTTCGCCTCGATCGCCGACGGGAGCAACTGCCGTAGCGTCTGGACGCCGAGGAACAGGCCGTCGTCGGTATTCGCCTTCAAGGACACGCCGGACCGCGACACCTTGAGCTGGTAGCCCTCGGCGCCCACGCGGCCGCTCGCGTGGCCGGTCTCGAGCGAGATGGCGGGGCCGCCGCCGCGGTGACCGCTGACGACGGGCAGCCGGTAGCCGGTGGCGGGCCGGAGCAGGCCTGCCAGGTACTCGGCGACCTGCCTGCCTTCGCGGTCGGCGCGGATGACGGTCGCGGGACCGAGCCGGAAGTCGGAGCGGGGATCGGGTTTCGCGTCGACCGGCGCCGGGACGACGTCGGCGACGGTGCGCTCGGCCTTCGCATGCTGCCCGGCGCTCGCCGTCGCGGGCAGGCCGAGCGTCACGAGGCTCAGGACCGCCACACCGAGCACGGTTCTGGACAGGCGTTTACTCATGGAGCACCTCCGGTCGGATACCTGGAGACTCTCTTCCCTGAGAAGGTATAGACCAATAGGGCAAACGCGACAACACCCGATCGGACCAGTACGCCGTACCGATCACCGGTCACTCGCCGCGCAGAACCGCTTTCAGGGCATCGAGAACGCTCGCGTCCTCGATCGTCGAAGGCACCTGTTCGTCGCGGCCGTCGGCGATCCCGCGCATGGTCTTGCGCAGGATCTTCCCGGACCGCGTCTTCGGCAGCGCGTCCACAATGGACACGTCGCGGAACGCGGCGACCGGGCCGATGTCGCGCCGCACCAGCGCGACCAACTCGGCTTTGAGCGTTTCCGCGTCGACGTCGGTGCCCGACTTCAGCACCACGAAGCCACGCGGAAGCTGCCCCTTCAGCTGGTCACGCACGCCGATCACCGCGCATTCGGCGACGGCGGGGTGCGAGGCCAGCACGGCCTCCATCGAACCGGTCGAAAGCCGGTGGCCCGCGACGTTGATGACGTCGTCGGTGCGGCCCATGACGAACAGGTAGCCGTCTTCGTCGACGTATCCGGAGTCGCCCGTCAGGTAGTGCCCTTCGTACCGCGAAAGGTACGCCTCGCGATACCGCTCGTCGTCCTGCCACAACGTCGGCAGCGATCCCGGCGGGAGCGGCAGTTTGATGGCGATGGCGCCCTCCCGTCCGGCGGGGAGCGGTTCGCCCGCCTGGTCCAGGATCCGCACGTCCCAGCCGGGCACCGGTTTCGTCGCGGAACCGGGTTTGACCGGCATCGGTTCCAATCCGCGCGGATTCGCCGCGATTGGCCAGCCGGTCTCGGTCTGCCACCAGTGGTCGATCACCGGCACGCCGAGCTTCCCGTGTGCCCAGTGATAGGTCTCCGGATCGAGCCGCTCACCGGCCATGAACAACGTCTTGAATCCACTGAGCTGGTATTTCTCGATTTCGGCCGCGTCCGGATCGACCTTCTTGATCGCCCGCAACGCCGTCGGCGCGGTGAACAACGCCTTCACTCCGTGGTCGGCGATGACGCGCCAGAACGCGCCCGCGTCCGGGGTCCCGACCGGTTTGCCCTCGTACATGACCGTCGTCGCCCCGATCAGGAGCGGCGCGTACACGATATAGGAATGGCCGACGACCCAGCCGACGTCGGACGCCGTCCACCAGACGTCGCCGGGCTGGATGTCGTAGATCGCGCCCATCGACCAGGCCAGCGCGACCGCGTGCCCTCCGGTGTCGCGAACGACGCCCTTCGGCTTCCCCGTGGTGCCGGAGGTGTACAGGATGTACAGCGGGTCGGTGGCGGCGACCGGCACCGGATCGGCGGGGGAGGCCTTCGCGACCAGTTCGGTCCAGTCGGCGTCGCGCTCGCCCAGTTCGGCGCGGGCACGCTCCCGCTGCAGCATCACGACCTTGTCCGGCTGATGGACGGTGCCCGCGAGTGCCTCGTCGATGATCGGCTTGTACTCGACGACCCGCGTCGGCTCGATCCCGCACGAAGCGGCCACGATGACCTTGGGTTTCGCGTCCTCGATCCGCGCCGCGAGCTCCTTGGGCGCGAAGCCGCCGAACACCACCGAGTGCACCGCGCCGAGCCGGGCGCAAGCCAGCATCGCGACCGCGGCCTCGGGGACCATCGGCATGTACACGATGACGCGGTCGCCCTTCCCGACGCCGAGCGAGGCGAGCGCGCCGGCGAAACGCGCGACGTCGTCCAGTAGTTCCGCGTAGGTGAATCGGCGAACCGAATCGGTGACGGGAGAATCCCAGATCAGCGCGGTCTGCTCGCCGCGGCCGTCTCGCACGTGCCGGTCGAGCGCGTTGAACGCGGTGTTCAGCTCCCCGTCCGGGAACCAGCGGTAGAAGGGCGCTTTCGACGTGTCGAGTGCCTGCGTCGGCGTGTGGGTCCAGTCGATCGCCTGCGCGGCTTCGAGCCAGAAACCCTCCGGGTCTTCGAGGCTCCGCTGGTACGACTCGGCGTGCATCGAATGCTCCTTCGCGTTCGGGTACCGGACCCCATCATGTCCCGGTTGTGGCGTGATTGCCCCTCAGGCGAAGATCTTGCCGACGCTCTCCGAGATCTTGCCGATCAGCTCCGTGAAATCGGAGGCGCCGGCCAACAAGTTCTTTACTTTTTCCCAGCGGCTCAGCGCTACCGCGGGGTTGGCGCCGGTCGGATTTCGGGCGTCCGCCGTCAGGTCGTCGAGGTTCTCCTCGATGACTTCGCGCTTCTCGACGCCGGACCGGCCGACCTCTGCCTTCAACCGGGCGAGCAGCCCGACGAGGTCGCCGATCTGTTCCGGCGTGGCGCCGTACTGGATCGTTCCGCCGCTGATGGTGCCGTGGTTCTCACCGCCGGTGACGATCGGCGCATTGCTGACCCCGGATATCGCGATGTGGTTGGTGGGTTCTCTCGTCATTTCTCCTCGTTTCTCGGCTGTTGAACGGTGCCTCCGGAGACCGTTCCGTGGTTCACGCCTCCGGTCATGATGGGTGCGTTGTTGGTGCCGGTGATGGTGATGTCGTTGTTGATCACCGTCGCGGCTTGGCTCTCGAACTGGGCGGCGGAGTAGCCGCAGTCCCGCATCACCTGGCTGATCGCCGGCACCAGTCTGCTTTCGAGGATCTTCTCGTACCTCTCGACGTCGACGAGCTGGAAGTAGTCGCGGACCTCATCCGCCGCGGCCAGCTCACGCAGCGTTCGGGCCGAGCCATATCGGTCAGGGTTCGGAGTATCGAGGTCGTGCGGCAGGGCCCGGATGACCCGCATCGCGTGCCAAACCCGGCCGGGGGTGGTGACCGGCAGTTTGAGCCAGCGCAGGATGCCCTGCCCGATCGGCGTCAGGTAGTTGAGCGTCATCCTGTCGACCGCGCGGTACTCGTCGCGTATCGGGGGCAGCACGTACGGCGTCCACTCGAGATAGAGCGTGCTGCTGTCGACAGCGGCGTGCAGGAACGCCGACATCATCAGCTCCCTGTCCCAGGTTTCCACTTGGAAGGTGAGGTAGTGCCTCGCCCATTCCCTCGGCTGGCGGCGTACCTGTTCGGCTTCGGCGGCCGGTAGCAGATACGAGGGTGGACCATCGTGGCGTGGCAGATAGGGAAGGGCTACGGGCTCGTTCGCGTGGTCTACGAGTTCGTCCGCGGCGGCATAGACGACATCTTGAATTCGCAGCTCACGCAGCCGCCTGTCCGGTGTCAGGGCGTCGCTTCGCTGCAGTACCTGCATCGCGGTGCGGATCCGCTGATAGAACGCGACCGTGGTCAGCTCGTCGAAGGCGGTGCCGTCGGGTTTGGCGGTCTCGTCGAGCTTTTCGAGTGGGAGCACCATCGACCATGGCTGCCGGGCGATACCGGCGCCTACGAACGGGTTGTAGCCACGGTAGACGACCAAGGGCACCACGCCGTCACCACTGTGGACTTGCCGGTCGTGGCGATGGCGGATCAGTTCCGTGCGGAATCGAGGTGGCGAGGCCGCGATGGACGGACGGTCGTCCAAAGACTTGCCACTGAACGGACGGGTTCGCGCCCGGCGGCCGTATCGGACGGTCAACAGCCGCCACACGGTGATCCGGTCGGCGACCACGATCAGCAGCATCAGCAAGGCGGCGATCGTGCCGATATAGGTCAGCGACGAATCCGAAACCGATGTCCCGTAATCGGAATAGTCGTCGCCGTACCGGCTCGAGTATGACGAAGATGACCTGCCATCACTCAGGTCTTCGAGAACCAGCCCGCCAAAGGTGATCGCCGTGACGACGAAGAGCACCACAGCCAGCGCGAACAGCCTGCCGAACCCGCGGAGCGCCGCGCCAGGGCGACCTGTCCGCATCTTCGACCAGATGGACCGGACCGACAGCAGGCCCGCGAGCAACGCCCAGATGAAGAAAAGAACCGTCCCGATCGAAAAGTACAGGAACACCAAGGCCAGTATGCCGAGAAGAGCGTCCCGGTATTTTCGTCTCGACCGGGCAGAGATCGCCTCGGCGAGCACAGTGGGTGCGTGGAACCCTGGTGAAGGCGGCACCGGCCGGGTTGGTTCCACGAGATACTCGCGGATGGCGTCATCGGCGTAGGACGAATCGAGATGGCTCGCCGCGGCGAGGTATCTGGTGCTGTCATCGGGTGGAGCATGGTGCGAAGCCGCCACAGCGGCCCAGTTCGTCATTCGGACTCCGTCAGTGCGATCAAGGTGTCGAGTTGTCGAGCATCACGGCGACGAACGGTTCCCATTCCGTCCAATCCGAAGCGGGCGACGAGACGTAGATGAAATACTCGATTCCAGCGGTACGCCAATAGACCGCCCTGACCCGCCGCGGTTGTCCTTCCCTGCCATCCCAGGTGAATTCCCAGTCCACCCCTTCGAAGCCGCGTACCGCGCGCGGCTCCATCCGGAGCCTGCTGAAGCCGGGGAGCCGGGTTTTCGTCTCCTGCTCCGAAGTCGACCGGAATTGCCGGATATCGCCGGAGGCGGAATAACTTCCGAACCGGACGTAGTGGCTGGTCCTCACGGGATCGGTGGCCTGGAAGGAACCAGGTTGATTTTTGATCGGTTCGGTTTTCCACCCGCGCGGGATGACGGTCCGGAAACCGTCCGTGCCGCTCGCCTGGTCGACGTCCGGTCGCGGTGTCGTAGCAGCGGTCACGGTCGAGGAGAGAGGAGGCGAGGAAAACGAGGCATTCGGCGACGACGAAACGGTCGACGCCGCGACTTGCGGCGTCGCCGATGGGTCTTTCGCCGTGGTGATCAGCAAAGTGGCGCCGACAAGGGCGCACAAGGTCAAGTTCGCGGCGGCCGCGACCAGCGCGAACCGCGCGTTGCTCGCCGACATTCGTGACCCTCCCCAGGCACGGTGCGAACAATTAGCAGGTATTCAAACGGGCACAGAGCGTAGCATGATTCGCTGGCGGATGAGTGGGGTTCGAGGGAGCGAAGATGGATAAGACGCCGGGCGATCGGTTGGCGGACGTCAGCCGTCTAGAGACAGAGCTAATGACCAGGCCGGACGACAGCGAGCTGAGAGAACAGCTCGCTGTCGAGCTCGCTGCTCTGTCTGTCGATGTCCGTAGCCTCACCCGGGACCGTGTCCCGGTGTTCACCTCTGTCCGGCAACGCGAATTCTGCGGATACGCGGCTGAGCGGTTGATCGAGTTGGGTGTGGGCGGCGAAGCCGTGCAGTCGTCGGCTGTGGCGCTTCAGGTCGAGCTCCGGGCGGGTGATGAGTGGGTATGGCGAAATCGTCACCTTTCCGTGGCGTTGGCGGCCATGGTCGTGATCGCTGGGCTCACGGTCGTCGTGCTGGGGGGACTGGCAGGGAACGTCCCGGTGGTCGTGGCAGCCGGCATGGTCGGCAGCGCCGGTCTGGTGGCTGTCGTGTTCGCCCGTCGCAGGCAGCGCTGGCAGATCGATGCCGAACGCGTCACACCGGTCATCTGGAGACACGGCATATAACCCGGCAACCCCTCGACCCTGTGGAGCGTCCTAAGCTGGACTAGGGGAAAAACTGCCGGAAACGGCCTAACCGAGCGAGGGGAGCAGGGTCCATGGGACTAGCGAGCGCGCTGCTTTCGTTCGCGCACAGCCTGTTCGGACCAGGGATCTGGCCTGGGGACTGGGTGTGGGCGACGAGCACCGCGGGAGCGCTGGTCGCGCTGCTGCCCGCACTGGGAGCGATGGTCGTCGCGATCATCCGCAAAGGCACCGGCAACCGCTACGACGTGGTGACCCTGTCCATCTTCGGCGGGATCGGCGTCGTCGCCGTCTTCCTGCTGCCGTGGCTGCTGGCCACCGGGGTTTCGCAGACGTACCAGGAGGCCGCGTCCAAATCGGGCGGTAAGTCCGGTTTCTCCGGTAGTGACCTGGCGACCTTCAACGCCGACTACAGCCCGCTGATCGGGAAGCAGAGCGAGTACCTCGGCCGCGGCCAGAACGTGTACGAGGTGCTGTTCTACCCGAACGGGATGCAGCTCGGTTACATCTTCTATCTGATCCTGCTGGTCGGGCTGCCGGCGCTGTCGTTGCTGTTCGTGATGCTGCAGGCGCGCACCGCGTTCCGTCGCGGCCCGAAGTGGCCTTCGCGGTTCTTCTGGATCCCGTTCGTGCTGATGGTGCTGGCGAGCGTCGGCATGGGCGCGAACACGGCCGTGCACTTCTGGCTCGGTTTCCTGCCGTTCAGCGTGCTGGGCCTGATCCCGGTCGCGCTCGTCGGCCCGCCGCCGTGGTCGGTGATCAACCGGCCCGACCCGCAGCCCCGGCAGAAGATCGAGCCATACCGCCCGGAGCCGCCCGCCCCGAAGCCGCAGCCGCAGCTGCCGCCCCCTCCGGCCAAGCAGTACCCGGCGACCGCGCTGGCACAGGCGCCCGAACCTCCCGCGCTGGCCGCCGTCCCAGGTCCGGTCCCGGAGCCCCCGGGCTCCCGCAACTCCGGCGGCAGCCGCTACAAGCGTGTCCGCCGGCTCGGCCACGGTGGCTTCGGCACCGTGTGGGAAGCGGTCGACACCCAGCTCAACCGCACGGTCGCGCTGAAGATCGCGCACGCGCCGGACCGGGACACCGAAGAGCGCATGCAGCGCGAGGCCAGGGCGCTGGCCGTGGTGAACCACCCCAACTGCGTGAAGGTGTACGACCTCGTCGAGGAACCCGACGGGCTCGCGCTGGTCATGGAGTACCTCGAAGGACGCTCGCTGGCCGAGATCGTCGATTCGCAGGGCCCGCTCGACGACATCGCCGCCGGACGGCTCTGGTCGACCATGGCCGGCGCGCTCGCCGCGGCGCACGAGAAGGGTGTGCTGCACCGGGACCTCAAGCCGTCGAACATCATCCTCGACCGCAACGGGCTCGCCCACCTCATCGACTTCGGTATCGCCCGCAGCCAGGGCGACTCGAAGATGACCGCGACCGGGATGATGATCGGCACGCCGGACTTCGTCGCCCCCGAGCAGGCGATGGGCTCACCGGCCAGCCCGGCGTCGGACGCCTGGCAGCTCGCCGCGACGGTCAGCTACGCGCTCTCGGGGCAGCCTCCGCGCGGCACCCGGGAGACCCCGATGGCCGCGCTGATGGCCGCGGCCCGCGCCGAACCGGTGTCGAAGCTGCCGAACCGCAGTGCGCACGCCCGGATCCTCATCGCGTCGCTCGACCAGGAGCCCCGCCGTCGTCCGACACTCACCGCCGTGCGGCGCGACGTCGAAGGCTGGCTCGCTCGCGCGGGCAAGTCGCCGGACGGCCCGGTGACGCAGATCGTACCGCGCCGCCCTCCGCAGTCACAGCCGCCGCAGCCCCACCAGCAGCCGCAGCCTCAGCGTCACCCCCGCTGACCTGCGAAAAGAGAGCAAGGGACCTTTGCTACCGTTAGTTAGTGCGCTAACGAACGCTAGCAAAGGTCCCTTGCTCTCCCTCAGTCGACGACGACCCAGGTCCCGCCCCGCCAGGCCATGGTGAACGTCTTGGGCTGGGCGGCCATCATGGCGATCTGCGGGCTGATCGCGCCCGGCGGCACGAGGACCTTGTCCGGCCCCTTGCTCTGCAGTTTCGCCCGGTCGACGCGAGTGGCCTTCAGCTTCTTGATGTCGTCGGCCGAGAGCATCCCGAACTGCACCGGGGTGAGGCTCCGGCATTCCTTCATCCCGCCGTCGAACGCCGGCGCGGTGATCCGGCAAACGGTGTCGAGGTCTTTGTCGCCCAAAGCGTGGTGATACTCCTCCATCACGCTCGCGACCCCGTCCGGGGTGTGCGCCACCGCGCCGCCGGTGGCGGGTTTGGTCACCTCGGACGCGACCGCGGAAGGCTTCGAAGCACTGGGCGGTGCGCTGCTGCTGGCCGGCGCTTCCGAACTGCTCGGAATGGCCGAAGTCTGCGGCGACGCGGCGCCCGGCGTCTGTTCCTCACACCCCGCGATCAAGAACAACGCCGCGGCCGCACAGGCCGCTCCCAACGGTCGGATCGTCATGATGCCCCCTGTCGAGCTGCGGTTGACCAGCGAAGAGTAACAACTCGGAGGCAAGTGTCACACTTGAATCGGAGGAATCAGGAGTCGCCCTTGATCAGGGCCAGCATCGACACCGACAAGATGAGCTGAGCGGAGACACAAGTCCGCGGCATCGCTTCCTTCTTCTTGCCGACGAAGTCGACCTGTACGACCTGTCCGTTGCTCAGCTGGACGCTCAGGGCGCAGGCCTCCGCGGTCTGCTCGAACCTGGCCTTCAAGGTGCCGAACTGGCCGTTCCGTACCTCCGCGCCCGCCTTCGGGGGCACGGCTTCGAGACCGCCCGTGCCGTTCGTGTACATCCCGACGGCTTTCGCGTAGGCGACTTCGTGAGTGCAGGTCGGTCCTAGCGGCCCTTCGCCCTTCTGAGCGCCTTCGCGGCCGGCGTTGACTCCGGCGTAATTCGCATGAGTGAACTTGACGACTTCGCAGATGTCCGCGTTCTTCAGCGCCTCGGCCGGAGGCTCCTGAACGGTGCTCGGCGCCGGTTTGCCACCGGCGAGCGGGACGAACTTCTTCAACACCACTTCGGCGACCTTCTTCGCCAGCTCGCAGTGCTCGGCGCGAGTGCCGGCTTCGTCGCTGTCGACGTCATAGGCATCGACGGCGATCGAGGCGTAGGCGCGGACGTCCATGTTGACCGAACAGAAAGTCACCGGCTCCGGGTCGAAGGCGTAGGTCCGGCCCTTGATCCCGGCGATCTCCACCGGCTCCATCACCGGGGAGTCCTGCGTGATCCAGCTGTACGGGCTGTAGGCGTGCACCTGCGCGCCCTTGTTGTCCGGGAACACGAACTGGCAACCGCTGAGCACGCCCTTCGTGCTCACGAGACCGAGCGGCTGGAGATCCGGTTTGATCGACTCCAGCCAGTCGCAGCCTTCCTCACCCTGTTTCACAGGCAGGGCCAGCGGCTGATCGAGCGCCTGGTCGCTGAACCCCGACCCGTCGGCGGGCGGTGTGTAGCGCGGAAACTTCGTATCGCTCGCGCCCGGTGCCGAGCCTTCGCGGAAGGCTTTTCCGTCGATGGCGCTGGAGCACCCGGTGAGCAGCAGGGCAACGGCCACGAGAACCGGCCAACGAGACATGACGACCCCCAGAAATCCTCAATTCGGACGGGAGTCTAAGCCGGTCCCGGACGCCTCGCTGGGCCTTCGCTCAACCGGACGTGGTCACTTCCAGGACGGCAGCCACAATTCGGCGTTCCAGTGATCGTTGGTGATCGCGTTGCCGTTGAGAATCGGCCACAACCAGGCGAAATTGGCCACGACGAGGCCCACGTAGAGAGCGACGACGAGCATGCCGGTGCCCCGCCGTTCGAATCCGCGTTTCGCGCTGCCGAGGATCTGCCCGAGGACCAGCGTCAACCCGAGTACCAGGAACGGCGCCAGCGGTGTCGCGTAGAAGTAGTACATCTGGCGGTCGAGGTTGGTGAACCACGGCAGGAACCCGGCCAGGTAGCCGACGAGCACGGCGGCGTAGCGCCAGTCCGCGCGGAAGACCGACCGCCATACGCTCCAGCCGAGCATCGGCAGGGCCAGCCACCACATGGCGGGCGTGCCGATCAGCATCGTCGCCCGCACACAGGTCGACTCGCCGCAGCCGGTCGCCTCGGTGCCGCCCGCGTAGGCGTAGAGCATCGGCCGCAGGCCCATTGGCCACGTCCACGGCTTCGACTCCCATGGATGCGGTTTGTCCTTGGGCGTCACCAGGTTCGCGTGGAAATCGAGGACGTTCATCGTGTAGTCGCCGAGCGAACGCAAGGCGGGCGGCATCCAGGCCCAGAACCCGGGATCGATGTCCTTGATCGCCACGTAGTTGCGGTCGGTCGCGGTCTCGCTCGCGAACCAGGCCCAGTAGCAGGCGAGGTACACCAGGATCGGGATGACGACGATCGCCCACAGCGCGGGCAGCACGTCGCGGCGCAGCGTGCCGACCCAAGGCCGCTGAACCCCGGCGGCCCGGCGCGCGGCGACGTCGAAGAAGACGGTGAGCAGTCCGAACGCGGCGATGTAGTACAGCGCCGACCACTTGACGCCGAAGGTCAGCCCGATCATCAGGCCGCCGGCGAACCGCCACCACCGGAAACCCAGCTTGGGCCCGAACCGGGACTCGTCGATCCAGCCTTCGCGAACGGCCACGGCGAGCCGCTGTCGCACCTGGTCGCGGTCGCAGAGCACACAGGCGAAGGCGGCGAGGACGAACAACGCGATGAAGATGTCGAGCATCCCCATGCGGGACTGCAGGTGCAAGACGCCGTCGCTGATCACCAGGATCCCCGCGACCGCGCCGAGCAGGGTCGAACGGGTGAGGCGCCGGGCGATCCGGATGACGAGGAACACGATCAGCGTGCCCGCCAGCGCTGGCATGATCCGCCAGCCCCAGGCGTTGTAGCCGAACAGCCATTCGCCGATCGCGATGAGATGCTTCGCCAGTGGCGGGTGGACGATCAGTTCGTAGCCGTAGTTGTCCTCGTAACCGCCGTTGCGCAGCATCTGCCACGCCTGGGGGACGTAGTGCTTCTCGTCGAAGACGGGCGTGCCCTTGTCCGTGGGCGTTCCCAGGTTCTGGATCCGGACGATGCCGCCGATGAGCGTCAGCACCAGGGTGACGATCCAGCCGCGCAGGCGATCGGTCGGCATGCCGCGGCCGAGGAGGGTGGCCTCCCGGTCATTCGGTGGCCTGAGCGCGTCGACCGGATCCGGCCGCACGCTCTCGTTGTCCCGGGTCAGCAGTGCGGTCACGGGGCATGATCCTACGGGCGGAAGAGTGAACTCGGTGTCCGGATCCGCGAACCGGTTAACCTTCGGGAATGACCGAAGGACGCCTCGTGCTGGCAGCCACCCCGCTCGGAGACGTCCGTGACGCTTCGCCGCGCCTGTCCGAAGCCCTCGCGACGGCCGACGTGATCGCCGCCGAAGACACCCGTCGCCTGCGCTCCCTCACCGCGGCTCTCGACGTCTCTCCGGCCGGGCGTGTCGTGAGCTTCTACGAGGACGTCGAGACGGCTCGTCTGCCGAAACTGCTCGAATCGCTCCAATCGGGCGAGACGGTGGTTTTGGTGACGGACGCCGGAATGCCGAGTGTTTCGGATCCCGGGTTCCGCCTGGTGGCGGCCTGCGTCGAGGCGGACGTGCCGGTGACCTGCCTGCCCGGCCCGTCCGCGGTGACCACGGCCCTGGCGTTGTCCGGCCTGCCTTGCGACCGTTTCTGTTTCGAAGGTTTCGCCCCGCGCAAGCCCGGCGAACGCGCGAAATGGCTCAATTCGCTGAAGGACGAGCCCCGTACGGCCGTGTTCTTCGAATCTCCGCACCGTCTCGCGAGCACGCTCGCCGACGCCGCCGAGGTCCTGGGGCCCGACCGTCGCGCCGCCGTCTGCCGCGAACTGACCAAAACCTACGAAGAGGTCAAACGCGGCAATCTGCCGGATTTGGCGGCCTGGGCCGCCGACGGCGTCAAGGGCGAGATCACCGTCGTGCTTTCGGGGGCGTCGCCGCGTTCGGTGAGCGTCGAGGACCTGGTCTCGGAGGTTTCGTCGCGGGTCGCGGCCGGTGAACGTCTCAAGTCGGCCGCCGCCGAGGTAGCCGAAGCGACCGGTGTGTCGAAGAAGGAGCTTTACGACGCAGTGCTCGCGTCCCGTAAGAGCTAGGACAGCAAGGCCGTCACGGCCGCGTGCGCCTTCGCGGCATCGGGCTCCGCGCCGGTGATGACGTCCGTGTAGATGAAGGATTCGCCGATCCGCACCAGCAGGTAGGCCAGGTCCTCGACCGGCAGCGGCGGGGTGAGCCGACCCGCCGTGACCTCTTCGTCGAGGAATTCGCGCATTTTCGCGATCGCGCGACTCTGCACCACGCTGGCCTTCGTCGTCAGGATCCGCAGCGCCCGCTCGGGCTCGTTGCGCAGGAACTCCCGGAACGGTTTCGAACCGTTCACGGTCCGGACGAAGGTGCCGACGAGTTCCGCGATCCCTTCCGCGCCGCGGCCGAGCTTCCCGGAAGCCCGCGCTTCGAAGACCTCGACGGTCATCGACCACAGGATCTCGCCGAGCAGCTGATCCCGGCCGCCGACCCACCGGTGCAGCGTTGCCCGGCTGATCCCCAGCTCACCGGCGAGTTCGCCCATGTCCACCCGGCGCCCGTCCAGGAACCAGGCGCGCGCGATCGTGAACGCGCGCAGGGCGTCCGGGCGCGGTGAAGTCAGCTGACGTTCGAGTGCAGTTTCGATGAGTGAAACATATCACGGCATGTCTCAGGCATGAGACATATGCAAGAATGTCTCATCTCGACGAGGAGGATGCGGATGCGCGCAGTACAGGTGACCGAGTTCGGCGGACCCGAGGTGCTCAACCTCGTCGACCTCCCCGATCCCGTCCCGGGCCCAGGCCAGCGGCTGGTCGAGGTCGACCGGATCGGCGTCAACTACGCCGACACCCACCAGGCCGAGAACTCGTACCTCGCCCCGAGCAAGCTCCCGCTCGTCCCCGGCGGCGAGATCGTCGGCCGCGCCGCGGACGGTAAGCGGGTCGTCGCGCTGCTCAACGGCGGTGGCGGTTACGCCGAGCGCGCGGTGGCCGACGACGTCACCAGCTACGACGTTCCCGACGGCGTCGACGACCTGACCGCGCTCTCCTTCATCGTCCAGGGCACCACGGCCTCGCTTCTGCTGCGCAAGAGCGCCCACCTCGAACCCGGCGAATCCGTCGTCGTGCACGCGGCCGCCGGCGGGGTCGGCTCCATCGCCGTGCAGCTGGCGAAAGCCTGGGGAGCGGGCCGGGTCGTCGCGACCGCCAGCAGCGACGAGAAACGTGCCCTCGCCCTCGAACTCGGCGCGGATGTCGCCATCGATTCGCGCGCGGAGAACATGACGGACGCGCTTCGTGAGGCGAACGGCGGCAAACGCGTCGACATCGTGCTCGACATGACCGGCGGCACGGTCACGGACCAGAGCATCGCGGCCCTCGCGCCGTTCGGCCGTCTCGCCTTCTACGGCATGGCCGGTCGCGAGAACCCGAAGCCGATCGAAGCCCGCAACCTCCTCGGGCACAGCACCACCGTTGCCGGGATGTGGCTGCCGCACGCCTTCAAACTCCCCGGAAACGTCTTCGGACGCGCGCTCGACGAGCTTTTCGAGCTGGCTCTCGCCGGCCGGATCCGCGCCATCGCCGGCGGTGAGTACGCGCTGTCCGACGCGCGCGCCGCCCACGAGGCTCTGCGCTCGCGCGGCACGATGGGCAAGCTTCTGCTGGACCCTGCCAAGTAGTACCGAGTAGTCAGTCGAGCAGGCGCTCCAGCGGAGCGGACTTGTGCAGGCATTCCTGCCATTCCGCTTCGCTGTCGGAGTCGGCGGTGATCCCGCCGCCGACTCCCAGCGCGATCGTGCCTTCGTGGATTTCGAAGGTTCTGATCGCGACGTTGAGTTCCATTCCGGCGATCGGCGAAGCGAGCCCGATCGCGCCGGTGTAGACGCCACGCGCGGCCGGCTCCAGTTCGGCGATCAGATCCAGCGCGCGGATCTTCGGCGCGCCCGTGACCGAGCCCGGCGGGAAGGTGGCCGCCAGCAGGGCCGCGTCGTCGACGTCGTCGGCGAGAGATCCCTCCACAGTGGACTCCAGATGCCAGACCCCCGGCGCGGGCCGGACCGCGAGCAGCTCGGGAACCCGTACGGTGCCGGTGGCGCACACCCGCCCGAGATCGTTGCGGACGAGATCGGTGATCATCACGTTCTCGGCGACGTCCTTGGTGGATTCCCGCAGCCGCTGCGCGAGATGCGCGTCGGAGGCGTTCCGCCGGGGCAGCGTGCCCTTGATCGGCGTCGACCGGACGTGCCGGCCATGCCTGGCAAGGAAAAGCTCGGGGGAGAACGACACCACCGAGCCCCATTCGCCGCTGAGGAACGCCGCCCGGCGTGCTCCTAGGCGGCGCGCGCCTTCGGCGAACAACGCGATCGGGTCGCCGGTGAACCGTCCGCTGAAGCGGGCGCAGATGTTCGCCTGGAACAGCTCTCCGGCCTCGATCGCGTGCACACAGGCTTTGACCGCGTCGTAATGCTCCGAGGGAAGCGGACGCGACAACGGGCCGGAAGTCCAAGTTGTCATTTCCGGAACGTCGTCGAGCGCGGATTCCACCGCGGCCACTTCGTCGACCGGATCCGGGGCGCCGTCGGGAACCAGGGCTTCGAACCACCACGAGCCGTCGGCGTCCAGCCGGAGAACCCTGTCGACCCAGCCCCAGGCGGCCGGAGGAAGCGCACCGGAACGGCCCGCGGGATCGGTCAAGTCATAACCCAGGTAACCGAACCAGCCGCCCCCGACCGCGCCGGGTATCGCGTCGCGAACTTCGGGCAGCCGAGCAGGGATCGCGAACGCTTCGGCCGCGTCACGGACCGGAGTCAGGGAAGCGTTCAGCGCGATGACCGCGCGCGAAGAGAACCATTCTCCGCACAGCGCGGCGGGCGGTGCGAGCCCGAGCTTCCCGGCGCGTACTCCGAGGACCGCCAGTGCCCGTTCGGGCCCGACGTCCGTCCGCAGCCTCCGGCACATCAACCGCACGCGACATTGTCACCGTTCGGACGGCCGGAAACGCAACCCACGCCGGTCGGAAAGTGAGATCCGCGACCACGTGGTGACGTCGTGCACACCCGTCGTCACGCAATGGGCACTACAAAAGCACATCCGTGAGCTTGAACGGGTAGACCACGGTGTCCTGCGCGATCGGTCCGTCCACACCGGGCAGCCCGGTGCCGAAACCGTGCTGATGCAAGCCCAGCCGTGAGTGGAACCATCCCGGCCTTCCGGGGATTTCGTTGTGCCTGACCAGCCACAACACCACTTCGCTGTCCGCCCACTTGTCCGGGTGCAAGCGGTTCGTCCAGCAGTCGAGCCCCGCGTACACCAGCACGCGTTCGACCCGGGCCGCGTTCCTGACGTGCTTGATCCACGCCTTGATGAACCGGTCGTCGACGCTCGGTGCCTCCACCTCCAGCGCGGGCGCGAGCGAACCAGGTGCGAACGCGCCGAGCGCGCTCGCGGTCCGCACGAAATGGTCGGCCTGGTCGTGGACGGCGCCGGGACGGGCGTAGTGCCGTGCGCCGGTGTGGATGCCGGCATGCTGCGCGCCGGCGAGATTGCGTTCCGCCGCGGCGTCCCGCCAGTTGGTGTTTTCGGTGACGGTGACCGAAGCGAACCGGATGTCGGCGCCACGCACCGCCGCCCAGTCCGTCACCGTCTCGCGGTGGGACAGGGTGACGCCGTGCTCACCTTCCGGATCGATCGAACTCACCTGCCTCGCATTTCGCCCCAGTACGACCGAAAGGTCACCCTACGTCCGCGGAGCGGCCGCAAGGTGACCTTTCGGTTCAGCGTGTCTCAGGCGTTTTCGCGTTGGAACGTCCGCGAGCCCCACCAGATGGCCAGAACGGCCATGACCAGCACCACGACGCTCCCGGTGAACAGGGCGTCCATCGAGAAGTCACCGCGGAAACTGTTCCGTTCGACATCCACCACGTGCCGGAACGGATTGATACGGGAAATCGTGTACAGCCACTCCGGCGCCGAGCCCGCGGTGATCGGGATCAGGATTCCGGAAAGCAGCAGCAGTGGCATGAGAACCGCGTTGAGCAAGGCCGGGAAGGAGTCTTCGCTCTTGAGGGTCAACGCCAGCGCGTACGAGCACGACGCCAATGTGATCGCCAGAAGGAAGACGATCGCCAGGCAGAGCACGACACCACCGAACGGCGAGTTCAGGTCGAAGACCAGATACGCCAGCGCGATGATGAGCAGGGCCTGGACGATGGTCTGCAGCGCGTTGGCGAGCACCTTGCCCAGCAACAGCGCCACCCGGCTCACCGGCGTGACGCGCATCCGCTCGACCACGCCCATGCGGTACTCCGCGAGAAGCCCGAACCCGACGAAAGAGCTGCCGAACAACGCGAGCTGCGCGATGATCGCCGGGGTGAAGATCATCCAGCCGTCCACATCGGACAGGCCTTGCGCGTTGAGCGACTTCACCAGAAGCGGCCCGAAGAAGAACAAATAGAGCAGTGGCTGCATCACGCCGATGGCCAGCCACGTCGGGTTGCGCAACGCCGCGAGCATGTCGCGGCGGAAGATCAACCAGGTGTCATGCAACATGCGTGGCCTCCTTCTCCTCGGCGGCGTCGACCGGCGCGCCTTCTTCGGCGTCGCGCAGGCTCCTGCCCGTCAGGGTCAGGAAGACGTCGTCGAGCGTCGGCCGGTGTACCTGCATGGACGTCATAGCGATGCCACGCGCGTCCAGCGCCCGAAGCAGTTCGGGCATCGCGGTGTCACCGCGTGGGACGCGGAACCGCACGGTGCCGTCGGTGACGGTCAGCTCGTGTGCCCCTTCGAGGCGGCCCGCGACCGCCGCGGTCTCGGCCGCCGCTTCCGGTGAGACCCCGATGACGACGCTGTCGCCGGAAACCCGCGCCTTCAACGAGTCCGGTGTGCCTTCGGCGACGATCTTCCCGTCGTCGATGACGATCAGCCGGTCCGAGAGCGCGTCGGCCTCGTCGAGGTAGTGCGTGGTCAGGAAGACCGTGACACCCTGCTCGTCGCGCAGCCTGCGGATGTGGTCCCAGAGGTTCGCCCGGCTCTGCGGGTCGAGTCCTGTCGACGGTTCGTCGAGGAAGACGAGGCCAGGTGAGTGGATCAGCCCGAGCGCGATGTCGAGACGGCGGCGCTGCCCGCCCGACAGGGTCGCGGTCATCCGCTGGTCGAGCCCGGCCAGATCCAGTTGTTCGGCGAGGACGGCCCCGCGTGCGAGCGCGTCCGCCTTGCTCATCCGGTACAGCCTGCCCTGGAACTCGATCTCCTCGATGACCTTGCTCGCCGGCGCGGTGCCGCCGCCCTGGGCGACGTAGCCGATTCGCCGACGCACCCCCAGCGGGTCGGCGAGCAGGTCGCAGCCGCCGACCGTCGCCTCGCCGGCGGTGGGCTTGAGCAGCGTCGTCAGCATGCGCAGGGTCGTGGTCTTCCCCGCGCCGTTCGGTCCGAGGAAGCCGACCAGTTCCCCGGCCGACACGTCGAGATCGACGCCCTTGACGGCGTGGACCTCGCCCCCATTGCGGCCCTTGCGGCGGAACCGCCGCTCAAGGCCGCGTGCCTTGATCATGTCTGCTCCTTTCGGCGCCCATCTAGTCAAGTTTGACTAGTGGCAGGACGCACTGTGCCCTAGGAGTCGTTCCGTAGTCAAATTTGATTACTTGGGTGGCGCGCCGAACACGGGTTCGTCGCCCGCGCCTTCGCCCGCCATCACGTATTCGCCGGCCTCAAGACGGCCGATCAAATCCCGCATCCAGGTCACGTTCGCTTCCGCGTGCGCGCTCCACAGGCGGTACAGCTCGCTCACGTGCGGCGGTTTCCCCAGGTCGACGGCGTGCTCGCGCGCGTAATGAGTCGATTGGGCGTGCGCTTCCATGTTCGCCAGCTGCTGCTTCAGCAGCGCCAGAACCTGCGCGCGGGGAAGGGCCGGCATGAACGTGACCGCCGCCGACAGCGAGTACCCGGTCGCGTCGTCGCTCGACAACGCCCTGCCGAGTTGCACGAGGAACTCGGTCTCGCCGTCTTCGGTCAGCCTGTAGGCGACGCGATCGGGCCCGCCGCCCGTTTCGACGTCCTCGACCTGTTCCAGAAGGCCTTCGGTGGTCATCTTCTTCAGCGCGTGATAGATCGAACCCGGCTGGACATTGCCCCACTTGTCGGCCGCCCACGAGAGAAGCTCGCGCCGGACCTGGTAGCCGTGTGCCTTCCCGTACATGCGCACGACACCCAGCACCAGCAGACGCGTGGCGGACACCGAGGCCTCCGATCCTCTCCCGGACAACAATGCCTTAGACGGCGTCCGTAGGCTAAACAAGCATGAGCACCCCAGTGTTGACTGCGGTGGCCTGGCCCTACGCCAACGGCCCCCGCCACATCGGCCACGTGTCCGGATTCGGCGTCCCGTCCGACGTCTTCTCCCGCTACCAGCGAATGGCCGGCAACCGGGTGCTCATGGTGTCCGGTACCGACGAACACGGCACCCCGATCACCGTCCAGGCCGACAAAGAAGGCATGACCTCCCAGCAGACGGCCGACAAGTACACCCGCCAGATCGGCCAGGACCTGCAAGGGCTCGGTCTCACCTACGACCTGTTCACCCGCACCACCACGGGCAACCACGCCGAGGTCACGCAGCAGATCTTCCTCGCGCTGCACCGCAACGGCTACGTCGTCCCCAAGACGACCCGGGGCGCGATCAGCCCCTCGACCGGCCGCACCCTGCCCGACCGGTACATCGAGGGCACGTGCCCCATCTGCGGCTACGACGGCGCCCGCGGCGACCAGTGCGACAACTGCGGCAACCAGCTCGACGCCGCCGAACTGATCAACCCGAAGTCCCGGATCAACGGTGAAACGCCGAAATTCGTCGAGACCGAGCACTACTTCCTCGACCTGACCGCGTTCGTCGACACGCTGGGCAAGTGGCTGTCCAGCAAGACCGACTGGCGTCCGAACGTCCTCAACTTCACGAAGAACCTGATCGACGACATGCGGCCGCGGCCGATCACCCGCGATCTCGACTGGGGCGTGAAGATCCCGCTGGACGGCTGGCGCGACCAGCCGCTCAAGCGCTTCTACGTCTGGTTCGACGCGGTCATCGGCTACTTCTCGGCGAGTGTCGAGTGGGCGCGCCGCACCGGCAACCCGGACGCCTGGCAGGAGTGGTGGAACAACCCGGACGCCCGCTCCTACTACTTCATGGGCAAGGACAACATCACCTTCCACGCCCAGATCTGGCCCGCTCTGCTCTTCGGCCACAACGGCGAGGGCGACCGAGGCGGCGTGGCAGGCAAGTACGGCAACCTGCACCTGCCCGACGAGATCGTTTCCAGCGAGTTCCTCACCATGAGCGGCTCGAAGTTCTCGACCTCGCGCGGCACGGTCATCTACGTCCACGACTTCCTGCGCGACTTCGGCCCGGACACGCTGCGGTACTTCATCTCGGTCGCGGGCCCCGAGACCCAGGACACCGACTTCACCTGGGACGAGTTCGTCCGCCGGACCAACTTCGAGCTGGCCAACGAGTGGGGCAACCTCGTCAACCGGTCCATTTCGATGGCCCACAAGAACGTCGGAGCCATTCCGCGTCCCGACGCGCCCACGGCCGCCGACGAGGAGCTCAAGGAGCTCTCGCGGAAGGCGTTCGACACCGCCGGCGCCCACCTGCAGCGGTCACGGTTCAAGGCCGCGGCGAGCGAGGCCATGCGCGTCGTCACCGCCGCGAACCGGTACCTGTCGGACCAGGAGCCCTGGAAGCTCAAGGACGACCCCGCCCGGCGCGACAGCGTTCTGCACACCGCTCTGCAGGTCGTCTCGGACGCCAACACGCTGCTGACTCCCTTCCTGCCCCACTCGGCGCAGAAGGTGCACGAGGCACTCGGCGGCACCGGCGTCTGGGCGGCCCAGCCCGAGCTTCAGGAAGTCGAGGACCTCGACATCCCCGGCCGGATCAACCCCATCATCACCGGGGACTACAAGACCGAGCAGGCGCGCTGGAAGTCCGTCCCGATCGAGGTCGGCAAGCCGCTGGAGAAGCCGACCCCGCTGTTCGCCAAGCTGGACCCGGAACTCGGCGAGACCGGTCCCGAATGGGCCCCGATCTCGAAATGACCGACTGATGGGTGCGGAGAAGAAGGAGCCGCCGCCGATCCCGGACAGGTTGCCGGTGTCGGTGGTGGACGCGCATACCCACCTCGACGCGTGCGGTGCGGTCACCGCGGCTGATGTGACAGCCATGGTCGACCGCGCCGAACGCGCCGGTGTCTCCAGGGTCATCACCGTCGCGGACGATCTCGCGGCCGCTCGCTGGGCGGCGCAAGCGTCCACTTGGGACCCGCGGGTCTGGGCCGCCGTCGCGATCCATCCCACGCGTACCAAGGATTTCGGTGAGCCCGAGAAATCCGAAGTGGAGCGTCTCGCCAAAGAGTCCAGAGTGGTCGCCGTCGGCGAGACCGGTCTCGACTACTACTGGGACTACTCGCCCCACGATGCACAGCAGGACGCCTTCAGGTGGCATATCGATCTCGCCAAGCGGATCGGCAAACCGCTGATGATCCACGATCGAGACGCCCACGACGACGTCCTCCGGATCCTCGAGGAAGAGGGAGCACCCGAGCAGGTCGTCTTCCACTGTTTCTCCGGAGACGAGCACATGGCGCGCCGGTGCGCCGACGCGGGATACGTGCTTTCGTTCGCCGGCACGGTCAGCTTCCGAAACGCCCGCGGGCTCCACGAGGCGGCACGGATCGTTCCGGCGGACCAGTACCTCGTCGAAACGGATGCTCCGTTCCTGACCCCGCATCCGTTCCGCGGGCGTCCGAACGAGCCCTACTGCGCCGCCTACACGGTTCGGCACCTCGCCTCGCTCAGGGGCGAGGCGGTACACGAGGTGGCCGAATCGGTGCGGACGACCGCCGAGCGCGTCTTCGGATTGCCGACAGTCACCACCGGTTGAACGGATTGCGACATTAGTGATCGACAATGGTCCACTCTGATGAGTGAGCAACGTCACGACACTCCGGGCGGTGTTTGCGCAACCCGGCGAGGTTCGTTACTGTCCCGTGATCGTGCCGGTCGGGGCCCGCTCAAGCGGTTTCCGGCTGTTACGCCCACAGTCACGTCAGTGCACGTCGGGGAAGCGGAACCAGGAGAGGTACGGCCTGGAACCGTGACGATGGCGCTGGCTGCGGGTGTCGGACTTCTAGAGGTGTGCCGAAGTGCGCATCGAGACGAAGGACGTAGTGGAGTGGTTGTCGAGCTCCTCGACGTCTTGGGAAAGGGAACGACCCAGTGACTGGTAGCAGTAGGCAGGATGGCTCGCGCCTCGGCGCAGAGACGAACACCTTCGCTTCCTCCGGTTCGGTTGCCGTGCTCGACCGCGACACTCAGTACGGCGAGCTGGACTACTCCGACGATCCGCGCATCACGCACCAGGACGTCCTGGCCGCGCTCGGCCCCGACGCCGACGCCCTGATGGCCGAGATCGACGTCGACGTCGACGAGCTGATCCGCCTCATCAGCGCCGAGACCACCATGCTCCCGCCGATCGTCATCCCGGACGAGCTGGCCGAGGACCGCACCGCGGGCGCGCCGATGAAGGCCGCGACCAAGGACGAGGTCATCGCGAACTCGACCCGCGTCTGGAAGAAGCGTTTCCTCAAGGGAACCGTCATGGCGGTGCTGCTCACCCTCGGTGGTGGCGGCGCGGCCGCGATGGCGATGAACAAGAGCGTCACCCTCGACGTCGACGGCAAGCAGCAGACCGTCCACAGCTTCGGCGACACCGTCGGTGAGGTCCTCGAAGACGCCGGCCTCTCGGTCGGTGCGCACGACTCGCTCTCGCCCTCGCCTCAGGCCGAGGTGGGCGATGGCGGCGTCATCAAGCTGGAGCGCGGTCGCAAGCTGAACCTGATCGTCGACGGCGCACCGCAGCAGGAGTCCTGGGTCCGCGCGACCAACCTCGGCGAAGCGCTGAACCAGCTCGGTCGCGCCGACCTCGCCAAGGCCGGCACCTGGACCTCGCTCCCGCAGAACGGCGAGCTGCCGCTCGAAGGCGCCACCGTCGAGGTCAAGACCCTCAAGAACGTCACGGTCTACGACGGCGCGAACGAACCGCGCAAGGTTCAGACCAACTCCGTCACCACCAAGGAATTCCTCGGTGAGCTTCGGATGACCCTCGGCCCCGACGACGAGGCCGTCGGCGGTCTCGACGTCAAGCTGGTCGACGGCGCCGAGGTCCACATCAGCCGGACCGGCGTCACCATGGTCAAGCAGAACGAGGAAATCGCTCCGCCCGAGCAGAAGGTCGACGACCCGAACCTCGAAAAGGGCAAGACCAAGGTCGAGGACCCGGGCACCCCGGGCCAGAAGACCGTGACCTACAAGGTCACCAAGCGCAACGGCAAAGAGGTCGACCGCGAGAAGGTCTCGGAAGAGGTCATCACCGAGGCCAAGCCCAAGATCGTCAAGGTCGGTACCAAGAAGCCCGCCGACCCGGTCATCGGAGACGCCGGCGCCTGGGACCGCATCGCGCAGTGCGAGTCGACCGGGAACTGGTCCGCCAACACCGGCAACGGCTACTACGGTGGCCTGCAGTTCAACAAGAGCACCTGGGACGCCTACGGTGGCGACCAGTACGCCGCGTACCCGCACCAGGCCAGCAAGGCCCAGCAGATCGCTGTCGCCGAGAAGGTCCGCGATGACCGTGGCGGCTACGGCGCTTGGCCGCACTGTGGCAAGAAGGCCTGACGCCAGATCCATCCTCCTTCCTGAAGGTCATCGTGTGGGTTCGCCCGCAAGGTGGCCTTCAGGCCGTTAGGGGCTTCGGTGGCTGAGCCGGGTTCCCGGCTCTCGGTTTCGAGAGTCTCGCCCACCAGCGCGCAGTCCGAATGTGGGCCACGTTCCTGGCCGGTTGTCGAACCCCTCCGCCGCCGCGGGGCGGGCTTTGGGGGCCCTGAGGCGGCGTCTGGGCGGGCTTGGGGTGTTTTCTGGGCCCCTCGGCTGGCTCGGCAGCCTGAGGCTGCTCGCTGACCTGTTCCGAGCCCTGCCGGGGCACAGGGATGTCCGGGTCGCTTTCCGCGAGCTCGACGATCTCCGCGAACGCGTCGCCGCGTCGCTCGGCCGGCGAACGGTCGTCGGCTTCCTTGTCGGGGGCCGGGTAGGCCCGCGGCACCAGGAGCGCGTTCAGGCGGGCGCCCGTCTCGGCATCGAGGTTGCCGCGCATGTCCCAACGACCGGTTCGTTTCTGGCGCAACCAGAACTCGCTCCGCTGCCGTTGCGGACCAGGGGCGTCTTTGGGTTTTCCATCCGGGTCGTGTCTTGCGAGCAGCTCTGTTCCTGCGACCGTCACGTCGCGCGGTCTCGCGACGCCGGCGAGCTCGACCAAGCCCTTCTCCTCCTCGAGCCGTGCGCTCGCGGTGACGTGCTCGGGCAGCTTCTTCATAACCGTGACGATCCGGTCGATACTGGCTTCGGCCAGCGCACCGGTGGTGGCCGCAGTGCCGGTCAGGGGCGCGACGGGGTCGATCGACGTGCCGTCGCGCGCCCGTCTCGAATTGAGTGCCAGCGCTCTGCCGGTCACTCTTTGTGCCTCTGCACGAGGCACCCGGGCCACATGCTCGTAGAAGACGGCGATCGAGTTGTATCCATAGAGATCCCGGACACCACGTGACTCGATCTCGGCCAGGATCTGGCCGACCTCGGCGACAAGACGTCGCCCTTCGCGTAGCCGTGTCTGCAACTCGTCGAGAAGCAGTTCGGCGTCACCTTCCGGCAGGTTGAGCGGGAAGGCCTTGGGAATGTTTGTGCTGGTCATCCCTCGATTGTCGAGGCAGATTCGAACGAATGCACGGTATCGATCGAGTGGATGATCATCACGCTCCGGCTGCGCCGACCTGCGCCGATCACCCTTGAGTGGGATGCGTGTCGCTTGGGAAAAGCCATCCGGATGGTGGGGCCGGATCAGGTCGGCCCCATGCCTGGGCGATGCATCCGATCCCACTCCTCGCGGAGCACCCCGTAGACGACGGCGTCATGGACGCCGCCGGACCAGCGCCGGGCTCGCCGGAACCGGCCTTCTTCGACGAACCCGAGGCGCCGCCCGACGGTGATCATTCCCGGGTTCCCCGAGAATGTGGCGAAGTCCAGGCGGAGCGCGTCGGTTCGGGAGAACAAGTAGGTCGTCCACATGCGCAAGGCCTCGGTGCCGAACCCGCCGCCCCAATACCGCTGGTCGTAGATGACCAGCCCCATTCGCCGCCAGTCGGTCTCCCTGCTTTCCCAGTACCAGCTGACCCGGCCGATCAACCTTCCGTCGCTCGAATCGCACACGGCGAGGCTGGTGCGGGGATCGGGTGGCTCGGTCTTGATCGTGGTGAGTTCGCGCGCCGTGGATTCGGCGGCGGCCATGGTCGGGCTGCCGAAGTAGGGCCCGTTCGTTGCGTGCCAAGGCCGCGCGGGATCGAGCAGGTCGAGGAGCGGCCCGAGGTCGGACGGGCGCCAGTCGCGCAGCCGGACTTTCTCACCATCGAGTACGACGTCGTCCACCGGCCAATCGTGGCTTACCGGACGTGGTTACGATCGTCGGGTGACTGAACTGCTCGGTCCTGCGGAAATCAGGGCGCTGGCGGCCGAGCTGGACGTACGTCCGACCAAGAAGCTCGGCCAGAACTTCGTGCACGATCCCAACACGGTGCGCCGCATCGTCGACCTCTCGGGGATCGGCGAAGGGGATGTCGTCCTGGAGGTCGGGCCGGGCCTCGGCTCGCTGACGCTCGGACTGCTCGCGACCGGCGCCGAGGTCGTCGCGGTCGAAATCGATCCTGTGCTGGCGGGGCGGCTGCCGAGCACCGTGGCCGAGCGAGGTGGGGCCGAAAGGCTGGCGGTCGTCGGCGCTGACGCGTTGCGGATCAGCGCGGACGATCTGCCCGCACGGCCGACGGCACTCGTCGCGAACCTGCCCTACAACGTCGCCGTTCCCGTCGTGCTCCACCTGCTCGCCGAACTGCCGTCGCTGACCAGTGGTCTCGTGATGGTCCAGACCGAAGTCGCGGACAGGATGGCGGCGGGGCCGGGAAGCCGGACTTACGGCGTGCCCAGCGTCAAGCTCGCCTGGTACGGGAAGACGCGCAAGGTCGCCGCGGTGCCCCGAGCGGTTTTCTGGCCCGTTCCGAACGTGGACTCCGCCTTGGTCTCGTTCGAGCGGGGCGACGTGGTGTCGTCCGTGGAGCGGGAGCGGCTGTTCGCGGTCGTCGATGCCGCCTTCTCGCAACGGCGGAAGACCTTGCGAGCCGCGTTGGCGTCGTGGGCCGGTTCCGCCGAACGCGCGGGGGAACTGCTCGAAAAGGCGGGAATCGACCCCAAGACCCGCGGGGAACAGCTGGACGTTCATCAGTTCGCCCGGATCGCCGCGGCCGCCGGCTGACCACCCTGTCGCGGGTGTGACCGGAGCCGCGCGGCTGCGTGGTTCCTCCCCTCGATTCGACGCGGACGAATCTCGTCTTAGCAGGCAGCACGCCTGTCGTGAGCCGGATGTAGCTGGCGGCATCTCATGATGTGGACAGCCCATCCTGTATGATGGACGCGACCAGACGTGTGATCTGCGCCTACGTGCTTGCTTTCATCCAGTGGGATCGGTTTTACTCAGTAAGCCATCCCGAGCGACTGAGAGACCTGGCTCGCCGAAGTCGCAGCAACCACCCTCCACAGGGCAGGTGCTACAGCCAGGACCGATGGAGGCTGTGCCTAATGAACAGGGTCACCCACCCGCTCCTGCTGACCAGGCGACGTGTCGTCGATGAAGGTCGCCGCACGGTAAGTGCGTGTCGACGCTCCACCGTTACTGCCTGAGTCCTTTCCCTTACCTCTGAATCCGTCCGTTTCCGGACGGTCACTCGGTGACGGTCGGCGCGCTCGAAAGAAGCAGCGCCCCATGTGCATGGAGCCTTTCGTGATCACTGTCGAAAACCTGTCCAAGTCCTTTCCCCTCAACGGAAATCCCGTCGTCGCACTGCGCGATGTGAGCGTGGAAATCCAAGCTGGCTCGCTGTTCGGAGTCGTCGGTCCGGCGGGCTCCGGCAAATCGACCCTCGCTCGGTGCATCGGTCTTCAGGAGCGTCCCGACCGCGGCGTCGTTCGCCTCGACGGCCTCAACACCGGGACTCTCGACGGACGCCGACTCCGGGAAATCCGGCGCCAGGTCGGCGTCGTGAGCACCAAGCCGGAATTGCTCGCCGAGCGCACCATCGCCGGCAACATCGCTTCGCCGCTCGAGCAGCTCGGCCTCGACGGGCCGCAGCGTCGCACCCGGGTCGGCAACCTGCTCGACCTGGTCGGGCTCACACCCCGTGCGGGGCAGCGACCGGGCGACCTGTCCGAGGGGCAGCTGCGCCGAGTGGCCATCGCCAAGGCGCTGGCCGCCGGGCCGTCCGTGCTCCTGGCCGACGACCCGACCGCGGGCGTGCAGTCCGAGGAGTCCGGTGCGGTCCTGACCGTGCTCGACCGTGCGCGGGCCGAGCTCGGCGTCACCGTGCTGCTCACCACGCCCGACGCCGGTGTCGTCCGCCGTGTCTGCGACGACGTCGCCGTGCTGGAGGCCGGCGCGGTCATCGAACGCGGAACCGTGCTCGACCTGGTCTCCGACCCGAACAGCCGGACCGCGCAGGCGCTGCTTCCCGCGATCGAAACCGGGCGGGCACAGGCCTCGAAGTACGACCGTGCGGTGGACGTCGTGCTCGTCGGCTTCGCCTCGGTCGGTGCACTGCTGCCGGAGGCCGCCGGTCGCTTCGACGTCGAGCTCGCCACCATCGGGGGCGGCCTGACCCGGATCGGAGACACTCCGGTCGGCCGGTTCCGCCTCGGGGTGCGCGGTGAGCGCGCGGACGCCGCGCTCGCCTGGATCGCCGAACGTGGCGGCCACGTGACCCACCCGGTCCGCGGACCGCAGGGTGTCGCCGCCTGATTTCTCCTCGAACGGGCCGCTCAGGACGAATCGCGTCCGGGGCGGCCCGTTCGCGTATGCCCGTCCGTTCTCTTTCTCCTGGTGACAGCGCAAGTGGAGCGGCCACGTAGGCTTGAGGCGTGCTCGCCGTCGTACCGCCCCCAGTAACCGTCAGGGTTCCCGCCAAGGTCAACCTGCACCTGTCGGTCGGTGACGTACGCCCGGACGGTTACCACGAGCTGGTGACCGTGTTCCAGGCGCTTTCCCTGACCGACGAGGTGACCGTCGCGGTCACCGAGGACCCCGGCGTCGAGGTCTACGGCGAAGGTGAAGGTTCCGTACCGATAGGAGCCAACAACCTCGCCTGGAAGGCTGCGCAGGCGCTGGCGGCCCATGTCGGCAAGGCGGACGGCGAGTCCAAGGTCAGAGTGGTGCTGCGCAAAGGCATCCCGGTCGCGGGCGGGATGGCCGGTGGCAGCGCCGACGCGGCCGCGACCCTGGTGGGGCTCGCGTCGCTCTGGAAACTCGACATTTCCCGCGACGAACTGGCGGGTATCGCCGCGAAGCTCGGTAGCGATGTTCCTTTCGCGCTTTACGGCGGGACAGCGCTGGGCACCGGCCGAGGCGAGCAGCTGGTGCCTGTCTTGTCGAGGCACACCTTCCACTGGGTCTTGGCCTTCGACCAGCGTGGGCTTTCGACTCCGAGGGTGTTCGGCGAGCTGGACAAGTTGCGTGAAGAGGGCAGCCCGCCGCGGATCGGCTCGCATACTCCGGTGGTGGAAGCGCTGGCATCCGGCGATCCGCGGCAACTGGCGCTGCTTCTCGGCAATGACCTCCAGGCGGCCGCTGTTTCGTTGCGTCCGGGGCTGCGTCGCACGTTACGGGCGGGAGTCAACGCTGGTGCGCTCGCCGGCACCGTGTCCGGATCCGGGCCGACCTGCGCGTTCCTGTGCGCGGACGCCCAGTCGGCCGTCGAGGTCGCCGCGGAACTGTCCGGCGCGGGTGTCTGTCGCACGGTGCGCGTCGCGCACGGGCCGGTCCCCGGAGCCCGGCTGGTCGGCGGGGACGACGCGCCGCGGCCGTCGCCGCCTCGGGTGCACGCATGAGGGTGTCCGAAATGGACACCGACTAATTCGTTTGTGGTGCGAGCTTTGGAAAGGATCGGCTGAGGCATGGCCAACTTGGTCAACCTGGAGTCGGTGAGCAAGTCCTTCGGGGTGCGCCCGCTGCTCGACGGTGTTTCGCTCGGTGTGGCGGAGGGGCAGCGTATCGGTGTCGTCGGTCTCAACGGGGGCGGGAAGACGACGCTGCTGGAGGTCCTCGCCGGGATCAGCGAGCCGGACACGGGACGGGTCAGCCAGGTCCGGGGTTTGCGGATGGCGGTGGTCACCCAGCGAACCGAACTTCCCGACGGCAGCACGGTCGGAGATGTCGTGCTGGAGCGCTACGGCGCGGAGCACGAGTGGGCCGCTGACGCACGTGTCCGGTCCATTATGGATGGTCTGGGCATCACCGCTCTCGGCATCGACAAGGAAACGGCGAACCTGTCGGGTGGCGAACGCCGCCGGGTGGCGCTGGCGGCCGCCCTCACCGGTGAACTGGACCTCGTGGTCCTCGACGAGCCGACCAACCATCTCGACGTCGAAGGTGTGCGCTGGCTCGCGGATCATCTGCTCAACCGCAAGATCGCGGTCGTGGTCGTCACGCACGACCGGTGGTTCCTCGACACGGTCGCGAGTGTGACCTGGGAGGTCGCCAACGGTCGTGTCGAGCAGTACGAGGGCGGTTACGCGGACTGGATCTTCGCGCGCGCAGAGCGGGCGAGGCTGGCGGCGACGGCAGAAGAGAAGCGACAGAACCTCGCTCGTAAAGAGCTCGCGTGGCTGCGCCGCGGTCCGCAGGCCAGGACCTCGAAGCCCCGCTACCGCGTCGAGGCGGCGGAGGCGTTGATCTCCGACGTGCCGGAGCCGCGTGATTCGGTCGAGCTGCAGGCGTTCGCGCGCCGTCGGCTGGGGAAGACCGTGCTGGAGATCGAGGACGCCACGTTGACCGTCGGCGACCGCACCCTGCTCGATCACGTCACCTGGCGAATCGGGCCCGGCGATCGGATTGGCCTGGTCGGCGTCAACGGGTCCGGCAAGACGACGCTCCTCAAGCTGCTCGGCGGTGACAGGGAGCCTGAGACGGGTCGACGCATCCAGGGCAAGACGGTCAGCCTCGCACATCTGCGGCAGGAGCTCGACGACCTGCCGGGCGATCTGCGTGTGCTGCAGGCGATCGAAGAGGTCTCCGGACGGGTCGTGTTCGGCAAGCAGGAGCTCACCGCTTCGCAGCTGGCCGAAAAGCTGGGGTTCCCCGCCGCGCGGCAGTGGACGCCGGTCGAGGACCTTTCCGGTGGTGAACGCCGCCGTCTGCAGCTGTGCCGGCTCCTGATGGCCGAGCCCAACGTGCTGCTGCTCGACGAACCGACGAACGATCTCGACATCGACACTTTGCAGCAGCTCGAAGATCTGCTGGATTCCTGGCCGGGCAGCCTTGTCGTCGTTTCGCACGACCGATACCTGGTGGAACGGGTCTGCGACACGATCGTGGCCTTGTTCGGGGACGGGCAAGTAACCCATCTGCCGGGCGGGATCGAGGAGTATCTGGACCGGCGTGCCAAGAGCCTCGAGAAAGCAGGCGGCGACCGGAAGACGGGCAACGCGCAGGCCTCCGCGCCCAAGAAGAGCGCCGCGGAACAGCGGGCGGCTCAGAAGGAACTGTCCCGCCTTGAGCGCAAACTCGACCAGCTGCACACGAAGGAAGAGAAGCTGCACGCGGCGCTGCTCGCCGCGGCGACCGATCCGACGAAGCTCATCGAGCTGAACACCGAATTGAAAGCCGTCGAAACGGAGAAGGAGGAGGTCGAGGCCCAGTGGCTCGAGACCTCCGAAGCGATCGAATGAGTTCACTCGACGGCGAGCGGGCCTTTCAGCGCGGACAGTAGTGTGACGCGCATGAGTCGGTTCGTGGACACGCTCGTCGCCACCGCGGCGGGGCGAGGTCAGCAGCGGGGAATGGTCACCGGGGAGCCCAAGGAGCCGGTTCGGCGGACGTGGGCCGAGATTCACGAGCAGGCCAAACGGGTCGCCGGGGGTCTGGTGGCGGCTGGGCTGGAGCCCGGCAAAGCGGTCGCGGTACTGGCGGCGGCGCCGTCACTGATCGCGCCGACGGTTCAAGCGGTTTGGCTCGCCGGTGGCAGCGTGACCATGCTGCACCAGCCGACGCAGCGCACCGACCTCGCCGAATGGGCCGAGGACACCGTTCGTGTGCTGAGGATGATCGGGTCCGGCCTGGTCCTGCTCGGTGAGCCGTTCGACCAGCTGGCGCCGGTGCTCACGGAGCACGGCATCGCGTTCCAGGTCATCACCGAGCTGCTCGAGGCCGAACCGCTGGCGGAGCCCGTGCCGACGGCCGAATCGGACACTGCACTCCTCCAGCTGACCAGCGGATCGACGGCCGACCCGAAGGCCGTTCAGATCACCTACGGGAACCTCTATTCGAACGTCAAGGCGATGGTCGACCGGGCCGAGTTCGATTTCGACGTCGACGTGATGGTCTCGTGGCTGCCCACCTTCCACGACATGGGGATGGTCGGCTTCCTGACGGTGCCGATGACGTTCGGCGTCGAGCTCGTCAAGATCACGCCGCTCGAGTTCCTGTCGGGACCGTTGATCTGGCCGCAGCTGATCAGCAAGTACAACGGCACGACCACGGCCGCGCCGAACTTCGCGTACGCGATCGTGGGCAGGCGGATGGCCCGTGTCGAGGACGACGACGCATACGACCTCTCGAAGCTCCGGATCGCGCTGAACGGCGCCGAGCCGATCGACGAAACGGCTGTGCGGACGTTCGTCGAAGCGGGGGCGCGCTTCAAGATGCCCGCCGAATGCGTATTCCCGGCGTACGGCATGGCGGAGGCGACTCTCGCGGTTTCGTTCGCGCCGTTGTTCACCGGCTTGACGCTGGACGTGGTCGAGGCCGATGCACTCGAAGCGGACAACCGCGCGGTGCCGGTTCCCGAGGGCGACCCGCGGCGTGGGACCGACGAAGTCCGGTCGTTCGCGGTGCTCGGGCCGCCGCTCGACGGGCTCGAGGCCGAGATCGTCGACGACAAGGGAACCGTGCTCGGGGAACGCGAGGTCGGGGAGATCCGCCTGCGTGGCGAGGCCGTGACACCGGGGTACCTGACCATGGAAGGTCCGCTCGCGACTCAGGACGACGACGGCTGGCTGCTCACCGGCGACCTCGGTTACCTGGTCGACGGCATGATCGTGATCTGCGGCCGTCGCAAGGACGTCATCATCATGGGCGGCCGGAACCTGTACCCGACCGACATCGAACGCGCGGCGACCTCGGTCGAGGGAGTGCGGGCGGGGAACGCCGTGGCCGTGCGGCTCGACGCCGGCAGCCGCCGGGAGCGGTTCGCCGTCGTCGTCGAATCGAAACTCGCCGGGGATCCCGAAACGGAGAAGGCGCTGGCGAAGGAGGTCGCGGCCAAGGTGCGCGGCGCCGTCGACATGCGGCCTTTCGCGGTCGTGGTGCTCCCGGCGGGGAGCCTGCCGAAGACGCCCTCGGGCAAGGTGAAGCGGGCCGCCACCGCCGTCCAGTTCGCGGACAAGATCGCCAAGAACGCGGCGACCAGCTGACACGAAAGGGCCGGGTTCGCGAGCATCGCGGACCCGGCCCTTTCGCTGCACCTCCCGGTGGTCAGCGGCGTCGCCAGAGTGGCTTGCGGTTGTGGGTGTGTTCCAGGGCAGGCGCTATGTAGTAGCCGGAGGACTGGGACAACCCGGCCAGTGTTCCCTCGACGTCTCGCAGGAACGCGTCGACGGCTGCCGGGTCGTAGCCTCGTTTCGAGAGCGGCGCTTTGGCGAACGCGACGTTGTGAACGTCCGAAACCGTCAGGTCGTCATCGCCGTCGAGGGTCGCCGCGACCCGTTCGAGGAAGGCGTCGACCGCGGGTTCGTGGTAGCCACGTGCGCCGAGCGGCGCCCGGTCGAACTGCCGGGTTCTGGCCTCGAAGGCGGTGACGGGCACTAGCGCTCCCGCAGGAACTCGACGGGACCGCGGTCCGGGACAGCGCGTTCGGCGGTTGCTTCATCCTCGTCGCGGGCGCCGGGCACGCCGAGCGCGTGCTGGCCGGTCCGGTGGGCGAGCTGCGCTTCGACCTTGTCGAGGAAATCGTCGACTTCGCGTTCGTCGTAGCCGCGCTTACCGATCAACGGACGCGAGAACATGACGTGGTGGACCTCTGCGGCAGTCAGGTCGTCCCGGTCCGAGATCGTGTCGGCGATCCGTTCCAGGAACGCGTCGACCTCGTGTTTGGCGTATCCGCGTCGCCCGATCGGGGCGTTCGGGAAAGTGGCGCCGGTGATGTCTTCGGCCGTAAACGACATGAAACTCTCTCCGGTTTCGGTGGGGAATGCGATCTCCGCATTCCGTCCTAACGGGTTTGAGAGTTCCCGGGAAGAGCTCGCGCTATTCCACGACTCGATCAGGGGCGTGGTGAAACGCCTTCGAGTGACGAGGTGTAACGCACCGCCATGTGAGCGGGTTCACCCAGCGTGGAAGGCGTTCTGGGCCGCGGCGAGCCCGGTGCTGATAAGCGCTTCAACGGCGTCGGCGCAACGATCGATCTCGAAAGCGAGCTCTTTCCGTTCGACCGTCGAGAAGTCCTTCAGCACGAAATCCGCCGGATCCTGCCGCCCGGGAGGGCGGCCGACGCCGAAGCGGACACGGTAGTAGTCCTTCGTACCCAGCGATTTGGTGATCGAGCGGAGGCCGTTGTGGCCGTTGTCGCCGCCGCCCAGTTTCATCTTGAGCGCGCCGAAGTCGACGTCCAGCTCGTCGTGGACGACCACGACACCCGCCGGGGGGATCTTGTAGAACCGGGCCGCGCCCACCACAGGGCCGCCCGAAAGGTTCATGTACGAACGCGGCTTGGCCAGGACCACCCGCCGGCCCGCGAGCCGTCCTTCGAGGATTTCGGCGCCGCTCTTGTGGGCCTTGAACTTGCCGCCGACACGGTGAGCGAGCTCGTCGAGCACCATGAAGCCGACGTTGTGCCTGTTGCCCGCGTACTGGGGGCCGGGATTGCCGAGGCCGGCGAGCAGGATCTGCTCGCCGGCCCCGGGAAGTACTGCTTCGGTCACATCGGTGACTTTATTCGGCGTCCTCGGCGGGGGCCTCCGCAGCCTCGGCCTCTTCGCCCTCGAGCGCGGACTCGGACGGCGACTCGTTCACGGCGACGACCAGGGCATCGGGGTCGGTGACCAGCGTGGCGCCCTTCGGCAGGACCACGTCCGAGGCGTTGATCTGAGTGCCGGCGGCGACGCCCTCGACCGAGACCTCGACCTGCTCGGGGATGTGCAGCGCCTCGACCTCGATCTGGATGGCGTCGAGGTCGGTGGTGACCAGGGTGCCGGGGCCGGGGGTGCCGGTGACGACGACGGGGACGTCGACGGTGACCTTCTCGCCGCGGATGACGACCAGCAGGTCGACGTGCTCGATGTAGTTCTTCAGCGGGTGGACGACGATGGTCTTCGTCAGCGCCAGCTCGCTCTTGCCCTCGAGCTCGAGGGTGATGACGGCGTTGCTGCCGTTCTCACGCACGACGCGGGCGAACTCGAGGGCGGGGAGGGCGTAGTGGCGCGGGTCCGAGCCGTGCCCGTACAGCACCGCGGGGATCTTGCCGGCACGACGCGTGCGACGCGCGGCACCCTTGCCGAATTCGGTGCGGGGCTCGACGGACAGGGTTACCTCGGACACGGTGTAGCACTCCTTCAATTCACCAACATGTTCAGCGAAAGCATGCTGAGGTGGGGATGGTTGGGGCGGTTCTGGTGTTCGGCGGCGAATTCCACAGGCGTGCTCGACCGCGTGTGGCCACTCAAGCCGCCGCGTCGATCACGTCGGGCACCAGGTGCTCACGGAACCCGCCTCGCCGAGACCGGGAAAGTGTAGACCAAGCGGCCGTGCGGTGGTCCCGCCGGGTGCCTCGTACAGGTGACAAGTCGGTGACAGCTGCTTCGCGAACCCGCGGATGCGGTGGTGCGCGACCCCTTTTCTAAGGTGTGATCTGCTCGCACGCGAGACAAAGGGGATGGGATGCCGGCACGACGGTCGAAGATCGGCGCGATCGCCGCCCTGTGCTGTCTCGTGGCCGGTTGTGACGTCGCGATCGACGGGGCGGCCGGGATCCCGGCCGCCGAGCAGCAGAGGGTGGATCGGCGCGCGGAGCAACGCGGTGCTGTCGAGAGCGCGCTGAAGGCGCTGGAGCAGGCTCCGGCCGTTGTCTACAAGACGACGATCAAGGACACGTCCGGGCAGCCCGCGGAACTGCAGTTCCGGATCACCCGGAACGGGAGCGCGCACGGCGCGCTGCCGGTCGACGGCCAGACCATCCAGCTCATCTCCGCCGACAAGCAGCTGTACCTCTCGGCGACGCCGGAGTACTGGAAGGCGCACGGGCTCGGCGACAGCGCTCAGTACGGCACCAGCTGGGTCCGAACGGACAGCTCGGATCTGCCGGTGAACGTCGTCGAGGTGCTCAGCCCGCGCAAGGCCGCGTCGACACTGAGGACCGCGGTGTCCGGGATGAACCCGTTGACCGATCCGGTCCGTTCGAAGTTGCCCGACGGGACCGAGGTCTACGACGTCGGTAGCGGGCTCGGAACACTGCGGGTGACCACCGCGGCGCCGCATCGGGTCGTCAGTTTCGCGCCTTCCCTCGTCGCCGCGGCCGGCGGCAAGACACTCGGCGCCGAGATGCGGGTCGAGCCGCTCGCCGGGGAAGCGCTCAAGAAGCTGCAGACCGATCTGGACGGCGCGATCGGCGGGCTCGGGCAGCCGTTCGACGCGCTCACCCAGGTCAGGGTCAGTGTCGTCAACGACAAGCTGGACTGCACGGACTTCGTCGGGACCTGCCGGGCGACCATCGACGTCGCCAACTCCGTCATCGGCGGCGTGAGCGGGACGCCCGTGCGCCTGTCGCTCACCGTCGACTTCACCGCGCAGTCCCTCGGCGCGCAGAGTTGCACGGCCAACGCCGACGCGGCCCCGGACACCACGACGAGCATGACCTGTGAGGTCAAGTTCAAACTGCCGAATCGGAACGCCAGCTACCAAGTGCAGGCGAAGCCCTCGGCCAAGGGCGAGGTCCGGGCTCCGGTCGACGTCGCCGGCGTTCGCGAAAAGCTCAAGTCCGAGTTCGCCACGCTGGGCGGCTGACCTGCACGCTCACCTCGGGGTGCGTTGCATACGTTGAAGTAGCCGATCTTGCGTTCCTAGCATCGGAGTGGTCGCCGATGAAAAGGGAGAAACGCGATGGCGAAGTTGGTTGTGTTCGGAGGAACCGGGTACGCGGGCGGGAAGATCGCCGCGGAGGCACGCGGCCGCGGTCACGACGTCTTGGTGGTGTCGAGGAACGCCGAAGGCGAGGGGACCAAGGCGGGCTCGCTCTACGACGAGGCTTTCTTGGCCGATGTCGCCAAGGGGGCCGACGTCCTGGTCATCGCGGTCCACGGGCAGAGTGGCCTGCTCGACGCGGTGCCCTCGATCGCTCAGGTCGCGAAGGACAACGGCGCCCGGATCGGCGTTGTCGGCGGTGCGGGCAGCCTGCACGTGGCCGAGGGCGGGCCGCGCCTGATCGACACCCCCGAGTTCCCGGACGAGTACAAGGGTGAAGCGGGTGCGCACGCCGAGGTGCTCGAAGCGTTCCGGAAGCTTCCGGGGGACGTCGACTGGTTCTACCTCAGCCCGGCCGCGGAGTTCGGCGCTTGGGCCGAGGGGGAGCGGACCGGTGAGTTCAGGCTCGGCGGCGACGTGCTCCTGGCCGACGAGAACGGCGGCTCGAAGATCAGCGGCGCCGACTACGCGATCGCGTTCGTCGACGAGATCGACGAGCCGCAGCGCCGCCGTCAGCGTTTCTGCGTGGCCTACTGACCGGACAGTTCCTTCACGACCGGCGCGAACGATTCCAGCATCGGCTCGAACACCGTGATGTAGGAGAAGCCGTACCGTTCGCGACGCTCCTGGAGCTGCCGGACCATTTCTTCGGTGGTTCCGAACAGCAATTGGGGCGTTTCGAGCAGGACGTCGACGTCGAGGCTGTCCTGGTCCTCGAGTTCCTCACGCCAGGACGCGGCGGCCGCGCGCCGGTCGTCCGTGACGACGACCCGCTGGACGAGCATGTTCAGTTCGGGATCACGGCCATTCGCGTGTGAGCGGAAGAAGGCGACGCGTTCGTCCATGCGCTCGGCGTCGTCGAGCCGGAAGGTGCCCGGCGGCTTCCCCGGTGCCTGGCGAAGGCCCGCGAAGCCGGCGATGTCGGCTTCGCGGGCGGCGAGTGAGAGCACGCCGTCGCTGTTGCCCGCGAGGAGCAGCGGCGGGGGCGTGATTCCTTCGCCGGTGAAGTGTTCACGCAGGTGGTCAAGGCTCTTGGTGAGGTACTCGATACGTTCCTTGGCCGGGATCCACGGCAGGCCGGCGTCGTCGAATTCCGACTTCATGTGGCCGGAGCCGAGCCCGAGGTCCAGCCGGTCGCCCGTCATCTTCACCGTTGTGACGACTTCGCGGGCGAAAAGCGCGGCGTTGTAGAAGGCCATGTTGGAAACGAGAGTGCCGACGCGGGGCCGCTGGGTCACCGCGGCGGCCATGGTCAGCGCCGGGAAAGGCGCGTTCCGTCCCGGGCCGAGATGGTCGGGCACGGAGATGACGTCGTATCCGAGGGCCTCGACGCGGCGGCACTTCGCGACCCAGTCTTCACGGTTCTCGGCGCCCCACAGGTTCACGCCGAATTTGAATTTCCCCATGAAGGGAACCTAGCCACGCCGGGAGGCCGGGCGCGCGCCGTTTCGCGAGGAGCCGAAAACGAAGCAAGGGACCTTTGCTCTCACTCTCCGAAAGAGAGTGGTAGCAAAGGTCCCTTGCTTCGTCGGGGATCAGGCGTTGCCGTCGAAGAGGGACGTGACCGACCCGTCCTCGAAGACCTGCTGGATGGCCTGCGCCAGCAGCGGCGCGATGGACAGCACGGTCAGCCCGGGGAACCGCTTCTCCTCCGGGATCGGCAGCGTGTTGGTGACGATGACCTCGCGCGCCTTGCAGTTCGACAGCCGCTCGGTGGCGGGGTCGGACAGGATGCCGTGGGTCGAGGCGATGACGACGTCGGACGCGCCTTCGTCGAGCAGGGCCTCGGTGGCCTTCACGATCGTGCCGCCGGTGTCGATCATGTCGTCGATCAGCACGCACAGCTGACCGCGGACCTTGCCGACGACGCGGTTGGCGACGGCCTGGTTCGGCTTGTCGGGGTCGCGGGTCTTGTGGATGAAGGCGATCGGCCGGTCACCCAGCTGCGCCGCCCACTTCTCGGCGAGCCGCACGCGGCCGGAGTCCGGCGAGACGACGGTGAGGTTCTCGTCCCGGTAGGTCTTGTTGATGTGCGCGGCCAGCACGTTCTGCGCGAGCAGGTGGTCGACGGGGCCGTCGAAGAAGCCCTGGATCTGCGCGGTGTGCAGGTCGACCGTCATGATCCGGTCGGCGCCCGCGGTCTTGAACAGGTCCGCGATCAGGCGCGCGGAGATCGGCTCGCGGCCCTTGTGCTTCTTGTCCTGCCGCGCGTACGGGTAGAACGGCATGATCACGGTGATCCGCTTGGCGCTCGCGCGCTTGAGGGCGTCCACCATGATCAGCTGCTCCATCACCCACTCGTTGATGGGAGCGGGGTGGCTCTGGATCACGAACGCGTCGGTCCCGCGCACCGATTCGTTGAACCGGACGAAGATCTCCCCGTTGGCGAAGTTGTGCGCGGTCTGCGGAACGACCGACACGTTGAGGTGCTTGGCGACCTCTTCCGCGAGTTCCGGGTGGGCGCGCCCGGAGAAGAGCATCAGGTTCTTCTTCGGTGTTCCGGACTTCGAGCTCATGCTGGCGACTCCCCGTCGTTTCCCTTATTCGAATCGGACACAACGGTGGTGTCCTGCTTCGCGGCGGAAGCTGCTTCCGCCGCGGGTGTGCCCGGCCGGCGCCGGGACACCCAGTCTTCGATGTTGCGCTGCGGCCCGGTGGACACGGCGAGCGCGCCCGGGGGCACGTCTTGCCTGATCACGGTGCCTGCCCCACTGTAGGCGCCGTCGCCGATGGTCACCGGGGCGACGAACGTGTTGTCCGCGCCGAGCCGCACATGGGAGCCGATCGTGGTGTGGTGCTTGTTCACGCCGTCGTAGTTGACGAAGACGCTGGAGCACCCGATGTTGCTGTTCTCGCCGATGGTCGCGTCGCCGACGTAGGTCAGGTGCGGGACCTTCGTGCCGGCGCCGATGTCGGCGTTCTTCGTCTCGACGAAAGCGCCGAGTTTGCCCTTGGTCCCCAGCTTCGAGCCGGGACGCAGGTAGGTGAACGGGCCGACCTTCACGCCGTCGCCCAGTTCCGAATCGGAACCGTGGGTCCGCACCACCGACGCGCCCGCGCCGACGGAGACGTTCTCCAGGGTGCTGTCCGGGCCGATCTGCGCGCCCTCGCCGACCGACGTCGAACCCTTCAGCTGCACGCCGGGCTCGATGACGACGTCGCGCGACAAGGTCACGCCCGCGTCGATCCAGGTGCTCGCGGGGTCGACGACGGTGACGCCCGCCCGCTGCCAGCCACGGACGATCCGGCGGTTCAGTTCGGCGCCGAGGACCGACAGTTGAACGCGGTCGTTGACGCCTTCGGTCACCCACGGGTCGTCGATGACCAGCGCGCCGACGCCCTTGCCGTCGCCGCGGGCGATGCCGAGGACGTCGGTGAGGTAGAGCTCGCCCTGCGCGTTGTCCGTCGAAAGCCGCGAGAGCCCGTCGACGAGGACAGAAGCGTCGAAGGCGTAGACACCGGAGTTGATTTCGGCGATTTCGTGCTGTTCGGGGGTGGCGTCCTTCTGCTCGACGATCGAGGTGACGACGCCGTTTTCGTCGCGGATGATCCGGCCGTATCCGGTCGGGTTCTCGACGACCGCGGTCAGCACGGTGACCGCGTTACCGGTGGAGGTGTGCTCGGCGACCAGGGAAGCGAGCGTTTCGGTGTCGAGCAGCGGGACGTCGCCGTAGCTGACGACGACGGTGCCGGTCAGTCCGCCGGGCAGCGCGGAGAGCGCGCACGAGACGGCGTGCCCGGTGCCCTTCTGCTCTTCCTGGACGGCCGTGACGACCTCGCGGCCGAGTGCCTCGCCGACCTTTTCCAGCCGGGCGCCGACCGAGTCGCGACCGTGGCCGACGACCACGACCAGGTGCTCGGGGTTCAATCCCGCGGCGGCCCGTACCGCGTGCTCGACCAACGGACGGCCGGCGATCGGGTGCAGCACCTTCGGGGTGGACGAACGCATGCGGGTGCCCTCACCCGCGGCGAGGATCAACGTGCTCAGCGGGCCGGTCACGGCTCTCCCAACATTTCACCAACGGTGGTTGTCGGGCATTGATCCTACGTGGGCTGCTCGGCGTCCCACGCGGGGTCGGTCGGAGCATCCTCGCCGGGCCATCCGGTCGCCGGGTCGATGGCCATCGAGTTCACCGACGAAACCTGGTTCCCGCCGCCGCGTTTCGCCTGGTACATGGCCGCGTCGGCGCGGGCGAGGACCTGCTCGGCCCGCTCCTGCGGGCGGAGTGAGACGAGGCCGACGGAGAGGGTGACGCCGTGCGAAAGATGGTGCGGCAGAGATGCGACGGCATTCACAGAACGACCCAGGGCCTGCTTCGCCGCGGAGGCCGGAGCCCCAGGTAGAAGCACGATGAACTCGTCTCCGCCGTAGCGGGCGACCACGTCGTCACCGCGCAGGGCGTCGCGCAGCGTGCTCGCGATGACACGGAGAACGTTGTCACCTTCGGCGTGCGACTGCTTGTCGTTGACGTCCTTGAATCCGTCGAGGTCGACCAGCGCGACCGCGAGCGGCTGGGCGTCGGCGGACGACGCCAGCGAACGCAGCTTTTCGTCGAGCGCGCGCCGGTTCGGCAGCCCGGTGAGCGGGTCCTGGAGGGCCTGCTGGGTGATCGCGCCGTGCTCGGCGGACAGCCGCTCGTGTTCCCGGCGCGCGTTGAGCGTGGCGATCTGCGATTCCCGCAGTGACCACATCTCCGTTTCCAGGATGGTCGCGTAGTCGATCAGCGACTGGCTCGCCCCGGACGCGTAGTCCGGGGTGGTGTCGAGCCGGGCGAGCTCGCGGGCGAGGTTCAGCCGCATCGACGGCAGTGAGCCGTCCTCGTTGTCCTCGCGGACCTCTTTGAGCACCTGAAGGGCGTCCTCGCGGCGGCCGTCGTTGTCCAGGCAGCGGGCCAGCGCGATGGCGATGATCTCGCGTTCGTGCGGGAAGACCAGTTCCGGATGCAGCAGCGAGTTCAGCCGCTCGATATGCGACGAATCGGGCGACGCCAGCGCGGCGGCCGCGGCGAGCACGCCGACCTGGTCGATCGCGGGCACACCCGCCTTGCGCGGGAAGAGCGACTCGGTGAACGGGCCTTCGGCGGCCTGGGCCATCGACGCGGCGGTGCGGAACTTGTCCGCGCCCTCGTCGTAGCGCTCGATGCGTTCGAGCCGGAGACCCCAGCCCAGCAGCATCTTGACCCGGTTGATCAGCTGGAGCGCGATCTCGTGCGGGCTCGCGCTGTCGCGGATCGCCTGCGCGGCGCGGGCGATGGCCTCCTCGGCCGCCTCGTAGACGCCCAGCTGGTTCAGCACCAGCCAGCAGTCGACCAGGGTCGTGGACAGCATCCGGTCCCAGTTGCGCCTGCCGACCTGGCGGTCCGGGACCGCGGAATCGTCGAGGATGGCGAGCGCCCTGGCGATCTCGGTGAGGGCGGCGTCCTCCTGTTTGGCGATCACCAGCCGACGGCCGCGCATGGCGTGCGCGTCGGCCCGCATCAGCGCGAGACCGTGCCGCCTGGTGTGCGCGAGCATCTCGTCGAGCCGGGGTTCGGCTTCGGCGGCGAGGCCGCGGGTGACCAGCCTTGCCATCGCCGAGTAGCGCAGCAGCTGGGCGACCAGCAGAGGTTCGCCGCGGCGCTGGGTCTCGTCGAGGAGTTCGTCGAGGCTGGTGACGATGTCCAGCTGCTCGGCGAAACTGACCCGCTGGATGGCCGCCCCGAGTTCGCGCGCGCGACCGTAAAGCCAGGCGTCGGACATCTCCGCAAGCGCCGGCCGCCTGCCACTGGTCGTCGCGTCCTCGGTCAGCCGCACACACCCCCACCGTTGAAAACGCCGCTGGTCATCTGTTCGTCTGCTCCGCCGCCAGGATTCGAACCTGAACTGTCAGAACCAAAATCTGAAGTGCTGCCGATTACACTACGGCGGATCGATCCTGGTCAGGATAGCCATGCCGGGGACCTCCGCGTGCGCCCGGGGGTTGCCTCACCTTCGCGGGCACTCCACAGGGGACCAAACCTCCTGTACCGTAACTTACGGCATCGTAGGTAAGGTCACCCTTAGGGATACCCTCAAGGGCTGCTCGTAGAAAAGAAGTGACTGCATGACGGCTACCCTGGACCGTTCCCAGAAGCCCGCGAAGGGCCCCAAGCCGGTAATCGAAGGACATCGATCGAGCGGCGTGCAGCTCTCGGTCTACCTCGGGGTCATCTTCCCGCTCGCCGCGTTGCTCGCGGCCGTCCCGTTCGCCTGGGGCTGGGGACTGACCTGGGTCGACGTCGGCCTGTTCGTGGTCTTCTACGCGATCAGCGGGCTGGGTATCACCGTTTCGTACCACCGCTACTTCACGCACGGCTCGTTCAAGGCCAAGCCGTGGCTGCGCGTCGCGATGGCGATCGCCGGCAGCATGGCCGTCCAGGGCCCCGTGATCACCTGGGTCGCCGACCACCGGCGCCACCACGCCTTCTCCGACCGCGACGGCGACCCGCATTCGCCGTGGCTGTTCGGGACGACACCGGTCGCCATCGCCAAAGGGTTCTGGCACGCGCACATGGGCTGGCTGTTCGACCGCGACCAGACCAACGCCGAGCGGTTCGCGCCGGATCTGGTGAAGGATCCGGCCATCAAGAAGGTCGACGACCTGTTCTGGCTGTGGAGCCTGCTCACCCTGGTGCTGCCCGCGATCCTGGGTGGCCTGATCACTTGGTCGTTCTGGGGCGCGGTGACCGCGTTCTTCTGGGCCGGGCTGGTGCGTGTCTGCGTGTTGCACCACGTCACCTGGTCGGTCAACTCGGTCTGCCACATGATCGGTGAGCGCCCGTTCGCCGCGCGCGACAAGTCGGCCAACTTCTGGCCGCTGGCGATCTTCTCCTTCGGCGAGTCGTGGCACAACCTGCACCACGCCGACCCGACCTCGGCACGGCACGGTGTGCAGCGCGGCCAGATCGACATTTCCGCGCGGCTGATTTGGATCTTCGAGAAGTTCGGCTGGGCCTACGACGTGCGCTGGCCGACTCCGCAGCGCCTCGCGCGCATCGCCACTGAAAGCAAATAGCGAGGTCGCGTTAGTCTTCTGCGATGGCGGGGAGAAGGCGGACCAAACGTGAAGCGGTCACCGGGGCGCGTCCTGTCGCCCCGGTGGCCCGGGTGCGGATGACGGGGACCGAGCGCAGGCAGCAACTGCTCAACGTCGCCAGGGCTCTCTTCGCGGAGAAGGGGTTCGAAGGCACGTCCATCGAGGAGATCGCGCATCGCGCGAACGTCTCCAAACCGGTGGTGTACGAGCATTTCGGCGGCAAGGAAGGCATCTACGCCGTCGTCGTGGACCGCGAGACGCAACTGCTGCTGGACCGGATGGTCTCCACCCTCCACGGTGGACACCCGAGGGTGATGCTGGAGCAGGCGGCGATCGCGTTGCTCTCCTACGTCGAAGACTCGCACGACGGCTTCCGCATCCTGGTGCGGGATTCGCCGGTCGCGAGTTCGACGGGCACGTTCTCGACGGTGCTGAACGACATCGCCAGCCAGGTCGAGCACATCCTCGCGCAGCAGTTCGCCGCGCGAGGCTACGACGAGAAGCTGGCCGCGCTGTACGCGCAGGCGCTCGTCGGGATGGTCGCGCTCACCGGGCAGTGGTGGCTCGACGCCCGGAAGCCGAAGCGTGACGAGGTCGCCGCGCATCTGGTGAACCTCGCCTGGAACGGTCTGTCCAATTTGGAGCACAAGCCCAAGTTGCGGCTGTACTGAGCCGGCGCCGCGTCGCCGTAACGTTTCCCGGGTAGGGAGCGCTAGGACCCCCATAGAGGTCATCCAGCTGGGGGAAGCACTGTGGAGAACCACCTCGCGCCCGCCGTCGAACAGATGGTGCCGCGTAAGACGAGACCGTGGCTGAAACCAGTCATCTTCCTCGGTGTTTTCGCTGCCATCGTCCTGCTGGGGATCTTCGTCGACGATCCGTTGACGGCGTCGCGTACCGAGGTCGGCGCCTGTCTCAAGGGCGACGTCGACAACGCGGAAAGTATCAGAAACGTCGAGTGCGGGACGCCGGAAGCGAACTTCAAGGTCGTCGGGAAACAGGGCGGGAAGTCGGAAGGCGGGATACTGCTTTCGGGCGGGTCCGAATGCGACGAGTATCCCACCGCCGACCTGTACTACTTCCAGGGCAGGCAGACGGCTCCCGACGGCATCCTGCTCTGTCTGGAGAACCTCAAGAATCCGGGCGCGCGATTGCCGGCTGTCGGGGACTGCCTCCCCGGGGATGCCTTCGCGGCGAAGAAGCTCGAGACGGTGGACTGCGTGGGAGCGCACTTCAAGGTGCTCGCCATCGAAAACCGGCCCGATCTCGCCGTCGAAGACCCGGCATGCGCCTCCGTTCCGTCAACGGATATGAAGCTCACGTCGTACTCGGGCACGGGAGGGCTGATCCCGCGCGACCGAGTGCTGTGCCTCGACGAACTGAAGTAGATCGTCAGCGCAGGAGCCCGGTCTCTCGCAGGTGGTCGAAAATGATCTTGTCCACCGCGGAGACCCGGTCCCTGTCCTCGTAGCCCAGCCACGCGAGCTCGTCGATTTCACTGCTGGCCGTGAGTGTTCCGCTGAAGCCGGCCGTGTAGCAGGTCATCCGGACAAGAAGACCTGTCGCGTGGCCATCGGCCTGCGCTTCGAAGACCCCGGCGGGCTCGATACTCGCCGGATCGATCTCGACGGTCAGTTCCTCGCGGACTTCGCGGATCAAGGTCTCTGTGTCGGTTTCGCCGGATTCGCGTTTGCCGCCGGGCAAATAGAACACGGACTTCCCGCGTGAGCGAGTGCTCAGGATCCGGCCGTCCCGCAGGTGCAGCCAAGCGATCTTGTCGATCATGGGTCAGCCCAGCGCCGCGGCGGTCTCGGCGGTCGTGAGCACTTCGCCCAGCCGCGGGAACACCTTCGTGACCGCCGATTCGTGGGAAATGGCGGCGATACCCGCCATCGCGTCCGAAACGGCGATGGTCTCGTAGGCGTGGTCGACCGCGGCCCGCAGCGTCGATTCGACGCCGTATTCCGTGGCGATCCCGGCGATCACCAGTGTCTTCACGCCGAGTCCGCGCAAGAGTTCGTCGAGACCGGTGCGGTAGAACGCGCCGATCGTGTTCTTGGTGATCAGGTGCTCGCCGTCGCGCGGTGTCAGTTCGGCGACCAGTTCGCTGCCGGGCGGCTGCTCGTCGACGTTCGGCCGGTGCGCGCGCACGTGGACGATCGGCGAGCCGGCCGCGCTGAAAGCGTCTCGCAGCAAGACCGCGTTCGACACCACCTCGGTGCCGTCGATCGGGACGGTCTCCAGCGCGACGATCCGGGTCTGGAGGTCGATCAGGACGAGCGCCGTCGTCGCCGGGTCGATCTTCGTCATGCGGGGAAGCCTAGTGTCCCTATCCTGGAGGTATGGGGCAGAACAGGGAAGTAGTGGTCACCGGCGGCGGAACCGGGATCGGGTACGCGGTCGCGGCGGCGTTCGCCGCGCGGGGTGACCGGGTGACGATCACCGGCCGCCGCGAACAGGTTCTCACCGAGGCCGCCGCGCTGCTCGGCGCGAACCCGGTCCCGTTCGACGCGGCCGATCCGGACGCGGTGGAACGGGCGCTGGCCGCCTTGCCGGAGCGCGTCGACGTCCTGGTCAACAACGCGGGTGGGAACACCGACTTCCGGAACGGGCAGGCCGAAGACCTGAAAGCCTTCGCGGCGAACTGGCAGGCCAACCTCGACGCGAACGTGTTCAGTGCCGTGCTGGTCACCCGTGCCTTGCGGGAAAGGTTCGCCGACGGCGCGCGGATCGTCACCATCGGCTCCATCGCCGCGCGGACGGGCGCGGGCTCCTACGGTGCGGCCAAGGCCGCGCTGGAGGCGTGGAACGTCGACGTGGCAAGGGAATTCGGGCCGCGCGGGATCACCGCGAACATCGTCGCGCCAGGACTGGTCGGGGACACCGAGTTCTTCCAGGGCAAGCTCTCCGACGAACGCCGGGCGTGGCTGATCGGCAACACGCTGACCAAACGCGCCGGCGAGCCCGCGGACGTCGCCGAAGTGGTGGCCTTCCTGGCGAGCCCGGAGGCCCGGCACGTCACCGGTCAGATCGTCCACGTCAACGGCGGCGCGCACCTCGGCCGTTAGGCGCCGGGGGTGACCTTCAGCAGCTTGTCGTCCTCGCCTTCCGAAGTCGTGATGTAGAGCGAGCCGTCGGGCGCGCTTCGGATGGCGCGAAGCCTGCCGAACTTGTCGTCGAACTCCGGCGGCAGCGTCACCTCGGTGACCTTGCCCGCGTCGTCGAGGCGGAACAGCAGGAGTTTCTGGCCTTTCAACGCGGTCACGGCCAGCGATCCTTCGAGCGCGCCCCACTGTGATCCGGTGAGGAACTCCGCGCCGCAGATGGCCTCGGTGATCTCGCCTGTCGTCCACAAAGGACTGACGGCGTCCGGGAAGCGCTGCTTGTCGGTCATCGGGACGCTCTCGTCGTAGCTGGTCTCGGTGCCGCCCTTGGACGGATCCCAGCCGTAGTTCGCGCCCGCGGTCTCCAAATTGACCTCGTCGTCGATCGTCGGCCCGTGCTCGGCGGTGAACACCTGCCCGGTGCCCGGACGGACCGTGGCGCCCTGGACGTTGCGGTGCCCGTAGGTGAACACGCGCTGTTCGTTCGGGTTCGCGGACTTGATGAACGGGTTGTCCGGCAACGCGCTCCCGGTCTTCGCGTCGATACGGAGCACCTTGCCGCCGAGACTCGTCCGGTCCTGGGGATGCTGCGGGCGGGCGGTGTCGCCGGTGCCGACGAGCAGCGCGCCGTCCGCGCCGAACGCGGGACGGCAGCCGGAATGCCTGCCGCTGGGGTTCACCGGCAGGCCGGTCAGGAGGTCCTTGACCTTCGTGGCGCTCGCGCCGTCGTCCGACAGCCGCCAGGTGACCAGCCGGATGTCGACGGCGGTGTCGCCCTCCTTGTGGGTCTGGCACGTGATGAACTCGCGCGACGTCGCGAAGTCCTGGCTGATCACCATCCCCATCAGGCCGCCTTCGCCGCGGACGTGGACGTCGGAGAAGTCGGCGGCGACGTCGCGTTTCGAGCCGCCCTCGATCAGGGCCAGCTTCCCGGGACGCTGGGTGACGAGGATCTTCCCGTCCGGGAGGAAACCGACGTCCCAGCCGTGTTCGAGCCCGGCCGTCACCTGCTCGACCTTCAGCGCCGAAACGGCGGGCTTCGAAGTGACCGGTGGCGCGCTCTGCACCATCTCGCTCGACGCCCCGGAACAGGCCGTGACCAGCAACGACAGGGACGCGAACGCGGCGACGGCGGAAGTGCGCATGTCTTCAGCATGCCACCGTGCTCAACCGCCCACTAGGGACGAACCGGTCAGGATCGCGGCCGTCTCGGCGTCGGCGGGCAGGAAAGTCTCCAGTTTCAATTCCGACACCGTGACGTCGGCCGCGGTGGCGAACGTCGTGATGGCCGTGATCAGCCGCAGCTCACCCGCCGACGTGGACAGGCGCATCGGCACGGCGAACCCGAGATGGTCCGGGCCGGGCGGCCCCGGCTCCGGAACGTAACTTTCGAGTTCGGCCAGCAGCGCGGTGAGCCGCTCGTCGGGCGCGTGCGCGATCTCCTGCGTCAGCCGTTCCAGGATGTGCCGCGCCCAATCCGCGAGGTTCAGCACCCGAGGCGCCATCCCCTTCGGATGCAGCGCGAGCCGCAGGGTGTTGACCGGTTCCTCCAGCAGCTCGGGCGCGACGTCCTCGAAGAGCAGGTCGAGCGCGTCGTTGCGGGCGACGAGCACGCCGTAGCGGTCGACGACGATGGCCGGGTACGGCCGGTGCCCGTCGAGCAGCCGCCGCATCCCGTCGAGGACCGGCTTCAACCCGGGATCGTCGAGTTTCGTTTCGGGGAAACCGGGGGCGTACCCGGCCGCGAGCAGCAGGCCGTTGCGCTCGCGGAGCGGGAGTTCGAGCGATTCGGCGACGCGCAGCACCAGGCCGCGGCCGGGGATCGACCGGCCGCCTTCCAGGAAACTCACATGCCGTTGGGTGGTCCCGGCCCGGAGCGCCAGTTCCAGCTGGGACAGCCGCCGCCGCTCACGCCAGCCCTTCAGCGCGGGGCCGAATCCGGAAACCATGGTCGTCATCTTGGCCGAGCCGCCGTCGGCGCCGCCATTCCCTCGAAGGAATTGAGACGATTCCCCGCCGCGGCGACGCTCACGGTATGAAATTCGGTCTGGTCGTCCCCACTTATCGGTCCATCCTCGACGCCGGGCGCACCGCGCCGGAAATGGTCGCGATCGCGGTCGAAGCCGAACGCCTCGGCTTCGATTCGGTCTGGGTCGGCGACACCCTCGCGAAGGCGCCCATCGATTCGTTGACGTTGCTCGGCGCGTTCGCCGCCAGAACCGAACGGGTCACCCTCGGCACCGCCGCGCTGCTCCCGGCGTTGCGGGATCCGCTGCTCTCCGCGAACGCGATCCTCTCACTCGACCTGCTCAGCCAGGGCCGGATCACGCTCGGCGTCGGCGCGGGGTTCGCCGGCCGCAGCGAACCCGAGTTCGCCTTCACCCGCGTCCCGTGGGAACGCCGCCGCGCCCGGCTCGACGACATCATCGCGCTGTGGCGGCATGTCTGGAGCGGGAAGGGCGGTCCGTTCCACGGCGAGGTGCTGCACTACGACACCCTTCCGGAGTACTCCGAACCGCACCGTCCGGGTGGTCCGCCGGTGTGGCTGGCCTCGTTCACCCCGGGCGCGCTCGAGCGAGTGGGACGGCTTTACGACGGCTGGCTGCCGTATCCGCCCGACGTCGCGGACTACGCCGACGGGCTCGCGAAGATCCGCGAAGCAGCCGTACGCCCCGTGACGCCCGCGTTGTTCGCGACAGTGCTCATCGAGGAGGACCCGGTGCGGGCCCGCGAGCGGTTGGAGGACTACGCACAGCGGAATTACGGCGTTCCGCTGGACTTCGTCGAGAAGATCCAAATGCAGATCGCGGGCAGCCCGGCGCAGGTCGCCGACCGGCTGCGCGAATACCAGGACGCGGGTGCCGAACACGTGCTGATCCGGATCGCGACGCAGGAACCCGCCGAGTTCGACGAACAGCTTCCGATGGTCGCCGGCGCCCTGCCCAGGTAATCGCGCGGCGGACTGTCGGTGCCCCCACGTAGGCTGGGACGGTGACAAACGCTCCATTGTCCGGACTCCTTCATTCCATCCTTCCCGATCCGGCCCTGCGCGGGGTCGTCGAGCGGGCCGGTGCCCCGGTGCTCGAACTCCAGGGCGCGATCGCCACCCGCCAGCTGGTCGTGGGCGCCCTCGCCGCGGACGAGGGCGCCGGCCGTCCCGTGCTCGCGGTGACCGCGACCGGCCGCGAGGCCGACGAGCTGACCGCTTCGCTGAAGTCGTTCCTCGGCGAAGAGGCCGTCGCCGACTTCCCGTCCTGGGAGACGCTGCCGCACGAGCGGCTGTCGCCCCGGGCGGACACCGTCGGGCGGCGGCTGGAGGTGCTCCACCGGCTCGAGACGGCGGCCGACGGCCTGCGCGTCGTCGTCGCGACCGTCCGCAGCCTCATCCAGCCGATGGCGCCCGGGCTCGGTTCGCTCGCGCCCATCGACCTGGTGGTCGGCGAGGAGCAGAGTTTCGAAGGCCTGCTGGAGCGGCTGGTCGAGCTCGCGTACACGCGGGTGGACATGGTCGAGAAACGCGGCGAGTTCGCCGTGCGCGGTGGCATCCTCGACCTGTTCGGGCCGACGGCGCAGCATCCGGTGCGGGTCGAGTTCTGGGGCGACGAGGTCAGCGAGATCCGCGCGTTCGCGGTGTCGGATCAGCGGTCGCTGCCGGGGGAGATCCGGCACGTCAGCGCGCCGCCGTGCCGTGAACTGCTGCTCACCGAGCCGGTGCGGGCGAAGGCCGCCGAGCTGGCGACGACGTACGAGGCGGACGCCCAGCTCACCGAGATGCTCACCAAGCTCTCCGGCGGCGTGCCCGTCGAGGGCATGGAGGCGCTCATCCCCGTGCTGTGCGAGGGCGAGCTGGAGCTGCTGACCGACGCGATGCCCCAGGGCACGCACGTCCTGCTGGCCGATCCCGAGAAGATCCGCGCCCGCGCGGCCGACCTGGTCCGCACCGGGCAGGAGTTCCTCGAAGCGTCCTGGACCACGGCCGCCGCGGGCGGTCAGGCGCCGATCGATCTCGGCGCGTCCGCGTACCGGGACCTCGCGGGGATCGCGAAGCACGCTCAGGAGACGAAGCGCCCTTGGTGGACGCTGACGCAGCTGGCCAGCGACGATCCCGACGTCTACCGCGTCTCGATCGAGGCCGCGCCGAACTACCGCGGCGAGGTCGAGCGCGCGACGACGGACCTGCGCGCGCACACAGCCGCGGGCGGGACGGCGGTGCTCGTGGTCGCCGGGCACGGCACGGCGGCCCGCGCCGTCGAGCAGCTGTCGACGGGGGACGTGCCCGCGTCGCTCGCCGAAGGCATCACCGGTCCGCTGACGCCCGGCGTCGTGACGGTGACGTGCGGCGGCCTTTCGGACGGCTTCGTGTCGCCGGAGCGAGCGCTGGTCGTGCTGTCCGAATCGGATCTCACCGGCCGGGGTTCCGGCGCGGGGACGTCCACAAAGGACTTCAGCACCAAGATGCCTTCGCGGCGCCGCAACGCCGTCGATCCGCTCGCCCTCAAGGCTGGCGACTACGTCGTGCACGATCAGCACGGCATCGGGCGGTTCGTCGAGATGGTGCAGCGCACCGTCGCCGGCGCGACCCGCGAGTACCTGCTGCTCGAATACGCCTCCTCCAAACGCGGGCATCCGGGGGACCGGCTGTTCGTCCCGACCGACCAGCTCGACGAGGTCTCCCGCTACGTCGGCGGTGAGCTGCCGACGCTGAACAAACTCGGCGGGTCGGACTGGAAGAACACCAAGGCCAAGGCGAAGAAGGCGGTCAAGGAGATCGCCGCCGAACTCGTGCAGCTCTACGCCGCGCGGCAGGCCGCTCCCGGGCACGCGTTCGGGCAGGACACCCCGTGGCAGGGCGAACTCGAAGACGCCTTCCCGTTCACCGAGACCAACGACCAGCTCGCCGCGATCGACGAGGTCAAGGCGGATATGGAACGCGGTGTCCCGATGGACCGCGTCATCTGCGGCGACGTCGGCTACGGCAAGACCGAGATCGCGGTGCGCGCGGCGTTCAAGGCGGTGCAGGACGGCAAACAGGTCGCGGTCCTGGTGCCCACGACGCTGCTCGCGCAGCAGCACCTCAACACCTTCACCGAACGGATGAGTTCGTTCCCGGTGAAGATCAAGGGGCTCTCCCGGTTCACGAACAAGCCCGAGTCCGACGCGATCCTGGAGCAGCTGGCCGCCGGCGACGTCGACATCGTGATCGGCACGCATCGCCTGCTGCAGACCGGGATCCGGTACAAGGACCTCGGTCTGGTGATCGTCGACGAGGAACAGCGGTTCGGCGTCGAGCACAAGGAACACATCAAGGCGCTGCGGACGCACGTCGACGTGCTGACCATGTCGGCGACGCCGATCCCGCGGACGCTGGAGATGTCGCTCGCCGGGATCCGGGAGATGTCCACGATCCTCACCCCGCCCGAGGACAGGCACCCGATCCTGACCTACGTCGGCGCGTACGACGACAAGCAGGTCGGCGCCGCGATCCGGCGCGAACTGCTGCGCGACGGCCAGGTCTTCTACGTGCACAACAGGGTCTCCTCGATCGAGAAGGCCGCGAAGCGCATTCGCGAGCTGGTGCCGGAGGCGCGCGTCGTCACCGCGCACGGGCAGATGAACGAGGACAAGCTCGAGAAGATCATCCAGGGTTTCTGGGAGAACGAGTACGATGTGCTCGTCTGCACCACGATCGTCGAGACCGGGCTGGACATCTCCAACGCCAACACCCTGCTGGTGGAACGAGGGGACCTGCTGGGTCTCGCGCAGCTGCACCAGTTGCGCGGCCGGGTCGGGCGTGGGCGTGAGCGCGGGTACGCGTACTTCCTGTACCCGCCGGAAGCCCCGCTCACCGAGACGGCGCACGACCGGCTGGCGACCATCGCGCAGAACACCGAACTGGGCGCGGGCATGGCTGTCGCGATGAAGGACCTGGAGATCCGCGGCGCGGGCAACATCCTCGGCGCTGAGCAGTCCGGGCACATCGCGGGCGTCGGTTTCGATCTGTACGTGCGGCTCGTCGGCGAAGCGGTCGACGCGTTCCGTCGTCACGCGGGTGCGGAGACCTCCGAAGAGGAGGAGCTCGCCGAGGTCCGCGTGGATCTTCCGGTGGACGCGCATATCCCGCACGACTACGTGCCGGGCGAACGGCTGCGGCTGGAGGCGTACCGCAAGATCGCGGCCGCGCCCGACCAGGCCGGGCTCGACGCCGTCCGCGAGGAACTGGTCGACCGCTACGGCCAGCCGCCCGCCCCGGTGCGGAGGCTGCTCGCGGTCGCCACGTTCCGGCACACCTGCCGCGCGGCCGGGGTCACCGAGGTCTCCGCCCAGGGCACGTCGATCCGGTTCGCGCCGCTGCCGCTGGCGGATTCGCAGATGGTGCGGCTGAAGCGCTTGTACCCCAAGGCTCTCTACAAGGCGGTGACGAACACGGTCTCCGTGCCGAAGCCGACGGAGGGCCCGGCGGGCGGACGGATGGGCGCCCCCGCGCTGCGAGACGAGGAACTGCTGGAATGGTGTGCGAAGCTGCTGACGAATCTGATGAAGTCGCCGGCGCCCGTCGCGTGATCGGAGGCGGAACTCGCGTGATGGGCCGAGCCCGAATCGCGACTTACGACCTGGTTCTCTCACCGGGGCCGGTGTGAGAGGGTAGGCCCTGTGATGCGGATCATGGGGCGCCGTCGCGCGCTGCTCGGGGTTCTTGCCGGTTCTCTCCTTCTCGCCGGATGCAACGCCGGACCCGGGCAGGTCGGTGCGGCGGTGATCGTCGACGGCAGGACCGTCTCGGTGGATCGCGTGCAGCAGCTGATCGACAAGGCCGTCCGTGAGCACCCGTACGGGCAGCAGCTCGCCAAGGAACACAAGCTCGACCTCGTCGGCCGCGAGATCGTCCGCCAGGAGATCCTGCACGACCTCACCGAACGCGCCGCTCAGCGGGAAGGCATCGGGGTCGACGAATCCCTCGTGGTGAACGCGTTGCAGAACGATCCGCTCGCGAAGCCGATGGAAGCCAACCCGCAGGACGACCCCGAGCTCAGTGTCGAGCAGCTGGTGGCGCGGGTGCGGGACCACCGCGAGGCATTGGTCGACGCGGCGCTGCAGACCCAGCTCGCGATGAAGTACCTCGACAAGCTCACCGTCACGTTCGATTTCAGCTCGGTGTCCTCGACCGACGCCACGGGAGCCGACTCGGACCGGCTGCGCGAGCAGGCGATCGAGAAGGCCCGCCGCTTCGCCGCCTCGCCGAACGCGGCCGCCGAGCTGATCGCGCAGGACCAGCAGACCTCCGACACCCAGGCGGGCACCGGCCAGAAGCTGCCGGCCATGCAGTCGCCCGCGACCGCGGCCACCGTCCTGTTCGGTCTCGAACCCAACACCGTCGCCGCCTTCCAGCCGACACCGCAGCAGCCGCTTTGGGTCGTCGTGGTGATGCGTGAGCGGACCGCGGACACGCCCGTCGCGTCGGATCAGGCCGCGCGGCCCTCCGCTCAGCAGCTGGCCAAGGTCGGTGTCCGGCTCCTCCAGTCGTACCTCGGCCAGGTCGACCTCAAGGTGAACCCGCGCTACGGCGTGTGGGATGTTGTCGAGATGGACCTCGCGCCCAACGAAGCTTCGAAGAAGGGCATCGTGCTGCCTGTGCACGGTGCCGCCCCGCAAAACCCGTGACCGCTGCCGTCGTCGTGATCGCGCGCGGTGCGACACTGCCCGCCGCGGCGCTCACGATCCTGCGGAGCAGCGATGCCGTGTACGCGGCTTCCGATGTCGATCCCGAGATGTTCGGGGTGCCCGCGCTCGGTGAGGCAAAGGTGCGCGACCTCGTGCTCATCGCCGGTTCTCGAAGGGAGCCGGAGGTCGCCGCGCTGATCAGGGCCGGAGCGCGGGTGATCGAAGCGCCCGTTCCGCCGCTGGTCGAGGCCGCCGAGGTGATGGACCGGCTTCGCTCGCCGGGTGGCTGCCCGTGGGACGCCGTCCAGACGCACGAGTCGCTGCGTCAATACCTGGTCGAGGAGACCTACGAGCTGCTCGACGCGATCGAGGAGGGCGACCGGGTCGCCTTGCGCGAGGAGCTCGGCGACGTCCTGCTGCAAGTGCTGTTCCACGCGCGCGTGGCGGTCGAGGACGCGGACGATCCGTTCGGGATCGACGAGGTCGCTTCCGAACTGGTCGCGAAACTCGTCGGACGTCATCCGCATGTCTTCGCCGACGCCCCCCGGGTCGAGACCGTCAGCGACCAGAATCTCAAGTGGGAAGAACTGAAGCAGGCCGAGAAAAGCCGACAGTCCATTGTGGACGGTGTTGCGCTCGGACAGCCCGCCGTGGCGCTTGCCGGGAAGCTCGGCCAGCGCAGCGGCCGGGCCGGGATCCCGCTCGACCTGTTTCCCGGCGGTTCCGAAGCGGCCGTCCAGCTGTTCCGGGTGGCCGCGACCGCGCGCCGCGCGGGGATCGATCCCGAAGGCGAGCTCCGTGCCGTCGCGAAGCGATTCGCCCGCGACATCCGGGACGCCGAACAGGCCGCGCGCGATGCCGGTCTGGAGCCGACGACGCTCGAGGCCGACGGCTGGCGCAAGTTCTGGCCGGACTCCTGAGGGGTACGGCGTTTGTGCGGGCCCGACGCGTGCGGCCGAGTTCGCGACATAGCCACGTCCGACCGGACCTTCACGGAGGTTCTGTGACACAGGACACAATCGGGTGAGAACCGTTTCGGCGATCTCGGCGTCTTGCCGGATGTGAAAGGAACGGAACCGGACGAAGAGCAGCTCGTCCGCCGCACGGCCAAAGGTGACCGGGCGGCGTTCGAGGAGCTCTACCGCCGCACGTCGCCGTGGCTGGCCGTGCGCCTGCGCCGTCGCTGCGCCGACGATCAGATCGTCGCCGAGGTGATGCAGGAGACCTACCTCGCGGTCTGGCGCGCGGCGGGTGCGTTCGCCGGTTCCGCCGTCGGCGGGAGCGCCGTGGGCTGGCTGTGGACGATCGCCGCGCGCCGGCTGGTCGACGCCTTCCGCCGCCGGGCGCGGCACGCCCAGCCGCTGCCGGTCGCGGAAACCACCGTCGCGCCCGCCGCCGAGGACGAAGCACTCGCGGGCGCGGTCGGCGACCACGTCGGCGACGCGCTGCGCCGTCTCGCGCCCGAACTCCGTCAGGTCCTGCAGGCGATGGTGCTCGACGGGCTGACCGTCCGGGAGACCGCGGTCCTGCTCGGCCTGCCGGAAGGAACCGTCAAAACCCGCGCCAGGCGGGCTCGGATCGCGATGCGGGAGGCGCTGTCGTGAACAAGGAACACGTGTCCGATCAGCTCCTCGCCGGTTACGTCCGCGGGGACGACGGCTTGGCCGGTGACGAGGTCTGGGCGGTCGAAGCCCATCTCGAAAAGTGCGCGGAATGCCGGGGGAGGCTGTCCGCCCTCAGCATGCCGTCGGTGTCGGCGCTGGTGGACGACGTCTGGGCGGGGCTGGGGCCGAAGCTCGCCGAAGCGGGCCCGAGCCCGATGAGGAGCCGATGGGTCGGACGGCTGCACAGCTGGGTGACGCCGGTGATGCTGCCGTGGCTGGTGATGATCCTGCTGATCCCGGCGATCGGCTTCCTGCTGGACGCGGTCGGGTTCACCGGCTCGAAGGGTTACTCGTTCGTCCAGCTCTTCTCGCCGGTGCTGCCGGTGCTCGGGGTCGCGGTCTCGTGGGCCAAGGGGCTCGATCCCGCGTACGAACTCGTCACTTCGACGCCGAGGGCCGGGCTCTACCTGCTGCTGCGCCGGACGACGGCGGTCCTCGCGGTCGTCTTGCCGATCCAGGGCCTTTCGAGCTGGCTCGCCGGCGGCGGATTCGGGCTCGGTCTCCTGCCGAGCCTGGCCTTCACCACCGGGACGCTCGCACTCGGCGGGCTGATCGGGGTGGTACGGGCGGCCTATGTCCTCACCGGGGTCTGGATGGCGGTGATCCTGGCGCCCGCGGTGGCTTCGCAAGGGCGCGCCACCGCGCTCGAACCCCGGCTGCTCCCGGTGTGGGGCGCGATCTTCGCGCTGACCGCGGTCGTGGTGGTGCTCCGGCGGAGCGTCTTCGGCCTCCTCACCGGATCCGAACGATGAACGAAGGGGAGAACATGATGCGTGCTGTCGGGGCCGCGGAGGTCGCACCGACGACCTACGCGTGGCAGATCAAGGCGGAGGGACTGAAGGTCCGGGTCGGCAAACGCAAGTTCGCCGTGAACGGGCTCGACCTGGAACTGGGCACGGGGGTGCACGGTCTGCTCGGCCCGAACGGGGCGGGGAAGACCACGCTGATCCGGGCACTGGCGACGGTGCTCCGGCCGGCGGAGGGAGGGCTGGCGCTGCTCGGTGAATCCGTCGGGGGGTTCACCGATCAGCGCCGCCTGCGCCGCCGTATCGGCTATCTGCCGCAGAATTTCGGTTTCTACAAGCGGTTCACCGTCCGCGAGTTCGTCGAATACATCGCCTGGCTGAAGGAGATGGCCAAACCGGACATCCCGGCCGCGGTGCAGCGGTCGATCGAACGGGTCGGCCTCGCCGATCGGGCCGACGACCGGATGAAGACGCTGTCCGGCGGCATGGTGCGGCGGGTCGGGATCGCGCAGGCGATCGTGAACGATCCGGACGTCCTCCTGCTGGACGAGCCGACCGCCGGGCTCGACCCGGCACAGCGCGTGCGGTTCCGGGATCTTCTTCAGGAAATCGGCCGGGACGCCTGTGTCGTCGTCTCGACGCATCTCGTCGAGGACGTCGCGACCGCCTGCACCGACGTCGTCCTGTTCGAAAACGGGAAACTCGTCTTCCAGGGGACGCCGGACGAGCTGGCCGCGGCCGGGAGCGAGGAGTACGTCGGCGACAGCCCGATCGAGCGCGGCTACTCGGCGCTGCTGGGGCACGAGCCGGGGAGGGGGAACTGGTGAACACGCGTGTCCTGCGGACCGAACTCCGCCGTTCCATCGCCCCCTGGGCGACGCTCGCCATTCTCGTCGTCGCGTTCGGGTTCCTGTATTCGTTCAGCGGTCCGTGGACGAAGGCGCCGCTCGCCTGGGACGAGCATTGGACGCACGCCGCGGAGTGGAGCCGGTTCCTGCTGGTGTTCCTGTGGCCGATCGCGATCGGTGCCGGTGTCATCCAGGGTATGCGCGACAGCCGCTCCGGCACGGCCGAACTCATGACCACCATGCCCCGTCCCGGATGGCAGCGGGCGGCGAAACTCGCCGGTGCGCTGGGTGGTCTGCTGGCATTGGGCTACCTGCTGATTTTCGCCGTCGGTGCCGTCCAGGCCGCCTTCAACGGCGGGTTCTTCACCTTCGGCTGGCTGCCGATCGTCGTCGTCGGCGTGCTGGGAATGCTCGCGGGTGCCTGGATCGGGCTGGGGATCGGCCGATTGCTGCCGCACCCGCTGACCGCGCCCGCGGTGGCCGTCGCCGCCTTCGTAGCCGTGCTCCTGTTCCAGTTCTCCGGGGCGGAGGGCAGCGTGCTGGCCGATATCGTGCCGTTCCGGGTTTCCCTGCTCTCTCCCGCGATGGACGTCGTCAGGGATCCGTTCAGCACCACCGCGGGCCGGATGGATCTCGGGCAGGTGGTCTGGCTCGCCGGACTGGCCGCGACCGGATTCCTCCTGTTGGCCGCCCGCTCCAAGCGGGCGAAGGGGCTCGCCGTCGTTCCCGCGCTGGCGGCGGCCGCGATCGCCTTGCCCGTTCTTCCCGGTAGCACGGCCGAAGCCGAGGTCGCCGACCCGAACGCGACGGAGATGGTCTGCGACGGCCCGGTCTGCGTCCCCCGCATGCTCGAAGCCGAACTGCCTCGCCTCGCCGGGCCGGGCAAGGAAGCGTTGCGGCTGTTGGGCACTCTGCCGGACGCGCCGGTCAGGGTCGCGGTACTGGACCGGCGGCTGGGCTACGACGAGATGCCGCCCCGTGCCGCCGGCACCATCTACGTGGACCTGGTGGATTGGTCCATCCGCTCGGTCCTGAATTCGGACGACATGACGCGGACACTGGTCGCCGGCTCAGGCACGCCGACCTGCTACACCCTCCACGGTGTCGACAGGTCCTTCATGGACGAACTCACCGCGCGGTCGATCACGTCGAGCTGGTACCTCGGCGAATGGGAGATGCTCAGGGGTTCGTGGCTGAGCGACGACAAGAAGAACGAGGTCCTCCGGCAATGGGAGACCTTCCGGGCTCTTCCGCCCGATGTGCAGCGAGAGCGGATCATCGCGCAGCGGCGGACCGGCCTGACCTGCCAGGGCAGCCAGCTCGACGTCCTCCTCGGCGGCGCCCGATGAGGTGGGCGGTGTTGTACGCGCGTTCGCGCGCCATGCCCGCGTCGCTCGCGGCGCTGGTGGTGAGCATGGCGGTGATCTGGTTCCTGGCACGGGACCGCTGGTCGGAGATTCCGGTTTCCCTCGCGCTCCTGGTGGCGATCGCGGTGACCGCCATCGGCCTCAGCGGGCAGGACGTCGATCTCGACCGGACCGCCGCGATCCGCTGGGCGCCGCGCCGCTTCCTGCATCTCCTGCTGCTCGGCGGCCTCGGCATCGGTGCCGTGCTGCTGCCGCGGCTGTGGGAAGCGGAGCGGGTTCCGGTGGAGATCATCGTGCGGAACGCGAGCGGCCTGCTCGGTCTCGCCGGGCTCGCCGCGGTGCTGTTCGGCGGGGCCTTCGGGTGGACGTTGCCGCTGGCCGGGTTCGCGGTCGCGTTCGTGGTCTGGGCGACCACGTCGAGTACGGAGAGCGCGCAGCTGGTGATCACTTGGCCCTTCCAGCCCGCCGGGGTCGCCGAAGCCACGTGGACCGCCGTGGTGCTCGCCGTGGCCGGTTTGGGGACCTACGCGGTCTACGGTGCCCGTCGCTGAAAAGGTCGTTCCTGACGCTTTTCGTCAGGAACGACCTCTTCTTTCCCCGGTCAGACGTTTCGGTTGTGCGGAACGAGATCGAGCGGGTCGTGATCCGGGTCGTCGACACCGAGGCTGATGATCCGCGACGGGTGGATCCGGATCACCGCGCCGTCGAGGTGGCCGTCGGGGGTGCGGGCGCCGGTCAGCGCCTCGGCCCGGCCGCGGATCTCGAGGCAGCGGATCCTCGGCGGGTCCTGCGAGGGCATGTCGTCCACCACGAAGGCGGCCTGCCCGTTCGCGGCCACGTTCCGGAACTTCTTGCTCTTCGCCAGCTCGTAACCGGTGATGTCGATCGTCCGCGTCTCGGTGTTGTACGCGTAACCGACGGGGCTGACCTGCAGCGTGCCGTCCGGCTGCGCCGTGGCGAGCCGCCCGAGCCCTTGGGTGGCGAGATAGTCGAGTTCCGCTTCACTGAACATGGGAATCAGTGTGATACCTCCACTTAACTGGAGGTCAAGACGATCCGGAAGGTTGGTAGACCCACATCGTTCCGACCGGCATCGGTAAGTATGTTTCCTGGGTCATTCCTTGATCGTCATCTGTTGGATCGGGCAGCTCGACCGCGGGGCGACGCTCGGACGTTCGAGCCGCCTTTCGTAACGGTGTGGTGTCGACTGTATCGCCCTACGCCACTTGGGCGATGAGAACGATGATCTATTCGGTGGCAGAAGGAGGACAGCGGTGGCGAACAAGGACGCTGCTCCGAATCCGCGGGATACGGCGGTCGATCGAGCGGTAAGGCTCTTCCAGTTCCTGGCGCGAAGCCAGCAGCTCAAGTCGAACTCGCCCCGCACCACCGATCGGTACGACTCGGTCCAGTGGTTCTGGCAATTGCCCGAGCACCCGGCCATCCGGTCCGCTCACCGCGAGGAAGCGCTCGAGCCAGGAGAGGTCTTGCTCTCGGTCGAGAGAGTCGCGCACCAAGAAGCGCCCGAGCCGGACACGGAGCTGAAGTGTTGGTTGGACGGTTCTTGGGACGACCCAAACGCACAGCCACGGTTGCACGAGGCAATTGGTGAAGGTGACCAGCGCGTCTTGCTTGAGAAGATGCCCGGTATTCGCGACGCCCATGCCGAATGGGCAGCTCGATGGTCGGAGTGGGCCAAACGTGAACAAACCGACCAGCCTGCCCGGGACGTCTACAACGATTTGTTCTCCGCTTACGTCACCGCGGCCGCGCATGCGGAAGAACTAGAACTGGTCATCGGCGTCGGCTGCCTGTCATGGGCCCCGCCCGGGCACTATGTCGTCCGTCGGCACCTCGCCACAGTGCCCGCGACGATCCATTTCGACGATGGTACGGGTCGGTTGACTCTCCATCAGGCCGAACCGGCGGATGGCTTGAACATCGAGCTGGACATGCTTGATCCGGGTCGTGTCGCCAATCCTCAGCATGTGGTGCAGATCAGGAACGAAGGCCGTGAGGTCACTGCCGCGATCTTCAATCGCGAAATCGTGGGTGGTGTTTTGCGGCGTCTCGTGCACGCCCTCGACGGAGATGCCGCGTACCTCGACGAGGACGACGCGCAGAAGCCCGGTACGCACGCGGCGGCGGCGTTCGCCCCTGCCTTGATCCTCCGCAGGCGTTCGAGCCAGGGCATCGTTGATATCCTCGATTCGGTCGCCGCGCAGATCGGCGAGTCCGGTGGCGTCCCAGACGGGCTGCTTCCGCTCGTCGACCCTGACCACCGGCCTGCGACGGAGCGCTCTCGTGAACCTGGTGCTTTGGTCGAGGTCGACGATGAGCCCTTCCTGCCGCTTCCGGTCAATGACCAGCAGTTGCGTGTCCTGTCGCAAGTCGACTCGAAGGCCCAAACCCTCGTCCAGGGTCCACCTGGGACCGGCAAGACACACACCGTTGCAGCTTTGCTGTCCCACCTTCTCGCACAAGGGAAGCGAGTCCTCGTCACCGCGCACACCGATCGGGCGCTGAAAGAGGTTCGTGCGAAGTTGCCTGAAGCCATCACGCCGCTGGCCGTTTCGGTCGTCGGATCCTCGCGGTCGGACTTGGCCGACCTCAAGGTCGCGGTGGAGCGGATCAGTCATATGGCCAGCGAGTACGACGTCAGTGGGGCGCAAAGGGTAATCAACGAGCACCTTGGCGCGATCGAGGACCTGAGACTGCAGCGCGCCGGGTTGTACCGGCGTTTGATCGACGCGCGTGGCGAGCAGGTGGCGAAGCACGACGTCTGCGGGTACCAAGGCACCCTTGCCGGCATCGCGCAATGTCTGGAAGCGGAGCGGCCGCGTTTTGGTTGGCTGGAAGGCCTGGTCGAGGTGCCCGGTGTCGTCCCGTCCCCGATCGCCGCGAGCGACATCATCGAATGGCATCGGAGTGCCGTCGACGACGGGCTGAACGCCGATGAGGCGGAATCTCGGCTCAAGCTAGTGCGGCTCGGTGATGTGCCCACGCCACAGGCGTTCTTCGCGCTCGTGACTGCGGAGCGGCAGGCGATCGCGGTGGAAGAAGTGCACGGAAGCCTTACGCGGCACACAGCGTTCGACGCTGTGCGCCGCCTCGATCAAGCCACACGAGCCGTGCTTCGTGAGCGGCTCAACGGGTTCGCGCGAGAAGCCGGGGATCTTTCCAAGCGACGCGAAGAATGGATGAACGACGCGCTTTCCGATGTGCTCGTCGGGCGTGCGAACCACTGGCGGTCGCGCTGGAACCAGATCGCCCAGCTCATCGGACACGTCGGTCCGCTCGTTGAGCGTCTCGGCCCGGTCACAGAGGTAAGGGTCGCTTCTGCAGACATGGGGGTACTCGTCGCTCTGGCAGGGGCACTTCGCGCTCATGTCGGTGCCGGTGGAAAGCTCAAGAGCAATCCAGACGGTTCGCCCAAGACCGGGGCTCTTGCCCCCAAGGCCGTCAAACAGGCACTACCGCTGTTCCAATCTGTTCGGGTGAATGGCCTCCCGCCGACCACAGCAGACCAGCTCGACGCGTTCCTCATCTGGGCTGACGCCAGCAGGACACTGGACGCACTGGACCGGGCGTGGCCGGAGTCGGTGCGGGTACCTGTCGAAGACACCTTGGGCGAACGCCTGCAGTGGCATGTAACAGAGTTGGAGCAGCTACGTCGAGTCTTGGCGCTGGGCGAAGCCCTCGAAACGGAAGAGCGAGCTTTGGCGGGGCGCGGCCTCCCGCGTCCGAACTGGACCGACCTCGACGCCGTGCAGACCTATGCCCGGCTCGTCGATGCCGCCGCGGCCTCCGACGCGCGTACCGCCGCGACCTTGCCCTTGCTGGACGTCGTCCGGGTCATCGCGGACGTGGCCCAGTGGGCGGATGCGGCGCCGTGCGTGAAGGATCTCATGCAGGCTGTCGAGCACCGCGAGCACGAGTCCTACGCTGCCGCTCACCGGAGAATGGCACACCTGGCCGAAGTCGCGGAGCTGGCTCGTCGACGTGACGAGATCGCGGCGACTCTCGCTCATCTGCTGCCGCGCGTCAAGGAAGCGGTGTCAGCGGATCCTCGTGATCCCGCCTGGTTGGAGCGGCTGGCTGATTGGGAGTCCGCGTGGTCGTGGACCGTGGCATTGAAGTGGTTACAGGCACGGAAAGACGAGGATGTCAATTCACTCCAGGCCGAGGTGCTGAGCGTCGAGAAGCAGGTACGTGGCCGGATTGAACGGCTGGCGGCCGAGCGGGCGTGGGGCCACGCTGTGTCCCCGGAACGGTTGTCCGGTAAGGCACGGGCCGATCTGCTTCAATACGCCCAGCTGGTCAAACTGCTCGGCAAGGGCACCGGGGTGTACGCGAACCAGCGCAGGGCCGACATCAAGGCCGCGATGGACCGATGCCGGCCAGCCGTACCTGTATGGATCATGCCCGTCTATCGGATCGCCGAGCAATTCCGCATCCGGCCTGACATGTTCGACGTCGTCATTGTGGACGAGGCGTCGCAAGCGGGTTTGGAGGCGACGTTCCTGCAGTACCTCGCGCCCAAGATCGTGGTCATCGGCGACGACAGGCAGGTTTCGCCCACAGCGGTGGGGGTCGACCAGCAGCAGTTGCGCCACTTGGCTGACCAGTATCTGTGGGACAACCCGTATCGCGCGACGTGGCAGGAGCCAAAGAGCAGTCTGTTTGATGAAGCGAAGAAACGCTTTGAGGGCATGACGACGCTTGTCGAACACCGTCGTTGTGTGCCGGAGATCATCGGCTTCTCGAACCGGATCGCTTACGAGCCGGATGGTATCCGGCTGGTGCCTGTACGCCAGTACGGTGCGGATCGTCTTGAACCGATCAAGCCGGTGCTCCTCGAGAACGGCTATGAGCGCGGCGTGACAGACAAAGTCAACCCGGTCGAGACGGACGCCATCGTCGACCAGATCGAGAAGTGCATCGCCGATCCCCGGTACGACGGGTTGACATTCGGCGTCGTGTCACTGCTTGGTCGCGCCCAGGCGAAGAGGATCGAGAAGCGCCTGTTGGAGCGCATCCCGCCCGAGGAGTGGAAGGCACGTGAACTGCGATGCGGTGATTCGGCCGACTTCCAGGGCTCCGAGCGTAACGTGATGTTCCTTTCGATGGTGAAGGCGCCGGAGCCGGGCAAACGGATCGCGTCGCTCACCCAGGACATGTACGTCCAGCGTTTCAACGTCGCGGCGTCCCGTGCCAAGGACCAGATGTGGGTCTTCCACTCGCTGCGGCTGTCCGACTTGGGCAACCCCGAGGACATGCGGTTCCAGCTGCTGGACTATTGCTACGCAGTATCCGGGTGTGCCGACGACGTGGACGGCGCCAGGCGTTCAGCCGTCTCCGACGATGAGCGTGTGGAACCTTTCGACTCGTTGTTCGAGCAGCGTGTATTCAACCGGATCGTCGATCGTGGATACAGCGTTGTCCCCCAGTTCCCAGCTGATGGCTATCGACTCGACCTGGTGGTCGTAGGCGCCAAGGCCAGGCTGGCGATTGAGTGTGACGGTGACGCTTGGCACGGACCTGAGGCGTATGGCCGCGACCTTGCCAGGCAGCGTGACCTCGAACGATGCGATTGGCGGTTCTTCCGCATTCGCGAGTCTGAGTTCTACGTGGATCGGCCGGCGGTTTTAGCCCGCTTGTGGGACACGTTGCACGGTTTGGACATCCACCCTTCCGGATGGGTCTCGGATGGCGACGACCCGTCGGCAGCGGAACCACGACAGCAGGCGGCGGACGTCGAGGTTGCTCCGATGGGTATCGCGCTCGAAGCAGTGGCGCCAGAACGCCCGTCCGTTCATGAGCCGGCTGCTTCACAGGAGACCCCGTACGTTCCGGCGGCGGAGCCCGCTATGGTGCCGCAGCCTGTGGCCACTATTGAGGACCTGGAAGCTCCCGGGAGGGCGCTCTTGGAGCGAGAGGAAGGGTGGCCGCCGGTGCCTGCCGCTAAGCAAGAGGCGCTCGGAGCGGATCCCATCCTCGCTGGGTACAGCCAGTTCGGCGGAACCGCTGTCCAGGTGGGCACGGCGTCCAGACGGGAACTGGTGGAAGGTCTGGTGCGGATCGTCGAGGCCGAAGGGCCTGTGCTGGGGAGCCGGCTGCACACAGCCTATGTCCGTGCGTCGGGAGCTGTCAGGGTCACGAAGCTGGTCGCGGGTGAACTGAACAAGGCGATCGCCCAGGCGGTAAGGCAGAGACAACTAGTCGAAGACAACCCACTCGGCAAGAGCGGCGTCAAGCCCCGTACCTACCGGCTTCCTGCGCAGCCAGAGGTCGTGACTCGTGAGTTGGGTCCGCGTTCTTTCGAAGAGGTGCCGCCGAGTGAGCTGGCGACATTGCTCGATCACGTCACTACCAGGGATGGCGACGCGGGAGACGAAGCGTTGCAACGTGCCGTCTTGGAATTGCTCGGCTTGAAGAGACTCACCGACAACGTCAAGAATCGCTTCGCCGAGGTTTGGGCTCTTCGGTCCTGAGAGGCAGTCTTTCAGCGTGCCGAAGCCGCAACGTCGAAAGACGGACCTCGCCGATGTCGTGAGGTGGTTGGTTGTCGGCGTTTTTGTCATGCGTCCGTCCACGTGCGCAGCAGTTCGACAGGCTTTCGCGGTCCTTCGTCGTCACGTCCAGCGCGACGAAATGCAGGTTCTCTTGCACGGGAGTCATGATCCCGGCCTGATACTCGCCGTGGAACTCGACAACACTCTGCGCCGCCTGCCCCAAGCTGTCCCCGTCAAGGAGCCGGTTCGCGCCGAAGCCTGCCGCGGCGCAGGGTCCTGGCCAGGGAGGTGTCCGCGCCGGCCATGCCGAACAGCTTCCAGCGGGTGACCGGTGTGTTCCCCCCGGTCATTGCGCCGTGAACTCGCCGACCTTGCTCAGCGCGTCCACCGCCGACGCGAAGGCCGGGGCCTTCGCCTGCAGCAGCGGGCAGAGTGAGGCGATCGCGGACTTCGAACCGTCGAGGTTGCTCTGGAGGTTCGAGAGGTCGGTGTGCGCGAACGCCTCATCCTCGCCGGTGAACTTGCCCGCGGCGATCTTGGCGAGCAGTTCCTTGGCGCCGTTGGCCAGGTCGAGCGCGTTCAGCTCGATCGACGCCGACTTGGTCACCAGTTCCTTGACGTCGGCGACGAGCTGATCGGCGACCTGCGGGGAGTCGGCCCGCAGACCGGTCATCCAGAGGCGCTTTTCCAGCCGGTGGAACCCGGTGAACTTCTGGCCCGGTTCGAGGTCGGCCTCGCGCGCGTCGATCTTCGGGACGAGGTCGCCGATCTTCTCGGCCACAGGCTCGACCCATTCGAAGTAGACACGCGTACCGGGCACATGCGTGTCTACCCCTCGTGACCTTGCCTGCTTCACCAGCACGACAAACTTGGTGCTCTCCTCAGAATCATTCCCTGGTCAGCGTGACCTCGGTGGCTCATATACCGAACCGGCTGCCGAAGACCAGTCACCGATTCGCTTACCGTCGGTCGGGTTCGTAAGCCGATTGGGGCATCGCCCGGAAGGGTGGCGAAGTAACCTGACCGGGTGGCCGAAACCGCCCAGAGCACCGAAGCCCCGGAGCATGCTGCCCGCCCTCTGCCGCCGTACGTGCCCAGGCTCGCTTTCGCGGGTGGGCTCGTGCTCACTGGCGTGGTGCTGATCATGACCGTCGGGGTGAACCGGCCGGGAGGCGATGAGCCGCCTCCGCCGGCTCAGCCCCAGCCCGCGCTCGCGGTTCCCGACCAGAAACCCCAGCCGGGGGCGGCGACACCGCGTGCGGGGCTCGCCGCGCCGCCCGACCGGCCCACCGTTTCCGACGCGGCCGAACTCGAGACCTGGGCGAACCGGGTGGCGGCGAAGACGCGGCTTTCCGCCACTGACCTGTCCGCCTACGGCCGGGCCGAGATGTGGCTCCGGCGGCAGAAGCCGGGTTGCCACCTCTCGTGGGCGACCCTCGCCGGCATCTCCCACGTCGAAACGGCGCAGGGCAGGCCCGGCCCGATCACGCTCCCGGCCGACGTCTGGGCCAAGCACTCCGCCCGCGCCAGGAGCGACGGCAAGCAGCCGGATCCGAAGGATCTCGACGACGCCGCCTTCGCCACCGCCCGCTACCTGTGCGCCGCCGGCGACGACATCGCCACCCCGGACGGCTGGTGGAAGGCGATGCGGGTGTTCAACCCGGCGGTGCCCTACGTCCAGGAGGTCTTCAGCGCGGCCGACACCTACGCGGACGCCAGCGTCGCGCCCTGATCCTCGAGCACCAGGTCGAAGTTGAGCGCCGACGCCATCCGGTAGGCGTCGCCCGCGGCGACGACCAGCTGCGCCATCGGATCGACGACGTTCCCCGCCGCCCAGACGCCATCCACGTTCGTGCGGCCCTGCGCGTCCACCGCGATCGAGCCGCTTTCGGTGCGCGCGCAGCCGATCTGGGCGAGAAGCCGGTCGTGCGGGACGAACTTCGGGCCGACGAACACGACATCGCGTTCGACGAAGCCGCCGTCGACGAGCCGGACGCCGGTCAGCCGGTCGTCTTCGACGGCGAGCTCGGACACCTTCCCGTCGACGATCCGGATGCCCAGCCCGGTCAGCTTCGCCCGGTCTTCCGCCGAGAGCTGCTGCGTATGCGTGAAGAAGGTCAGGTCCTTGCTCCACTGCCAGACGATCAGCGCCTGGTGGACCGACTTCTCCGAGGTGGCGAGTACGCCGAAACGCTGATCGCGCACCTCCCAGCCGTGGCAGTACGGGCAGTGCAGGACGTCGGCGCCGAAACGCTCCGCGACGCCGGGGACGTCCGGCAGTTCGTCGGCCAGCCCGGTGGTCACCACGATCCGGCGACCGTGGACGACCCGGCCGCCAGCCAGTTCCACGGCCTTGTCGTGCCGCAGCCGGTGGACGACGTCCTCGACGATTTCGACGCCGTACGCGCGGACTTCGTCGCGGCCTATCTCCAGCAGTTCCTTGGGTGGGATGCCGTCCCTGGTCAGGAAACCGTGGGCGTGCGCGGCGGGCGCGTTGCGCGGGGTGCCGCCGTCGATCACGACGACCCGGCGCCGTGCCCTGCCCAAGACCAATGCCGCGCTGAGACCCGCGACGCCACCACCGATGATCACCACGTCGTATTCGTTGTTCATGTTGCCGAGCATCCGGATCTCCGCACGAATTGGCAAAGTTCATTGCCGATTTGGCAAACTGGACGCATGGAGGACATCGAACGGCGGCTCGCCGAGGTCGGCCCGAAGCTCAAGCAGCTCCGCAAGGAACGCGGCACCACCCTCTCCGCGCTCGCGGAGGCGACGGGGATCTCCGCCAGTACGCTCTCGCGGCTCGAATCGGGCACCCGGAAGGCCACGCTGGAACTGTTGCTCACGTTGTCGGCGGCGCATCAGGTGCCGCTCGACGAACTGGTCGGCGAACCCGAACCCGCCGACCCGCGCGTCCGGATGAAACCGCAGAAATTCGGCAGGTTCACCGCCTGGGCGCTGACCGCGCAGCCCGGCCAGCCGCAGGCGTTCAAACTGTTGATCCCGGTCGAGGACATCGAGCCCGTGCAGCGCACGCACGAGGGCTACGAGTGGATGTACGTCCTCAGCGGACGGCTGCGGGCGCTGCTCGGCGACCGCGACTTCACGATGGGCCCCGGCGAGGCCGCGGAGTTCGACACGCGGGTGCCGCATTGGTTCGGCAGCGCGGGGCCGGGGCCGGTGGAGCTGCTGGTGCTGTTCGGCAAGCAGGGGGAGCGGGCCCACCTGCGGGCCAGGTCGACGTGACAGCAAAGGTCCCTTGCTCCAGGGGTGACGGCGATCAGGACTGCGAGCAAAGGTCCCTTGCTCCCCGCGCCGGGTCAGTCGCGCAACGCGATCCGCGCGTTGACCTCGCTGATCGCCTCCAGATATTCCGGGATCGGATGCATCGCCGACGCTATCCGCATCTGCGCGAGCGCCTCGGTCAACCGGCCGAGGCGTTGGAGGGTCCGCCCGAGCACGAACCGCGCGTAATGATCGGTGGGGTCCAGCTCCAGCACCCGGGTGAAGGCGCGTTCGGCCCGCCGCAACTGTGCGGAGTGGAAGTACGCGCGGCCTGCCAGCAACTGGACGCTCGGTTTGTCGGTTTCGTCCTCCAGCAAGGGCTCGAGGGCCTTGAGAGCGTCGAGCGGCCTGCGGCTTTCGACCAGCGCCTCCGCCCGTCGGAAGGCGCGGAACCGAGACTCTCCGGACGAGTCCTCGCCGGGTTCTGGGGCGGGTTCGGCATCCATCATGGTCCGCTCCACGATACGCCTGGGCAGGGTCGTTCACGAGGAGCTGAAACGGTCATGGTGGACTGTCCTGCCATGAGCAGTGCCGAAGCGGATAGGCCCGAAAGCGAGCCCGGTTACCTCGGGCTCGCGCCGTACCTCTACTACGCCGACGCCACCGAGGCGGTCGCGTGGCTGGTCAGAGTGTTCGGGTTCACCGAGGAAGTGCGCTTCGCCGACGCCTCCGGAGAGGTGTTCCAAGCCACGCTGTGCGCCGGCCCGGCCAAGATCCAACTGGCCGGAGTCGGCCCCGAGTACTGGCAGGCGAAGGGCGTCGACGGCCCGGTCGGGCAGCTGAACATCGTGTACGTCCCCGACGCCGACGCGCAGTACGAGCGTGTCCGCGCCGCGCTCGGCGACGACGCCGACATCGACGCGCCCCAAGATCAGCCGTACGGCGCCCGCGTGTTCACCGTCTCCGACATCGGCGGCAACAGCTGGACCTTCTGGCAGCAGTTCTCCGACACCGTCGAGCTTCCGTCGGGCTGGAAGGAAGTCCGGGCGGACGAACCAGTCACCGAATAGGTACTGCGGAGCGCAGCTCCCCGGTCGAGGGTGGCGGTGGGGAGGAAGGCCGGAAAGGTCTGGTCGACGGCTGATGTGGCGCGTGCCTCCAACGGGTGAACTGCGGTGACGGCTAGGCTGGGCCCGGTCACCGCAGGCACAACCCACATGAGGAGCATGGCGTGGCGCTCATCGAGCAGGTAGGCGCTCGCGAGATTCTGGACTCGCGAGGCAACCCGACGGTCGAAGTGGAGGTGGCTCTCGACGACGGCACGCTGGCGCGGGCCGCGGTCCCCTCGGGTGCCTCCACCGGCGAACACGAAGCCGTCGAGCTGCGTGACGGCGACACCGGCCGGTACAACGGCAAGGGTGTCGAGCGCGCGGTCGCGGCCGTCCTGGACGAGATCGGCCCGGACCTGGTCGGCACCGACGCCGTCGACCAGCGCATCGTCGACCAGAAGCTGGTCGACCTCGACGGCACGCCGGCGAAATCCCGCCTCGGCGCGAACGCCATCCTCGGTGTTTCGCTCGCCGTCGCGAAGGCCGCCGCGGAGTCGGCCGAGCTGGAGCTGTTCCGCTACCTCGGCGGGCCGAACGCGCACGTGCTGCCGGTGCCGATGCTGAACATCCTCAATGGTGGGGCGCACGCCGACACCGATGTCGACATCCAGGAATTCATGATCGCGCCGATCGGCGCCGAGTCGTTCCGCGAGGCCCTGCGCTGGGGCACCGAGGTCTACCACTCGCTGAAGTCGGTCTTGAAGGGCCGCGGCCTGGCCACCGGCCTCGGTGACGAAGGCGGCTTCGCGCCCAGCCTGAAGAACAACCGCGAGGCGCTCGACCTGATCCTTCAGGCGATCGAGAAGGCCGGGTACGCCCCGGGCCGCGACGTCGCGCTCGCGCTCGACGTCGCTGCGACGGAGTTCTTCTCCGACGGCGCGTACACCTTCGAAGGCGCGAAGAAGAGCGCCGAGCAGATGTCGGCCTACTACGGCGAGCTCGTCCGCGACTACCCGCTCGTGTCGATCGAGGACCCGCTGAGCGAGGACGACTGGGACGGCTGGGTCCAGCTGACCACCGAGCTCGGCGAGAAGGTCCAGCTGGTCGGCGACGACCTGTTCGTCACCAACCCGGACCGCCTCGAAGAGGGCATCACCCGCCGCGCCGCCAACGCGCTGCTGGTGAAGGTCAACCAGATCGGCACCCTGTCGGAGACCCTCGACGCGATCTCGCTGGCCACCTCCTACGGCTACAAGTCGATGATGAGCCACCGGTCCGGCGAGACCGAGGACACCTTCATCGCCGACCTCGCCGTCGCGACCGGTGTCGGCCAGATCAAGACCGGCGCCCCGGCGCGCGGCGAGCGGATCGCCAAGTACAACCAGCTGCTCCGCATCGAGGAGACCCTCGCCGACGCGGCGCGCTACGCCGGCGACCTCGCGTTCCCGCGGTTCAGCACCGAGGGATAACGAACGATGGCGGACCGGGGGAGGGCGCGGACCCGTCGTAGCGGGCGCGCGAGCGGTGGCGGCTCCAGCAGGGGCCGCCGACCGGAGCGTGCCCGTCGCACGACGACGACGGAGGTCCGCGCCCGAACCCGGCTGCGCCGCAGCCTGGCGGCGAAACGGGCATCGGGTGCCGCGAAGGTGCTCGGCATGTCCACCACCCGCCGGGCCGCGGTGGTGGCGATCGTGGTGTGCGCGCTCGCGTTCACCATCGCCGTCCCGCTGCGCACGTACCTCAGCCAGAAGTCCGAGGTCACCGAGCAGCAGCAGTTGCAGTCCGAACTGCAGCGGAGCGTCACCCAGCTGGAAGGCCGCAAGGCCGAGCTGAGCGACCCGGCGCAGATCGAGGCGGAGGCGCGGAAGCGGTTCGGTTTCGTGAAGCCCGGGGAGACGCCGTACATCGTGCAGCTCCCCGAAGACAAGGCGCCCGTGCAGGGGCAGCCGCAAGGTCAGCAGCCCGTGCCCGCTGGCTCCTGGTACGAGAAGCTGTGGGATCAGGTCGCGGGCGGCTGAAGTGCGCCCTTTAGCCTTATGGGTGTGAACAGCACGGAAAAGTCTTCATACGAGCCTGTGACCGACGCCGACCGCGAGATCATCGCGGAACAGCTCGGCCGGGCCCCCCGTGCGCTGCGCGCCGTCGCCGCGCGCTGCCCGAGCGGCCACCCGTCGGTCGTGCAGACCAGCCCCCGCCTCGACGACGGCACACCATTCCCCACGCTCTACTACTTGACCTGCCCGAAGCTGACGTCCATGGTCGGCACGCTCGAGGCGTCCGGGCTGATGAAGGAGATGACCGACCGGCTCGCGGAGGACCCGGAGCTGGCGGCCGCCTACCAGCGGACCCACGAGAGCTACCTCGCCGAACGCGACGCCATCGATTCGCTCGGCCACGAGGTCAGCGCGGGCGGGATGCCCGGCCGCGTCAAATGCCTGCACGTCCACCTGGCGCACACGCTGGCCGTGGGCCCCGGCGTGAACCCGTTCGGGGACGAAACGCTCGCGTTGCTCAAGGCGAACGGCTGGCCGTCCGGCGACTGCCAGGGGTAACACCCGCCCGCGATGAACAGATAGTTCCTCCAGGTGGGTTAATTCACCCGATGTCGGCCAACTGGTCCTCCGCTATGGGGTGAAACCGGTCACCGTATGCGGCAGGCTGGGCACGACTGGGTTGACCGGGGTGGGTGAGTACCGGATCACCGGGTGGTGATCCGCCGGGAGGGTTCTGAGTTATGCGCGTGAGGCACGTGCCAGGCGCGGTGACCGGTCACGTCCGGAGACTCTGTCTCCGGCACCGCACGATCGCCGCGGTGGCCGGAGGTGTCCTCGCCATCGTCCCGGCCGGTGCCGCGGTCGTCGGTGCCGGCAGCTGGGCCGCGACGGCGAGCACGGTCCATTCCGACAATGTCGCCCTCGTCGGCGGCTACGACCCGAAGAACCCGCTCGTCCAGCAGATCGGTGTCGACGGCAGCCTGCCGAACGCGCCGACCCCGCTCCCGCTCCCCGCGGACGAACTCCCCGAGGGACCGCTCGGCATCCCGGTCACCGCGCTCGCCGCGTACCGCAACGCCGCCGACATCCTCATCGCCGAACAGCCCGGCTGCCACATCGACTGGGCTTTGATCGCGAGTATCGGCCGCATCGAGTCCAATCACGCGCGCGGCGGCTACGTCGACGCGAAGGGCAACACCCTCGAACCGATCCTCGGTCCGCAGCTCAACGGCGCCGGGCCGTTCGCGGCCATCCCGGACACCGACGGCGGCAAGTACGACGGCGACACGGTGTGGGACCGCGCCGTGGGCCCGATGCAGTTCATCCCGTCGACGTGGAAGGGCTACGCCTCCGACGGCAACGGCGACGGCGAGTCGAACCCGAACAACATCTTCGACGCCGCGCTGGGCACGGGCCGGTACCTGTGCTCAGGTGGGCTCGATCTGTCCAAACCGGACCAGTTGCGCGCGGCCGTGTTCCGCTACAACAACTCGGACACCTACGTGAACACCGTGCTGATCTGGGCCGAGGCGTACCGCACGGGTGTGCTGCCGACGCCGGACAGCAAGGTGCCCATCGGCGCCCCGAACGCCGGTGCCGCCCCTCCGCCCGCGTCGGTGCCGCCGCCTCCGGTGCCGTCGACGCCGCCCGGTTCGGTGACGCCGCCGCCGTCGAGTTCGCTGCCGCCGGGCAATTCGGGTTCGTCGTCTCCTTCGAAATCGTCGTCGACGACCCCGACGCTGCCGCCGTGCCCGACGGTCACCGAGACGGAGACGCAACCGACGTCGACCACGAGCACAAGCACGAGTTCGACGACCACGACGCCGCCTCCGGCGCCGACCTGTACCTCGCCGACGACGACCACGACGACCACGACGGTGTCGTCGGCGAGCGGTTCCAAGACGCCTTGATCGCATCGACTGTCCATCCGTGCCCCCGCCACCACCCTCGACGGAGAAGCTCCGCTCCGCTGTAATCTCCGGGGCATGCCTCGTGTTGCCGCGATCGACTGTGGGACCAACTCCATCCGCCTGCTCGTCGCCGAGCTGACCCCCCGCCACGACGGGACGGTCGACCTGCGCGACCTGCACCGCGAGATGCGGATCGTCCGCCTCGGCCAGGGAGTGGACGCCACCGGCAGGCTGGCCCCCGAGGCGCTCGAGCGCACCCGCAAAGCGCTGGCCGACTACACGATCGCCGCGCGCCGCAAGGGCGTCGAGAAGGTCCGCATGGTCGCGACGTCCGCGACCCGCGACGCGAGCAACCGCGACGAGTTCTTCGCGATGACACGCGAGGTGCTCGGCACCGAGGCCGAAGTAATCAGCGGGGACGAAGAGGCACGCCTGTCCTTCACCGGCGCGGTCGGCGAGCAGGATCCCGACGACGGTCCCTTCGTGGTGGTCGACGTCGGCGGCGGCTCGACCGAGCTCGTGGTCGGCACCTGGGACGGCCGCCAGGCCGAGGTCATCGCGGCCAAATCGGTCGACATCGGCTGCGTGCGCATCACCGAACGCGCGCTGAAGTCCGACCCGCCGACCGCGGCCGAGATCGCCGAAGCCCGTGAGCTGGCCGCCAAGGTCCTCACCGAGGCCTTCGACGTCGTGGACGTGTCCACCGCCAAGACGTGGATCGGCGTGGCCGGGACGGTCACGACCCTGACCGCGGTCGCGCAGGGCCTCTCGGAGTACGACTCCGAGCGCACTCACCTCTCGAAGCTGTCCCATGCCGACATCGACCGCGTCGCGCAGTCGCTCCTCACGGCCGACCACGCGACCCGCGCCGCGAACCCGGTGATCCACCCCGGCCGGGTCGACGTGATCGGTGGCGGCTCGGTGATCGTGCAGGTGCTGGCCGAGCAGTTCGCCACGCGCGGTGGTCCCGGCGAACTGGTGATCTCCGAGCACGACATCCTCGACGGGATCGCGCTGTCGTTGGCCTGACGGTCGGGTTTTCTCTTACAGGAAGCCATTTCTTTAGGTGATCAAGCGGTGACCTCCAGTCCGGATTGGGCCGTTCGGCGCAGCGCCGTTCCTACCAACGTTGTGCTCTAACCGGGTGGTCCGGGAGACCGTCACACATTTGCAACACCAACGCACTGTGATCGGCTTCACCTGTCCCATAGCGTCGTCTCACCTTCTGGACGGTGGGGCGCGACCAGCGCTCGCCGGACTATCCGACGACGAGAGTTGGAGTGGACATGCGGGCTTCACGCGGGTTCTGGGGAGCGACGGCGGTGGTGGCCACGGCGGCCCTGCTGCTGACGGCCTGTGGAGGTGGTGGCTCCAGCGAGAACAAGGGGTCCGGCGCCGTCGACGCCAACGCGTCGGTTTCGGTCTACGGCACCGAGCCGGAGAACTCGCTGATTCCCGCCAACACCAACGAGCTCGGTGGGTCCAAGGCCCTCAAGCCGGTCTTCTCGGCGCTCGTCGGCTACAAGTCCGACACGGCCGAGCCGTACAACCTGATGGCCGAATCGATCACCACGACCGATTCGAAGGTCTTCGACATCAAGATCAAGAAGGGCTGGAAGTTCCACGACGGGACCGAGGTCAAGGCCAAGAACTTCGTCGACGCCTGGAACTACAGCGCGAACGGCAAGAACGGCATGCAGAACGCGTCGTTCTTCGAGCAGATCCAGGGCTACGACGAGATCAGCGCCAAGGAACCGGCCGTCAAGGAGATGTCCGGGCTCAAGGTCGTGAACGACTACGAGTTCCAGGTCACCCTCAAGGGACCGTTCTCCGTGTTCGCCACCAAGATCGGCTACCTCGCCTTCGCGCCGCTGCCGGACAAGTTCTTCGCCGACCCGGAGGCGTTCGCCAAAGCCCCGATCGGGAACGGGCCGCTGAAGTTCGTTTCGCGCACGCCGAACCAGAACATGAAGCTCACGCGGTTCGACGAGTACCAGGGCGAGGACAAGGTCAAGTTCAAGGATCTGGAAGTCCGCATCTACACCAGCCAGGAGACCGCGTACCAGGACCTGCTGAGCAACCGCCTCGACTTCATGGAGGCGCTTCCGCCCGCGGCGAAGGCCGGTGGCAAGTACAAGACCGACCTCGGTGAGCGGTTGATCGAAGGGAAGCTGCTCGGCATCAGCGCGCTGGCGCTTCCGTACTACGTCCCGGGCTACGACAACCTGGACCTGCGCAAGGCGATCTCGCTGGCCATCGACCGCGAGCAGATCGTCAAGACCGTCATGAACGACACCTACGCGCCCGCCGACGGCTACGTGTCGCGCGGTATCGAGGGTTACCGGCCCGGCGTCTGCGAATTCTGCAAATTCGACCCGGTGAAGGCCAAGGAGTTCTTCGCGAAGTCCGGCTACACCGGCAAGCTGACCATCGCGTCGAACGCCGACGGTGGCCGCAAGGAGCCGCTGGTCGCGGCGTGCAACAGCATCAAGAACGCGCTCGGCGTCGAATGCGACTTCGTGCCGGCGACCGACTTCGGGCAGTGGCGCAGCATCGTCAACAACCGCCAGCTGACCGGCATGGGCCGCTCCGACTGGTCCGCCGACTACCCGTCGATCGAGAACTACCTGAACCCGCGCTACAAGAGCACCGGTTCGTCGAACGACTCCACGTACAACAACCCGGCCGTCGACGCGCTGCTGACCCAGGCGGACCAGACCGCCGACAAGGCGGCCGCGATCAAGCTGTACCAGCAGGCCGAGGATCTGATCGCGAAGGATCTGCCCCAGATCCCCGTGTGGGAAGAGAAGGGTGTCGGCGGCAAGTCGAACCGGCTCAAGACCGTGAAGCTGGACTTCGGCAGACTCGCGGACTACTCGTCCATCGAGGTCGCGGCGAAGTAATCGCGTGGTCGTGCCGGCCGGGAGCGCACCGCTCCCGGCCGGCCGGACCCACGGCTCCCACCACGCGATCCTCAGGACGGCACGCCCATGCCCCAGTACATCCTCCGACGACTACTTCAACTCATCCCGGTCTTCTTCGGCACCACGTTCCTCATCTACGCCCTCGTGTGGGCGGTGCCCGGTGACCCGTTCGCCGGCAAATGCGGTCAGGTCGCCTGCCCGCCCGCCTACATCGAGATGATGACCGCGAAGTTCAACCTCGACGATTCGATCTTCGTCCAGTACTTCAAATACCTCGGCAACCTGTTCACCGGCGACTGGGGCGAGACCTTCAACGGTGTCTCGGTCGGCGAACTGATCGGGAACGCCTATCCGGTGACGGTCCGGCTCGCCCTCATCGCGGTGGCCATCGAAGCGATCATCGGCCTGTCCGCGGGCATCCTGACCGGCCTGCGCGGCAAGGGTTTCCTCGACAACCTCGTGCTGATGTCCACCACGTTCCTGATCTCGATCCCGGTGTTCGTCACCGCGATCGTGCTCCAGATCGTCCTCGGTTCGGAACTGGGCATCATCGACGCGAGCGTGTCCGAGGACGCCACGGTCGGCGAACTGATCGTGCCAGGGATCGCGCTAGGCAGTTTGTCGATGGCCTACATAGCCCGGTTGACCAGAACGAGCATCGCCGAGAACCGGCACGCCGACTACGTCCGCACGGCCGTCGCGAAGGGGCAGCCGCGCAGCCGCGTCGTCGGCGTGCACCTGCTCCGGAACTCGGTGATCCCGGTGCTGACCTTCATCGGCACCGACATCGGCGCGCTCATGGGCGGGGCCATCGTCACCGAAGGCGTGTTCAACATCAACGGCATCGGCGGGCTCATCTTCCGCGGTATCCAGAACCGGGAGGGCGCCACCGTCACCGGCGTCGTCGTCCTGCTGGTGATGGTCTACCTGCTGGTGAGTCTCATCGTCGACCTGCTCTACGCCGTTCTCGACCCGAGGATCCGTTATGACTGACCCCAATGTGGCCGGCGGGGTGTCCTCCGTGGACGTCGCCGGCGCCGGTGTCGCCGACGATTCCGCGGAGGCGCACAAACCGCGCAGCCTCGGCGGCGACGCCTGGCGGATGTTGCGCAAGCGGCCGTCGTTCATCATCTCCGCCGTCATCATCACGCTCGTCGTGCTCATCGCGATCGCGCCCGACCTGTTCAGCTCCCGGCCCGCCGGGTTCAGCGATCTGCTCCACGCCAACGAAGGACCGTCCGCGGAAGCCTGGTTCGGTTACGACAACCAGGGTTACGACGTCTACGCGCGGACCATCCACGGCGCGCGGGCATCACTGCTGGTCGGTGTCTTCGCGACGGTGCTGACGATCCTGATCGGCTCGGTGGTGGGGATCATCGCCGGGTACTACGGCCGTCTCGTCGACAGCCTGTTCTCGCGGGTGGGCGACATCTTCGCGGCACTGCCGTTCGTGCTCGGCGCGATCGTCATCCTGACCACGTTCAACGCGCCCGGCTCGAACCCCGGGGTCGTCACCATCATCGTTCAGGTGGTCGTGTCGATCGCCGCGCTGAGCTGGCCGGTGGCGATGCGCATCATGCGCTCGGCGACGCTGGTGGCCAAACAGCTCGACTACGTCAAGGCCGCGCGCGGGCTCGGCGCGAGCACGCCGCGCATCGTGTTCCGGCATCTGCTGCCGAACACGGTCGCGCCGGTGCTGGTCTACGGGACCATCGCGCTCGGCGCGTTCATCGGCGCGGAAGCGACGCTGGCGTATCTCGGCGTCGGTGTGCGGCCGCCGGTCGTTTCGTGGGGTGTGATGATCAGCGACGCGCGGGACTACTTCCGGGTGAATCCGCACATGTTGTTGTTCCCCGCGGGGTTCGTGACCATCACCGTGCTCGCGTTCGTCATGCTCGGTGACGGCATCCGCGACGCGCTCGACCCGAAGGCCCGGTGATCGTCCGTGACCGACGAACTGCTGCTGGAGGTGGAAGACCTCCATGTCGAATTCCGCACGTCCGACGGCGTCGCGACCGTGCTCAACGGCGTCGACTACTCCGTGCATGCCGGGGAAACCCTTGCCGTGCTGGGAGAATCGGGCTCCGGCAAGAGTGTGACCGCGCAGACGGTGATGGGGATCCTCGACAGCCCGCCCGCCGTCGTCACCGGCGGCGCGGTCCGTTACCGCGGCGAGGATCTGCTCACGGCCACCGAAGAGCGGCGCCGTGAGGTACGGGGCGGGGAGATCGCGATGATCTTCCAGGACGCGCTGTCGGCGTTGAACCCCGTGTTCACCGTCGGATTCCAGATCGAGGAACAGCTGCGGGTCCGGCTCGGGATGTCCAAAAAGGACGCCCGGAAGCGCGCGATCGAACTGCTCGACATCGTGCGCATCCCCGCCGCCGCCCGCCGGGTGCGCGAGTACCCGCATCAGTTCTCGGGCGGGATGCGGCAGCGCGCGATGATCGCCATGTCGCTCGCGCTCGATCCGGATCTGCTGATCGCGGACGAGCCGACGACCGCGCTCGACGTCACCGTGCAGGCCCAGATCATGGACCTGCTGGCGGAGATCCAGGCCGAACGGCGGATGGGGCTGATCCTGATCACCCACGACCTGGCGGTGGTCGCCGAGGTCGCCGACCGGATCGCCGTGATGTACGCGGGCCGGATCGTCGAACAGGCCGACGTCAGCGAGCTGTTCCGTTCGCCGGGGCATCCCTACACCGAGGCGCTGATGGCCTCGCTGCCGCGGCTCGACCTCAAAGGACAGACGCTGGAGACCATCAAGGGCCTGCCGCCGAGCCTGCTGAACATCCCGTCCGGCTGCCCGTTCCATCCGCGCTGTCCGCGGGCGCAAAGCCGGTGCGAGACCGAACGGCCCGCCCTGCACAACCTCGGCTTCGGCCGGGTCAGCGCCTGCCACTTCGCCGACGAGGTGGTGAGCGACCGTGTCTGAGCCTATTCTGCGCGTCGAAAACCTGGTGAAGTACTTCCCCGTGCGTGCCGGGATCCTCTTCAAACGCACCATCGGGCACGTGAAGGCCGTCGACGGCGTGTCCTTCGACCTGATGCCGGGCGAAACGCTCGGCGTGGTGGGGGAATCCGGGTGCGGAAAGTCCACATTGGCCCAGGTGCTGATGCGGCTGGAAGAACCCACGGGCGGCCTCGCGACCTTCGAGGGTCGCGACATCTTCGCGTTGCGGGGAGCCGAACTGAGGAGACTGCGGCGCGAGATCCAGATCGTGCTGCAGGATCCGTACACCTCGCTGAACCCGAGGATGACGGTCGGCGACATCATCGGTGAACCCTTCGAAATCCACACCGAGGTGGCGCCGAAGGGGTCGCGGGCGGCGAAGGTGCGCGAGCTGCTCGACGTCGTCGGGCTGAATCCCGAGCACATCAACCGCTATCCGCACCAGTTCTCCGGCGGGCAGCGTCAGCGCATCGGGATCGCGCGGGCGCTGGCGTTGCGGCCGAAGGTGATCATCTGCGACGAGCCGGTTTCCGCGCTCGACGTTTCGATCCAGGCGCAGGTGATGAACCTGCTCGGTGATCTGCAGAAGGAATTCGGCCTTTCCTATGTGTTCATCGCACACGATCTGTCGGTTGTCCGTCACCTTTCCACGCGCGTGGCGGTGATGTACCTCGGCAAGATCGTGGAAATGGGGACGGAAGAGGAGATCTACGAACATCCGTCGCATCCCTACACGCAGGCGCTGCTGTCCGCGGTGCCGGTCGCGGATCCGGCGCTGCGCGGGCAGCGGCAGGTGATCCGCCTGGAAGGCGATGTGCCGAGCCCGCTGGATCCGCCGTCCGGCTGCCGGTTCCGCACGCGGTGCTGGAAGGCGCAGGACATTTGCGCGGAGCAGGAACCCGAATTGATCACCCGGTCCGGCGGGCATTTGTCCGCCTGCCATTTCGCGGAAGAGAAAACCGTCGTCCCCTGACTTTCGTAGGGACTTCGTTGATACGCAGGGATCGCTGACGTAGTTTGCCCGAATAGTTTCCTTCAGGAGGCAGGTAGTGAAAAAGTCCAGATCTCTCGTGCTCGCGCTCGCGGTACCGCTGTTCGGCGCTGTCGTGGCCGCGCCGACGGCTTCCGCGCAGCCGCAGCTCTCCGGGGCGGCGACCGAGTTCTCGGTACTGGCCCGGGAAGGCCAGAGCGTCGCTTCGGTGGAAAGGGCGGTCCGTGCCGCCGGGGGCACCGTCGTGACGAGCAACGCCGCGGTCGGCCTGATCACCGCGACCGCGCCCGCCAACGGTTTCGCCGAGCGCGTCTCCGCGGACCGGTCGGTCTTCGGTGCCGCCAAAGCGAAGGCGATCGGTACCGCGCCGAAGCAGGGCAAGGCGAAGGTCAAGCCGGGCGTCGTCGAAAAGGAGGGCCGCGGCGCCGCCTCGGCCAAGAAGCCGGTGCAGGCGAACGCCGTCGGCATGGACCCGCTCGACGACCAGCTGTGGGGCCTCAAGTCGGTCCGGTCGGACCTCTCGCGCACCAAGCAGCCGGGCGACAAGCGGGTGAAGGTCGGCGTCATCGACACCGGCGTCGACGGGAGCCACCCGGACATCGCGCCGAACTTCGACCGCGCGGCGTCGCGGAACTTCACGAAGGACATCGTCTCCGACGTCAACGGCGCCGTCGTCGACGGGCCTTGTGAATTCCGCGGCTGTGTGGACCCGGCGGACCACGACGACAACGGGCACGGCACGCACGTCGCCGGCACCATCGGCGCCGCCGCGAACGGTTTCGGCGTCTCGGGTGTCGCGCCGAACGTGACGCTGGTGAACCTCCGCGCCGGTCAGGACTCGGGCTTCTTCTTCCTGCAGCCGACCGTGGACGCGATCACCTACGCCGGCGACGCCGGTGTGGACGTCGTGAACATGAGCTTCTTCACGGACCCCTGGCTGTACAACTGCACCGCGAACCCCGCGGACACGCCCGCGCAGCAGGCCGAGCAGCGCACCATCATCGAGGCGACGACCCGCGCGCTGAACTACGCGCACCGCAAGGGCGTCACCCAGGTCGTCTCGCTGGGCAACCAGCACAGCGACCTCGCCGCCCCGCAGCCGGACGCGTCGAGCCCCGGCTACCCGTCGAACAGCACGCACCCGCGGCAGATCGACAACGCGAGCTGCCTGTCGCTGCCCATCGAAGGCCCGCACACGATCGGTGTCTCGTCCTTCGGCCCGTCGCAGGCGAAGGCGGACTACTCGAACTACGGCGTCGAGCAGATCTCGGTGTCCGCGCCCGGCGGATACTTCCGTGACTACTTCGGCACCCCGTGGTACCGCACGAACGAAAACCTGATCCTCTCGACGTACCCGCGCAACGTCGGTGTCGCGGAGGGCATGATCGACGCGGACGGGAACCTCACTCCCGACGGTGTCACCGCCGGCATCAAGAAGGCGACCGCCGCCGACGGCCGCGTCGGCTACTACCAGTGGCTGCAGGGAACGTCGATGGCGTCGCCGCACGCGACCGGTGTCGCCGCGCTGATCGTTTCGCAGTACGGCAAGGGTTCGCGCGACTTCGGGATGAACCCGGACGCCGTGCAGCGGGTGCTCGAAGGCACGGCTTCGGACATCGCCTGCCCGACGCCGCGGACCGTCGACTACCTGAAGGAAGGCCGGGACGCGTCGTTCACCGCGACCTGTACCGGTGACGCTTCGTTCAACGGCTTCTACGGTCACGGTGCCGTGGACGCCTGGTCGGCCGTCACGCGGGGTGCGCAGTACCTGCGAGGCTGATTCTCGGTCGATAAGTACAGACCGGACAAATCCGCGCCATCCGACTCTGGATGGCGCGGATTTGCCTTTTCAGACGCGTTCGCGCGAACGAGTGGGCACTTCCTTGTAACGTCACCCGTTCGGGTGACGATGCGCAGTAGTGATCGGGACAGCTTGACGTTCCGGCCGTCGGGCTGACTTCTACTGGGGGTTTTGTGGCAGTCGACAACTATGGGGTTTCCGGCCACCCGAGACTCGAGCAGGTTGCTCGGCGCATCGCCGATCGATCCTGCTCGGTCGTCTCTTTCGATATCTTCGATACGATTCTTTGGCGCCGGACTCCGCGTCCTGCGGACGTGTTCGGCCTGGTGGCGGCCCGTCTGCGACAGGCGGGCAAATGTCCGGAATGGATTTCCGACGCCGCTTTCCGTCGTATGCGCGTCGCGGCTGAAAGAAATTCGCGAAAGGGCCAGGAAGCGCTGGGAAGCGAAGTTTCGCTTTTCGGTATTTGGCGGGCCATGCCGCTCTCGTTGTTCCCCGGCGCCACCCTCGACGAGCTCGTCCGCGCCGAGGTCGACGCGGAACGCGAGCTCACCGAGGTCGACCTCGACATCGCGGAGGTCATCCGGCTGGCGAAGGACAGCGGTGTCCCGGTCGTCCTGGTCTCCGACACGTACTTCACCGAAGAGCAGTTGGGACACCTCCTGGACCGGCCCGAACTGGAGGCGCTCAAGGGCGCCCGGATCTTCCGGTCCCACGAGCACGGTGTCGACAAGGCGTCCGGGCTGTGGGAGGTCGTCCTTTCGGATCTCGGTCGCAGGCCGGAGCAGGTGCTCCACGTCGGCGACAACCCGGTCGCCGACGTCGAGGTGCCGGGTGGGCTCGGCATCCGGACGGTGCACTACGAACGAGCCGACGAGGGTTTGGCCAGGCTGCTCGAACGGGAAGGGGAGCCGCAGGACCCGTTCGGTCCGTATTCCCCCGACCTCGATCCGGACCACGGCGACTTCGGGATCACCAGCCTTCGTGCGAAGACCTTGCAGGCGCACTCACCTGGTGGTGCTTCGTCGACCCGCTTCGCCTGGCGGTACGGGGCTTCGGTCGTCGGTCCAGTGATGACCGGGTTCGCGGAGTGGGTCGCCCGCAAGGCTCACGAGACGGGAACCCCGGTGCTGTGGTGCCCCATGCGGGAGGGCGAGCTTCTCGCCGAACTGGTCGAGAACGCGGCCCGGGCGCGAGGCTGGGACGTCACCGCCAAGCCGGTGTGGTTGTCCCGGCAGGTCACCTCGATCGCCGCGCTGGACAGCGCCGACCGGCAGTCGATCCAGGAGTTCGTCCGGCAACGTCATCAGCTGACCGTCCGGCAGTTGCTGGAGATGCTGCACCTGCGGGTCGGTGACGTACCGCATCTCGCACAGGACCTCGACACGGTCCTGGACAACGATGACATCGTGGGTCGCCTCGCCGTCGCGCTGACCGAGACCCCGCACCTGGTGAACCGGCTCGCCGTCACCGCGACGGCCGCGAGGGAACGGCTGATCCGTTCCCTGCGTGAGGCCGGGGCGCTGGACCGCCCGGACCTCACTCTCGTCGACCTCGGCTGGGGTGGCACCATCCAGCGCCAGCTGGCCAGGGTGCTGAAGCTGGCCGGGATAGACATCGCACCCGCGGGTCTCTATCTGGCCACCGACGACAGGTCGGAGAAGGTGCTGCTCGCAGGCCTGCGTGCGGAGGGCTTCCTCGGCCAGGCAGGGCATCCACGGGAGATCGTCGGGGCGATCGTGCGCAGCCCGGAGGTCCTGGAGCAATCGGTGAACGCACTGTGCGGTTCGCTCATCGACTTCACGAACGACGGCTCACCGGTACTCGGCGTCGCCGCCGGAAGCGACGCGCAGAACGCAGAGCGCTCCGCCATCCAGGACGGCATCCGGGCCTTCCAGCACCAGTGGAATCGCTACGTGACCGCGTCGGACGGTGCCTGGCCGACCTTGACCCGCGTGGGCGGCGACAGGCTGGCGAACATCCTGGTTTCCGCGCTGAAACTGCCGACCGCCGAAGAGGCTTCGGTGTTCGGGAACTGGGAGCACGAGGACAACTTCGGCTCCGACATGGTCACCCGGGTCCTGCCGGAAGACCTTGTCCCGGCGGTGCCGTACCTGTCGCCGAGCGACCTTGACGATCTGGGCATGCGGGACTCGTTCTGGCCCGCCCTCCTCGCTGCGTCCGATCCGCACCTGGGCGCGGCCGCCCGCGCTGTGCGCGCCGGTGTCATCGACCCCGCGATGTTCGAACCGGCGGGTGAGCCCTCCGCGACTTCGGTGCGATTCCGTACCACCGGCGGCGAATGGTTCGACGGAGCCGATCGTCGTGTGCGGATCAACCACAACGGACTGTCGTTCGCGCGGATGGACGTGCATGCGGTCGACGTCGAGGAGATCGCGCTGGCGGTACCGGGCAGGCCCGCCCTCGTGCGGGTCGACTGGATCGAGATCAACGTCATCGCGGGTGGGCGGCCACAATCGCTGCGCTGGAACACGACCGAAGACTTTTCCCGGCTGCATTACGAGGATTGCACCTGGCTCGGCGCGAACATGGTCGAGTTCCATTCGCCGCTGGCCGCGATCTGGCTGCCGCTGGCGGCTCGTGCCGGCGCGCCGGTGAGCTCGTTCCAGCTGACCGTCGCGTTCGCGATGTTGCCGCGTTCGCGATCCGGGCTCGGTCATCGCATGCCCGCCGCCGGCCGCACGCAGCGACTGTCGGCGAAGGTGCGTGACGAGTTGCGTGAGCACGGCCCGGCCGGGCTCGCGGTCGGCGCCGCCCGGATCGCGGCGAAGAGGCTGAGGAACCGGTGACGGGCTTCCACGGCGGGACGAGGGAAGACCCGCACGCACAGACAAGGGCTGCCCGGAACGCGCCGGTGCTGCTGCATTCGATGTCGGTTTTCAGGGAGATCTTCGAGGTCGTTTTCGCCCGGCGCCAGATCCGTACCGTCGTGGAGATCGGAGTCGAATCCGGTCAGGTCAGCGGAATCTACGCCGAACTCGGTGCATCGGACGTCTATTGCGTCGACCCCGCGCCCACCGAACGGGTGCGGGAGACGGTCAAGGCCCATGACGCACTGCACCTGGTCACCGTGCCGTCGCCGGAGGTGCTGCCACAGTTGCCGGTCGCCGATCTCTACGTTCTCGACGGTGATCACAACTACGCCGTGGTCGAGCGGGAACTGGCCTGGATCCTGGAGCACGCCCCGGACGCGGTCGTCGCGATGCACGATGTCCTCTGGCCATGGGGCAGGCGGGATCTGTACTACGAGCCGTCCCTGCTGTCCCCGCGAGACCGGCATGCGGCAAGCGAGGACGGGCCGACGGTCTGGCACGACGAGCTCACGCCCGCGGGGTTCGTGGGCCTGGGTGCCTTCACGGTCGCTCGGCACGCGGGCGGCGAGCGGAACGGCGTTTTGACGGCCGTCGAAGACGCGCTGTCCGCGTATCCGGATTGGCGATTCGAACTCGTACCCGCTGTCTTCGGGATGGGTCTCCTGTACCGGACGGAGCATGAATCCGCCGACGGGCTGCAGAGCGCGCTGCGGCCGTACACGTCGTCGAATCTGTTGGCTGCCATGGAGAACAACAGGATCGCGCTGTACACCAGGGTGTTGCAGCTGCAGTTCGAGGCGGCGGCACAGGCGGGTCACCTCGATGAACTGGCGGGCACTGTCGCCGCGCAGCGGCGTGAGATCGACCGGCTCTCCGCTGAATTGCACCGAGCGTGGGCTGTGCTCCGGACCGGGCGTTAGCTGCCCTCGTGAGTGGTAAGGACGGTTCTAACCGTCCTTACCACTCACGAGTATCCGGCTACTTCCCGGAAGCGGCCTTGATGAACTTCGCCAGGTCCTTCGCCTGCCGCACCCGCGACTCCTCGTGCACGTACATCATGTGCCCGGCCGGGTAATACGCCGTGTCGATGTTCTCCCGCAGCTCCTCGGGAATCTGCAAGCGCGCCAGCACATGCTCCGAAGCGAAGTACGGCGTCGCGCCATCGTAGTGACCGAAGGCCACGTGCACCCGAAGGTGCGGGTTCGCCCGCATGGCCGACGCGAGCGAGTCCACAGAGGACACCGAGCGGCCTTCGAAGTCCGAGTACGACCAGGCCTTGAACACGTCGGTCGACAGGACCTCGTACGGCAGGTCGTTCTCGTAACCGAGTTCGGCCCGCACGTAGTGGTTGAGCCCGCCCGCGTAGGCGCCGATGATCCGCGAAATCGACGGATCGTCGCTCATGTGCTCGCGGCCGCCGTCGGGCTCCCAGGTGGTGAACCGGCCGTCCATCCGTCCGACGACGAGACCCTTGTCCCGCAACAGCTCGGTGAAGTACCGCACGTGTTCGATCCGCAGGTTGACCCGGTCCACATAGGACTCGCTCAAGCCGGTCAGGGAAGCGAGTGTCGCCACCACCTCCGCTCGGTCCTGTGTGGACAGACGTGCACCGCGCGCGAGAGCCCAGGGGAGTTCCTTGGCCGCGAAGTCCTCGGCGTCGGCGAGGACGTCGTCGAGCGGCCGGTCGCCGTGGAGGCCGTGGTAGTGCGCGATCGCCGCGTACGTCGGCACGAAGAGCGAGTACGGCAGGTCGTTGCCTTCGGTGAACCGCAGCGTGCCCATGTCCAGCACGGACGAGATCAGCAGCAGCCCGTTCAGGTACATGCCATGGCGTTCCTGGAGGTGTGACGCCAGTCCGGCCGCGCGGAGCGTGCCGTACGACTCGCCCGCCAGGAATTTCGGCGAGAGCCAGCGCTGTTTGCGCGAGACCCACAGCCGGATGACCTCGCCGATGGACTCGATGTCGGCGGTGTACCCGTGGTACTCCTTGGCGGCCTCGCCGTCCACGGCGCGCGAATAGCCGGTCGACACCGGGTCGATGAACACCAGGTCGCTGTGCGCCAGCAGGGTTTCCTGGTTGTCGGTCAGCCCGTAGGGCGGCGCGACCGGGTCGTCGACATCGCCCGAAAGTACCCTGCGCGGCCCGAGCAGGCCCATGTGCAGCCAGACGCTCGCCGATCCGGGCCCGCCGTTGAACGCGAACGTGACCGGGCGCGAGCCGGGCTCCGCGTCGTCGAGAGTGTAGGAGGTCAGGAACACCTCGGCCTTGGCCTTGTGGCCCTCGGACTTGCCGTCGGTGATGACCTCCTTCCGCAGCACGATCCGCCCGGTCTGGGCGGTATAAGCGAGCTTCTTGCGCTTGAGCGTCAGCGTGTGCTTCGTGGTGACCAGGTCGTCGGTCGGCTCGACCTTGGTTTCCACCGACGGGGTGTCCTTCTCGTCGGCGGCCTTGTCGGTGTTCGAATCGGGATTGGTGTCCGGCATGCCTCCAACTTACTGGCAGTCTGTAGGAGTGGACATCGTCACGGCGCATGATCGCCCGAGCACGCCCCAGGAGGCGGTCGGGATCCAGGAAACCCTGCGTGGCCTGGTCGAACTCGAAGATCGCTGTCCACAAGAGATCGCCACGGTCACCGGGCTGGACGTCGCCTACGACGAGGACAGCGGCCTCATCGCCGCCGCCGCGGTCACCCTCGAAATCGACGGATTCCGCGTCGTGGAAAAGCGATCCGTCGTTTCCCGGATCTCGTTCCCGTACGAACCGGGCCTTTTCGCGTTCCGCGAGCTGCCGCCGCTGCTCGACGCCCTCCGCGCGCTCGATCACGTCCCGGATCTGCTGGTCTGCGACGGCCACGGCCTGGCGCATCCACGCCGGTTCGGGCTCGCTTGTCACGTCGGCGTCGTGACCGGCCTGCCGTCCGTCGGCGTCGGCAAGACCCGGTTCGTCGGCGAGCACGACGAGCCGGGCCTCGAACGCGGCTCGCGGGCGCCCCTGCTGGACGACGGCGAGGTCGTCGGCGCGGTGCTACGCACCCAGGACGGCGTGAAGCCCGTTCATGTCTCCGTCGGCCACAAGATCTCGCTGGACAACGCGTGCCGCCAGGTGCTGCGGCTGTGTCCCGCGTTCCGCCAGCCGGAGACCACCCGGCAGGCCGACCGTCTCGCCCGCGACGCGTTGAAGGAGGCGTTATGAGGTTCCGCTCGCTCGCCGAACTCGACGCCGAGGTCGTCGGCTGCCGCGCCTGCCCACGGCTGGTCGCGTGGCGCGAGGAGATCGCCGTCGTCAAGCGCGCGGCGTTCGCCGGCGAGACCTACTGGGCCCGGCCGGTGCCCGGCTTCGGCCCGCCGGACGCGTCACTGGCGATCGTCGGTCTCGCCCCGTCGGCACACGGCGCGAACCGGACCGGCCGTCTCTTCACCGGCGACCCGTCCGGTGACGTTCTCTTCAAGGCGCTTCACCGGGTCGGGGTCGCGTCGCAGCCGACGTCGACCCATATCGGTGACGGTCTCGAACTCCGCGGGACCCGGATGGTCTCCCCGGTGAGATGCGCGCCACCCGCCAACAAGCCCACACCTGAGGAACGGGAAACCTGCCGATCGTGGCTCGCGGCGGAGCTCGCCTTGCTGAAGCCGACGCTGAAAGCCGTCGTGGTGCTCGGCGCGTTCGGCTGGCAGGCGCTGCTGCCGGTGCTCGCGGAGGCGGGCTGGCCGGTGCCCGCGCCACGCCCGAAGTTCGGCCACGGAGCCGAACTGGAACTCGGCGACCTGCGCCTTTTCGGCTGTTATCACGTGTCGCAGCGCAATGTCCAGACCGGCCGCCTGACCCTTGACATGGTGTGCGACGTCCTCGCCTCCGCGACCTCGGCGGCCGGCCTGAACTGAATCGGTGCGGAAACCGTGGCGACGCTGGTCACAGCCGGATGGGGTCTCCGAGCGATCTCAGCAGATGGGTGCGACTATAGGAATATGGCTGGTGTTAAGTCGGAACCGACACGGATCCTCGTCCTTGGTGGTGGGTACGTCGGGCTCTACACGGCGTACGGGCTCCAGAAGATGCTCCGGGCCAACGAAGCGTCCGTGACGGTCGTTGATCCGCAGCCGCACATGACCTATGCCCCCTTCCTGCCCGAGGCGGCGGCCGGTGCGATCGAACCGCGGCACGTGGTCGTGCCGCTGAGGCGCGTGCTCAAGCGCTGCCACGTGCTCACCGCGCGCGTGACGAAGATCGAGCACGAGCGCAAGGCCGTGACGGTCGAGGCCGCCGACGGGCACGTCGAGCAGCTGAACTACGACGTCCTCGTGGTCGCTCTCGGCGCCGTCGCGCGCATCCTGCCGATCCCGGGCCTGGTCGAGGAAGGCATCGCCTTCAAGACCATCGGCGAGGCGATCTACCTGCGCAACCACGTCATGACGAAGCTGGACGAGGCCGCCAGCACGCTCGATCCCGAGCAGCGCAAGCGCCTGCTGACGTTCACCGTCGTCGGCGGCGGGTTCGCCGGTATCGAGGCGCTCGCCGAACTCGAGGACATGACCCGGTTCGCGGTGGAGAACTACTACCCGAACCTCAAGGTCGAGGACATCCGCTGGGTGCTCGTCGAGGCGGCAGGCCGGATCCTTCCCGAGGTGCGCGAGACGCTCGGTGTGTACACCGTCGAGCAGCTCGAAAAGCGCGGCATCGAAGTCTATTTGTCGACAGCGGCGAAGTCGTTCGAGAACGGCCACGTCGTGCTCTCGGACGGCACCGAATTCGACACCGACACGATCATCTGGACCGCCGGCGTGAAGGCGAACCCGGTGCTCGCCAGCTCGGACCTGCCGCTCGACAAGCGCGGCCGCGTCGAGGCCACCGCCGCGATGCAGGTCGTCGGGCACCCCGACGTCTGGACCGCCGGTGACAACGCCGCCGTGCCGGACCTCTCGCGCACCGAGCAGGACCCGACCGCGACCTGCCCGCCGAACGCGCAGCACGCCGTTCGCCAGGCGCGACTGCTGTCGAAGAACATCATCAAGGTGATCCGCGGCGGCAAGCCGAAGGACTACTACCACAAGAACCTGGGTGCGGTGGCCAGCCTCGGCCTGCACAAGGGTGTCGCCGACGCGCTGAACCTGAAGATCAAGGGCTTCCCGGCTTGGCTCTTCCACCGCGCGTACCACCTCAAGGCGATGCCGACGTGGAACCGCAAGATCCGCATCCTGTTCGACTGGATGCTCGGTGGCCTGTTCCGGCGTGAGGTCATCTCGCTCGGCCAGATCAACAACCCGCGCGAGGAGTTCGACCGACTGTCGAAGTCCTGAGCTCGTAATGCCGTGAAGGCCTCCTTCCCTACCTTGAGCGTAGGGAAGGAGGCCTTCACGGCGTTTAAGGTGTGCCGGTGCAGGCATTCCGGAAGTCCGTACCCGCCGTTCCGCTCGCCACAGGCCTGACTCCGGCCGAACTGGCGAAGCACATCTTGGAGCGGATCGAGCGCGACAACGCGCACGCCCGCTCCCGGAAGAAGCGCTTCCGCTGGCGCGCCGTGTCCATCAGGGTCTTCCTGCTCGTGCTGTCCGCGACGTCCACGATCATCCTCGGCTTGCAGAACCTCGACGGCTGGACAGGTGTGGCGTTCGCCCTCGTGGCCGTGACGACCGTCGTCGGTGCGCTCGAGCCCTTTTTCGCCTGGCGTTCCCTGTGGGTCCTGATGGAAGAGGTGCAGTTCCGGCTCTATCGGCTGCGCGACGAGCTCAGCTTCTACATCGCGTCGACCCCGCCCGACCGGATCGATCCCCGGTTGATCAACGAGAAGTTCGAGGAGTACCAGGCCGTCTGGAACGAGCTCGGCCTCCGTTGGCTCGAATATCGGCGTACTGAAGCCGGGAACTGACGGGCATCGCCTAGGCTGTCTGTGCCCCGGTAGCCCAACTGGCAGAGGCAGTCGACTTAAAATCGACACAGTGCGGGTTCGATCCCCGTCCGGGGCACGTACGGCATCCACGCAGCGCTCAGGCGCTCGTGAGCTGCTGCTCTCCGCGGCCGCCAGGATCGCTCCGCGGCGCTGTCGACCTTGAGCACCGTTTGGGTGTCTGGGCGGCCTGATGTTCGGCAAGAAGAACGGTCTCGCGCAGGACGGCCATCGGGCCATGACCCTGGGTGAGGGACCGCGCCGATGTAATCGGCGAACCTCCACGGGGTTTGCGCCTGGAGGAAAACATGTTGTTCCACTGTCCGCGCCGGGGGACGGTTGCTGATGCTGACAGCAGGCGTGGGATTGTTCTTGAGAAGGGGCGGATTTGTCGTGCGCATTAGTTCGCGATCAATTCTGGCGATCGTCGTCGGACTGTTGATGAGTATGGGCCTGTCGCTTCAGGGCGCCACCTCGGCGGTGGCTTCCGCCGGTGACGTGTCCGTGAAAGCTGACTGCTTCGTATCAGACCCTGACAGGTTCAATGGCAAGAAGTGGCGCGGATACACAAAGTCCGGGATGCAGTCGCCGGTAGGCTGGTTACCCGACGGACATGCGGACTTCGCGGAGCGCGGCGAAACCCTCCGTGTAGTCGATACCCACTCGAATGGGCGCCGCGTCGTCGTGGATTTCGATATCTGCTACGACGGTAAGTGGCGAGAGTACAAGAACTACGACAGCGGAAAAGACGAAGGAGCCAATGATGTGAACGAGTACGGTTTGGCGTTCAAGGACGGCCGCAAGCTACGCATGCGGGTATGCCAGGCTGACGGCAGTGGTGGGCTCAGGGACTGCGGTGGCACCATCTACATGGTGGCCTGAAGCGGCGCACCGACGTGTTGTGTGGCCGGGCCGCCACACCGGGCCCTGTGAACTCGGCGAGTCGCCTCGGAGTCGTCGTGGGCCGGGATCTCGTCGATCAAATGGCTGGGACGTATCGAAGTCCCGGACACACCACTGGGTGTCGCCGTGGAACACGCGGTACTACCGGCTGCTCGGGCCGGACTATCCGGCGGAGGGACAGGCGGCAGGTATGCGCTGCGCGGCCGATCGAGGCTGGCGACACTGAGAGATCCCTTGGCGCTCCGGCATTCTCGGTACCCGTACGCCGTGGTCGCGGGCCACGGACATCGCCGGTGTCTCCCAGCCGGAGGTCACGCCGCAGGGCTACCTGTTCGACGCCGTCGTCCGGCATTCGGTCCGGGTGGTGTGAGCTGGAGTCCACCAGGCTCGAGTTCGACCTCCTGCTGTTCCTCGGCCGGAATCCGGACCGTGTCACGCTGATGGAACAGGTCTGGGGCCTGACCGGCGGCAACGGGCGGACCGTGGACGTCCATGTCCGCAAGATCCGCGGGAAGCTGGAACCCGTGCGGGCCAGGTGCTCATCGCGGCGAGCCGTGACCCGGGCGAAGCCGGGATGACAGGATACGAACGTGACTCCGACTTATGTTTTCGTGCACGGTTCCAGCAGCGCCTCCTTCACCTGGGGCCCGCTGCAACGCGAGCTCGCACTGCTCGGCCACCGCACCCTGGCCGTCGACCTCCCCGGACACGGCTTCGCCGCCGGTTTCCACGCCGCTTACCAGGCGCCGCAAGACCTCGAAGCGCTGGCCACGACGCCGTCGAACCAGGCGGGTGCCACGCTGGCCGAGGCCGTCGAGCAGGTGGTGGACGTCGTGCGCAAGGTCGCCGAGCACGGTCCAGTCGTCCTGGTGGGGCACAGCCGCGGCGGGCTCGCGCTCACCGGCGTCGGCAACGCGGTCCCCGAACTCATCGACCGGATCGTCTACATCTCGGCGTGGTGCTGCGTCGACGCGACCGTCGGCGAGTACATGCAGGGACCCGAGTACGCGAGCAGTGCGCTCAATGACGTCGGCGGGGTCGTCGTCGCGAATCCCGCCGAGCTCGGCGCGCTCCGGATGAACTGGCGCACGGGCGATCCCACGCTGCTGGCCGCGTTGAAGAACGCCATGCTCGAAGACGGCACCGAGCAGGAGTTCTTCGCGTACCTCAACACTCTCGAACCGGACGAGAGCCTCGACGCCGGAACCGAACTCGCCGACGCCGCCACCTGGGGCCGGATCCCGCGCACCTACATCAGGCTCACCGAGGACCGGTCGATGCCGCTCGCGCTGCAGGACCGGTTCATCAAGGAGGCGGACGCGCTCACCCCGGACAACCCGACCGACGTGCGGTCGCTCGCGAGCAGCCATGTCCGGTTCCTCATCCACCCGCAGGAGGCGGCCGCCGTCCTCGCCGGCCTCGCGGGATGACGGACGGACGGTTCACCAAAGGGCATCTGATCACCTTGCTGATCAGTTCCGCGATCGGCGTGGGATTCGGTGCCGGATGGTGGTTCTTAGGCGCCTCCTCCGTTTCCGGCGGATCGACGCCGCTGGTCGTCGTGGGTGTCGCCGCGGTGCTGGGCCTGGCAGGCTGGCTCGTCTCGATCGCCCGCGGGGGTGCGGGGCTGCCCGCGGGCGAAGGCCGGGAGGAAAGCCCGTTCGGCAAACGCTATGGGATCGCCGTGCTGCTCATGCTGGTGGGGATCTTCGCCGGAGCGCGGGTGCTCTCGGCAGTCTTCGAAGTTCCCGAAGCCGTGCCCGCGTGGGTGCTCTTCGTGGTCGGCCTGCATTTCCTGCCGTTCGCGAAGTTGTTCGGCTCGCGGCGTTTCCTGGTGCTCAGTGCCGCGTTGTGCGGCCTCGCCGTGCTGGCCGCCGTACTCGCGATCGCGGGCTGGGCGGCGGCCTGGCAGCTCGTGCCGGGTTTCGGAGGCGCCGTGGTCCTCTGGGGAACCGTCGCCGCCGGGTTGCTCGCGACGGACGTTCAGGGAGCGACGAGCCCGGCTTCGTAGGCGAAGATCGTCAGCTGGACCCGGTTGGTCGCGTCGAGTTTCGCGAAGATCCGGGTGATGTGGGTCTTCACCGTCGCTTCGCTCAGGTGCAGGGCCGCGCCGATTTCGGCGTTGGTCCCGCCCTGCGCGACGGCGGTGACGATCTCCCGCTCGCGTTCGGTCAGGGTGTTCAGCCCGGTTCGCGCCCGATGACGGCGAGGGCTCGTCCTGGCCGCGACGAAGTGCCCGATGAGTTTCCGTGTCGTCCGCGGCGAAAGCATCGCCTCGCCCGCCGCGACCACCCGCACCGCGTCGATGATCTCCTGCGGCGAACCCTCTTTCAGCAGGAACCCGCTCGCGCCCGCGCCGAGCGCGTCGAAGACGTATTCGTCGAGGTCGTAGGTGGTCAGCACGAGGACCTTCGGCGGATTGGGCAGCGCGGTGACGGCGGCGGTCGCGGTGAGGCCGTTCATCCGCCGCATCCGGATGTCCATCAGCACGACGTCGGGCGCGTGCATGGTCACCTTCGGCACGGCTTCGTCCCCGTCACCCGCCTCCGCGACGACCTGGATGTCGCCCGTGCTGGACAGGATCATCGACAAACCGGTTCGTACGAGCGGGTCGTCGTCGACGAGCAGCACTCGCAGTGGGCGCTGGTTCACCCGGACAGGTTAGTGGTGTCCCCACGGTAGCCAAGCCCGGACGGCGAATGTGCCCTCCTCGGTGGGGCCGGCGCTGGCGTTCCCGCCGATCAGCGTGACCCGTTCGCCGATCCCGGTCAGCCCCGCGCCGGCACCGGGCGGCTTGCCCGCCGCGGGCAGCGGATTGACGACCTCGACGGTGAGCCCGTTCCCGGGGCCTCCGCGAACCGAAACTTCGGCAGGCGCGCCCGGCGCGTGCTTCAGGATGTTGGTCAGCGACTCCTGGACGATCCGGTACGCGGTGGTGCCGAGCAGCGCCGGCGCGCCGCCCGCGTCGTCGAGCAGGATCGTCACGTTGACGCCCAAGCCTGCCCGTCGCGCGTTGGCGACCAGCTCGGGAATGTCCGCCAGCGTCGGCTGCGGCGGCTCCGGATGGGATCCGTGCTCGCCGTTCTCACCGAAACCCTGGCCATCGCGCAGGACACCGATGACCTGCCGCAGATCTTCGAGCGATTGACGGGCCGTCGTGCGGACGGTCTTCGCGGCTTCCGTCGTCGCTGGCCCCTTGCTGACCTCGAGCGCGCCGGCCTGCAGCGACAGCAGGGAAAGCCGGTGCCCGAGGACGTCGTGCATCTCGCGTGCGATCCGGGTGCGTTCCGCGCGGCGGGTCATTTCGGCGCGGAGCTCCGCTTCCTTGGCCTCACGGATCGCGATCGTGCCCTGCATCCCGCGGACGACCCCGACGGTGAGCGGTACGGCCGTCAGCACGACGGCGACCGTCAGCGTCCCCATCACCTGCACCGCGGACAACTGCTTGCCGACGATCTGCCCGGCGACGGTCACATCGGGATGGCGGTTGGCGTCGCCGAACAACGCCCACGCCGTCGCGATGTAGACCAGTACGGACCCGGTCCACAGGAAACGGTCGCGGCGGTGCGCGGCCAAAGCGGCGAGGGCGACCAACGCGGCCAGCGCGTCGGAGCGGAAGCAAAGCGGCGGAACCAAGGCGATGCCGAGGACGAGTTCCGGCCATTTGTGCCGCCAGCAGAGCATGACCGCCGCCGCGATCCCGGTGAAGAAGCCGAGCGTGGACCACCACGTCGGTTCGAACGTTTTCGTCGCCGGAAGGTAGCCCTGGGCGCTGAAGACGAAAATGCTGCTGATCACGCACGCCGCGACCGCCACGACGGTGAGCACCACACCGAGCACACGCCTTGCCATGCGCTGAGCGTACGCAAGCAGGCCAGTCCGCCCGCATCAGCGGAACCGATCCTTCGCGGCGCGCGAATTACGACTTTCGTCGTAACGGGTTCACGCGCCGAGGACGACGCGGCCGCCTCGCGATCACTGGTTGTATGCCGCCTCGTTCATCCCGTTGGAAAGGAAATCCCCCGTGACCCAGCAAACCCCCTACACGCCGGCCCCGCAAGCCCCCGCCAGCCCGATGCCGCCCCGCAACGGCATCGGCGTCACGGGCTTCGTCCTCGGCCTGGTGGGGCTGGTCTTCTCCCCGATCCCGTTCGTCGGCGTCATCGCTTGGCCGCTGGTGATCCTCGGCCTGATCTTCTCGATCATCGGGCTGATCCGCGTCAAGAACGGGAAGGCCTCCAACAAGGGGCTCTCCATCACCGGTATCGCCCTGTCCGCGCTCGGGCTCGTGGTGTGCGTGGTGTGGATCTTCGTGTTCAACGCGGCGGTCAACGAGGTCAACAACGAAATCAACCGCACTGCGAAGGTTTCCTACGAAGTCACCGGTGACGCCACGAACGTCGAGGTCATCTACGGCGAGGTCCTGAACCCTGCCACCGAGACCGTTCCGGCGCTGCCGTGGAACAAGGAAGTCGAGAACAAGGGCGTCTACAAGGGCGGGACGCTCACCGTGACCACTGGCGAGACCGGTGGATCCGTCACCTGCAAGATCACCGTCGACGGCGCGGTCGTTTCGACCAAGACCGCTTCGGGCGAATTCGCCATGGCCGCCTGCACCGGAGTGTGACGGCCGGACCGTGAAAGGCCTCCTTCGCCATTCTCGGGGTGGCGAGGAGGCCTTCGCGATTCCGGCATGATGCGGTCATGACCGAGCCCGTCCATCCGTTCGACCCGCCCGCCCATGAACGTCACTGGATCGAAACAGTCACCGAACTGGCAAGGGACTTCTCCGCGAGTGCCGCCGAATTCGACGACACGGCCGAGCTGCCCATCGCCAACCTTCGCGCATTGCACGCGACCGGACTCGACAGGGCGACGTTGCCCGCGGAGCTCGGCGGCGAGGACCTGAGCTATCGGAGCTACGGCGAGATCGTCCGTATTCTCAGTGCCGCTTGTTCCTCCACCGCGTGCGTCTGGGTGATGCACATCGGTGCCGCGGTCGGGCTGGCGCAGTTGTCCGCTCCCGGCGTGGGCCGCTTTTACGCCGAAGAACTCATCGGTGGGAAGCGGTTCGCCAACGCGCTTTCGGAACCGAGCAGCGGAAACATGTTCCTGATGCCGCAGCAGATCGCCGAGCCCGCCGACGGCGGATACCGGCTCACCGGCGCCAAACGGTTCGTTTCCGGCTGCGAGGCCGCCGACCACTTCCTGGTCAACGCGCTCGTCGGCGGCGTGCCCACCTTCTTCGGCGTCTCGCCGGACGACACGATGACCTTCGTGCCCATCTGGGACACGATGGGCCTGCGCGCCAGCCGAAGCCAGCTCGTCTCCTTCGAAGGGACCCTCCTGCGGGAGGACCGCAGGTGTCCGCCTTCTGCCGAGCCGCGCCCGAACCACATCGCGGCAGGCCTCGCGTTCCTGTCGCTGGGGATCGCCGACGCGGCGGAGGAGGCTCTGGTCTCGCACGCCCGAAGCCGCGTCATCCCCGCGACCGGGCAGCCGCTCGCCGAAATGCAATGGCTCCACTTCGAAGCCGCGGACGTCCACGCCAGGCTCGAAGCCGCACGCATGTACTGCCGGAACATGGCATGGCTGGCGGATCGGAATTCGCCGGAATTCATGCCCGCGACCATGACGGCGAAGGTGCTCGCGAACGACATCGCCCGCGAGGTCGCCCAGCTGGCGCTGAAGGCGGGCGGTGGTTCGGGCTTCCTTCGCACGTCGCCGATCCAGCGGTTGTTCCGGGACGCGCAGGCCGGCGGCCTGATGGCCTACTCGGCCGAAGTCTGCAAAGACCGGATCGGGAAAACCGTGCTCCTGGCGCGGGACTGACCTCGGATGGCCGGCCGGGTGACGTCAAGCCCGGCCGGTCCCGCCGAAGCGGGTCAGCAGCAGCCGCTGCCGCAGCAGTCGCAATCGCACCAGTCGTCGTTCCGCATGATCATCCACCTCCTCCCTCGGGGTCGCAGCCGGGCGGGCACCAGGCACCGGGAACCGGATCGGCGCAGGCCTCGCCGGACATCCCGGACAGCATGGAAGTGAGTTCGGCGCGCAGCTCGCCGAGCCGCGCCATCTCCGCTTCGATTTCGGCGAGATGGCGTTCCAGCATGGTTTCGGCAGGTTCGCATGGGCACACGCCGGTGTCGCGCACGCTCAGCAGGTCACCGATCTCGGTCAGCGTCAGCCCGAGCCGCTGGGTGCCGCGGATGAACCGCAGCCTCTCGATGACGCCTTCGTCGTAGCGCCGGTGGGCACCGGTCGTCCGCGCGGGCGTGGGCAGGAGGCCGATGCGCTCGTAGTAACGCACGGTGTCCGGCCGCACTCCGGCGCGTGAGGTCACCTCGGACATGGTCAACGCCGTCAGCGCCTTCGCCGCTTCGGTTCGCATGAGACGAGGGTAGAACCTGGACCCGGCTCCAGAATCAAGTCCGAAATCCGAGGGGGCTCACGAAGAGAAGACGACGGCCGGTCGCGTCCGCATCATTCGAGAGGGTGGAAACGGCGAGAGGACGGCACGGTGACTGACTTCCGGAACGTGATCAGGGATCTCACCACGGAGGGTGAACAGGTCGACGCCCTGGTGGCCGGCCTCGACGACGCGGGATGGGATCTTCCGACGCCCGCGACGGGCTGGTCGGTCAAACACCAGATCGCGCATCTCGCGTTCATCTTCAAGATCGCCGGATTGTCCGCGGCCGAGCCGAGGGCCTTCGCCGAACTCGCGAAGTCTTCGATGGCGCGCGGGTTCGACGCCGCCGTCAACGCGGCCCTCGACGACTACCTCGGTGACCCCAACGAGGTCCTGCTGAGCCGCTGGCGCGCCGAACGCGACGCCGGTATCAAGGCGCTCGCCGCGGTCCCGGCGGACCAGGTCGTCCCGTGGCTGGTCAACCCGCTGCCGCCGGCCATCCTCGCCTGCGCCGGGATGATGGAACTGTTCGCGCACGGCCAGGACGTCGCGGACGCGCTGGGTGTGCGGCCGGAGCGGACGGACCGGCTCGCGTACCTCGTCGGCTTCGCCGTCCGGGTGCGGGACTTCGGCTACGAGGCGCGCGGCCTGACCCCGCCGGAGCAGGAGTTCCGGTTCGAGATCACCTCGCCGTCCGGGCAGTCCTGGACGTTCGGCCCGGAGGACTCGCCCGAGCGGATCACCGGGAGCGCCGAGGACTTCTGCCTCCTGGTCACGCGGCGCCGTCACCGCGACGATCTCGACGTCCGCGCCGAGGGCGCGCTGGCGGACCAGTGGCTGGACATCGCGCAGGCGTACCGCGGTCCGGCGGGCGAAGGTCGCTCGCCGGGGCAGTTCGGCCGTTGAGAGTCCCGTCATTTCCGCGGTGATGGGGCATCCTGGAAGTCGCGATCAACTCGCACTCGGTGCGATCGTCGACGCACGCGGGGTCTAGGAGGCGATCGTGACACGAGTGTGGCTGATCAGGCATGGGGAAAGCGAGTCCAACGCGGGACTTCCCGGCGGGGAGCCGGGGACTTCGGCGCTGACCGAACTCGGCAGACGGCAAGCCCTCGAAATCGCGGAATCGCTGGCCGAACCGCCTCGGTTGATCGTGACGTCGCCGTTCCTGCGGGCGCGGCAGACCGCCGAGCCGACGATCGAGCGGTTCCCCGGCGCGGAGCGTGAGGAGTGGCCTGTCCAGGAGTTCACCTTCCTCGGCGAACTCCATGGACAGGTCACCACCACCGCGACCCGTAAGCCGTACACGGAGGCCTACTGGTCCCGTGCCGATCCGCACCACGCGGTGAACGGTGCGGAATCCTTCGCGGCGCTCTTCACCCGGACCCAGGAATTCCTGGCGCGGCTGGGAGAACGCGAACCCGGGCCGATCGCGGTCTTCACGCACGGGCTCTTCATCCGCGCGGTCATGTGGTCATTGCTGACCGGGATCACCACGCCGGACAGCGAGGCCATGCGCGGATTCCGCACGTTCGCCGACACCTACCTCGTGCCGAACGGCAACGTCACCGAACTGCGGTACACACCCGGGAAGCGAGCTCCGCGAGTGGTTGTCCCGCTCGCCTCCCGGTACGCGGACCGCTAGGGCTTCAGCAGCAGCTGGAGCTTGTCCACCCCGGTCATGTGCGGGCTCGGGATGAACGATGGCGGAGCTGCCGGATCGGTGCGCAGATCCGGGAAGCGTTCCAGCAGGACGTTGAGCGCCGTCTTGCCTTCCAGCCTGGCGAGCGGTGCGCCGATGCAGAAATGGATCCCGCGTCCGAAGGCCAGGTGAGGGTTGTGCGCCCTCGCCGGGTCGAAGGTGCCGGGGTCCGCGAAGGCACGCGGATCCCGGTTCGCCGCCGCGACCCAGATACCGAGCATGCTGTCCGGCGGGATCGTCCGGCCGCCCAGTTCGACCTCGGTCGTCGTGGCGCGGGCGACGAGTGCGAACGGGCTGAGGAAACGCAGCGATTCCTCGATGGCGGCGGGCAGCAGTGCCCGGTCCTCGCGGACGCGCCGGTACTCGTCCGGGTGCGAATCCAGGCACAGCACCGTGTTCCCGAGCAGCATCGTGGTGGTGATGTGCCCGGCGAGCAGCAGCACGTTCGCGAAGTTGACGACCTCGTTCTGCGTGAGTTTCGCGCCGTCGACCTCGGCTTCGACGAGTTTGGTCAGCAGGTCCTCGCGCGGGTTCTTCCGCCGGTCGTCGACATGCTCGGCGAGGTAGTTCACCAGGTTCTTCACCTGTGCGGCCGTTTCCGCGGCGGCTTTCTTGTCCTCCTCGGTCTGCTTGATCAGCGACCGCTGCTGGCTGTTCCGCAGCAACGTGTCGACCCATTCCTTGAACACGTCGCGATCGCTCGCCGGGATGCCGAGCAGTTCGGCGATGACGATCACCGGCAGCGGGTAGGCCAGATGGGTCACCAGTTCCATCGAGTCCGCGCCGTCGACGGCGTCGAGGAGTTCGTTCGTCAGCGAGGCGATCCGCGGCTCGAGATCCGCGACGACCTTCGGGGTGAAGGCGTGGCTCACCAGCGTGCGCAGTTTCTTGTGGTCCGGCGGGTCCATCTGGAGCAGGTTGCCCTCGACGAACAGGTCTTTGTCCGGTGAGAGCTCCTCAGGGATCAGCCGGGCGGTGTCGGAGGAGAACACCTTGGGGTCGCTCAGGGTCTTCAGTGCCTCGGCGTGGCCGTAGACGTTCCACATGCCCGTCTCGGAGTCGAAACGGACCGGGTCGGCCGGGAATTCGCCCCTGAGCCAGAACTGTCCTTCGTGGACGTTCCAGTTTTCGGCGATAGTGGTCATGGCTTGCCCCCTTCTTCAGTGGTGGAGAGCCCGGATCAAGCGGGCTCCTCGGGGCCGTCCTTCCGGTAGATCCAGGCCCGATAGGACGCGATCAGATCCTGGAACGCCTGGATCACTTCGGCCGCGGTGGCGGCCACGTTCGCCGGGGACGGCGGCTCCGGCGGCTCGAACGCCGTCCGGATGACGTGCGCGAGAGCATCGGCCTTTTCTTCGGGTCCGAGGTCGGCGCCGTCGGTGGTGAAGCTGTCCATCAGGTAGAACCCCGCCGCCGAGGCGCGGAGGGAAAAGAGCAGGTTCGGGATGTCGTCACGCAGCAGGCCCCGGTCCGTCATCGTCTTCAGGTACCGCTCGGTCACGGCCGCGTCCTGATCCTGCAAAGGATGTTTCTTCAACCGGCCCAGCAGTTCGGTGTTGCCGGTGATGAGCGCTCCGAGCAACGGGTTCTGCTGGGTATGGAGGAAAGCCGCCCGCTGGAACCGATGCGGGACGACTTCCGCCGGATCTTCGTCCAGCCGGGCAAGGAGATTCTCGGCGGCCCGGAGGGACTCACGCAGGAGCAACGCGTGGAAGAGGGTTTCCTTGGTGGGCCAGTGCAGGTAGATCGTGCCTTTCCCGATGCCGGCCTGACTCGCGATGTCCTCGATGGTCACCTTGCGATAGCCCAGCCGCGTCAGCAGGACGCCGGCCGCGTCGAGGATGCGATCGGCGCGGCCGGCGGTGCGGTCCGGACGTTCTGCCACGTGCGCTCCCAGATCTCTGACTTTGTGACCAGATTTGCTTATCTGGTCATCCGGTCAGTTCGACGGTAGCGCCGGGCGTACCTGTCCGGCAAGGAAATCGACGAGTTCTTAACGCAGACGGTGGGCGAGCAGGAACTTCCAGATGACCGGAGTCGCGTCGATGACGGTCGGGGTGGCGGAGTCGTTGTTCGGTGCGGTGCTCGGCCAGACGTGCCCGGCGCCTTCGATCCGGTAGTGCTGCAGCGAGCAACCGAGCCAGCGCTGAACGGTGACGTCGGTTTGCGGCGAATACCGGATCGGGTGCGGGAAGCAGCCGTTCCGGTCCGCCCACGCGGCGAGCCAGTCCGGCAGCGCGGGGAGGCCCTTGGCGGGATTCCCGGTGTAGGGGATCGTCGCGTCGGCCGTGCCGTGGAAATCGAGAATCGGAGCGGGACGCGACGGGTGGCATTCGCCGCCTTGCGGGTAGAACGCGCCGGCGACGGGGGCGAACGCCGCGATCCGGCCCGGCATCCGGCAAGCGAGGACGCCGACGAACCCGCCACCGTTCGACTTGCCCGTCGCGTAGATCCGGCGGGAGTCGACGCACAGTTCACGCTGGAGCGTGTTCAGCAGATCGCTGGTGAAGAGCACATCGTCGGCGGCCGCCGAATACGGCGCGCCGGTCCATGCCGATTTGCCGTCCGTGCCCGGAAGTCCTTGTGGATAGACGGAAATCGCGTCATAGGCGGAAAAACCGGATAACTCCTCCTGATATTTCGACGTGCGTTTGTGGCCGTGGAACGACAACACCAGCGGGTACGCCCGCGACGGCCGGTACCGAGCCGGAACGTGCACCGTGTACTCGCGGACCAGGCCGCCGGACGTCAGCGTCCGCAGTGTCGTCGTCCCCGCGGGAACCGGGGACGGACGCTGGCAGCCGGTCGTCCGCACCGGATGATCGATCGCCGACGGCCCGGCCGGCACCGCCGACGCCGCAGGGGCGGCGAACAGGCTCAGCCCGGCAGCGGCGGTGGCCGTCAGCGCGAGACGACGTAGGTACTTCGTGGGACCAGGCACGCGATCCTCCTTGATCGAGCGACGGGGCGGTGATCAGGGTCACTCCTGCCGCGGGCCTGGTCAGCATTGTGTTCATTGAGTTTTCGGACCGCTTTTCACGTCACCTTGGCGGCCGGTCAGCCGCAGGCGCGTTTCGCCGCGAGTACCCGCGTCAAGGCCTCGTCGACCCGGGCGGCCGGGAGGTCGCCGGAAGCGAGCGCTTGCTCCAGCGTGGTCAGCACCGTCCCGACGTTGCCGCCGGAGGACCACAACGCTTGATCCGCTCCCGCTTGCAGGGCCTTGAGCACGGCCGTCTGGAGCGGGTACTGCGCCGTGATCGCCTTCATCGCCCCGAGATCGTCCGTGATCACCGGGCCGTCGAAGGCGTAGTCCTCCCGCAGCAGCCGGTACGCCGGTGCCGACAGGGTCGACGGGGTGCCACCGGTCAGATCGGGCACGTCCAGGTGCCCGACCATGACGCCGATCTCTCCGTACTCGCCGATGTCGCGGTACGGCACCAGGTCGACCTTGCGCAGCGAGGCCAGCGGCGGCGTTCGCACCAATCCCTTGTGGGAGTCCCCGTTGGCGTGCCCGTGCCCGGGGAAGTGCTTCAACACCGGTTGCACTCCGGCGTCCCGCAGGCCTTGCGCGAACGCCAGGACGTACTTACGCGCGACCTCCGGGTTCGCACCGAACGATCGGTCGCCGACGATGTCGCGATCCGGCTGGTCGGTGATGTCGGCGTCGGGCGCGTAGTCGACGGTGACGCCGCGGGCTCGCATCTGTCGTCCTCGCTCGGCCGCCTTCGCCCGCACCTGCGCCGGCGTCAGCGTCGAGGCCATCTTCCGGGCGCTCGGCATTTCGCCGTCGAGGGCGTCGATCCGCTGAACGCGGCCGCCTTCTTCGTCGATCGCGACCGACACCGGGACCTTCGCGGCGCGCTGCACCTCGTCCAGTGCGTGGTTCCGCAGCAGGGCCGTCTCGTTGCCGCCGAGGAAGATTCCGCCGACCTGCTGGTCGCGCACCAGTTTCACCGCCGCCTGCGGGTCACCGGCGTTCACGCCGACCACCACCAGCTGGGCCAGCCGCTGCCGGGGGCTCATCCCGGCGATGACGGATTCGCAGCCTGGAGTGGGCGCCTGCTCCGCCCTCGGTGACGGCGCGGGTGTGCTGGTGCTGGGCCGGCTTGAGGCGGCGCTGCTCTGAGGTGGAGGTACGGATCCCGCCGGTTGCGCGGATCCGGCCCCGTCGTTCGCCGTGCCGCACTGCACGCTGGTGGCCAGGACAGCGGCGGCTCCCAGGATGACGGCCGCCCATCGCTTCGTCGTCTTCGGTCGCCCGGAGTTCATCGGCTCGTTTCGTTCGTCGTCCATGCCGGTGTCGACGGTAACCCCAGTTGCCCTTTCGTACGCGTTCGCGTGCCCCTTTGGCGCGTGACCGCGGTGGGCCGGACCTCCGGCCAAGCCTCCTTCCGGATCGCGTTCTCTCTGGTCAAGCGGTGTTCGCGCTTGACAACTCGATCTGCTCCGCCGTAGATTACCACATGGTTATGGAACCGCAAGGTTATCGATCGTGAGAACTCGAACTCGTGAGAAACGGCTCGAACCCTGGAACGGAAAGGCGGGCGACCGTGGCACAGGATCTGCTCGATGTCACCTTCGCGGCGCTCGCCGATCCCACCCGCCGCGCGATCCTCGCGCGGCTCGCGCGCGGCGAGGCCACGGTGACGGAGCTGGCCGAACCCTTCGCGATGAGCCAGCCCGCCATCTCCAAGCACCTGAAGGTGCTGGAGCGGGCAGGGCTGGTGGCAAGGGGGCGTGATGCCCAGCGTCGCCCCTGCCGGCTGGTGGCCCAGCCCCTGAAGAACGCGAACGAATGGCTCGGCGGCTACCGCCGCTACTGGGACGAGGCCTTCACTGAGCTGGACCTCGTCCTGGACGAAGAGATGAAGCACCCCGAGCGCCGGGACGAGACCGATTGACCACCGCACGAGCGGAAAGGAACAACACGATGGGACGCACTCTCAGCGTGACGAAATCCGGCGATCTGGAGATCGTCATGACAAGGTCCTTCGACGCGCCGAGGGCGCTGGTGTTCGACGCGTGGACCAAACCGGAGCTGGTGCGCCGCTGGTTCGGCCCGCGCGACTGGGAGGTCGTCGAATGCGAGATCGACCTGCGGGTCGGCGGAATGTGGCACTACCGGCTGCGTCACGGCGACGGGAAGGAGATGCTGTTGCAAGGCGTCTACCAGGAGATCGACCGTCCGGAAAGGCTCGTCTCCCTCGAAACGAACGAGGACTGTGAGGCGTCGGAAGGCCAGGCCTTGGCGACTCTGACCTTGGTCGAACTCGAAGGAGTCACCGCTCTGACCCAGGTGGTGCGGTACGGCTCGAAGCGGATCCGGGACGCCGTGCTCGAATCCGGGATGGAGCGGGGTGTCGGCGAGGGCTTCGGCAAGCTGGCCGAGTTCCTGGCCGCTCCGGTGGGGGCGTGAGCAGGATGACCGCCATCGCGGACCGGTATCGCGTCCGGGCCGACGCCTTCGAGAGCAAGGTCGCCGCCGTCCGAGCCGGGCAGTGGGAGAGCGGATCTCCGTGTGCGGAGTGGAACGCCAGGGACGTCGTCGGGCACATCGTCGACATGCACGGCGCGATGCTGCGCCCCTTCGGGCGTGACCTCGGGCCGGCGCCCTCGCTCGTGGAAGACCCGCTGGGCGCCTTCCGTGCCGCGCGGGCCGATGTCGAAGCCATCCTCGCCGATCCCGTGCTAGCGGCCACGGAACACGAGACACCGATGGGGAAGATGACCGCGGAACAGCACATCGACGAGGTCGTCAGTGCCGACATGGTGATCCACGGCTGGGATCTGGCCAGGGCCACTGGGCAGGACGACACGATCGATCCGGAGGAGGTCGCCCGGATGTGGCCGGCGGCGCAGGCGATCCCCGATCAGATGAGGATTCCCGGAGCGTTCGGGCCCGGCATCGTCGTCTTCGGACCAGAAGTGAAAGTGCCCGAAGACGCACCTTTGCAGGACAGGCTGCTCGGACTGATGGGCCGAGACCCGAACGCCTGACACGGGTCAGACATGGATCCCGCGGTGTCGCCGGACAGGCCGGGGAGGAACCGGTACTTCGGCGGTATCGGTTCCCTTGGCCGCGGCCAGGACACGTTCCAGAACCGACAGAGAGGTGGTGAGCAAAGAGATCTGGTTCTGGATCCGAGTCTTGGCGATCTCCAGTTCGCCGGTCATCTCCGGCGAGGGCACCAAATGCGTGTGGTCCCCGGAAACACAGGGAAGGAGTTCCGCGATTTTGCCGCTGCACAACCCGGCCGAATAGAAGAGCTGGATCTGCAGGACCCTGGCGATGTCGTCTTCGGAGAAGGTCCGGTAGCCGTTGCCGCATCGAGCGGGACTCAGCAGGCCTTCCGTTTCGTAGTACCGCAACGAGCGGACGCTCACACCGGTTCGCTTCGCCAGTTCGCCGATCCGCATGACTCCACAGTAGCCGCGTGAACCGAGGTTGACCGTGACGTCGGTGTCAGGGTTTAGCTTCGCGTTCATGAGGTTGCTCGAAGCATTCCGCGGTACCGCGATCCAGCTGCCGAACCGGATGGCGATGGCCCCGATGACCAGGGGACGCGCGGACGATGTCACCGGCGTGCCGCATCCGCGGACGGCCGAGTACTACGCGCAACGCGCGAGTGCCGGTTTGATCGTGAGTGAAGGCGTCTGGGTGAACCGGACAGGCAAGAGCGGCCCGGGCATTCCGGGGCTCGCGACCGAGGAACAGGCCGAGGCATGGCGTGCGGTGACGGCGGCAGTGCACGAGGAAGGCGGCCGCATCTTCGCGCAGCTCTGGCACGCCGGCCGGGTCTCGCACCCCGGTGTGACGGGCCGGACGCCGGTGGCGCCGTCGGCGGTCCGGCAGGCCGGGCGGATCTTCTCGGCCGAAGGCTGGACGGACACCGTCGAACCTCGTGCGCTCGGTGAGGGGGAGATCGGCGAGGTGGTCCAGGACTTCGCCGCGGCGGCCCGGCGGGCCATCGAGGCGGGATTCGACGGTGTGGAGCTCCACGGTGCCAACGGCTATCTCATCCAGGAATTCCTCGCTGGCAACACCAACCGCCGAGAGGACCGGTACGGCGGTTCGGCCGCCGCCCGGCTTCGTTTCCCGCTCGAGGTGGTGACGGCCGTGGTCCGGCAGATCGGCGCGGCCAGGGTCGCCCTGCGGATCTCGCCCGGAAACCCGGAGAACGACATCTCGGAAGACGATTGGAAGGAGGTGTACGCACTACTGGTCGCGGAACTACGCCGGTACGAGCTCGCATACCTGCACGTCATCGACACTCCCGACGTCGAGGCGCTGTCGCACCTGCGGCCCTTGTGGCCGGGAACGCTCGTCGCGAATCTGCGGTCCGAGGAGCCGACCACCCAGGACGAGGGCGAGTCCTTGATCGAATCCGGGCTGGCCGACGTGGTCGCTTTCGGCAGGTTGTTCATCGCGAACCCGGATCTGCCCGCCCGTTTCGCTCTCCGTGCCCCACTGGCTCAGGCGGATCGTGACGTGTACTACGGCGCCAGGCTCGACGGCTATACCGACTTTCCGGCGCTCGAACCGGACTCGGCGAAGTTCGCCTGTTCGGCGCGCAGCTGATCTTCGCCGCCCGCTCTACAGTGCTGGGATGGTCAAGACGGCAGTGGAAATCGCGGCGGCTGTGCGTGCCAAGGAACTCGATCCGGTGCAGGTAACGCGTGAGGCGCTGGCCCGGATCGCGGCGGCGGACGGGGTGGTCGGCGCGTTCCGCCGGGTGAGGACCGAGGAGGCGCTCGCCGAGGCGGCCGCTGTCGCCGAACGCGCGGACCTGGCAGACCTGCCCTTGGCCGGGGTGCCGGTCGCGGTCAAGGACGTCGCGCCGGTCGAGGGTGAGTACGCCTCGTGGGGGTCGCGTGCGGGTTCGTCGACGTTGTCCACAGAGGACGGTGAGATAGCTCGGCGGCTACGCGCGGCCGGAGCGGTGATCGTCGGCTTGACCCGGGTGCCGGAGTTGTGCATCTGGCCGTCGAGTGACGATCCGGACGGGATGGCGCGCAATCCGCGCAATCCGTCCTATGCCGCCGGCGGTTCGTCGGGCGGGAGCGCCGCGGCCGTCGCGGCCGGGCTTGTGCCCATCGCGCACGGCACGGACGGGCTGGGGTCGATCCGGCTGCCGTCCGCGATGTGCGGGATCGTCGGTCTCAAACCGGGTAAGGGCGTGGTCCGGGTACCGGGGGAGAACGGCTGGTTCGGCCTGTCCACGCACGGTCCGATGACGACCACCGTGGCCGACGCGGCCGTGCTGATGTCGGTCCTCGCCGAAGAGCCCGCGCTGGCGGACCTAGCCGTCCCGAAGCCGTCTCGTATCGCCCTGTCGACTCAGGTCCCGTTGACGAGGGCGCCGCTGCCGCGCGCGTTCAGCCAGGCCGTCACGCGAGCCGGAGAGCTGTTCCGCGCGGCCGGGCACACCGTCGCGCCCGGCACGCCCCGGTACAGCGCGGGAGCGATCGGTGGTCTCCTGGCGCGCTGGGTCGCGGGCCCGGCCGAACAGGCGGCCGAGTTCGATCTCGCCGCGCTCCAGCCCCGGACACGTACCCACGTCCGGCTCGGGCGGCTGATGGCCGAACGCGTCCGGGAGAGCACCCGCGAGCGCTGGCTGGAGCGTGCCGAAGAGTTCTTCGCCGACCACGACGTTCTGGTCACACCCATGATCGCGACGCTCCCCCTGAAGGCCCGGACTTGGCATGACAGCCGGTGGGCCGCCAACGTGCTGCCGTCCGTGCGTGTGGCGGGTTTCGCGGGCCTGTGGAATCTCGCGGGCTATCCGGCGATGTCCGTTCCGGTCGGGGTGCATCGTTCGGGTATTCCGGCCTGCGTCCAGCTCGTCGCCGCGCCCGGCGGGGAAGCCCTCCTCCTGGGGCTGGCCGCCCAACTCGAAGCGGCCAATCCCTGGCCGCGCACGACTGCCTCCTGACACCTCCCGGAAGAGAGCAAGGGACCTTTGCTATCACTCTCCAAAAGAGAGTGATAGCAAAGGTCCCTTGCTACTTCGTGCTGGTCAGGAGCCGGTTTTGGCCGGTGAAGGCTTCTGCCCGTTCGCCTTCGGGCCGTTCTGCTCGCCCTGTCCGGTCTTCGGCGCAGCGGCGGCAGGCGCCGGAGAAGCGGGCTTGGCGGGAGAAGGTTTGGCGGCGGCCGGAGCGGCGGCCTTCGAGGCGGGCGGCTCGGCGGGCTTACCCGCCGGCTTCTTCTCGTCGGCCTTGCTGTCGCCACCGACGAGCTTCGAAGCGTGCGGAATCACCGATTCCTCGGGCAGCGCCGCGAGCATCGCCTCGCTGCCCTTCAGGACCTCGTCGGCCTGCATCAGGCTCTTGCGGGCCTGCTCACGGATCTCCGCCAGCCGCTCGACCTTACGCTGGGCGGCGGTCGTGCGCTGGGCGGCCGTCGTCGTGGCCTCGTCGAGCCGGCGCTTGGCCTCGGCCGTGGCCTCGTCGATGCGGCGCTTCGCCTCCGCGGTGGCCTCGGCGATCCGGCGCTCGGCCTGGTTCTTGCTGGCCGTCTGCTGGTCGGCGATGTGCTTCTCGTGCGACGCGCGCTGAGCCGCGATCGTCTGCTCGAACTCGCGCTCGATCTTCCGGCGCTTGCGCTCGGCCTCGTTGTCCAGCAGTTCCCGGCGCTGGGCGGCCTCGACGGTCAGCCGCTGGACCTCGGCCCGCGTCTCGGCGAGCGCGGACTCGTGCTCCGAGTGCAGCGCGTCCGCCTGCTTGTCCAGCTCGGCGACGAGCCGCGTGTAGCGCTCACGGAGCTTCTTCGAAGCCTCACTCGACGACGCCCAGTGCTTCTCGGCGGCGACCTCGGCACGCTTCGTGATCTCTTCCGCACGCGCCTGCGCGAGCGTGACGGTGCGCTGCATCCGCTCGTCGAGGTCTTCGAGCCGCTCCGGCGGTTTCTTCAGTTCCTCGATCCTGGCGTTCAGCTTCGCCACCTCGTGGCGGACGGTTTCGAGTTCGCGCGTGGCCGACGTCGCCTGCGCGATCGCGGCGTCGCGGTCGGTGATCACGCGATGCAGCTGGGCTTCGAGATGATCCAGATACTGGCGCACTTCGTTCCGGTCGAAGCCGTGCCAGGCCTGGGTGTACTCGCGCCGCAGGGGCAACAGGCCGTTGTCTCGCTCGGGAACCATGGCCACGACGGTACCTGCGTACCCGGTGTCGCCGTTGTCAGGCTTCGTGATTCACCGACGTGTGTCGGCTCTCAGCTGCGTTCCCTCACCTGAACGGCCGCCACCCGTGTGCGCAGTGTCACCAATGGAAGCCGCGGCTGAGCCGGGCGAGCGCCATCGCCGCCCGGGACAGATGCTGCTCGCCCTTCCCGATCTTGAGCCCGCCTTCGCCGCCCGCGGCCGCGGAATCCGGGAACACCCGGAATCCTTGGTAGGCCACGGCATCCGTGAGTCCCGGCGTGAGCGTGTACGCGAGCCCGATCGCCTGCCCGGCGGGCGTGCCGATGTGTTTCGGGCGCTCCCTCAGCGCCTTCAGCACCATATCCGCGGCCTGATCCGGGGATTTGGTCGGAAACGCGTCGTAGATCTTCGTCGGCCGGATCATCGGCGTGCGCACGAGTGGCATGTGGATGGTCGTGAAGGTGATTCCGTCGCCGTGGGTCTCGGTCGCGGCGATCCGGGAGAAATAGTCCAAAGCGGCCTTCGATGCCGCGTACGCCGAAAAGCGCGGCGCGATTCCCTGAACGCCGATCGACGAGACGTTGACGATATGCCCGAACTTCCGCTCGGACATATGCGGCAGCACCGCGAGGATCAGCCGCACCGCGCCGAAGTAGTTGATCGCCATCGCGCGTTCGTAGTCGTGGAACCGGTCGTACGACAGTTTGATCGACCGCCGGATCGACCGGCCGGCGTTGTTCACGAGCATGTCGATCCGGCCGTGCTCGGCGAGCATCGCGTCGACGGCCTTGTGCACCGATTCCTCGTCGGTCAGGTCTGCCGGGTACACCGACGCGGTGCCGCCCGCGGCGATGATCTCGTCCCGTACCTCTTCGAGCTCGTGCTGCCGCCGCGCCACGAGCAGCGGCACCCCGCCCGCGGCCGCGACCTTGATCGCGGTCGCGCGGCCGATACCCGAGGACGCGCCGGTGATGATCACGCGGCGGCCGTCCAGCTCGCCGCGAGGACCGTGCTTGCGGGCGCGGAACGGGTCCAGGTGTTCCCGCCAGTAGCGCCACAGGGTGGGCGCGTAGTCCTCGATCCGGGGCACCTCGACGCCCGAACCGATGAGTGCCTTGCGCGTCGACGCCGACGAGAACACCGACGGGAACGCCATGGTCTCCAGCAGCACCGGCGGAATCCCGAGCCGCTCCAGCACGGCGTCACGCGCGATCGTGAAACCGGGGATGTGCTCGCTCAGTTTCACCAGGTTGACGATGCCCTTGGACAGGCGGTCGTTGAGCTGCACGGAGATCGTCGGCGCGCCCGCCGCCTTCGCGAAGGCGTTGTAGACCGAAACGACCGGCTGCGGTTCCGGGTTGACCAGATGGAACGCGCGCCCGTCGAGCCCCTTCGTGGTGATCAGGGCGTTCAGCGACTCGGCGACGTAGTCGACCGGGACGACGTTGGTGTCGCCGAGGTCCGGGCCGACGATCGGCACGTCGGGCAGCCCGGCGAGCCTGCTGATCGCGGGGAACAGGTAGTAAGGGCCGTCGATCTTGTCCATTTCGCCGGTCTCGGAGTCCCCGACGACGACCGCGGGCCGGTACACCCGCCACGGCACGTCCTGCTGCTCGCGCACGAGGCGCTCCGCCTCGAACTTCGTGCGGTGGTACGGCGTGACGAGCCGCTGGCCGACGTCGAACATCTCCTCGGTGAACATGCCCTCGTGGTCACCGGCGACGGCGACCGAGGACACGTGGTGCAGGCAGCCCGCGTTCAGATCGGCGGCGAGCGCGATCACCTGCGCGGTGCCTTCGACGTTGGCCTTGATGCTGGCCTCGTCGTCGGCAGTGAGGTCGTACAGGGCGGCGAGGTGCACGACGTGATCGACGCCGCGAAGCAGCTCTCGGTCCTCCTGCGCGACGCCGAGCAGCGGCTCGCCGAGGTCGCCGGTGACGAGGGTGACGCGTTCCGGATGCGGCCAGGCGTTCACGAGTTTCGCGAGTTTGTCCCGCGAGGACGCCCGGACGACGAGCGCGACCTTGTCGACGTCGTCCCTGGTGAGCAGCAGCCGGGTGAATTGGCGCCCGATCAGTCCGGTCGCCCCGGTCACCAGAAAAGTCGCCATTCGCCTCACCCTTCACCGTGCTCGCCCGCGTCCCCCGGCATTCTGCTGCATCAGCACGGCGAGGACCACCACGGCACCGGTGAAGTTACTCACGGGTAACTAGACGGGGTCGGCGATGACGACCCGGTTCTCGGCGTATCCGGTCTCCCCGCCGACCCATCGGCCGCCGCAGGTGACCAGGACTATCCGATGGGGGCCGGACTGGCCGAACAGCTCGTCCGCGCGCTGTGGCAGTTCGTTCTTCTTCAGCGTGATCAGCTGGGAGACCTTGTACTGCCAGGACTTGCCCGCCTTGTCGACCACGGTGACGGTGCCGCCGATCCGCTCGGTCCACAGCTCCGCGAACGGACCCGTCGCGCCCTTCCAGTTCACGTGGCCCGCGAACACGCTCGCGCCGGTGGCCGCGCTCAGCTCGGCGCCCCACCAGGTCACCTCGCCGAGGTTCTCGGGCACCGGGAGCTCCGCACCCGGCCCGAGTTCCTTGCGCACGAGTTTCGCCGCGCCGCCCGCGGGCAGCCGGATCGTCCCCGGGCCCTGCGGTTGCGGTGCTTCGGGCGCCTTCGACGACGACGGAGGTGGGGCGGCCGTCGGAGTCGTGGGGACGATGTCCGGCGGAGGCGGGGCCTCCTGCTGCGCGGGAGCGGCAGGCGCGCCGCCCGCGACCGTGACGGAGACGGCCTGGGCCGTCCCCGTCACCACTGTCGTCGGCGGCCAGATGAGCAGGGCCGCGACGAGGTCCGCGCACAGGACCGTGACGGCTCCCAGCGCGAACCCGCGTCGTACTGACATTCCAGAACCTCTTAGCGTCGCGAAGACCGCCGCGCGGCCACGCCCACCATCAGCGAACCGAGGAGCGCGAGCGCGCCGACACCGAGGATGCCGGCGGTCGACGCCGAGTTCTCGACGGTGCCCTGCATCATCGCCACCGGCCGGTCGCCGGCGGGAATGGTGCGCGGTACCTCGTTGGGCGTGTTGGCGACCTTGAGCGCCAGCGTCTCACCCGGCTTGACCTCTCCGCAGGCGGACGGCGGATTCTTCGGATCGAAGGCGTTGGTATAGCCCGGCGGCGCGCTGACCTCGACCACGCAGATCTCCTGCGGGGTCCGCAGGTTCTCCACGGTGACGGTGCCGTTCTCGCCTTCGGTGGTGACGACGGCGGGTTTGCCGTCGGCGCCGTTGAGGGGTTTGCCGTCGTGCCCGACCGCGGCCGTCGTCTTGTCCTTCGCGGTGATCCGCAGCACGGCGCCCGCGACGCCCTTGTCGGTCTTCGCGTCGACCTTCGTCACCTGGACCTTGCCCGGTTTGGAAACGACCGCGACACCCTGGGCCTTCAGTTCCTTCTCGCCGCCTGTCGAGACGACGTTCTGCACCCCGGTCTTGACCGGGAACTGCACATACGGCCGGTCCGCCGGGGCGGACAGCGAGCTGGACAGCTTCGGCTGGTCACCGGTCGGCGTCACCTTGACCGTGACGGTGCCGTCCTCGCCGGTCTTCACCGTGGTGGCTTTCTGGGCCTTCGCGTTCGAGGTCGACGCGGGTTTGGTGCTCTCGCCGCTGTCGACGGTCGCGTTCGACGGCGTGAGCGCCACGGGTACGCCGGAGACGCCCTTGCCCTTGGCGTTCTTGACGCTGATCGTCCACTCGCCGGCGGTGCCGATGTGCTGGTCTTCCTTCGGAGGCGTGATCGCGGTGGTCCACGGGCCGCGGTTGGCTTCGGCGTCCTTGGTCAGCTTTTCGACGGCCGCGGCGCCTTCGGGGAACTGCGTCTTCAGCTTGTCGAGGTGACCTTGGATGTCGTAGCCGATCGCATCCGGGCCGAGCTCTGGGTCGAGGTCCGCTTCGGAGCGTGGCTTCGAAGTCCACGAGTGCAGCAGGTGCGCGAGCGCCGCCGCTTCGGCACTGTCCTGGGTGCCGCCGTAGCGCAGCAGCAGGTAGGAGATGTTGGCAGCGGTGTCTTCGGGGAGCTTCGCGCCCCACTTGTCGCGGAGTTCGTCGCCGGGCTCGTACTTCTCTTCCGTGCCCGGCGCCTTCTTCTGGAAGCTGACACAGAACACGTGTTTGCCGTTGACGATGTAGGAACCGAGCCAGTCCTTCTTCGGTTTCACGTCCTTGTAGGGCTGGCCGGGCGTGACCCCGAAGCCGATGCCCTCGTTATCGGCGGCCGAGGCCGGTGTCACCGCGACGGTGGCGGACAAGGCGCCGAGCAGGCACGTCGCGATCAGGCTGGTCAAGGCGCGCGAACGCACGCTCGGGCGTGTGATCCACCCCATGGTGTGTTGACTCCTTTGGCCGTGCTCTGCCCCGGCGCATTTACGTCGGCGCAGGTCACACGATCGATAGGTTCCCCGACACGCCTTCGGTGATTATCCGAACACGCAACGTGGAGGGTGGCGTGTGATCAGCGCTTTTGGCAATACGGCATCAGGTGGGGTATCGGTGAACGGTCGGTGATCTGCGCCGCATACGGTGTGGGGGATGGGCGTCGCGCCGTTTGTGAGTAAAGTCGTCTTTACTTCGACGGGAACCGGGCGGCCCCCGCGGTCGTTGAACCCGATGCAGGTGCCAGTAGATCCAGGAGGATCAGGTGCGATCCAGTAGCAACCCGGCGTTCCGGAACCTGCCGCGTGGCGCGGCGCAGTACGGACCCAACGTAGGCTTCAACCAACCCCAGGGCGGCGTGCCCGGCTACGGCCCTCCGCAGACCTCCGCCGGCGCCGGCGACCGTCCGATGACCGTCGACGACGTCGTCATCAAGACGGCCCTGAGCCTTGGCACCGCGCTGGTGACCGGTGTGCTCACCGCGATCTGGGCGATCAGCCAGCTGCCCGTGGACGCCGCGGGCCGGATCACCGGTATCAGCGGCGGCGTGATCGGCGCCCTCGTCGGCGGCATGATCGTCGGCCTCGTGATCTCGCTCGTGATCATCTTCAAGCAGAAGCCGAGCGGTCCGCTCACGCTGGCGTACTCGGCTGCCGAGGGTGTCTTTCTCGGTGCGATCAGCGGTCTTTTCGAGGCGTTGTACCCCGGTATCGCGCTGCAGGCGATCATCGGCACGGCGGGTGTCTTCGTCGCGATGCTGGTCGTCTACAAGACCGGCGCGGTCAAGGTCACCCCGAAGCTGACCAAGTGGATCATCGGTGCCGTCGTCGGTGTCGCGATCCTGATGCTGGTCAACCTCGTCACCAGCTTCTTCGGCTTCAACCCGCTGCGTGACGGCGGGCCGATCGCGATCATCTTCAGCCTCGTGGTGATCGGTGTCGCGGCGTTCAGCTTCCTGCTCGACTTCGACCAGGCCGACCGGATGATCCGCGAAGGCATGCCGTCGAAGTGGGCGTGGTTCGCCGCCTTCGGTCTCATGACCACCCTGGTCTGGCTGTACCTCGAGATCCTGCGGCTGCTGTCGTACTTCCAAAACGACTGACGCCGATTCTCCGGGAAGGGCGCTCCGAGCGATCGGGGCGCCCTTTTTCGTCGCCGCGAATACGCTGACCCCATGACCGAGCACAGTGGCGAACCCGCCAGGCCGAAGCGTTCCAAGTGGTTCTGGGTCGGCCTCCTGGTACCGGTCGCGATCGTGGTGCTGAGCGCTTCCTCGTGGATCGTCGGCTACCTCTCGAACACCGACGACGTCCGGGTGGGGGACTGCTACGCGGTCACCACTTTCGGCGACGTCGGCGAGGATCCGGTCAAGGCGGACTGCGGCTCGGCGGAGGCCAACGCGAAGGCCGGTGCGAAGACCGACGCGGGCGGGGCTTGCCCCGTGGGCGAGTACGACCAGCTCACCGTCGACAAGACGTTCGCCTCGTACAAGCTCTGCATGATGATCAACGCCAAGCAGGGCGACTGTCTCGAGAACTTCCTGGCCGACAGCGTGGCCTATCAGAAGGTGCCCTGTTCGGATCCGGCGCGGGACGCGGAGGTCGTGAAGGTGGTCGACAGCGTCGCGACCTGTGACGACACGGACGCGACCCACCTCAAGAGCTACTCGACGCCGCCTTCGACGGTTTGCGTGAAGAGCACCAGGTAGCAAGGGACCTTTGCTACCACCGCCATCCGGCCGTGCGCGCGCCGCCGTTCGTCGCACAGTGTGGGACGGGCTGCGACCGCGCGGTCACCGGTCTTAACGTTGCTCGTCCCCCACCCCGCCGATCGACCTGGAGTCCTGGTGGCGACGACCGAAACCCGAGCCGGCGAGACGAAACTCCTCGACTTCCCGACCTCCTGCGCCGCCCCGGTGCCGCAACCGGAGGAGCCGGTCAAGGTCGCGCCCCTGGCGGTCGCGGGTGCCCTCGCGGTCGGGCTGACCTGGTACGTCTGGGCCGCGCACGGGGCGAAGTTCGGTGTCCTGCTCATCCTCGGCCTGCTGCTCGGCCTCGCGCTCTTCCACTCCCGTTTCGGGTTCACTTCGGCCTGGCGTCAGCTGATCGCGGTCGGGAACGGCCAAGGCCTGCGGGCGCACACGCTGCTGCTCGGCACGGCGGCGACGTTGATCGCGCTGATCGTGGGCACCGGCTCCGGGCTGTTCGGCAGCACGCCGAATCCGACCGCGGGAGGGCTGGGGCTCGCGCTGTTCGTCGGCGCGACGATCTTCGCGATCGGCATGCAACTGGGTGGCGCGTGCGCTTCGGGAACGCTGTTCGCGGTCGGCTCCGGGCAGTCGACGATCGTGCTGACCCTCGGCGGTTTCATCACCGGGTCGGTCCTCTACACGTGGGCGTATCCGCTGCTGTCGGGCTGGCCCGAGTTCAAGGGCGTCCTGCTCGCCGACCATGTCGGCTGGTTCGGTTCGTGGGTGATCACCGTCGCCGTTCTCGCCGCGATCGTGCTGGGGACCCGGTTCGTGCAGAAGCGCCGCAACCCGCCACCCGTCGACGTCGTGCCGACCGCGCGCGGTTTCGCCCGGATCTACCGCGGCTCCTGGCCGATCCTCGTCGGCGCCGTCGTGCTCGGGGTGCTGGCGGGCGCGGTCTTCCTGGTCTCCGGCGGGATCTGGGGTGTCACGAGCGCGTTCAGCCTGTGGGGCGCCAAGATCCTGCAGGTGTTCGGCCTGCACCCGGAGACTTGGGAGTTCTGGCGCATCAAGGCGAACGCGGCGTCGCTGGCCGGGCCGATCTGGAAGGACAAGAACAGCCTCACCGACATCGGCATCATGATCGGCGCTGGGGTCGCGGCCGCGGCGGCGGGCGCGTGGAAGATCCACAGTTCGATCCCGTGGCGGACCGCCGTCGCCGCGGTGCTCGGCGGGATCCTGATGGGCGTCGGCGCGCGGATGGCGGGCGGCTGCAACATCGGCGCCTACCTCGGCGGCATCTCGGTCGGCAGCCTGCACGGCTGGCTGTGGGGCGTCTTCGCGCTCGGCGGCACCTGGATCGGGCTCAAGCTGCGCCCGCTGTTCGGGCTGGGTAACCCGGCGCCGACGGACAGCGTCTGCTGACGCTCCGTACGCGGTTCTGCCCATTAGGCCCGCATACGAGGAAAAAGCTGGCAGGTAAAACCTGTGTTCGGCTACCCTCGGCTACGTACTGAGCTTGCGCATTAATGCACAAGCTCGATTGGGGAAGGCTCGGCGCGAGGCCGGGCGTCGATTCCGAAGTCGCGACCACGGGGGTTGTCGCGTCCGGGGGACACCGAACATCAGGGGACGGATTTCTCATGTCAACGCAAAGCCCGACTGCCCCGGGCGGCGACAAACTCGACGCCGGCGTGCTCAAGATCGCCGGCGTCGTCATCCTCGGCGCGATCATGGCGATCCTCGACACGACGGTCGTCAACGTCGCGCTCCAGAAACTGACCATCGAGTTCCAGACCTCGTTCGACACCATCCAGTGGATCGCGACCGGCTACATGCTCGCCCTGGCGACGGTCATCCCGATCACCGGCTGGGCTTCGGACCGGTTCGGCACCAAACGGCTTTACATGACCGCGATCGGGCTGTTCCTGATCGGGTCGATGCTCGCCGGTATGGCCTGGGACGTCGAATCGCTGATCGTCTTCCGGGTCCTGCAGGGCTTCGGCGGCGGCATGCTGATGCCCGCCGGCATGACGATCCTGACCAGGGCCGCCGGACCGCACCGGATCGGGCGAGTGATGGGCGTGCTCGGGGTGCCGATGCTGCTCGGCCCGATCGGCGGCCCGATCCTCGGCGGCTGGCTGGTCGACGCGGTGAGCTGGCGCTGGATCTTCTACATCAACGTGCCGATCGGCCTGATCACCATGGTCATGGCGTGGCGTCTGCTGCCGAAGGACCGTCCGGAGCCCAGCGAGCGGTTCGATTTCCTCGGCATGCTGATGGTCTCGCCCGGTCTGGCGGCGCTGATCTTCGGTGTTTCGAACATCCCGGCGGCCGGCGGTGTCGGCGCGGTGGACGTCTGGCTGCCCGCGCTGGCCGGGGTCGCGTTGCTGGTGGCGTTCGTGATCCGGGCGAACCGGGTGGCGAACCCGCTGCTCGATCTGAAACTGTTCAAGAACCGGTCGTTCTCCGTCGCCATGGTGACGATGACCTTCTTCTGCGTCGCGTTCTTCGGCGCGATGCTGCTCCTGCCGACGTATTTCGTGCTGGCGCGCGGTGAATCGGCGATGAACGCCGGTCTGCTGCTCGCCCCGCAGGGTGTCGGCGCGATGCTGACCATGCCGATCGCGGGCCGGTTCGCGGACAAGATCGGCGCGCGGAAGATCGTGCTGCCCGGACTCGTGCTGATGCTCGCCGGCCTGATCGCCTTCACCCAGATCACCGCGGCGACGCCGTACTGGCTGCTGCTTTCGGCGCTGTTCGTGATGGGCCTCGGCATGGGCGCGACGATGATGCCGATCACCTCGGCCGCGTTGCAGACGCTCAAGTCGGAGGACATGGCGAAGGCGTCGACGGCGACGAACATCCTGCAGCAGACCGCCGGGGCGATCGGTTCGGCGGTGCTGTCGATCATCCTGGCGGCGCTGCTGGCCGGGAAGTTCGGCGTGCCGACCGCGCAGGGGCAGTTGGCCGCGACGGCCGCGGTGATGAACCCGGCGACGCGCGAAGCGGCTTCGGGGCTGACCGCGGACGCGTTCTCGACGACGTTCCTGTGGTCGATGATCCTGCTCGCGCTGTGCCTGATCCCGGCGGCGTTCCTGCCGAAGACCAAGCCCGCGCTGCCGGAGGGCGCGGACGGCGAGGTCGCCACGGCCCCGCCGATCATGACCCACTAGGCGCCGGAAAGGGAGCAAGGGACCTTTGCTGTCACTCGCTTAGCCTGGCTAAGTAAGCGGTAGCAAAGGTCCCTTGCTCTCTTTTCGCAGGTCAGCGGGTCAGGAGAGGCGCTCCAGCACCATCGCCATGCCCTGGCCGCCACCGACGCACATCGTCTCGAGGCCGAACTGCTTGTCGTGGTGACGCAGCGAGTTGATCAGGGTCGAGGTGATCCGTGCGCCGGTCATGCCGAACGGGTGGCCGACGGCGATCGCGCCGCCGTTGACGTTCAGCTTGTCGAGGTCGATCCCGAGGTCCTTGTACGACGGGATGACCTGCGCGGCGAACGCCTCGTTGATCTCGACGAGGTCGATGTCGCCGACCGACATCCCGGCGCGCGCGAGCGCCTGCTTCGACGCCTCGACCGGGCCGTAGCCCATGATCTCCGGCGACAGACCGGAAACGCCGGTGGAGACGACGCGGGCGAGCGGCGTCAGCCCCAGCTCGCGAGCCTTGGTGTCGGACATGATGATCACCGCGGCCGCGCCGTCGTTGAGCGGGCAGCAGTTGCCCGCGGTGATCCGGCCGTCGGGGCGGAAGACCGGCTTGAGACCGGAGACGCCTTCGAGGGTGACGCCGGCGCGCGGACCGTCGTCCTTCGAGACCACGGTGCCGTCCGGCAGGGTCACCGGCGTGATGTCCTTCGCCCAGAAGCCGTCCGCGATGGCCTTCTCGGCGAGGTTCTGCGAGCGGACGCCGAACTCGTCCATCTCCTCCCGCGAAACGTTCTTCAGCCGCGCCAGGTTCTCGGCGGTCTGACCCATCGCGATGTAGACGTCCGGCAGGGCGCCGTTTTCGCGCGGGTCGGTCCAGCTGTCGGCGCCTTCGGCCGCCACCTGCGCGGTGCGGGCCTCGGCGTCGGCGAACAGCGGGTTGTGCGTGTTCGGCCAGGAGTCCGAGCTTCCGTTGGCGAAGCGGGAAACCGTCTCGACACCGGCGGAGATGAACACGTCGCCTTCGCCCGCCTTGATCGCGTGCAGCGCCATGCGGGTGGTCTGGAGGCTGGAGGAGCAGTACCGCGTGATCGTGCAGCCGGGCAGGTGGTCGTAGCCGAGTTCGACGGCGACCGCGCGGCCCATGTTGAAGCCCTGCTCGCCGCCGGGGAGACCACAGCCCAGCATGAGGTCTTCGATCTGCGTCGGGTCGAGTTCGGGGACCTTGTCGAGCGCGGCGCGGACCATCTGCGCGGCGAGATCGTCCGGGCGGATGCTCACCAGCGATCCCTTGCCGGCGCGGCCGATCGGGGATCGGGCGGTGGAGACGATGACGGCTTCGGGCATGGAACGACACTCCCTTGTTTTCGATCCAGACGCGCTAAGCGGTTGCTCACCTCGCATCCTCCACCGGAGGGAGGTGCGGGTCAAAGGCGAACGCGATCCACGCCACTCTTTCGACGACGCGGATCCTCCTCCGGAGTTGAGTGGGCACATCGCGACCTGCGGCGTTTAGGCTGTGGGAGTGGAATACGTCGAGCACATCGTGGACCTCGTGGGCAACACCCCTCTGGTCAAGCTGAACGCACTGGCCGAGGGGCTCCAGCCGCTCATCCTGGCCAAGGTCGAGTACGTCAACCCCGGCGGCAGCGTCAAGGACCGCATCGCGCTGCGGATGATCGAAGCCGCGGAGCGTTCCGGCGAGCTGAAGCCCGGCGGCACCATCGTCGAACCGACCTCCGGCAACACCGGCGTCGGGCTGGCCATGGTGGCGCAGCGCAAGGGATACAAGTGCGTGTTCGTCTGCCCGGACAAGGTCAGCGAGGACAAGCGCAACGTGCTCAAGGCCTACGGTGCCCGCGTCGTGGTCTGCCCGACCGCGGTGGCCCCGGAGCACCCGGACTCCTACTACAACGTCTCCGACCGACTCGTGCGTGAGATCGAGGGCGCCTGGAAGCCGAACCAGTACGCGAACCCGGAGAACCCCGCCAGCCACTACCACTCGACCGGTCCGGAACTCTGGCGCCAGACCGAGGGCAAGATCACGCACTTCGTCGCGGGCGTCGGCACCGGCGGCACGATCTCGGGCACCGGCAAGTACCTCAAGGAGGTCAGCGACGGCCGTGTCCAGGTCATCGGCGCGGACCCCGAAGGCTCGGTGTACTCCGGCGGATCCGGGCGGCCGTACCTGGTCGAAGGCGTCGGCGAGGACTTCTGGCCGGACACCTACGACCGGAACATCGCCGACCGCATCATCGCGGTGTCGGACGCGGACTCCTTCGACATCACCCGCCGCCTCGCGCTCGAAGAGGGGCTGCTCGTCGGCGGTTCCTGCGGCATGGCCGTCGCCGCCGCGCTCAAGCTCGCCGAGGGCCTCGGCCCGGACGACGTCGTCGTCGTGCTCCTGCCCGACGGCGGCCGCGGCTACCTCACCAAGGTGTTCAACGACAGCTGGATGTCCTCCTACGGTTTCCTGCCGCCGGATTCCAGCGGCAGGACCGTCGGCGACGTCCTGACGAAGAAGAGCGGCTCGCTGCCCAGCCTGGTGCACAGCCACCCGAACGAGACCGTCGCCGAAGCGGTGGCGATCCTGTCCGAGTTCGGTGTCAGCCAGATGCCCGTGGTCAGCGCGGAACCGCCGGTCATGGCGGCCGAAGTCGTCGGCGCGGTCAACGAACGCGATCTCCTCGAGGCGCTCTTCACCGGAAAGGCCCAGCTGGCCGACCGGCTCGAGCAGCACATGTCGCCGCCGCTGCCGACCATCGGCGCCGGTGAACAGGTGAGTGTGGCGATGAGCGCGCTCTCGGGCGCGGACGGCGCGCTGGTCCTGGTCGACGGCAAGCCGGCGGGCGTCGTCACCCGGCACGACCTGCTCGCGTTTCTCGCGGGACGGTAAAGAGGCATTTCATCGGATGGCCGGGCCGGGGCGTTACGAGCGGCCCGACCGGCTATCCGATAGCGTGTCCGGTGAGTTGAACTTTTATGTCCTCGTCAAGGGGGTTCAAGACCCAAATGAGTGCTCCGCAGCCACCGAATCAGCCTTGGGGTGGCGCCCAGCCACCGCAGGGACCCCCGAGTGGCCCTCAGCCGCAGCAAGACAACCCGTTCGGTTCCCCGGAACCGACCCAGGTGGTGCAGCCCGGCCAGCCCGCTCAGCCCGACTACGGGCAACCGCAGTACGGGCAGCAGCCCTCCTATGAGCAGCAGTCCCAGGGAGGCGGGTTCGGCGACACGCCGGAGCCCACGCAGGTCGTGCAGCCGGTCCAGCCGGGTTCCGGTGACGCGAACGCGACCCAGGTCGTGCAGCCGGTGAGCGGCGGCGGGGAAAGCCCCACCGCCGAGTCCACCCAGCTCGTGCCGCCGGGTTCGCAACCGCCCGCCATCCCGTACGCCCCGCCGCCGAGCGCGGCCGACAACCCGGCCGCCGGTGCCTACGGCGCCCAGGGCGGCGGCTTCGGTCAGCAGCAGGGCTTCGGCCAACCCCAGCAGGGCGGCTTCGACCCCTCGCAGGGTCAGCAGCAGCCTGGTTTCGGCCAGCCGCAGCAGGGCTTCGGCGGACCGCCCCAGGGCGGCTACGGCCAGCAGCCCGGTTTCGGCGGACCGCCGCAGGGCTACAGCCCCGCAGTCTCGGGCGGTGGCGGCGGGAACCCGATGTTCGGGTTCATCGCCGGCGGCGTCGTGGCGTTGCTCGGCCTGATCGCCTTGATCGTGTCGTTCGTCTACTTCGGTGACGCCAGCGACTACTCGAAGGTCCTCGACACCGCTCCGAACCAGGCGCAGATCGACAAGTTCCTCGACGAGGCGGGACTGGTCGGCCCGGGCGCGATCTGGTTCTACGTGATCATGCTGCTGGTCGGCTCGCTCGCTTCGCTCGCCGGCGGTGTCGGACTCGCCCTCGCGGGCAAGCTCCCCGGCACGGTGAAGAAGATCGCGCCGATCGTCGTCGCCGCCGGTGGTGCGCTGCTGGTGCTGTTCGGCGTCCTCCTGCTCAGCGGTTCGTCCCCGTCGTCGGACTTCCTGGACAAGCTGCCGCCGTCCGCCAGGGACAGCGCCGGTATCGGCGGTGGCCTGCTGCACCTGCTCCTCGGCATCGTGATTCTGATCGTGGGTGTGCTCGGCCTGATCCCGGCGACCGCGCAGTTCGTGGGTCTCGGTGGCGGCGGTTCGGTGCTCGGTGCCCCGCAGAGCGGCCAGCCCGGTGGGTTCGGCGGTCCGCCGCAGGGTGGCTTCGGCCAGCCGGGTCAGCCCGGCCCGTACGGCGGGCAGCCGCAGGGCGGCTTCGGCCAGCCCGGCCAGCCGCCTTCGGGTGGTTTCCCGCAGCAGGGGCAGCAGCCCGGTGGTTTCGGGCAGCAGCCCGGTCAGCAGGGTCCGCCCAGCGGTGGTTTCGCCCAGCCGGGCCAGCAGCAGGGTGGCTTCGGTCAGGCTCCGCAGCAGCCCGGTGGTTTCGGGCAGCAGCCCGGTCAGCAGGGTCCGCCCAGCGGCGGTTTCGGCCAGCCGGGCCAGCAGCCCGGTCAGCCCCCGCAGCAGTGGTGATTCGCCACCACTGAACGGCTTCACTCGAAACACCCCCGGCCCGCGGCCGGGGGTGTTCCGTTTTCGCCGGGGTATCCCCGATTCGCCTGCCACGGCCAGGTTCCGCGGGCTAGGGTGAGCGCCGTCAACCCACCCCTGGCCGACGGGAGCGACGTGACCGGTCCGTACGGATATCCCGCCCAGCAGCCCGGACCGCCGGCCTTCGGGTATCCGGCTCCGCAGGCCAGGCCCTCCGGGGCGACGGCGATCATCGCCGCGGTGCTCGGTCTCGTCGGTGCCCTCGCGTCGGGCTTCATCCCGATCCGCTACTTCATCGAACTGCCGTCGGGGTTCAGCCTCTCGAACCTGCCGGGCTTCGCGCTCGTCGAGCTGGTGCTCTACCTGCTCGCCGCGTTGTTCCTGCTGATGGGCGCGTTGACGACGTTCTTCCGGTCGTTGATCGGAGCCATCCTGCTGATCCTCGGCTCACTGCTCGCCATCCTGGCCGTCGTGCTGGAACCGATCGCCTTCCGCGTGCCGTACCGGATCCACCTCGACATCCTGCTCCGGTTCGCGACCTTCGACGGCGTGCTCCGCCTGGCCATGGTCGTGTTCGGGCTGCTCGCGCTGCTGCTGGCGGTTCTTCCGCCGACTTTCCGGTATCTGCGCTGGCGGCCCGCGCCGGTGCAGCCGTACCGGCCGCAGAACCAGTTCCCCCAGCAGGGCGGATGGTGAGATCCGGCGTACTTCCCGGGCAAGGAATCCGACAGGGGGAGAAATGACCTTCCAGCACTACCCGCCGCAGGGATACCCGGCACCAGGTGCGTACCCGCCGCCGGGAACGATGCGGCAGCCGAGCGGCGCCACCGCGATCATCGCCGGGATCCTCGCGATCCTGGGCGGGCTCTGGTTCCTCGCCGGGCTGGCGTCCCACATCATCGAGCTGTCCCACTACGTCATTTCGTTCCTGGTGGTCGGAGCGGCGCTGGACCTCGTCAGCGCGGCTTTGCTCCTGGGCGGCGGGATCATGCTGCTCCTGCGCAAGCGGGCCGGACGGGTGCTCACCGTGATCGGAGCCGCGTCCGCGATCGGGTTCGTGGCGCTGACCTTCCTGCTCCGGGCGATCGGCTCGCATTTCTACTTCTCGTACGGCGGGGTGACCCTGCTGTTCGGCTTCGGCTGGCTCCTCTTCGTGGTCCTGATCCCGGCGATCGCGACCCTCGTCCTGGCGCTGGTCCCGCCGACGGCGCGCTGGCTGGCGGCCAAGCCACCGGCCGGTGCCGCGCAGCCGCCGAACTTCGGATATCCGCCGCCGCAGCCCGGATACCCGCCGGCCCCCGGTGCCCAGCAGCAGGGACAGCCGCCCGGGCAGTGGTGAGTTCGATCCCAGACGATGGGATCCGGCAGGGGTGGTCGTACCCTTGACGGTATGGCCGACGATTACTCTCTGCTGGGCTTCGAGACGCGCGCGATCCACGCCGGGCAGACCCCTGATCCCCGGACCGGCGCGGTCATCGTGCCGATCTACCAGACCTCGACTTACGCGCAGGACGGCGTCGGCGGCACGCGTGAAGGCGACTACGAGTACTCCCGCACCGCGAACCCCACGCGCACCGCGCTGGAGGTCGCGCTGGCGGCACTCGAAGGCGCGCGGCACGGTCTGGCGTACGCGTCGGGGATGGCGGCCAGTGACGTCCTGCTGCGGGCGACCCTGCGGCCCGGAGACCACCTCGTACTCGGCAACGACGCGTACGGCGGCACGTTCCGGCTGATCGACAAGGTGCTCAGCCTGTGGGGCGTCGAGCACACCGTCGCCGACCTCGGGAACATCGACGAGGTCCGCGCGGCGATCCGGCCGGAGACGAAGCTGATCTGGTGCGAGTCGCCGACGAACCCCATGCTGGGGATCGCCGACATCGCCGCGCTGGCCGAGGTCGCGCACGGCGCCGGCGCCCGCCTGGTCGTCGACAACACCTTCGCCACCCCGTATCTGCAGAACCCGCTGTCGTTGGGTGCCGACGTCGTCCTGCACTCGACGACCAAGTACCTCGGCGGGCACTCCGACGTCGTCGGCGGCGCGATCCTGACGAACGAGGACGAGCTGCGCGAGCAGCTGTTCTACCTGCGCAACGCGGCGGGCGCGGTTCCCGGCCCGTTCGACGCGTGGCTGACCCTGCGCGGGATCAAGACGCTCGCGCTGCGGATGGAGCGGCACAGCGACAACGCCGAACTGATCGCCCGGATGCTGCTGAAGCACCCGAAGGTCGAGCATGTCTACTACCCGGGCCTTCCGGAGCACCCCGGCCACGAGGTCGCCTCGAAGCAGATGCGGCGCTTCGGCGGGATGATCTCGTTCACCCACATCGACGGTGAGCAGGCCGCGCTCGACGTCGCGTCCAAGACGAAGCTCTTCATCCTCGCCGAGTCGCTGGGCGGGATCGAATCGCTCATCGAACACCCGGGCCGGATGACCCACGCGAGCACCGCCGGGTCCACCCTGGAGGTGCCGGACAACCTGCTGCGCCTGTCCGTCGGCATCGAGGACGGCAGCGACCTGGTCGACGATCTGGCCAAGGCCCTGGGCTGACCGCCGCCGAGCCCAGGCAGTGAGCAAGGGACCTTTGCTCCCACTCGCTTAGTCAAGCTAAGTAAGTGGGAGCAAAGGTCCCTTGCTCTTTCGCGCTGGTCAGCGCGGTGTGGTGGGAGGAATCGCCCGGTTATGGGCGGTAGTTGCTGGGCGTGACGCCGCTCTTCGCGTCCGCCTCGTGCGAAGTCCCCTTCGGCACGGCGGGCAGCTCGGAGCCGTCGACGCAGCCGCCGACGAGTTCGATGTGGTTGTCGTGCCGGATGTACTGGCCCGGATCGACGCAACCGGCGCGGTCGACCGTGTACACGGCGGCACCGGTCAGGAGCGCGGCCGAGGTGAGAGCCAGCACGACCGGGAGCATCCCGGCGGAACGGGTCGCCCGGACCCTGCCGATGTTCCCCCGTGCCATGTGCGCTCCCTGGTCGCCTTCGCCGCCGCCATCAAGAGTACCCGGACCGTGAACTTGTCACGTGACGTATCCGTCGGATGGCATCATCCGGCCGCGGATCACCCGCGGATCACCGCGTCCTAAGTGGACGGTTGACCGGTGATCGCGGCGACCGCGAGTTCGCGTTCGGGCTCTCCGACCTCGGGCAGCGTGAACCTCAGCGCCCGGATATGACCGAGCAGCTCGGGATCGGGCGCCACGTCGTGCTCACGCAGGTAGTAGGCGACCGCACCCGGCCAGTACCACCGGCCGTCGGTCCGGAAGTTCAACGGCACCAACGGTTCCCTGTCGGGATCGAAGGCATCGGCGTCGTAGCTCCGCGACGCCAGCACGACCGGGGCGCCGTCGAGGTACTCCAGCACGCGGTCCCGCTCAGCCGGGGTGAGCGGCTCACGGTTCACCAGCGGACGCCCGGACTCGTCGAGACCGTCGTAGACCCGCGGCGACTTCAGCGCGTCCGGGGTCTCGGCGAGAGGTGTCGCCACCGAAGGCTCGGCCGCCGGCGCGGTGTCGAGCCCGGCTCGCTGCCGCAGCCACGGCGGGATGTTCTGCTCGGCGCGCGGGAAGAAACGCAGTTCGTCCTGGAAGCCGATCGGTGGCGGCGCCTGCCGCCACGGCGGCTCGACGTCCACGAGGAAGTCGGTACTGAGCACGGCCGCCGATCCGTAGACCAGGATCGCGCTCAACCAGGTCCCGCGGCCTGGCTGGTACATCCCCGCCCGCAGGTTCCCGAGCAATTGCACGGCTTCCGGGCTCGGCTGTACCGGCCGCGGCAGACCGTCCTGACCGGTGACGAGCAGGTCGACCTCGACATGCCTGCCCGCCGCCCGGTATTCGACGCGCATCTGCTGCCAGCCGGGCGGCAACGGCGTCGCGAGGGCATGGCCGATCTGCCAGACGAGCTGCTGTTGCTGCTGCTGGTTCAACGGCACTTGTGGTCGGCTCATGTCCCCTCACTCACGCGACTGACGAACTCACTGGGTCTGGGCACCCGAGGCGGCCAGACCGCGTTTGAACCATTCCGGCATGAACGCCTCGCCGCGGGGGAACCGTTCCTGTTCCAGCGCGAACTCGTCCGGGGAGGGGTACGGCTGGAAGTCGGGCTCGTTCTGCCAGTTGTACTGCACCCGGAACCGGGACGGCGGTTCGATGACGAGCCTGGCCGAGAACCAGGTTCCTTCGCCTTCCTGGTACATCCCGCCGCGCAGGCGCTGGAACATGCGCCACGTCTCGACGGACGGTTCCCACACCTGGTAGGTGCCGTTCGGGTCGAGCACGCCGACCGCGACGTCGATGTTCTTGCCGACCACCCGGTAGTCCAGCACCACCTCACGCCAGCCCGGCGGCAGTGCGCCGACCACCGACAGGGTGATCTCACCCAGAAGCTCGTTCTGGGCGACGGGGTCGAGCTGAGGCCATTGAGCAGCCATCCGGTAAAACCTCCTCGTGGTCGCCGCCTCGGTAGCGGCGACCCATCATGGCACGGTGCGGGTTCAGGCCGGTGTGTCCCGCGCGTCTTCCAGTCGCGCGCCCTCGGTGAGCAGATTCCTCAGCCACGGCGGGATGTGCTCGTCGTCGCGCGGGAAGGCTTCCAGGTCACGCGTGAAGGTCGCCGGGTGCAACGGGGGCCACCATTTCGGGTCCTCGTCGAAGTTGAACGAGAACTCCGGAGCCGCGCCTTTTTCGAGCACCAGCGTCGCGGAGAACCAGGTACCGCGATCCGGTTCGTACATCCGGTCCCGCAGCTCGCGAAAGCCTCCACGCACTTCGGCGGGCAGGTCGACGTCCCCGCTCCGCCCGTCGGCCAACCGGATTTCGGTGGCGTAGTCGTAGGCCAGCACCGTCGCGGACACCTTGAGTCTGATCCGGGCCCAGCCTTCCGGCGCGGCCTTCGCCAGCGCCGACACGATGCCGCCGGTGAGTTCGTCCGTCATCACGATCCTCCGTGCCCCTTGTACCGGTCCCGCGGGCCGTAGTTCACCTTGGAGGGATCATTCGGGAAGTCCCGTTGTTTCGTCTCACGGGACAGCTCGATCGGTTTGCCGTCCGGGCCAAGGACGAGATCGCCGTGTTCGTCGACCTTGTACACGACTTCCTGCCAGCGCATCGTCACATTCTCCGGAACGCCGTTACTGTCGCCTTCCATCCGGACCTGGTAGTTCTCGATCTCCTGGCCGGGCCGCTCGGCGAACTTGCCGAGCTCGACCTCCTGCGCCCGCCACGATGCGTCGTAGATCCAACCGTCCTTGTAGTTACCACTGTTGGAGCCGGCCATCTGGGGATGCATGTTGATGTACTCGCCGGGGCCACCCATCTCGTTCGCCGCGAGGTGACCGCCCGCCCAGCGGACGGGTTTGTGCTCGTCTCCGTAGTCGGGATGGTTCTTGTAGGCCTTCTTGCCTTCGGCGTTGGACCTGTCCTGCGAAGCCTGGTCCCGGAAGTCCTCGTTCTGGCCGCGGAAGGCCGGGTCGCCGGTCATGGCCGTCGGCTTCCCGTTCGCGCCGACCTCGAAGGTCCATGCCTTGTCGGGGTCGTTGAAGTTGGGGACCCGGTACTGCGTGCCGGGCTGCAGCGGGTAGCGCAGGTCGGGGTTGTGGAACGGCTCCTTGGTGCCGGGAGTCGCTTCGACATGCGTCACCTTGCCATCGGTGTCGGTGAAGAACCGGGTGGTCGCACCGTTCTTGTACTCGACCTTGTACTCGGCGTCGCCCGCGAGCGGCTTCTCCCCGCGGAGGGCCTGCGGGACCCCTTCGGAGTCCAATTTGGAGTTCTTGGTGCGAGGTTCCACCTCGTCGATGACGCGAGGCGAATCGACCGGATCGTGCCCGTCCGGCCGGTTCCGCTGCCCGGTGAACTCCGCATCGTCCCGCCGGTTCCAGTCGGCGAACCGCTCGTTGAACTCCGGCGAATCCCGGCTGATCGTCCGGGGTTTGGGAACGTCGTCGTACGGCGGATGACCGGCGTCGTCGCCGTCACCGCGGCTGCGGGCGCTGTCGGCGTCCACGTCCTGCTTGTCCGTGTGCGACGTGTCGGGGGTGAAGCCGTCGTCGCTCGCCCGGCGGGCGGTGCCGTCGGGGCTGTGGACGTCCCATTCGCCGTTCGGCGGGATCTTGGGCCGGGGCCGGCCGTCGGGGCCGATCTCGTAGTCCGACGAGAAGACGCGCCCGTTCGAGTCGGTCCACGCAGGCTTGCTCGGCGCCATCACCTCGGTGTCGAGTTCCCGCGACAGACGGCGCGCGAAATCGTTCGAGCCTGCGTCGCAGCCGATCAGGCGGACCGGACGGCCGTCGTAATCCCCGTTGCGCCGCAGGATGTCCGCGAACTCTTCCGGGGTGTAGGTGCGGTTGCCGATCCGGGCGTGCCCGTCCGGCGTGACGTGCACGTCGACGGTGTAGCGGCCGTCCGGATCCGGCTGGACCCGGTGCGGCAGGTCGCCCATGTCCGAGTCGCCGCGGTGGTACGAGCTACCCGCGGGGGTGCTCTCCGAATGCCGTTGGTTGACCTCGTCGGACGTCAGCGGACGATCCGGCTCGCCGTCGGGGCCGCGGTCGTGCGGCGTGCTGTCGGGATTCCCGTTCGGGTCCTGGCGCGGTCCGTGCCCGTCGGGGCCGTGACCGTCCGGCGAATGCGGCGGCCCGGAGTGGCCACCGGGGCCGCGGCCGCCCGGACCGGTGTTGCCTGGACCCGTGCCGCCGGGCCGGTTGCCAGGGCCGTGCGTGCTCGGTGAGCCGGTGTGCGGCTGGGCGCCGGGACCGAACTCGTTGCCCCTGGCGACCGGCTGCGGCTGATGCGGCTGGTTCGGCCGTCCGCCGGGGCCCGTCTGGCCGGGACCGCGGCTGGGGCCGGTGTGGGTGTCCGGGGTGCGCGGGGCGTTCGTGTCCGGGGTGCGCGGTGAACCGGGTGTTCCCGTCCAGCCGCCACCCTGCGGCCTGCCGCCGGGCGAGCCCGGGGTGCCGCCGGGTGTGCCGCCCGGAGCGCCTTGCGGCGGCATGCCGCCGGCGACCGGCTGACCCTGCGGCGGGACACCGTGCGAAGCGTCGCCACCGGGACCGCCGCGCTGCGAAGGCACGTGTGACGGGCCGGCGTCGCCGAGACGCGGTGCGGTGGGTGCGGTGCCGCTGGTCGTCGTTCCGCTGTCGGTCGGCCGGGTGGGGCTGCCACCGTCGTTGCCGCCGTGGTGGCCAGGTGACGGGTCCGACCGCGGGGTGGGCGAACCGCCGCCGTCGCCGCCGTGCGTCCGGGGCGAGGCGCCGCTGTCGGGGGTGTGGCTCTGGGGCCCGCTGGTGTCGGCACGGGTGTGCGGTGCGGGGGACCCGTTGTCGGGGGTGTGGCTGGGCGTGCCGCTGGTGTCGGCGCGCGTGTGCAGTGCGGGGGAGCCGCTGTCGGGGGTGTGGCTGGGCGTGCCGCTGGTGTCGGCGCGCGTGTGCGGTGCGGGAGAGCCGCTGTCCGGGGTGTGGCTCGGGGAGCCGCTGGTGTCCGCGCGGGTGTGCGGGGTGGGGGAGCTGCTGTCGGGGGTGTGGCTCGGGGAGCCGCTGGTGTCGGCGCGCGTGTGCGGAGCGGGCGATCCGCCGGTGTCCGCGCGGTTCGGGCTGGGCGAGCCGCCATCGGACGTGCGGTTCGGGGTGGCGGAATCGCCGGGTGAACCACCGTCGGACCGGGTGTGCGGCGTCGACGTGTCGGAACGGGCGGTGCTGGGGGAACCATCGCCACCGGCGGAGTTTCCGTCCGAAGTGGACGGTCCGTCGCCGGTCCGGTTGGGGGAGCCGCCGTCGGAACGGGTGGACGAACCGCCGCCGTCACCACCGCGGGTGGTGGTGGACGGGGTATCCCCGCTGGACCCGCCGTTCGAGCCGGAATCGCTCGAACCGCCGGAGCCGTTGTTCGGGCCGCTGTTGGTGTCGCCGGAGTTGCCTCCGGAGCCGTCGTTGGGGCCGCTGCCGGTGTCGCCGGAGTTGCCTCCGGAGCCGTCGTTGGGGCCGCTGCCGGTGTCGCCCGAGTTGCCCCCGGAGTTGTCACCGTTGGAGCCGCTGCCGGAACCGTCGCCGCTACCGGACCCATCACCGGAACCGGAACCGTCGCCGTCCGGGCCGTCGCCGGAGCCCGAGCCGCCACCGCCCGTCCCACCGGATCCGCCGCCGCTGCCGCCGCGCTGGATGAACCCGCCCGGTTTGATGTTCTTGGTGTTGATCACGTCGAGGCCGGTGACCTTGCCCGCGATCTTGCCGAAGATCTTGATGATCTTCTCGAAGACGTCGACCAGCTTGCCCAGCAACGGCGAGACCCGACGCATCGCGTCGCAGAGTTCCTTGAGCTTGTCGGCGATCTTCGCGGCCCACTTGGCGATCGCGGTGACGGCCTGCGCGACCACCACGGGCGTGCCGAAGCCGAGGGAGAACACCGTCTCCATGACCCACGCGATGAGCTTGCCGACCGCGTCCGCGATCAGCTGGCGGATGAACTCGCGGACGAATGCGACGATCTCGCCGAAGATCATCACGACGGTGCTGATCCCGCCCGCGACCGTCGCCGCGCCGCTGATCGCCTCCGCCTGCTCCGCGGCCTGCTTGCGGTACTGGTCGGCCGCGTCGCCCGTCCAGCCGGACGTGCCGTTCTTGACCGCGTTCGAGAATTCGACCTGGGTGTCTTCCAGTTTCTTGGCGACGTTGCCCCAGGTTTCCGAGTACGACTGGATGACCGGCGGATCACCGGCGACCGCGTCCAGCATGTCCTTCAGCGGCTGCATGTGTTCCATCAGGAACGATGCCACCGACGACATCAGGTAGCCGAACGGGTCGATCGCGGCGCTGGCCATCTCGCCGGCGAGGCTCAGCACGCCGAGCCCGCCGCCGATCCAGTCGCCGTTCGAGATCCCGTTGAAGGCGTCCATGGCCGACTCGGCGACACCGATGCCCGCCGCGTAGCCGTACTCGCTGTTCCCGGCCGTCAGCGGTCCGGGGCCGTCGCCGTCGGTCGGTGCGTTCGCGACGAGCGGGTTTCCCTCGGGCATCAGTCGGGCACCTGCACGTTCTTGAACTCGGCGGCGAAGTTCTCGTCCTGCGTCTGGTAGGCGTTCGACGCGGACCGCACGTTGTTCGCCACCGTGGTCGCGGCCTCGACGGCCTTGTTCAGCGCGTTGATGCCGAACTCCTCCACCGGGTCGAGCATCATCCGGAACGGCTGGCAGATGATGCCGTACGCGTCGGTCGGCATGCTCACCTGCTGCGCGGCGTCGACCGCCGTGCGCAGGCCGTCGGCGATGCCGTCGATCTGCTTTGCGTGCGCGTCGAGGTCGGCGCCGAGCTCATAACCCTTGCCTGCCATGGTTTCTCCCCTCTACCAGGCCGGATGGACGTCTACGAAAGGATGCTGCCGCCGAAGTCGTCGTCATCGTCGTCCTGCGTGCGGCGGCGGCGCGGGATCGGCTTCGGCTGAGGTGGGTTCTGGGCCGGGTTCGCCTGCGTGGACGGCGGCGGGGGCTCTTCCTCCTCCGGGCCGAAGCGGTGGTGCCGCTCGGGTTCCGGCGGTGCGAGGTTCTCCTCCGGCGGGGCTTCGGGGAAGGTGCTCTGCGCCTCCGCGATCACCCGGTTCGCCGTCTCGTCGGTGGTCCCGACCGTCTCGGCCATCGCCGCCTGCAGCAGCTCCGGGATCCGGGACTGCGCGAGCTGGACGAGGCGCATGACCTGCGACGAGACCTCCGCCATCCGTTTGCCGCTCGCGGCTTCGGAGATGACCAGGTTCGTGAGCAGGCCCTTCGAGTCGATCGTGACCTCGATGGTGTTGTCCTTCGACCGCTCGGTGACGGTCTGGCCCTGCATGCGTGCGGCCATCGCCTGATAGCGCGCGGCGGTCTCCTGGATCTGCTTCGTCCAGTTGTCCACCATGCGTTCGCTGGCGTCGACGTTGTCCGGCATCGGGACCCTTCCAAAAGCTGCATGCTGACGTCTTCACACTGACGGCCCGAAGGAGCCTTCGGTTCCGGAGTGCTCGAAGTTTAGTTCCCGTCCGGTCTACCACCCCGCGCCGACAAAGTCGGCCCCGTCACGTAGCGAAAGGGCCCCTCACCGCACGAAGTGCGATGAAGAGCCCTTTCACGCCTTGCGAACTGCCGGGGTCAGAGGTTGCCGCGGCGCCGCGCCGATGGCGCCGCGCCGATGGCGCCTCGCCGTTAAAGATTGCCTCGGCGCTCCTGCTCACGCTCGATGGCCTCGAACAGGGCCTTGAAGTTGCCCTTGCCGAAGCCGAGCGAACCGTGCCGCTCGATGAGCTCGTAGAACACCGTCGGGCGGTCGCCGATCGGCTTGGTGAAGATCTGCAGCAGATAGCCGTCCTCGTCGCGGTCGACCAGGATGCGGTGCTCCTTGAGCTTCTCGATCGGCACCCGGACCTCGCCGATCCGCGCACGCAGCTCCGGGTCGTCGTAGTAGGAGTCCGGGGTGTCGAGGAACTCGACGCCCGCGGCGCGCATCGCCTTCACCGTCGCGACGATGTCGTTGGTGGCCAGCGCGATGTGCTGGCAGCCCGCGCCGCCGTAGAACTCGAGGTACTCGTCGATCTGCGACTTCTTCTTCGCGATCGCCGGCTCGTTGAGCGGGAACTTGACGCGGTGGTTGCCGTTGGAGACCACCTTGCTCATCAGCGCCGAGTACTCGGTCGCGATGTCGTCGCCGACGAACTCCGCCATGTTCACGAAGCCCATGACGCGGTGGTACCAGTCGACCCAGTAGTCCATCTTGCCGAGTTCGACGTTGCCGACGCAGTGGTCGACGGCCTGGAACAGCCGCTTCGGGGCGCCTTCGGGGCGGACGACGCTGCTCTCGCGCGGCTGGTAGCCGGGGAGGTAGACGCCGGTGTACTTCGACCGGTCGATCAGCGTGTGGCGGGTCTCGCCGTAGGTCGCGATCGCGGCGATGCGCACGGTGCCGTGTTCGTCGGAGACGTCGTGCGGCTCCTCGAGGACGGTGGCGCCCTGCGAGCGGGCGTGCTCGATGCACCGGTCGACGTCGGCGACCTCGAGCGCGAGGTCGATGACGCCGTCGCCGTGGCGGCGGTGGTGGTCGAGCAGCGGGGAGTCGGGCTTGACGCCGCCGGTGATCACGAAGCGGGCCGAGCCCGACTTCAGCACGAACGACTTGCGCTCGAAGTTCCCGGTCTCGGGGCCGGAGTACGCGACGAGCCGCATGCCGAAAGCGACCTGGTAGAACCACGCGGTCTGCGTGGCGTTGCCCGCGATGAACACCACCGCGTCCATCGACTTCACCGGGAAGGGGTCGGTCGAAGAGTCGTGGTCGACGAGGCCGACGAGCTGACGCAGCTGGTCGTAGCTCACGTCGTCAAGAGCACCCTGGGGTTCCACTGTGTGCGTCATGCCCTGAAGCATCCGAGCGCGTGACAAAATGCGCAACGGTCAAGAATTTCACTGCGCACTATGTCCAGTCGAGGGCCGGGTGGCGCAGTCAAAGTGGACAACCTGTGTAGGAGGTAGGCCCGATGTCGGAAGCGCTCGACGCGCTGGACGCGCGGCTGCTGCTGTTGCTCACCGACTCGCCCCGGCTCGGCGTGCTCGAATGCGCCCGCCGTCTCGGCGTCGCGCGGGGCACCGTGCAGGCCAGGCTGGACCGGCTGACCGAACGCGGGATCCTCGGCGGGTTCCCGCCCGAACTCGACCTCGCGGCGATGGGATACGGCCTCACCGCGTTCGCCGTCCTGGAGATCGCGCAGGGCCGCCGGGCCGAGGTGGCGGAGGCGCTGTCCGCGATCGACGAGGTGTGCGAGGTCTACGCGACGACCGGTCAGGGCGACCTCTTCGTGCGCATGGTGGCCCGCAACAACGACGACCTGCAGCGTGTGGTGGACGAGGTGGTCGGCGCGCCGTACGTGCGGCGGACGTCGACGTCGATCGCGTTGTCGACGCCGGTTCCGCCGCGCGTACGGCCGCTGCTGGAACGGCTGGCGCGGAGCTAGCCCACCTGGCTCAGATACCGCTTCGCGGACCGCTGGACCGCCTCGTGCCCGTCGGTGCGGATGATCGCGTCCCACCAGGCGCCGTAGATCGCCTCGAACTCGTACGGTTCGAGCATCTCGGCGGCGCGGCGGACGACCTCGGGACGTTCCGGGATCAGGTTCGGGTAGCTGTACATCATGCCGACGAAGCGCCGGTCGGGGATGACCTGCAGGATGTCGCCCGACAGCACCGCGCCGCGGCCGTTTTCCCCGTCCGGCCAGTGCAGCACGGTCCCGCCGGCGAAATGCACGCCGAGGTTGATCAGCCGCAGGTCGGGGGCGACGTCGAGGGTCGTGCCGCTCCACAGCTTGATCGCCGGATCCGGCCTGCCGATCCACTGCCGGTCGCCCTCGTGCAGGTAGACCGGCACGTCGAAGGCATCGGCCCACTCGACCATGGTGGTGTAGTAGTGCGGGTGGCTGATCGCGATGCCGGTGATCCCGCCGAGTTCGCGGACCTTCGCGACGAGGTCGTCGTCGATGAAGCCCGCGCAGTCCCACAGGAAGTTGCCGGATCCGGCCTTGACCAGCAGCGCCCGCTCGCCGATGGCGAAGTTGGGAGTGGATCCGACCCCGATGAGGCCGGGTCCCTGCTCCTCGATACGAGCCGTGTACGTGCCGCTCGCGCGGACGGTGTTCAGATCGGTCCACCGCTGTCCGGCCTGCGGGACGTACTGACGTTCGTCCTCGCAGATCGGGCAGTCGGACCTCGGTTCCGCGTACTGCATGCCGCAGGCGACGCAGATCGGTAGCTCGCTCATCGTTCCCTCCAGAATTCTCCGGAGGTCACGCTAACGGCTCATATGCGCACCCGGCCATATCGGGCCGGGCGCGCGGAGGCTCACTTGCCGGTGTACGGCACGGCCTTGACGAGCGTCACCTTCTGGATGCTGCCGTTGGGCAGCTCGTACTCGCGGGTCTCGCCCTCTTTGGCGCCGAGCAGCGCCTTGCCGAGCGGGGACTCCGGCGAGTAGACGTCGAGGTCGCCCTCGGTGCCTTCTTCGCGGGTCGCCAAGAGGAAGTTCTCGTCCTCGTCGTCACCGTCGTAACGCACGGTGAGGACCTTGCCCGGTCCGGCGCTGCCGTCGTTGGCGGGCGGCTCGCCCACCTTGGCCGAGCGGAGGAGCTCCTGGAGGTGGCGGATGCGGGCCTCGTGCTGGCCCTGCTCCTCACGGGCGGCGTGGTAGCCGCCGTTCTCCTTGAGGTCGCCCTCTTCCCGGCTGTCGTTGATCTTCGCAGCGATGACCGGGCGGAGCTCGATGTAGTGGTCGAGTTCCTGCTTGAGCCTGTCGTAGGCATCCTGGGTCAGCCAGGTCACCTTTGTGTCGCTCACGGTCACCATCTCCTAGTAGGGCCTGCCAGGCTTGGGTGTACAAGCCGGCCACCGGGCCGGCATGGCGCGCCGGCCTGGCTGAGATAAAGGAAAAACACGGCCCGTCTTGGGCCGTGCCGGTAGATCAGAGTAACACGGCGCGAGGCATCGCCGCCGGTGGAATTCGGTCGCGCCTCGGCGTTGGGCGCCCGTTTCACCCCGTTGGCCGCTATGGCCTTGACAGGTAGCGTGGTACGTCGTATGAGCACCCGAAGATATCAGCCGTGACCGGCCTTCCGATGCTCTTGATGGTGGTCGTCACCCTGCTGTTCTTCGAACCAGGCTGAATCAGGACCTCTTTACGGCCGCTTTCGGCCCCCGCCTTGTCGCGGACGCGGACGACGCATACGCCCGGACGGTTCACATCGTCCCTGGTCACGTTGATGGTGATCTCCATCGCGTCGCCCGGCTTCTCGTCGAACGAGACGCGTTCGCCCTCGATGGGCGCGCTGCCGAAGTTCGTGTACGCGACATAGGCGATTCCGCCGCTGACCAGCAGCGCCACCACGCCGAACACCAGGCGCCGCCAGCGTGCGGGCTTCGCGGCGCGGGTCTTGCCGTAGCGGTCCTCGGGCACGTCCGTCCGGGTGCTTTCCGCGCTGGGAGCGTCCTGTCCCGTGCTCAACCCGGGCCTCCCGGTAGGTCTCGTCGTGCTCGCAGGGACAATGGGGTCGTATGCGAGTGGTTCCCCTCGAGTATCCGCGCCCGGCCGGGCGGGCCGTCAGGCAGGGTCGCAGGGGAATAGGGAACGAGAAGGGGACGTTCGGAGCATGGTGCCAGCCAACGAACCGCCGAAGTCACGCCTCCGCCTGATGGCGGTGCACGCGCACCCCGACGACGAGTCGAGCAAGGGTGCCGCCACCATGGCCAGGTACGCCGCCGAAGGGCACGAGGTCATGGTCGTGACCTGCACCGGCGGCGAAGCGGGCAGTGTGCTGAACCCGGCCATGGACCGTCCCGAAGTACTGGCCAACATGACCGAGATCCGCCGGGAGGAGATGGCCCGCGCGGCCAAGATCCTCGGCGTGAGCCACGTCTGGCTCGGGTTCGTCGACTCGGGCCTGCCCGAGGGCGACCCGCTTCCCCCGGTCCCCGAGGGCTCGTTCGCGGTCATCCCGCTCGAAGAGTCCACCGGCGCCCTGGTGAAGGTCATCCGCGAGTTCCGCCCGCACGTGATCGTCACCTACGACGAGAACGGCGGCTACCCGCACCCCGACCACATCCGTACGCACGAGATCTCGGTCGCGGCCTTCGACGCCGCCGGCGAGGCGGAGCGCTATCCGGAGGCGGGCGAGCCGTGGCAGCCGATGAAGCTGTACTACGTGCACGGGTTCTCGCGCGCCAGGATGACGGTGTTCCACGAGGCCCTGCTCGCGCGCGGCCTGGAGTCGCCGTACGAGGAGTGGCTCAAGTCGTGGGACCCGGAGAAGGCCGACGTCATGGAGCGGGTGACCACCCGCGTCGCATGCGGCCACTACTTCGAGCAGCGTGACGACGCCTTGAAGGCGCACGCCACCCAGATCGACCCGAACAGCCGCTGGTTCGCCGTCCCGCGCGACCTGCAGCGCGAGGTCTGGCCGACCGAGGAGTACGAGCTGGTCCGCTCACTGGTGGACAGCACCCTGCCGGAGGACGATTTGTTCGCCGGCTTGAAGGAGGGCTAATGCACGCCGACGTAATTTTTCCCGCGGAGGCGCCATGAGCACGGTCGTGGTGCCGGCGTTCGCCGTCGTCCCGGTGACGGTGTCGTCGCAGTTCCTGGCGCAGCAGCCCGGCAACGGCGACAACGGCGGCCAAGGTGAGGACTTCGGCAAGTCGTCGCCGGTGGGTTTCCTGATCCTGATCCTCTTCCTGATCGCCGTCGCGCTGCTGGTGCGGTCGATGACCAAGCACCTGAAGCGGGTGCCGGAGAGCTTCGACGAGCCTGCGGCCGCTTCCGCGGAGGCCCCCGAGGCCGCTGACGAAACGGCGGACGCCGAGGAGCCGCTCGCGAAGACGGAGAAACCGAGCGCCAAGTCCGACTGACGCTCGTGAGTGGTAAGGACGGTTCTAACCGTCCTTACCACTCACGAGCCGAAGCGCGTCAGAGGCGCGGGTCGACCGGATCCGACTCCAGGGCCAGCACGGCGAACACGCACTCGTGCACCCGCCACAGCGGCTCCCCACGCGCCAGCCGCTCCAGCGCCTCCAGCCCCAGCGCGTACTCGCGCAGCGCCAGCGCCCGCTTCCGGTTGAGACCCCGCTTGCGCAGCCGCTCCAGGTTCTCCGGCAGCGTGTAGTCGGGCCCGTAGATGATCCGCAGGTATTCGCGTCCGCGCACCTTGACGCCGGGCTGCACCAGCCCGCGCGCGCCCCGTGTCAGGTTCGCCGCCGGTTTGACGACCATGCCCTCGCCGCCCGCACCGGTCAGGTCCAGCCACCAGTCCACGCCGCGCGCCACCGACGCCGGATCGGTGGTGTCGACGGCCAGTGTCCGCGTGCGCGTGAACAGGTCGCCGGTGAGCCGGTCCAGCAGCGAAAGATGCCACTCGTGCGGCCGGTCGTGGTACGCGTGCCCCTCCGACGCAAGGATCTGGAACGGCGCCAGCCGGACGCCGTCGAGGCCGTCGGTCGGCCGGCAGTAACGCCGGTACGCCCGCCGGTACGCGTCCACAGTGGACTCACGAGTCCGGGTGCGAGACAAGAGCTCCGACACGTCGACCCCGCGAGCGGCCGCCGCGTCCAGTGAGGCGACGGCGGCGGGCAGCACGGCTTGGGCCGCCGCGCCCACGGCCGCGTACTGCCCGGAGATCAGCGACCCCGCTTTCGCGCTCCACGGCAGCAGCTCCGTGTCCAGCAGCAGCCAGCCGGTGTCCAGTTCGTCGAACAGCTCCGATGCCGCTTCTCGCACACCGGCGAGCAGCTGTGCGTTCTGCTCCGGAGTGAAGAACGGCCGCCCGGTGCGGGTGTAGACCGCGCCGGGACCCTGGATCCCGAACCGGGCGGGAGCCACGTCGTCGTCACGGCAGACGAGCACGACTGCACGCGAGCCCATGTGCTTCTCTTCGCACAGGACGTGGTCGACACCCGCCGCGCGGAACTCGGCGAAAGCCTCCTCGGGATGTTCGAGGTAGCCGTCCGTGGCGGACGTCGAACACGGCGCCATGGTCGGCGGCAGGTACGGCAGCCAGCGCGGGTCGACGGCGAAGCGGCTCATCACCTCGAGCGCCGCCGCCGACTGTTCGGCGGAGACGCCGACCCGGCCGTGCTGCCGCGTCTCGACGATCCGCTTCCCGGTGACGTCGCCCAGCTCCAGCACCGCCGGCTCGCGCCCACCCAGCGGCCGCGCCGGTTCGAGCGGACGGGACGGCTCGTACCAGACCTTCTTCGCCTTCACCGAGACGACTTCCCGCTCCGGGTAACGCAAAGCGGTCAGCTTGCCACCGAAGACACAGCCCGTGTCGAGACACATGGTCCCGTTGATCCATTCCGGTTCCAGCGTCGGCGTGTGTCCATAGAGGACCATCGCCTTGCCGCGGTAGTCGCGCGCCCACGGCAGCCGCACCGGCAGGCCGTATTCGTCGGTCTCGCCGGTGGTGTCGCCGTACAGTGCGGTGCTACGCACCCGGCCGGACGCGCGCCCGTGGAACTTCTCGGGCAGGCCGGCGTGCGCCACGACGAGCTTGCCGCCGTCGAGGACGTAGTGCGCGATGAGCCCTTCGCAGAAGGCGTGCGCCTTCGCGCGGAAGTCCTCGTCCTGCGCGGAAAGCTGTTCCAGCGACTCCGCGAGGCCGTGCGTCGTCTTGACGTTGCGCCCGTTCAGCGCGCGGACCAGTTTCTGCTCGTGGTTCCCGCAGACGACCAGCGCGCTGCCCGCCTCGGCCATCGTCATCACCCGGCGCAGCACACCCGGTGTGTCGGGGCCGCGGTCGACGAGGTCGCCGACGAACACCGCGGTCCGGCCCTCCGGGTGCACATCGTCGACGTAACCCAGCTCGGTGAGCAGTTCGTCCAGTTCCTCGCGGCAGCCGTGGACGTCGCCGATGACGTCGAACGGCCCGGTCAGCTCGCGGCGATCGTTGCGCAGTGGCTCGACGACGATCTCGGCTTCGGCGACCTCGGCTTCACTCCGCAGCACGTGCACACGGCGGAAACCCTCGCGCTCCAACGACTTCAGCGAGCGGTGCAGCTCGCCGCGCTGACGCCGGACGACGTGTTCGCCGAAGTCGCGGTCGGGCCGGGCCTCGTTGCGCTCGTGGCAGACCTTCACGGGCAGATCGAGCACGATCGCCGTCGGAAGGACGTCGTACTCCTTCGCCAGCTTCAACAGGCTCGCCCGCGACGCGCGCTGGACGTTCGTCGCGTCGATCACCGTGATCCGGCCCGCTTCGAGCCGCTTCGCCGCGACGTAGTGGAGCACGTCGAAAGCGGCGGCCGACGCGCTCTGGTCGTTTTCGTCGTCGGCCACCAGACCGCGGAAGTAGTCGCTGGACAGTACTTGGGTGGGCGCGAAATGCGTCCGCGCGAAGGTCGACTTGCCGGAGCCGGAGGCCCCGACGAGCACGACGAGGGACATGTCGGGAATGGTCAGTTTCATGCCACGGCCTCCTTTCGAGACGTGAAGACCGCCATTTGGGTCGGCGGTCCTGATTCCTGGGACTCCGGTCCCACCGGCAGGTGGCGGACGTCGTAGCCCTGTCGTGCCGCGACGCCGTCGGCCCACGAGCGGAACTGCTCGCGGGTCCACTCGAAACGGTGGTCCGCGTGCCGGAACCGGCCTTCTTCGAGGAATTCGAAGTGCCGGTTGTACTCGGCGTTCGGCGTCGTGACGAGCACGGTCCGCGGCGCGGCGACACCGAACACGGCGTGCTCCAGCGCGGGCAGGCGCTCCTCGTCGACGTGCTCGATCACCTCCATCAACACGGCCGCGTCGTAGCCGGCCAGCGACGGATCCGCGTAGGTCAGCGCGGACTGCTTCAGGGTGATCCGTGTCTTGTCCTTGAGCCGCTTGTCGGCGATGTCGAGCGCGCTCGCGGACACGTCGACACCGACGATTTCCGTGAAGGACGGCTCCTTCTGCAGCACGCGCAGCAGCGCGCCGCCGCCGCAGCCGAGGTCGAGCACGCGCCGCGCGCCCGCCGCCCGGAGTGCCGCGAGCACGCTGCCCTGACGCTGGACCGACAGTGGTTCGGGCCGGTCCGGCAGCTCGGTGACCCGGGCTTCGGCCTCGGCGGGCACGTCGTCCGCCTCCGCGAGCCGGGCGAGCGCGTACGAGACGATCGGGCGGCGTCGTTCGAGATACCGGTTGGTGATCAGGTCCCGTTCCGGATGCTCCGCGAGCCAGCCCTCGCCGGCGCGCAGCAATTTGTCGGCCTCGTCCTGCCCGATCCAGTAGTGCTTGTCGCCGTCGAGAGCGGGCAGCAGGACGTACAAGTGCCGCAACGCGTCGACGACACGCTGGGTCCCGGTCAGCCGGAGATCGACGTAACGGGAATCGCCCCACTGCGGGAACTCGGGGTCGAGCGGGATGGCCTTCGTTTCGACCTTCCAGCCGAGGGGCTCGAACAGCTTGTGGACGACCTCCGCACCGCCGCGCGCGGTCAGCGACGGGACGTGGATCTCCAGCGGGAACCGCTCGCCGGCCAGCTCCGGCCGGTTCGCGCACCGGCCGGACAAGGCCGTGGTGAAGGCCGCCCGCAGCGCCACCGCGAGATACGAGCCGCCCGCGTACGGCCGGTCGTTGACGTACTGGGTCAGCGACGTGCCGCCACCGCGCACGAGCTCGACCGGGTCGAGCTCGACCAGCAGCGCGACGGTGCAGCGCTCTTCGGACGCCTCGGGGTAGAAGACATGCGCCGTCCCGGCCGAGAGCGTGAAGGATTGCGCCTTCTCCGGATGTTTGTGCAGGAGAAAGCCGAGGTCGGTGGCCGGGTTCCGGGTGGTCGTCATGGTCAGGAGCACCGGAGGAGTGTCGCGCAGACGGCCGTTCTGCGCTCCCGCTTTTCCGCGTGCGACCCTGGAGACATGTCGAACCGCCTGAAGGCCGCGACCAGTCCGTACCTGCTGCAGCACGCCGGCAACCCGGTGGACTGGTGGCCGTGGGGTGAGGAGGCGCTGGCCGAGGCGAAACGGCGGAACGTGCCGATCCTGCTTTCGGTCGGCTACGCGGCTTGCCACTGGTGTCACGTCATGGCGCACGAGTCCTTCGAGGACGAGGCCACCGCCACGCTGATGAACGCGAACTTCGTCAACATCAAGGTGGACCGCGAGGAGCGCCCGGACATCGACTCGGTGTACATGGCGGCCACCCAGGCGATGACCGGTCAGGGTGGCTGGCCGATGACGTGTTTCCTGACGCCGGACGGCGAACCGTTCCATTGCGGTACTTACTATCCGCCGTCGCCGCGGCCGGGGATGCCGTCGTTCTCGCAGTTGCTCGTCGCCGTCGCCGAAGCCTGGGGTGAGCGTCCGGACGAGTTGCGGTCCGGCGCGCGGCAGATCATCGCCCATCTCACGGAGAAGAGCGGTCCGCTGCCGGAGTCCGTTGTGGACGGTGCCGCGCTGGATTCCGCGGTCGCCACGCTGCGCAAGGAGTACGACACCGGGAACGGCGGTTTCGGGAGCGCGCCGAAGTTCCCGCCCACGATGGCGTTGAACTTCCTGCTGCGTCACCACGAGCGCACCGGCTCCGGCCTCGACATGGTCGAGCACACGGCCGAGGCCATGGCACTCGGCGGGCTGAACGATCAGCTCGCGGGTGGCTTCGCGCGCTACTCGGTCGACGCGCGCTGGGAAGTGCCGCACTTCGAGAAGATGTTGTACGACAACGGGTTGCTGCTGCGGTTCTACGCGCAGTTCCACGGCGTGACCGGACATGAGTACGCGCGGCGGACCGTCGAGGAGACCGCGGAGTTCCTGCTGCGCGACCTCGGGACGGCCGAAGGCGGTTTCGCCGCGTCACTCGACGCGGACACCGATGGCGTCGAGGGGCTGACCTACGTCTGGACTCCCGCGCAACTGGCCGAAGTGCTCGGCGAGGAGGACGGTGCCTGGGCGGCCGGGCTGTTCCAGGTGACCGAACGGGGGAATTTCGAGCACGGCGCGTCGACCCTGCGGCTGCGCGAACCGCATCCAGAGGACGAAATGCGTTACGAGCGCGTCCGTCGTGCGCTGCTGACGGCGCGGAACGAACGTCCGCAGCCCGCCCGTGACGACAAGGTCATCGCCGCGTGGAACGGGCTCGCGATCGGCGCGCTCGCCAAGGCGGGTGCACGGTTAAACCGTCCACAGTGGATAGACGCGGCGGCCCGTGCGGCGGATTTCCTGATGGAGACCCATTTCGTGGACGGACGGCTGCGCCGGACTTCACGCGACGGCGTCGTCGGCACGACGGCCGGGGTGCTGGAGGACTACGCGTGCCTCGCCGAAGGCTTGCTCGAACTCCACCAGGCGACCGGCGAGCCGCGCCGGCTCGCCGACGCGCTCACCTTGCTGGACCTCGCCTTGGGCCACTTCGGCATCCCGGACGCGACGGGGGCTTACTACGACACGGCCGACGACGCGGAAGTCCTGGTGCAGCGGCCTTCCGACCCGACCGACAACGCGAGCCCTTCGGGTGCTTCGGCGCTGGCGAACGCGTTGCTGACCGCCTCCGTGCTGGCGGGACACGACCGGGTGGGCCGCTACCGCGAGGCGGCCGAGCAGGCCTTGGCGCGTGCGGGACGGCTCGCCGCCCACGCGCCGCGGTTCGCCGGACACTGGCTCACGGTCGCCGAAGCCGCCACCGCCGGTCCGGTCCAGGTGGCGGTCGTCGGTCCGGATGCCGCTTCTCGCGCGGAGCTGCTGGCCGCCGCCGTCGCGTCGTCGCCGGACGGCGCCGTCGTCGTGAGCGGCACGCCGGACGCGGACGGAGTGCCGCTGCTGGCCGATCGGCCGCTGGTGGAGGGCGCCGCCGCCGCGTACGTGTGCCGCGGCTATGTATGCGAACGCCCGGTCACCACCGCCGAGGACCTGCGCGCTCAGCTCACCAGTCCCACGCCATAGGGGCGTGACCGCCGCCGGTCTGTGGTGCTCCGGCCGGCTTCACCGCGACCTGAGGCGCCTTCGGCTTGGTCGTGGTCGGCTTCGGTGGCGTTCCGATGATGGTGAAAGCGCGGGAGGTCTTCGTGCCGTCGGAGCAGGTGAACGTCGCCGTGTACTTGCCCGGCGTCCTGCCTGCCTTGCCGTAGCCGGCGGACTTCCCCCAGTTGCCGCCGATCGTCCACTGGAGCGGCGCCGCGAACCCCGGCGACGTCACCGGGGTCGCCGGTCCGCAGCCACCCATCGCGGCCTTCGTCTCGGCGTAGATCTGGCCTCCGGGTTCGACCTCGGTCGGTTGCAGGAACCAGGACACGTCCCTGGTCTCCGCCGTCGCCGGCACGACCACCGCCAGTTGGGCCGCTCCGAGCATGACCGCGCCGATCATCGCCTTTTTCCGCATGAGGTCCCCTTCCTCGTCGATCGCTGGTGGGAACACGTCGGCGCAGGTCATCAGGTTGCCTTGGGTTTTCGCCGGGGGAGAACAGGCGTGAAAACCGGTTCTTGCAGGCGTAGCGTCGATAGCGTTGTAATCATGTAATCGCGGAGGCGAGCATGCACACCTACTTCAGGACGGCGAGGCGGATGGGACGTGGTGGCTGGAAGGGCCGGGGCGGCTGGCAGCAGGCGGACATCCCGTCGGCGGACGACGCGGCCGCGTGGTTCGGCGGACGGCTCCCGGAGGGCTGGTTCACGGGAGATCCCCAGGTCACGGTGGATCGCGAGGAGATCGTCGTCGTCGGCGAGCTCCAGCCGCTCACCGGTGACCACGCCGACGACGCCGCCCGTGCGGCGGCCGAAGACGGCCGGATCAGCCGGTTCCGTGAGGAGACCCGCGACGAGCGGATCGAGATCGCGCGCCAGGCCGAGCACCGGTATCAGCGCAAGGTCGCCTGGGGCGCGAGCCTCGGCGGCACGAGGCATCTGTTCACCACGCATTCGGCACCGGTCATGACCAGGCTGCGGCAACCGGAACGCCTGGTCCTCGACACCCTCGTCGACGCCGGCGTCGCGCGGTCGCGGTCGGAGGCGCTCGCCTGGGCGGTCCGGCTGGTCGGGGAACACGCGGACGCCTGGCTCGCCGAACTCCGGGAGGCGATGACCAAGGTCGACGATCTCCGCGCACAGGGACCGGACCTTTCCTGAGCGCCCGGCCCGACTCGGGCTGCGCCCTCCGATGCGGTGCGGCAGGCTGAACGCAGACCGCACCGCATCGGAGGAATCGTGGACACACCAGGACTTCCCGCGAAGATCGACCCGGACGCGCTGACCACCGTCCTCGATGGACGGTGGGCCGGGCTCCGCCGCGCGGTGCGCGCGCAGATGGCGGCGGAGGACTTCAAGGACCCCGCCGGCGACGCCGACCTCGACGTCGAAGCGCATCGTGCCCTGGTGCTCGAATGGCTGCGCAAACTCGCCGGAACCGATCGTCCGGGGCTCGGCTTCGACCCGGCGCACGGCGGAGGCGGCGACGTCGGCGGCTCGGTGATGTCGTTCGAGATGCTGGGCTTCGGCGACCTTTCGCTGATGGTCAAGGCCGGCGTCCAATGGGGCCTGTTCGGCGGCGCGGTGCAGTTGCTCGGCACCGAACGCCACCACGAGCGCTATCTGCGCGAGATCAAGGATCTGGAACTGCTGGGTTGTTTCGCGATGACCGAGCACGGCCACGGCTCGGACGTCCAGCATCTCCGCACCACCGCGACCTACGACCCGGCGACGCGCGAATTCGTCGTGCACACGCCGGACCGGGGCGCGATGAAGGAGTACATCGGCAACGCCGCCCGCGACGGCGAACTCGCGGTGGTGTTCGCGCAGCTGATCACCGGTGGCGAGTCGCGCGGCGTGCACGCGTTCCTGGTGCCGATCCGCGGCGAGGGCGCGAGCGGCGTCGAGATCGAGGACTGCGGCCGCAAGGCGGGTCTCAACGGCGTCGACAACGGGCGGCTCACGTTCAACCAGGTGAGGGTTCCGCGCGAGGCACTGCTCAACCGGTTCGGTGACGTCGCCGAGGACGGCACGTACACGAGCCCGATCGAGAGCGACGGCCGCCGGTTCTTCACGATGCTCGGCACGCTCATCCGCGGCCGGGTCAGTGTCGCGGGAAGCGCCGGCAGCGCGACGAAGCGCGCGCTCGCCCTGGCCATCCGGTACGGCGAGCAGCGGCGGCAGTTCGCGCGGCCCGACGGCGAGGAGGTCGTGATCCTCGACTACCGGGCCCACCAGCGGAAACTGCTGCCCGCGCTGGCGACGTCGTATGCACTGCACTTCGCGCAGGAAGCACTCGTCTCGAAGCTGAACGACATCGCCGAGGACGCGCCGGAAGAAGAGCAGCGAGAGCTGGAGTCGCGCGCCGCGGGCATCAAGGCCGTCTCGACCTGGCACGCGACCGCGACCATCCAGGCCGCCCGTGAGGCGTGCGGCGGCTCCGGCTATCTCTCGGAGAACCTGCTCCCCGGGCTGAAAGCGGACACGGACGTCTTCACCACCTTCGAGGGTGACAACACCGTGCTGCTGCAGCTGGTCGCGAAGGGCCTGCTGACCAGCTACAAGGATCAATTCGAGGACCTCAGCCCGCTCGCGACCGCGCGGTTCGTGGCGGAGCAGTTCGTCGAGGCCGTGATCGAACGGACGGCCGCGCGCAAGGTCGTCGAGCGGCTCACCGAAGCCGACGACGGCGATGTCCTCTACTCGCGCGAATGGCATCTGAAGCTGTTCGAAGACCGTGAAGAGCACGTACTCGGCGGAGTCGCGCAGCGTCTGCGGAAGGCGGGCTCGGATCCCTTCGGCGTCTTTAACGACGCGCAGGACCACGTGTTGCGCGCCGGACGCGTACACGTCGACCGGGTCGTGCTCGAAGCGTTCATCGACGCCATCGAACGTTGCGCCGACGGCGAAGCCCGCGAACTGCTGGAGCGGGTCTGCGACCTCTACGCGCTCGCGAACATCGAGGCGGACCGGGGCTGGTTCCTCGAACACGGGCGCCTGACCTCGGGGCGTTCGAAGGCCGTCACCGCCGCGGTGAACGCGTTGTGCGCCGACCTGCGCCCGCACGCGCGGACCCTCGTGGACGCCTTCGCCATCCCCGAGCAGTACCTGGCGGCCCCGATGTTGAAGGACTGACCGCGTCAAGCGATGTCGAGGGCCGTTCCATAGAGTCTGTCGGCTTTGAGGGTGATGTAGAGCCTTCGCTCCGCGGCGATGGTCTCCAGGAACTCCGCCTCGTCTTCGGGCCTCTGCCGCTGTGCGGCGAGATATTCGAGACCCGCCGCGTCGCCCGGTGTCCGAGTGACTTCGGAGAGTTCGGCTTTTCCTTCCACGACAGCGAATTTCCAGTGGTCGGCGCTGGAGACGTAGAGCGAGGCGGTGGGGTCGTGGCGGATCTGCTTGACCTTGAGGCGGTCTTCGGTCGTGCTGATCCGGACCTCGCGGCTCTCGGGATCCCACGTGTAGACGACGGTGGAGAGATGCGGGCGGCCGTCGCGCTTGAGGGTCGCGAGGGCGCCGAAGGTGTGCTGTGCGAGGAAGTCGCTGAGGGCCGCGTCGTCGAGGCGGCGGGGCGGTGCGTTCTTGGCCATGGGGCGATCATGGCTCGCAGGCGGGGGCGCCGGAAGAAGGCACTTTCCTGTGCCAGAGGGAACACGCGTGTGCCCGACCTGGTCACGCCGGTGCCGCACTCGTGATCAGAGACGTAACTCGCGTGATCAGGCGCGGCACACGCGAGTTACGTCTCCAAGCACGCGAGTTACGCGTACATCGCCAGCCAGATCGCGATGTAGTGGGACACCGCGGCAAGAACCGTGCAGGCGTGGAAGTACTCGTGGTACCCGAAGGTGTCCGGGAAGTGGTTCGGCCACTTCACCGCGTAGAACACCGCGCCCAGCGTGTAGAACAGCCCGCCCACGCAGAGCAGGACGAGCGCCGCGACGCCGGCGTGCGTGGCCAGCTCCGGCAGGACGAAGACGGCGACCCAGCCCAGCGCGATGTAGATCGGCACGCCGAGCCAGCGTGGCGCGTTCGGCCACAGCATCTTCAGGGTGACGCCGCCGATCGCGCCGCCCCAGACGATCGCGAGCACGATGTACCCGGTCGGCTGGGACATGGCCAGAAGGGTGAACGGCGTGTAGGTGCCGGCGATGAACAGGAAGATCATCGAATGGTCGGCGCGCTTCATCCATTCGTATGCTCGTGGGCTCCACAAGCGACGGTGGTAAAGGGCGCTGACGCCGAAGACGCCGAGAACGGTCAGGCCATAGACCGAAGTGGACAAAGCGGCGATACCGGACACAGTGGACGCCGCGAGGCTGATGAGGGTGGCGGCTCCGGCGACAGCGCCGAAGAAGGACCAGAAGTGGATGTGCCCACGCAACCGAGGACGCGTGTCCACTACGGGCGCGGGGCCGGACGGCTGGGGTTCGGTCACTACGCTCACTCACCCAGGTTACGGCACCGTAGGTTTTTCGCCAGTGTCCGTGGCGCGTCCCACTGAGGCTCGCGAGGTGACTACTCTCCAGTGGCGTGAGTCTTCGGTCCTTCTTGTCAGACGTCGTGTACAGCGCCTACGGCAGGCGCCTGATCCAGCAGGCCAAGGGGCGCCATCCACGCCATATCGCCATCATGCTGGACGGCAACCGCCGCTGGGCGCGCGAAGCGGGCTTCACCGACGTCGCCGACGGGCACCGCGCGGGCGCCAAGAAGATCGCCGACTTCCTGAGCTGGTGCAACGAGGCCGACGTCGAAGTCGTCACCATGTGGCTGCTTTCGACGGACAACCTGGGCCGTGCGGCCGAGGAACTGAGCCCGCTGCTGAAGATCATCACCGACGTCACCGACGAACTCGCCGCGCCGCACACACCGTGGCGGCTGCGCATCGTGGGAGCGCTCGACCTGCTGCCCCCCGAGGTCGCGAAGGCCCTCAGCGCGGCCGCGGAGCGCACTGAAGGACGCACCGGGATGGAGGTCAACGTCGCGGTCGGTTACGGAGGGCGTCAGGAGATCGCCGACGCGGTCCGCAAACTCCTGCTCCAGCACGCCGACGAAGGCACCTCGATCCGCGAGCTCGCGAAGATTCTGGACGTCGACCATATTTCCGAACACATGTACACCTCGGGCCAGCCCGATCCGGATCTGATTATCCGCACCTCGGGTGAGCAGCGGCTTTCCGGATTTCTGCTCTGGCAATCGGCGCATTCGGAATTCTGGTTCACCGAAGCTTATTGGCCCGCATTCCGGCGCGTCGATTTTCTCCGCGCCATGCGCGACTACGCGTGGCGGCACCGGCGCTTCGGTTCCTGACCGGTGACATGACGAAGGCCCCGGCGTGCACTCCGGGGCCTTCGACGTCGTCACCGAAGATCAGTGGTGGTGGTGCTCCAGCGAGTGGAGGATCAGGGCCGGGGTGGTGGCGATGCCCGTGTAAGCACCGGCGACCAGGGAAGCGGCACCGTAGCCCAGTGCCCCGCCGCCCTCGATGAACGTGTTGTAGGCGTCGCCGAACGTGGGGTCCGGGGTGCCCGTGGTGTCACCGGTGGCGGCGAACGCGGTCCCGCCGGCCATCATGATGCCCGCGGCGACGGCGGAAACGAAAGCGGCCTTCTTCAGCACTTCGCACTCCTTGATAGAGATGTTCAGGATCGGGGGCACCGAATCCGGTGGGGGTGTCCCGCAGTGAGAAAATTACTCGCTATTCAGGATCTGTGACCGTCTCGTAAGCCCATTGTGTGAGCCGAAAAAGGCGCGTTTCACTCGGTCCGGTTCTCTGTCGCGGGCACAAAATGCGTCCCGCGACCATGCGTGGTAGAACCTTCCGTCTCTTCAGGTGAACGCCCTGCGTCGCGTTAATCCATCCGGGTCACGTCGACGGGCGTCCCTGAATGGAGATCATCACTACGCACCGTGACGGTGACCAGGCGTTGATGTCATGCGACCGACAGTGAGATGACGGTTTGGCGAATCACCGTGGTGGCTGCCTGCGCGATCGGCCGGACGCAGGTACCTTCCGGAAGTGAGGGTTCGCGTCCCATGCGGACTCTCACGGGAGGCCCTGGTCGTGGCGGTTGTCGACAGGGCGGCACAGCCGCCCAGTGGATGCACGAGGGGGCCGGCACCCGGCCCTCGTGGCCGTGCCGACTGACGTGGAAGACGTCGGAAGGAACGGTTAGCCAGGGAAGTGCCCGGCCCAGCGAGTGCGGGCGTGGTGCCACGCCCACGAGGGAGATGCCGTCGTGACTGCGCAGCGTTCACCCCGCAAGGCCTCTGGCCGTTCTTCGACCGGTGCCCCTGGCCCGGAGAAAGCCTCGATCTCGCCCGAATCCCAGCGGTCCACTTACGTGCTCGACACGTCGGTCCTGCTCTCCGACCCCTGGTCGGTGACTCGGTTCGCCGAACACGCGGTCGTGCTCCCGCTGGTCGTCATCAGTGAACTGGAGGCGAAACGTCACCATCCCGAACTGGGGTGGTTCGCGCGCGAAGCGCTTCGCATGCTCGACGACCTGCGTCGTCAGCACGGCAGGCTCGACGCGCCGATCCCGGTCGGTGAGCACGGCGGCACCTTGCAGGTGGAGTTGAACCACTCCGACCCCACGGTGCTCCCGGTCGGCTTCCGCACCGACTCCAACGACCACCGCATCCTCGCCTGTGCGCTCAACCTGGCGGCGGAACGCGCGTCGGTCACGCTGGTGACCAAGGACATCCCCTTGCGCGTCAAGGCGGGCGCCGTCGGTCTCGAAGCCGACGAGTACCGCGCGCAGGAGGTGACGCCTTCGGGCTGGACGGGCATGGCGGACGTGGACGTCCCGCAGACCTTGGTCGACGCGCTGTTCAGCGGGTCTTCCGTGGATCCGGCGGAATTCGGGATGCCCGAGGTGGGGGAGCTGCCCTGTCACACCGGGCTCAGGCTGCTCGCGGGCAGTTCGAGCGCGCTCGGGCGGGTCACCGCGGACAAGCGGATCAGGCTCGTACGGGGTGACAAGGAGGCGTTCGGCCTGCACGGGCGGTCTGCCGAGCAGCGGATCGCGCTGGATCTCCTGCTGGACTCCGACGTCGGCATCGTCTCGCTGGGCGGACGGGCGGGCACGGGCAAGTCGGCGCTCGCGCTCTGCGCGGGGCTGGAGTCGGTGATGGAACGCCGCCAGCACCGCAAGGTGGTCGTGTTCCGGCCGGTGTACGCGGTCGGCGGCCAGGATCTGGGCTACCTGCCCGGTTCCGAGAGCGAGAAGATGCAGCCGTGGGCGCAGGCGGTGTTCGACACCCTCGGCGGGCTGGTCAGCCAGGACGTCCTCGACGAGGTCTTCGACCGCGGCATGCTCGAGGTGCTCCCGCTGACCCATATCCGCGGGCGGTCGCTGCACGACACGTTCGTCATCGTCGACGAGGCGCAGTCCTTGGAGCGCAACGTGCTCCTGACCGTGCTTTCGCGACTCGGCACCGCTTCGCGGGTGGTGCTCACGCATGACGTCGCGCAGCGCGACAACCTGCGGGTGGGGCGGCACGACGGCGTTTCGGCGGTGATCGAGAAGCTCAAGGGTCACCCGCTGTTCGCGCATGTCACGCTGACCCGGTCCGAGCGTTCACCGATCGCGGCGCTCGTCACCGAGATGTTGGAGGACCACGGATAGTCGGAACCCGGGGAGTCCACTTGGGACAGTCCCAAGTGGACTCCCTGCGGGATTCACCAGCCCGAGGGCAGGGGGCGTCCTTCCGCGAATCCGGCGGCGGACTGGATCCCGAGCAACGCGCGCTCGTGGAACTCCTCCAGCGTGCGCGCGCCCGCGTACGTGCAGGCGGAGCGGACACCGGAGCCGATGGAGTCGAGCAGGTCTTCGACTCCGGGGCGAGCGGGGTCCAGAGCCATCCGCGACGCCGAGATGCCCTCTTCGAACAGGCCCTTCTTGGCGCGTTCGAAGACGTTGTCCGTGCGCGTGCGGGCGCCGACGGCGCGCTTCGACGCCATGCCGAACGACTCCTTGTACGGCTTGCCCTGCTCGTCGTAGCGAAGGTCGCCGGGCGATTCGTGGGTGCCGGCGAACCACGAGCCGACCATCGCCGCCGACGCGCCCGCGGCGAGCGCCAGCGCGACGTCGCGCGGATGCCGCACGCCGCCGTCCGCCCAGACGTGTTTGCCCAGTTCGCGCGCCGCCGCGGCGCATTCGGCGACGGCGGAGAACTGCGGGCGTCCGACGCCGGTCATCATCCGGGTCGTGCACATGGCGCCGGGGCCGACGCCGACCTTGACGACGTCCGCACCCGCGTGGATCAGGTCGCGCGTGCCCTCGGCGGTGACCACGTTCCCGGCGACGACCGGGACTCGCGGGTTCACCGACCGGACCGCCTTCAGCGCGGAGATCATCTTCTCCTGGTGGCCGTGCGCGGTGTCGACGACCAGCACGTCGACGCCCGCCGCGAGGACGGCCTCGGCCTTCGCCGCGACGTCGCCGTTCACGCCGATCGCCGCGGCGACGCGCAGGCTGCCGCCGTCATCGACAGCCGGGGTGTAGATCTCCGCACGCAGTGCCGCGATCTCGGTCAGGACTCCCGCGAGCCTGCCGTTTTCGTCGATGCCGAGGGCGAGACGGCCGCCGTGGTCGTGCAGGCGCTCGAACACCTCGCGCGGGGGCGTGTCCAGCGGGACCGTGACGACCGCAGGCTCCGCGACGTCGGCGAGGCGCGCGAAGCGGTCTACGCCGGCGCAGGCCGCTTCGTCGACGACGCCGACGGGCTTGCCGTCCTCGTCCACCACGACGACGGCGCCGTGGGCGCGTTTGCCGACCAGGTTCAGCGCGTCGGCCACCGCGTCTCCGCCGGTCAGCACGAGCGGGGTGTCCCACACGGTGTGACGGCTCTTGACCCAGGTGACGATGTCGGCGACCGCCGCGACGTCGACATCCTGTGGCAGGACGACGAGCCCGCCGCGCCGGGCGACCGTTTCGGCCATCCGGCGGCCCGCGACGGCGGTCATGTTGGCGACCACGATCGGGATCGTCGCACCGGTGCCGTCCACAGTGGACAGATCGACGTCGAAACGGGACTCCACGTCCGACCGGTTCGGCAGGAGGAACACGTCGTCGTAGGTCAGGTCGTGAGCGGGCCGATGCCCGTCGAGAAAGCGCACGAGGCCCCAGGATACCCGCGTGGGACAATGTCGGCATGACCGACCGGGACCGTGACGAAGCCGGACGAGCCCGTAACGCGCGCCCGCGGGACGGTCTCGGCAGGCCGCTCCCGTATGGCGCCGACGGTGTCGAACGCCAGCCCGAGGGCATCGAACGGAGCCCAGAGGACACCGTTTCCGAGGCGCAGCGCCTGCTCGACGCGGGCCGCCCGTTTCACGCGCACGAGGTGTTCGAGGACGCGTGGAAGTCCACCGACGGGCCGGACCGGGAGCTGTGGCGCGGCCTTGCGCAGCTCGCCGTGGGCCTGACCCACGTGGCCAGGGGAAACGGGAACGGTGCGGCCTCGCTGCTGGAGCGCGGCGCCGAGAACATCGAGCCTTTCCGCGAGGCCCGGCCCCACGGGATCGACATCCCGGGCTTGCAGGCTTGGGCGCGGAACATGGCCGAAGAGGTGAAGGCGCGTGCACGGGTGGAGCCGGTCGCGCCGCGCCTGCTCGGCCAGTAACACCGAACCCGAGCGGTACAGCTCGATCAGCAGCGGCCGCGTCGGTGAGCCGGTAGCTGGTCCGGCTCGGGAAGCCCGGCAGTTCCTCGCGGACGGCGAGGCGTCGCGCGATCAGGTCGCCGAGCGTTCTGTCAGCACCTTCGCGGACAAGCCGGGCGTAGGTCGCTGAAGGTCGTCGTCCAGCGGCCCGAGATCGTGGCGACCTCGACAGGCCGGCTCCGGCCGCCGCGTGCGGCCGCGGGCGTCCACGAGCTGGCCGGTGACCTGGCCCTGCTGATCGTCGACTGGGTCATCGAAGGCCGCCGACGTCGCGAGGCGAGGTCAGGACGGGCTCTGGCGCTACGTGATCGGCACACCTTGAGTCCTCGACATACCGCGAGTATGTTACTTCGAGTAGGGATACTGCCCAGTAGGTAACGGTGGGAGGAAGCGCGGATGAGCGAGCCCAAGGAACTGCTGGCCGAACCGCTGAAACTGCGGTGTGGCGCGATCCTGCCGAACCGGCTGGCCAAAGCCGCGCTCAGCGAGCAGCTCGGCGATCGCCGCAACCGGCCGACCGCCGAACTGGCCGAGCTGTACCGGACGTGGTCGCGAGGCGGTGCGGGGACGCTGATCACCGGCAACGTCATGGTCGATCCGACCGCGCTGGGTGAACCGCGCAACGTCGCGGTGCCCCGGGTGCCGGACGCGACCGGGTTCAAGCCGTGGGCACGGTCGGCGGACGGGACCGAGAGCCGGTTGTGGGTCCAGCTCAACCATCCCGGCAGGCAGAGCCCTCGCTTCCTGTCCCGTCAGCCGGTCGCGCCGTCGGCGGTGCCCTTCGGCGACCGCGGCATCCGTTCGGTGTTCGCGACGCCGCGGGCGCTCACCGGCGACGAGATCGAAGCGATCATCGACCGGTTCGGCGTGGCCGCCCGGACCGTCGTCGACGCCGGGTTCGCCGGTATCCAGATCCACGGGGCGCACGGCTATCTCGTCTCGCAGTTCTTGTCGCCGCTGACCAACCGGCGCACCGACGGCTGGGGCGGTGACGCGCTCCGGCGGCGCCGGTTCCTGCTGGAGGTGGTCGCCCGCGTGCGCGCCGAGGTCGGCGATACGGTGCCGATCGCGGTCAAGCTCAACAGCGCGGACTTCCAGCGCGGGGGCTTCAGCGAGGAGGACTCGCTCGAAGTCGTCCGCGAACTGGGCGAAGCGGGTATCGACCTGCTGGAAGTCTCCGGCGGCACCTACGAGAAGGCCGCCATGATGGGTTCGGCCAAGGCGAGCACGCTCAGCCGTGAGGCTTACTTCCTCGACTACGCCGCGAAGGCCCGGCAGGTCTCCGACGTCGCGCTGATGGTCACCGGTGGCTTCACCAGCGCGCAAGGCATGGCGGAGGCGCTGCGCTCCGGCGCGCTGGACGTCATCGGCCTCGGCAGGCCGCTGATCGTCGATCCGGCGTTGCCCGGACGGCTGCTGAACGGTGAGGACACCCGCGCCCAGCGCACGGCTCCGAAGACCGGTATCCGGCTGGCCGACAGCCTGCTCGAGATCCAATGGCACACCCAGCAGATGCACCGGGTGGCCGCCGGGAAACCGGTGGACCGGCGGCTCGGCGCGGTGCGGACGCTAGTACGTGCCGGCGTCGCGGATCCGCTCAACGCTTTCCGGCGGGTCCGGGGCTAAGTAGTCGTCCACTTCGTCCTTGCGGCTGAAGGTGCGGTCGAAACCGACCGCGGCCGCCGCGAGACCGATGAACAGCACACCGATCAGCACACAGTTGAACGCGACACCGCCGTAGCTGTTGATGCCCGGGTCGACGAACGGGTACGGGTAGAACCCGATGATCGCGCCGCGCACCAGCGTGACCGCGAGCCAGGCCAGCGGGTACAGCAGCGACCACCACAGGACCCGCCACGACAGCTGGCCGCGCGGCCCGAACAGCAGCCAGCCCGCGACGCACATCAACGGCGACACCTTGTGGAGCATCGTGTCGGCGAACACCGCCCAGCCGTGCAGTTCGTAGAGATCGGCGAGCGCGACCTGGAAGACGACACCCGTCACGGTGATGCCGACGAGCCCGGTGAGCCGCAGCACGCCGAACCAGGTCGACCGGCCCGCGACGCCGAGCGCGAGCAGCAGGCTGCCGACGCCGACCAGGATGTTCGAGTCGATGGTGAAGAACGCGAGCAGGTTGGCCACCCGGCCTGCCGGGGTGTGGAAGACGCCGCCGGTGGTGCCCGCGGAGACCGGGATCTGCGCGGCGAGCCCGGCGATCACCACCACCGCGGTCAGACCGAACCAGGCGCGCGCGATCTTGGAAGCCTGCATTCGCCCACTTTATGGGTGATCGGGCGGCGACGTCCCGTCACCACCGCACGTCGCCACTCGATCGGGGGCGGGCCGCCGCCGCGGCTTCCCGGCCATCGGGTCATATCGTGGGAAACGATGGACGTCGAGCGAACGCCCGGACGCCGCGGACGGGTCGCGCGGGGTCCGGCGGAGGACAGCGGACCCGTCGCCGTGTTCGCGCGGCGGCTGTGGGAGCTGAAGCGGGCCGCCGGTGACCCTTCCTACGACCGGATGCGCGACGAGTACGGCGCGCTCGCGTCGAAATCCGCGCTTTCGGCCGCCGCCCGCGGAGAACGGCTGCCCAGCTGGGAGACGACCTGGGAGTTCGTCCGCGTGCTGGCCGCCGGGGTACTCGGCGGTGACGAGGACGAGGTCCGCCATGAATGGCGCGGCGAATGGGAACGCGCGCGAGACGCGCTGACCGCCGGAACTGGACCGGTCGCCGTGAAGCCGCGCCGGACGGCGTTCCTCCTCGCCGGAGCCGTGGCTGTCGTCCTCGTCGCGGCACTGGTGTTCGTCTTCGCCGCGCCGTTCGGCTCCGAGCCCGCCGCTCCGGTGGGAGACGCGTCGGAATTCGTCGCCGACGTGACCGTGCCCGACGGCAGCGAGGTCGCGGCAGGCTCGACCTTCGTGAAGACGTGGGAATTCCGCAACGCGGGAACGGTCGGATGGATCGGCCGCTATCTGGTCCGCGCCGGTTCGTTCGGGAACCCCGGCGAATGCGGCACGCCCGAGCGCGTCCCCGTCCCGCAGACCGCGCCCGGCGAGCGGGTGCGCGTCTCCGTCGAGGTACGTGCGCCCGATGCGCCCGGGCATTGCCAGGTGTACTGGAAGATGGCCGACGAACAAGGGCACATCCTGCTGCCGAACACCCGCGCGGTGTTCTTCTCGGTCCGCGTCATTTGACTTCCTGAGCCGATGGCCAAAGCGCTGACCTGCGTGGACAGTGCTTTCTCGGCCATGGCCATTTCGCGGCCGTGAATCGCTTCCGGGATGGCTCCGGCGGTCTTTAACGTCATCGGCGTCCGGGAATTCCGGACGGGGATTTTCCGAAACACTCTCACATTATTTGCGGAAAGGGAATCCATGCGTCCGTACGTCAAGGTCGTCGCCCTGGCCGGGGCCGCGCTCACCGTGGCGCTCCTGCCGGCCACCGCCGCACAGGCGGCTCCGGCGCCCGCTTCGGGCAGTGATCCGATCATTACCTGCGAATCCGGCTACCACGGCTGGATGCGCCGGGCCGGGAAGGACGCGATCTGCCTCAAACCGGGCACGCGCACCTGGGACGTCAAGGTGTTCGAATGCGCCGGGGATCTGACGGTGCATTTCAAGAACGGCCAGAAGGCCTATTGCGGGGGAAGCATGAAGATCGGCCTCGATCTGGCCGTCCAGTCCAATGTCGTCAAGACCGTTGTGGGGAACCGATGAAGAAGAAGCTGTTCGCCGTCGTCCCGGTCGCGCTGGCAGGCACCCTGCTGATGGCGCCGTCGGCTTCGGCGGCGTCGAAGGTCTGTGAGGGCGGGCCGTTGATGGGCGGGAAGACGAAGGTCGTCGAGGTGAGCGCGGGCCAGAGCATCGACATCACCGTGCACAACCACGACTACCGGGGAATGCTCGTCCAGATCATCGACGACGTCTTCGACAAGGGCCTCTGGAGCGGGGCGATCGCGCCGGGCAAGGAGCGCACGGTCAAGCACGGCGTGCTCGGGGAGCCGCCGGTTTATCACAAGATCCGGTTCGAGGTGACGTCCAACCTGTCGAACAACTACACCTACCGGATCTCTTCGGACCGCTGCTACTGATGCGTTTCGTCCTCTGGATGCGGTAGTTGCACGCGCAAGGACCGCATCCAGAGGACGAAATGCGGGAGGGGTCAGGGCTTGAGGAGGCCGCGGACGGTGTCGATGGTGTCGGCGTCCGCGGCCTCCTTGTCCGGCCGGTAGCGCACGACGCGCGCGAAGCGGAGCGCCAGCCCGCCCGGATACCGCGTGCTCACCTGTGCCCCGTCGAGTTCGATCTCGACGACGAGCTCCGGCCGCACGTGGACCACCCAGTCCGTGCGGTGGGTCTCTATCTCCTGGAACGTCTTCGTCTGCCAGGCCAGCAGCTCGTCGGTCATCCCCTTGAACGTCTTGCCGACCATGATCGGCGGCCCGCCGTCGGGGTCGCGGGCGCCGAGATGCAGGTTCGACAGCGTGCCGGTGCGCCTGCCGTGACCCCATTCCGCGGCGAGGACGACCAGGTCGATCGTGTGCACCGGTTTCACCTTGAGCCAAGCGCGCCCGCGGCGGCCCGCCGCGTACGGCGACGCGAGGTCCTTGACCATCACGCCTTCGTGCCCGGCGGCCATCGCCGCTTCCAGTACCGCCTCGGCCGAGGCGGGGGCGACCTCACCAGGGATGACGTGCTCGCCGGCGACCCGCCGCAGGGCGGCGTTCCGTTCGGACAGCGGCGCGTCCAGCAGGTCGACGCCGTCGAGGTGCAGGCAGTCGAAGAAGTACGGCCGCAGCAACAACGCCTTGACCTGCTCCTCGCGGGTGCTGCCGAACCGGCTCATCGTCTCCTGGAACGGCCTCGGCCTTCCCTCGTCGGTCAGTGCCAGCGTCTCGCCGTCGAGCACCACCGACGTGCAGGGCAGGGAACGCACCAGAGCCACCAGCTCGCCGACGCTGCCGGTGATCTCCCGCAGCGTGCGCGTGTAGACGTGCACCTCGTCGCCGTCGCGGTGGACCTGGATCCGCGCACCGTCCATCTTGTACTCGACGAGGGCCTCGGCGTGCTCGGTGATCGCCTCGTCCAGCGACTCCGCCGGGGAGGCCAGCATCGGCCGGATCGGCCTGCCCAAGGCGAGTTTGAACTCCGCCAGCCGCTCCTGGCCGCCCGTCATCGCGGCCAGGCCCGTCACCGGGAGCTGCCCGGACAGCATGAACGCCCGCCGGACGTCCTCGGCCGGGATCTCGGACGCCGCCGAGATCGCGTCCACCATGATCCCTTCGAGCGCGCCCTGCCGCAGCTCGCCGGTGAGCAGCCGGATCAGGAAGTCCTGCTCCTCCTTGGTCATCTTGCCGAACAACGTCCGCAACGTCTCCGCGCGCAGCTTCACCGAACCCGAACCCGACGCCGCCCCCACCGTGCCGAGGGCCGTGTCGACCTCGGCCACGCTCAACGACGGCTCTCCGGCCGGGGCCGTCTTCAGCTCGGCCAGCGTCCGCCAGCCGGCGCCGATGCGGCCCTGCGTCGGCTGGCCGGTGAGGAACGCGATGACCGCGGGCAGCTCCAGCTCGCCCGCGGCGCGCAGGACCGCGGCCAGGGTGGCGATCTTCGCCTTCCTGGACCTCGTGGCGGCCAGTTCGGCCGACGCGGTCACCACCTCGGTGAGCAACATGGATCCATCATGGACCCGGGCACCGACAGTTTCGCGCCGAGCGGGTTCAGGCGTCCGCGGGATCGGCGACCCAGCTGGCGAGCAGCCGGAGCGCGCGTTCGCTGTCGGAGCCCGGCTCGGCGGTGTAGATCACCAGGGCCTGGCCAGGATCGTCGGGCAGCCGGAGTGTCTCGTAGCGCAGCCGGAGTTCACCCACGATCGGATTGGTCACGACCTTCCACGCGTGCGCCTTCTCGCGCACGGTGTGCTTCGCCCACAGCTTCCGGAACGCCTCGCTGCCGAGAGAGAGCTCGCCGACCAGCTGGGCGAAGCGCGGATCGTCCGGATACTTCCCGCTCTCGGAGCGCAGGTTCGCCACGATCTCCTTCGCCACGGTTTCCCACTCCGGGTGCAGCTCGCGGGCGCGTTCGTCGAGGAAGAACATCTTCGGGATGTTGCGCTCACTCGCCGGACGCGCGGCGAAGTCGAGGGAAAGCGCGGAGCCGAGCGAATTCCAGGCCAGTACGTCGCCGTAGCGGTCGAAGATGAGCGCCGGGGTCTGGATCGCGTTCAGCATCACCTGGAGTTCCGGCCGGATCCGCCGCACCCGCGGCCGCGCGACGCGTTTGCGTTTCGGGGCGGCCAGATTGCGCAGGTAGGTCTCCTCGTCGCGATGCAGGCGCAACGTCCGGCTCAGCGATTCGAGGACGGAATCGGACACGTTGCGGGCCCGGCCCTGCTCCAGGCGCGTGTAGTAGTCGACGCTGATCCCGGCCAGCTGCGCCAGCTCCTCGCGCCGCAGCCCGGCGACTCGCCGTTGGTTGTATCCCGTCGGCAGGCCGAGGTCCGCCGGGTCCAGCGCGGCCCTGCGTGCCTTGAGGAAGTCGCCCAGTTCGGCCGTCTCGGTCATGGTGCCGAGTATCCCGGAACGCGCGGGGTGCGTGCCTGGTCCTGACAGACCCAGGCTGGTCGTGGCCGCAGTTCCGTGAAGGCCTCCTTGAGGGACCCAGAGTCCCTCAAGGAGGCCTTCACGGACTTTTTATGGTCCTGTACATCGAGTGTTATTTGGCTCTTCGGCATGGACCAAAAAACCGTCATCGTGAGGGCATGGACAACGAACGAAGAGGCGTGAAGATCGGCGTACTGGGGGTGCTGATCGTCGGCGCGTCCGTGCCGGTGACGGGAATGCTCGACGCCTACCCGGTGCTCACCGGGCAGGCGCTGCGGTACGCGCTGGCGGGCGTGCTCCTGCTGGCGTGGGCGCGGCTGAGCGGGCGCCCGTTGCCGTTGCCGGGCCCGCGCGACCTTCCCTCGCTGATCGCCCTCGCGGCGACCGGCATGATCGGGTTCCAGGCCTGCCTGCTGTTCGCGCAGCGCTACGCCGAACCAGGTCTGGTCGCCGCGTTCCTCGGCGGGACTCCGCTCGTGCTCGCGCTGGCGGGCCCCTTGGCCAAGGGGAAGCGGCCTTCGATGGCGCCGGTGACGGGAGCGGTGCTCGCCGGGCTCGGGATCGCCGTGCTGTCGGGCGGCGGCGCGGCGCGCTGGCAAGGGCTGGTCCTCGCGGCGCTGGCCATGGTGTGCGAAGCGCTCTTCACCCTGCTCGCCGTGGGTGTGATCGAGCGGCTCGGGCCGTTGGCGACCGCGACCTGGGGTTGTTTCGCCGCGGGCGCGGGCGGCGCGGTCGCCGGGACGATCGCCGACCCGTCCGGAGCCTGGGCGTTACCGGACGGGCGTGAGCTGATCGCGCTCGGCTACCTGACGGTCGTCGTCACCGCGATCGCGTTTCTTCTTTGGTACTCGGCGGTTTCGGCGCTGGGCGCGGACCGGGCCGGGGTGCTGGTCGGGCTGATGCCGGTCTCTGGCCTCGCCGTCTCGCTCCTGCTGGGCATGCAGGACTTCCGCTTCTCCCAAGTGGTCGGAGTCGCGCTGGTGTCGTCAGGCGTCGCGATCGGCCTGCGTCGCCGCAAGCTCGGCCAGCCGGGCGCACTTGACGTCGAAGTGCTTCACGACGTCCCCGGCGATGACCGCGACCATGACCGCGCGCATCGGCCCGCTGAGGGTGATCTCCTGGACGAACTCCGTCCCGCCGTCGACCGCGGTCAGCCGCAGCGCGAGATCCATGGCGCCCAGGGGAATCGGCTGGCGAAGGGCGATCTCGCGGTCCTGGATCAGGGACGTGATCGTGAACGGCTCGGCGACCCGTGAGTGCACGCGGCCACGGAATCCGTTCGGTACGAGGAAACCGGTCGAGCCCGCCTCGGCGGGGCCGTGCAGTTCGACGCCGACGAGGTCGGGATCCCAGTCGGGCCACCGGGTGAAGTCGGCCAGCGGCGCCCAGAGCGCGGACGGCGGGCAGGGGAGGATCTCGCGGGAGGTTCTGGTCCAGGTCATACCCGGACGATATACGGAACTGTCAGTCTCGTAAACTGTGGGCATGGCGAGAGGCAGGCCGAGGGAAGAAGGAATCGACGACGCGGTCCGCGAGGCCGTGCGGGCGTTGCTGACCGAAACCGGTTACCAGCGCTGCACGATCGACGCGGTCGCGGCGCGGGCGGGCGTCGGCAAGGCCGCGGTGTACCGGCGGTGGCGGTCCAAGGCGGAACTCGTGTTCGCCGCGGTGATCCATCCCGTCGAGCTCGAACCACCGTCGGACACCGGCTCGCTGCGGGGCGACGTGGCCGCGGTCCTCGAAGTGATCCAGTCCTCTTTGGACAGTGTGGAGCTCCGGCAGGCACTGCCGTCCCTGCTCGCCGACGTCCGGGCGGATCCGGCGCTGGAAACGCGGTTCGGCGAGGTGTTCCTCGGCCGTGAACGCGGCTATCTGGTCCAGATGCTGGATCGGGCCGTTGCGAGAGGGGAACTCTCGCGACGGCCCGATCCGGCTCTCGTGCACGCGATCCTGCTCGGCCCGGTGCTGACGTGGCTGCACCTGTTCACCGAGACACCGCCTTCGGGTGGGCTGGCGGCTTCACTCGCCTCACCACTCCACGCGGCTGTGGTCGCCCTCGGCGCTTAGCGGCCTCCGCGCGCCATGCGGAGGACGTCGAGAGCCTCGTCCAGCTGGGCTTCGGTGAGTTTGCCGTTCGAGACGTGGCCGCGTTCGATCACGACCTCGCGGATCGTCTTCAGCTCCTTGAGCGCCTGCTTCGCGATGGCGGCGGCTTCTTCGTAGCCGATGTACTTGTTCAGCGGCGTCACGATCGACGGCGAACCCTCGGCGTACTCGCGCGCGCGGTCGGCGTTCACCGTCACGCCCGCGAACACCTTGTCCGCCAGGAGCCGCGAGACGGCCGCGAGCAGCCGCGCTGATTCGAGCACGTTGCGCGCGATCACCGGCAGGTTCACGTTGAGCTGGAAGTTGCCGGCAGCGCCCGCGAAGGCCACCGCCGCGTCGTTGCCGATCACCTGGGCGACGACCTGCAGCGTCGCCTCCGGGATCACCGGGTTCACCTTGCCCGGCATGATCGACGACCCCGGCTGGAGATCCGGCAGCGCCAGTTCGGCGAGCCCGGTGCGCGGCCCGGAACCCAGCCAGCGCAGGTCGTTCGCGATCTTGTTCAGCGACACCGCGACCGTGCGCAGATGCCCGGACGTCTCGACGACGCTGTCCTGCGTCGCCTGCGCTTCGAAGTGGTCCCGCGCCTCGGTCAGCGGGAGGCCGGTCACCGAAGCCAGCTCCTGCGAGACCGCCGCGCCGAAACCCTCGGGCGCGTTCAGCCCGGAACCGACCGCGGTCCCGCCGATCGGCAGTTCACCGAGCCGCGGCAGGCCCGATTTCAGCCGCTCGACCCCGAACCGGACCTGCGACGCCCACGCGCCCGCCTCCTGTCCGAAGGTGATCGGCACCGCGTCCATCAGATGCGTGCGGCCGGACTTCACGATGTCCGCCCATTCGCCCGCGCGCGTCTCGATCGCGGCGGCCAGGTACTCCAGCGCCGGGATCACGTCGGACAGGACGGCCTCCGTCGCGGCGACGTGGATCGTCGTCGGGAAGGTGTCGTTCGAGGACTGCGAGGCGTTGACGTGGTCGTTCGGGTGCACGTCGCGGCCCAGCGCCTTCGACGCGAGCGTGGCGATGACCTCGTTGGCGTTCATGTTCGACGAGGTCCCGGAACCCGTCTGGAACAGGTCGATCGGGAAATGCGCGTCGTGCAAGCCCTCGGCGACCTCGTCCGCGGCCTTCGCGATGGCCTCGGCGACCTCGGCGTCCAGCACGCCGAGCCGCGCGTTGACCCGCGCCGCCGCGGCCTTCAGCAGGCCGAGCGCGCGGATCTGGGCGCGCTCCAGGCCCCGGCCGGAGATCGGGAAGTTCTCGACGGCGCGCTGCGTCTGCGCGCGGTAGAGGGCATCGACGGGGACGCGCACCTCGCCCATGGTGTCGTGTTCGATCCGGTATTCCTGTTCAGCCATGCCTCAAGTTTCGCGCAGGGACCTCTGGCGCGCTCCGTGTCTTTCGGCACGCGAGGGCTAGGATCGAATGTGTTCTCGATCACGCCGCCCACCACCGGCCGGGAGAGTGCCGAATGAGCGAGTCCGCTGGGGAAACGTCGTACGACCTCGTCATCATCGGGGCGGGTCCGACGGGTCTGTTCGCCGCCTACTACGCGGGATTCCGCGGCCTTTCGATGGCCGTCGTGGATTCACTGCCGGAGGCGGGCGGTCAGGTCACCGCGATGTACCCCGAAAAGATGATCTACGACGTCGGCGGGTTCGCCGAGGTCCGTGGCCGCGATCTGGTGCGGGGCCTGCTCGATCAGGCGGCGCCGTTCGAACCCGCGTACCTGCTCGGGCGCAAGGCCGAGAAACTCGAGAGTGTCGAAGACGGTGTCGCCATCACCCTCGACGGCGGGCAGGTCCTGCGCGCCGGCGCGGTGCTGATCACCGCCGGGATCGGCGAGTTCACCCCGCGGCCGCTGCCCGCCGGTGACGGCTGGCTGGGCCGCGGCATGGTCCATTTCGTGCCCTCGCTGAAGGTGCACGAAGGGCAGCACGTGGTCGTCGTCGGCGGCGGGGACTCGGCGTTCGACTGGGTGCTCGCGCTGCACCCGGTCGCCGCGAATGTCACCCTCGTGCACCGGCGCGCGAAGTTCCGCGCGGCCGAGTCGATCGTGCGGCAGGCGCGGGAGCTCGGTGTCCGGATCGTCACCGACGCCGAAGTCACCCGGTTCCTCGACAGCGACGGCACGCTGGCGGAGGTGGAGATCCAGGTCAAGGGTGCCGAGCCCGAAATCCTGCGCGCCGACACGGTCGTCGCCGCGCTCGGATTCACCGCGGATCTCGGGCCGATCGAAAGCTGGGGTCTCCAGATCGACCACCGCGCGATCGCCGTCGACTCGACCATGGCGACGCCGCGGGAGCGGGTCTACGCGGCGGGCGACGTCGCGGCGTACCCGGGGAAGGTGAAGCTGATCGCGACCGGATTCGGGGAAGCGGCGACGGCGGTGAACAACATCGCGGTCATGCTGGACCCGGAAGCGCATCTGTTCCCAGGGCATTCGAGCAACGCCGAGTAGGGCGTCAGGCCGGGGGCGCGATCTTCTCCGCGATCCACTGCGCGTACGCCACCACCGAAGTCGCGATCGACGGCGAGGTCGCGCACACCGGATCCGCGTTACCCGGACGGCTGATCGTGCCCAGCAGCACCCACTTCTCGTCGACCTTGGCGATCTCCGGCCCACCGGAATCGCCGTAGCACGAACCCGTGTTCCCGCCGGGGTTGTCGGTGCACAACTCGACGGCGCCGTCGAACTTCGCGGTGCATCGCACGCCTTCGACGATCTTCGTGTCCAGCTGCTGCAACTTCGCCGGACCCTTGCCACAGCCCGAAGTCGGGCACGTCTGGCCCCAGCCGAGCAGCCGGGTGGGCGTCCCGGGCGCCACGACGGCCCCGATCGGGATCGGCGGCGCCTTCACCGGCGCGGCCAGCCGCACCAGGGCGAGATCACCGCCCGCGTGCTCGGGCTCGGGGTTGTAGGACGGGTTCACGACGATCTCGGCGAGCTTCGCTATTTCGCCGCCCTGGGTGTTGTCGCTGCTGCCGACCCGCGCGCTCAGGTTCGCCGGGTTCTTGCCCTCGACACAGTGCCCGGCCGTCACCAGCCAGTCCGCCGCGATCAGCGTCGCGGCGCAGAAAGCCTTGCCGGAAGCCGAATGCAGGGACGCGATGAACGGATACGGCTCGTCGGCCTCTCTGCCGCCGACGAGGTCGCCCGCGCCCGTGGCCTGCCCGGCCGGCGTGAGGAGCATCGCCGCGAGCAGGACCACGAGCACGCGCTTGAGCACGGTTTCTCCTTAGGGCAGCGGGGGAACTACGTCGTCTTCCAGCGAATCGTCGAGGTGGCCGTCGAAGTTGACGGACGAGTAGGAGCGGAGCTTGGTCAGCCGGTGGTAGCCGTCGATCATCCGGACCGTGCCGGACTTCGAGCGCATCACGATCGACTGGGTCGTCGCGCCGCCCGCGCGGTAGTGCACGCCGCGCAGCAGGTCGCCGTCGGTGACGCCGGTGGCGCAGAAGAACACGTTGTCGCCGCGGACGAGGTCGTCGTTGCCGAGCACGCGGTCGAGGTCGTGGCCCGCGGCCAGCGCCTTCTCGCGTTCCGCGTCGTCCTTCGGCCACAGGCGGCCCTGCAGTTCGCCGCCGAGGCACTTCATCGCGCAGGCCGCGATGATGCCTTCGGGGGTGCCGCCGATGCCGAGCAGCATGTCGACGCCGGTGCTCGGCCGGGCCGCGGCGATCGCGCCGGCGACGTCGCCGTCGGAGATGAAGCGGATCCGGGCGCCCGCCTCGCGGACCTCCTTGATCAGCTTCTCGTGCCGGGGCCGGTCGAGGATGCAGACGGTGACGTCGGAGACGCTGGAGTTCTTGGCCTTCGCCACCCGGCGGATGTTCTCCGCGATCGGGGCGGCCAGGTCGACCTTGCCCGCGGCGTCCGGGCCGACGGCGAGCTTCTCCATGTAGAACACCGCGGACGGGTCGAACATCGCGCCGCGTTCGGCGACCGCGAGCACGGCGAGCGCGTTCGGCATGCCCTTGGCCATCAGGGTCGTCCCGTCGACCGGGTCGACCGCGACGTCGCAGTCCGGCCCGTCGCCGTTGCCGACCTCTTCCCCGTTGAACAGCATCGGGGCTTCGTCCTTCTCGCCCTCTCCGATGACGACGACACCGCGCATCGAGACGGTCGAGACCAGCTGGCGCATCGCGTCCACCGCGGCACCGTCCCCGCCGATCTTGTCCCCGCGGCCGACCCAGCGGCCCGCGGCCATCGCGGCGGCTTCGGTCACGCGGACCAATTCCATCGCGAGGTTGCGATCCGGGGCTTCAGGGCGTCGAGAAGAGCTGGCGGACGAGGTGGGGGTGGGCATGCGGCCTCCCGGGTCAGGAACTCGGCGGGGTCCCAGTCTCTCAGATACCCACGGTGGTTCGGTGGCGCAGGAGCATGGTGAACGTCACTGACCGTCGCCGGTCTCGTCCTCGACGGACGAAAGCGCCGCTTCGATCCGCTCGCGCGCGCCCTCGAGGTGGTGCTCGCAGACCTTCGCCAGCTGCTCGCCCTTCTCCCACAGGGCGAGCGACTGTTCCAGGGACAGCCCGCCCGCTTCGAGCTCGCGGACGACCTCCACCAGCCTGTCGCGGGCCTGCTCGTAGCCGAGTTCGGCGGTCTCGCCACCGGGTTTGCTCACGCTGTGCTTCCTTCTACCGGACGTCGGTGCTTGCCGATACCCGCGCACACTACCGCGCCGGCCATGGCGTTGTCGTAACCCACGAAGGCGAGAGCGAACTCCTGGCCGTCACCCTCCGCGATCGCCATGACCAGGTTCTCCTGGGCCCGCGCCACCCGTTTGCGGTGCACGGAACCCTCCGCGAACCACCATCGGGTGCCGACGTGGTCGGCCGTCGCTTCGGAGAGTTTGCGCAGCTGGGCGTCGAGACCGCGTTTGGTGGAGAACGGTGCCGATGAGCCCTCGGCGGAAAAGAGTGCCTCGGCCTGGCATCCGGCCAGCAGCACGGTCCAGCACTCGCCGGCCGCGCGGTCGGTCAGCAGCGCGTTTCGCAGTACCTCGGGCGCGTCCGCGCGTCTGGCGGCGTCGATGGTCAAAGGCAGGAAACTCGCCGTCAACGCTCCTCCTCCGGCGTTCCCGAAACGACGGCGCCGAGCGCGCCGTCGACCACGCGGACGCGCAGTTTCGCGCCGTCCGCGACTTCGGAGACGGACCGGAGTACCTGGAGGTTGCCTTCCGCGTCGGTGTACTGCACCACGGCGTAACCGCGTTCGAGGGTCGCCGCCGGGCCGAGCGCGGTCAGCCGCGCGCGGGCGCTGGCGATCTCGGCCTGGTCCTTCGCGAGCAGGGTGAGCATCGCGCGCCGCCCGCGTTCGCGGTGGATCCCGACGTCGTCGGAGCGCCGCTGGATCGGGCCGAGCGGGTCGGCGAGCACGGGACGGCTGCGCATCTGGTTCAGCAGCCTGACCTGGGTGTCCACCCAGCCGTGCAGGGCGCGGCGCCCGCGATCGCGCATCTGGCGGACGCGCTGGGTCTCCTCGCGCACGTCGGGCACGATCCGTTTGCTGGCGTCGGTCGGCGTCGAGCAGCGGAGATCGGCGACGTGATCGAGCAGCGGGGTGTCGGGCTCGTGCCCGATGGCGCTGACCACCGGCGTCCCGGCCGCGGACACGGCACGGCACAGCGCTTCGTCGGAGAACGGCAGCAGGTCTTCCACGCTGCCGCCGCCACGTGCGATCACGATGACATCGACGTCCGGGTCCCGGTCCAGTTTGGACAGTGCCTGGAGGATCTGCGGGACGGCGAGCGAACCCTGCACGGCGGTGTTGATCACCTTGAACGCGACATGCGGCCAGCGGGCCTGCGCGTTCACCAGCACGTCGCGTTCGGCGGCGGACGCGCGGCCGGTGATCAGCCCGATTCCCTTGGGCAGGAACGGGATCTTGCGTTTGCGTTCCGGTGCGAACAGGCCCTCGGCGGCCAGCAGCCGCCGCAGCCGCTCGATCCTGGCCAGCAGTTCGCCGATGCCGACCGCGCGGATCTCGTTGGCGCGCAAGCTCAGCGAACCGCGGTTCATGAAGAACGTCGGCTTCGCGTGCACCACGACGCTCGCGCCCTCGCGCAGCGGCGGTTCGATCGTGCGCAGCAGCCCCATCGGGCAGGTCACCGACATCGAGACGTCCGCGGACGGGTCGCGCAGGGTCAGGAACGCGGTGTTGGTGCCTTGGCGGGCCGAGATCTGCGTGACCTGGCCTTCGACCCAGACCGCGCCCAGCCGGTTGATCCACTCGCCGACCTTGCGGGCGACCGTGCGGACCGGCCACGGGTTTTCGGCGGTGGTGGACGGACCCGCCGTCGCGGAGGTGGGTTCGGCGCTCACTGGCCTTCCGCGCTGTCGCCGTCGGCCTTCTTCACGTTGCCGATGCGCCGCGCGAGCATGCCGACGAACGAAGCCCGGTCGGCGTTCGCTTTTTCGTAGGTCAGCAGCTCTTCCAGCTGCGCGAGGTCGAACCGGCGCAGGCGGGCGCGCAGCTGCGGCAGGGTGAGCGTGTCGTAGTCGTCCAGCCCGGCCGGACCGGAGGTGACGGGCGCGCTTCCGCTGTCGAACTCGCCGTCGGCGTGGTCCTCGGCGAGCGCGCGCTCCTCCTCGGCCCACGGGTCCTCGGTGAGGGCTTCGAGATCGTGCAGGTGCCCGTTGGTCTCGGCGCGCGGTTCGGGCACCTCGGCGTCTTCCCGCAGCGGGATGACGCACGAGTCACGTTCGTACCGGCGTTCGCCCAGGTCCGGCGGGAGGTCTTCGTCGAAGGTCGCCCAGCTGGGCGTGTCCTCGACCGGGCGGAGACCCGACAGCGCGTCGTCGCCCTTGATCGCGAGCTCGGTGACGTGCTGCTGAACGCGCATGGAGAACTGGAGCACCTGGCTGACCACCGTGACGGGGAGCCCGGTGAGCTGCTTGGGAAGTTCGCGAACCCGCTCGGCGGTGGTGACGGCGAGGCCCGCGGCGACCCGGAGGGGGAGCGGGAGAGGCTTCATGCGTCTAGCCTGCCGTATCCAGGCCATCCTGCCCAACCGAACGGGTGTGTCGGCTCACCGGACGTGACTCCCCGCACATCCTATGGAGGGGTTCCCTGGTCACCTGAACGTGAGTGCGAGGAGCCCCCGGGGCAGCCCGTACCCTGGGGGCATGACTTCTGCGAGTCCCGGAATCACGCCCGCCGGCAGTCCGACGATCACCGAGTCCGGTGTGCCGGCAGGTGGCAAACGTGTCCTGCTCGCCAAGCCACGCGGCTACTGCGCCGGTGTCGACCGTGCGGTCATCGCCGTCGAAAAGGCACTCGAGCTCTACGGCGCACCCGTGTACGTGCGCAAGGAGATCGTGCACAACCGGCATGTGGTCGACACCCTGCGCGAGCGCGGCGTGATCTTCGTCGACGAGACCTCCGAGGTGCCGGAAGGCGCGCTGGTGGTGTTCTCCGCGCACGGCGTCTCGCCCGCGGTGCACGCCGAGGCCGCCGAGCGCAACCTGCGGACCATCGACGCGACCTGCCCGCTGGTGACGAAGGTGCACAAGGAAGTCAACCGGTTCGCGAAGGACGACTACGACATCCTGCTGATCGGTCACGAGGGCCACGAAGAGGTCGAAGGCACGGCCGGCGAGGCTCCCGACAAGGTGCAGCTCGTCGACACCGCCGAGGACGTCGACAAGGTCGAGATCCGCGACCCGTCGAAGGTCATCTGGCTGTCGCAGACCACCCTTTCGGTCGACGAGACCATGGAGCGCGTCGATCAGCTGCGGGACAAGTTCCCCGGCTTGGCCGACCCGCCCAGTGACGACATCTGCTACGCCACCACGAACCGCCAGGTCGCGGTCAAGGCCATGGCCGCCGAGTGCGACCTGGTGCTGGTGGTCGGTTCGCAGAACTCGTCCAACTCGAAGCGGCTGGTCGAGGTCGCGCTGAAGGCGGGGGCGCGCGCGTCGCACCTGGTCGACTTCGCGCACGAGGTCGACGAAGCCTGGCTCGAAGGCGTCGAGACCGTCGGTGTCACCAGTGGTGCTTCGGTGCCGGAGGTGCTGGTCATGGACCTGCTGGCGTGGCTGGCCGAGCGCGGCTGGGACAGCGTCGACGAGGTCACCACCGCCAACGAGAAGATCGCGTTCGCGCTGCCGCACGAGCTGCGCAAGGCCGCGAAGGCCTGACGTTCCTTACGAGAAAGGGCCGTCCGAGGAGTTCCTCGGGCGGCCCTTTCTGCTGGTCAGCGGCTCAGGTGGGAGCAAAGGTCCCTTGCTACCGCTCGTCGTCCCACGGCCGGCGGCGAGGCGGCTGCCCTCCGCGGCGCGGATCGTCCGCACGCGGCGGGCGGCGGCGCGGGGCACCGGGGGCGCCTTCGCCGCGGGGGTCGCGACGCCGCGGTTCGCCGGCTTCCGGCGGACGCGGACGCCGGGGCTGACGTCCCGGCGGCGGCGGTTTGCGGGCGCCGGGTTCGGCGTCACGGCGGGGACGCCGCTCGTCGTCGACCGGCGGCCGGCGGCGGGGCGGCGCACCGTCACGCGGCGCGCTGTCTCGCGGAGCTCCGCGACGGGAAGGCGGGGGCGGGGTCTGGCCGGTCCGGGACGCGGGGCGGCCACGGCCCGGCGCGGCGGCCGCGGCGGGCCGGGCGGCGGGCTTGCCCTCGTCGCGACGTTCCGGTTTGGTACCCGGCTTCACCTTGACCGGAGCGTCGGGATCGCGCTCGCGGTAGATCCGGAAGACGCCGATCGCCAAGGTGACACCGGTGGTGATGGCCATCGTCGGGAAGCCGTTGATCAGCGGCGTGCCGACGTCGAAGGCTCTCGACAGCAGATCCGTGCCCTTGCTGCCGTCCGAGGTCAGGAGGATGACCCCCGGGACGGTCACGGCGAGGACCAGGGGCGGCTGCACCATCGGGCCGAACAGCCCGCGGCGCTGGACGGCCACCACGGCGGCCACCGCGCCGAGTGCGTAGCAGGCCTTGAACAGCAGGCCCAGGTCCTTCTGCATCATCATGTCGACGAAGGCGCCAAGGATGGCGAGCCCGAAGCCCACCAGGACGGCCGCCCACCAGGGCAGCCCGCGCCTGGCGCCGACGAGCGGACGCTCGTCCCAGGCAACGGGGACGTCGTCGGCATCAGGATCGCTCTGGCGATCGCGAATCGCGGTCACAGGTCCCACCGTATATCCAAGCTGCGGGCATACCGCCAACAGGCGGTGTGTCTATCGCCTGGTAGTGGTCATTCCGGACCACCCGGACGGACTGCCCGGGTGCTTTCCTGACGTACTACGAGTGAGTGACCGAGAAGGTTGCCGTCCGGGCCGAAAGGGAGCTGGCGATTCCGGAAGTCGCAGTAGAGAGGTGCGGCTCGTGAGTGGTCAGGACGGTTCTAACCGTCCTCACCACTCACGAGGCCGGGCCACTGCGGGATCGCGCGTTTGCCGGGTCTGGCTACAGGACGTGCTTGGTGGGCGCTCGAGGGTCACCGCGGGACTGTGTGGGTTTCTAGTCGTCCAACGCACCAAAATCCACACAGTGGGGCGTCGCATGGCCGCTGACCTGCCCCCTGGCGCTTGCCGGCTCCTTGCGTGCCGCGACACGTCAGTTACCCCCCTCAAACCACTCACGAGGCCGGGAGTTCGTCCGCCTTCCTGATCAGCGGGACCGGCGCCGGGCTGCCCGCGGCATCGGTCAGCGGCGAGACCGTGCTCCGGAAGCTCTCGAGCGCCTCCAGTTCCCGCCGCCGGGCCGAGATGAAGCGCTGCAGGTGGGTGCTCGACAGGTTCAGCGCGTCGACCGCGTTGCCCGCGGCCCGGTGCGCGGCCGCGGCACCCGCCCGGACCTGCTCGACGTCCTCGACCAGCGCCCGTTCGGTCGCGGCGAACAGCGCGGCGGACGCCAGCACGGCGAACCCCGTCGGCCCGCAGAGGAAGACCCGCCGGTCCAGCATCCAGCGCAGCAGCTCCGGGTCGGTGTCCAGCGCGGCGACCACGGCCGCGTCGGACGGGACGAACATGATCGTCCCGTAGATCGCGTCGGCCCAGCGCTGGTAGCCCTTGCCCGCCAGCTCGGCCGCCCGCGACCGGAGCTGCCGGACGTGGACCCGCAGCGCGTCCAGCCGTTCTTCGGGGTCGTCGGTCTCGACGGCCTCGGCCCAGCAGGCCATGCTCGCCTTGGCGTCCACCGGCACGGTCCGGCCGCCGCCGACCCGCAGCACCATGTCCGGTTTCGCGGCGCCGCCGCCCGCCAGGTCCGTTTGCAGCGTGAAGTGCAGCTCCTCGCGGAGCCCCAGCGCGCGAGCGGTCTCCAGGAGCACCTGCTCGCCCAGCTCCCCCCGGCCGCTGATCGAGGCGAACGCGACCTCGTACCGGCGCAACGCGAGCTGCTGCTGATCGGCCTTCGCCCGCTCGGCCGCGACCTGTTTCGCCGCCGCGTCCGCCCTCCGCATGCCGTCGTTGTACAGCCGCCACAGCAGTGCCACGGCCGCGAGCAGCAGCAACGCGAGCACGACGGCCGCGGTGGTGATCACCGTCGCCACCGGTACCTCCCCTCCGGATCCGAGTCGGAGGACATCATGGCGGAACCCACCGACAAAAACGGAACCACGCGGTCGCGCTCCGTATCTGACCTGCGCCGTCCCCGGCGTGTCGGAAAGCGCAGTGCCGCCAAGGGCGCGCCTCCCCTCTCCGGCCGGTGCGCGGCCCTACCTTGGGCTGCGTGAAGCTCCTGCACACGTCCGACTGGCATATCGGCCGTACCTTCCACGGCGCCGATCTGCTCGCCGAGCAGGAAACCGTGCTCGGCCATCTCGCCGATCTCGTGGCCGCCGAGTCGGTCGACGTCGTGCTCGTTTCCGGGGACATCTACGACCGCGCGGTGCCTTCGGCGGAGGCCGTTCGCGTGGCCACCACGGCGCTGGGCCGGATCCGCCAGGCCGGGGCGGAACTGGTGATGACGCCGGGCAACCACGATTCCGCGCCGCGGCTGGGCGCCTTCGCCGAATTCGCCGCGGCCGGCGGGCTGCACCTGCGCGCCACGATCGACGGGCTCGCCGAGCCGGTGCTGCTGTCCGACGAGCACGGCGAAGTCGCCCTCTACGGGATCCCGTACCTCGAACCGGAGCCCGCGCGTCACGCCCTCGGCGTGCCCGAGGCCCGCGGCCACACGGGCGTCCTCACCGAAGCGATGCGGCGGATTCGCGAGGATCTCGCCGGGCGGCCGGCCGGAACGCGGTCGGTGGTGCTCGCGCACGCCTTCGTGACCGGCGGCGAGCCGACCGAATCCGAGCGGACCATCGCGGTCGGCGGCGTCGAGCAGGTGCCGGGTTCGGTGTTCGACGGCGTCGATTACGTCGCGCTCGGCCACCTGCACGGACCGCAGACGCTCGCCGAGCACCTGCGCTATTCCGGAAGCCCGCTGGCGTATTCGTTTTCCGAGACGCGCCAGCGGAAATCGGTTTGGCTGGTGGAGCTCGGCGCCGACGGGCTCGCCGAGGTCCGGCGCCACGAGCTTCCGGTGCCGCGCCAGCTCGCGATGCTGCGCGGCGAGCTGGCGGATCTCCTGTCGGATCCGGAGCACGACGGCCTCACCGAACACTTCCTCTCCTTCACGGTCACCGACCGGGTCCGTCCGATCGACGCCATGCGCAAGCTGCGTGAGCGGTTCCCGTACGCGGTGCACATGGACTGGCAGCCGGAAGGCGGGCACGACGGGGCCACGCTGAAGTACGCCGAAGCCGTCCGCGGGCGATCCGACGTCGAGATCACCCGGAGTTTCCTGGAGGACTGCCGGGGTTCCGCGCCATCAGAGCGCGAGGAGCGGCTGGTGCTGGCGGCGCTGGGCGCGGCGGGCAGGGAGCGCGAAGTATGAGGTTGCACCGGTTGGAGGTCGCCGCTTTCGGTCCGTATGCGGGCCGCGAGGTGGTGGACTTCGACGCGCTCGGCGCCGACGGGCTGTTCCTGCTCCACGGTGACACCGGCGCGGGGAAGACGACGCTGCTCGACGCGATCGCGTTCGCGTTGTTCGGCACCGTCCCCGGCGCGCGCGGCGAGGTCAAACGGCTGCGCTGCGACCTCGCCGAGCCCGACCAGGTCACCGAGGTCGTCCTCGAGCTGACCGTGCAGGGCCAGCGGATGCGGATCGCGCGCAACCCCGAGTACCAGCGGCCGAAGCGCCGTGGCGAGGGAATGACCCTCCAGCAGGCGAAGGCGGTGCTGAGCTGGGTCGGCACGGTCCCCGCCGGGCACGTGGCCGAGGGCATCACGCGGATCGACGAGGTCGCGCGCACGGTCGAGCGGCTCATCGGGATGACGCACGAGCAGTTCTTCCAGGTGGTCCTCCTGCCGCAGGGCGAATTCGCGCGGTTCCTGCGCGCGAACACGGCCGAACGCGAGGAGCTGCTGGAGCGGCTGTTCGGCACCGAGCGCTTCTCCGATGTCGAGAACTGGTTCGCGAATCTGCGTGCCGAGCGTGGCCGCGAGTTGCACGCGCGGCAGCAGACGTTGCGGGAGTGGATCGCGCGGTTCGCGCAGGTGGCGGGGCAGGAAGCGCCCGAGGAGGGGCAGGCGGACTGGGCCGGGGAGGTGCTTGCCGAGTCGGCACGGCGCGTCGCCGAAGCACAGGAGCGCGACACTAAGGCTCGCACGGCGGCCAAGAAGGCTGAAGCGGTCTGGCAGGAGAACCGGTCCATCGCCGAACGGATCCGCCGGGTGCGCACCGCCTACACGCGGCTGTCGGTGATCGCCGAGCAGGCGGGCCAGCGTGCGGAGTGGGCGGAAGAGGTCGAGGCGGCACATCGCGCGGCGGGTGTCGTCGCGGAGGCGGATCTCCTTGAGCGCAGGCTCGATCAGCTCGCGGAAGCCGAAGCCGCCGAGGCGCTCCGGGCTCAGGAAGTGCCGGACGCGGCGGAAAGCCCGGCCGCTGAGCTTCGCGCTCGCGCCGGCGGGTTACGGGAAGAAGCGGGTGCGCTCGCCGAGCTCGTGGCCGAAAGCGAGCAGCAGCAACGGGATCTGATCCGCCGCGATCAGCTGAATGCGGCCGCCGAGAAGGCGAAGAAACAGGCTGAGGACTTCGCCGCCGAGCTGGGCGCGGCGCCGGAGCAGGTCGCGGCTTTGCGTGTCGAAGCGGCCGCTGCCGCCGAAGCCGAAGCGAAGCTCGACGGTGCCCGCGCTCGCGTCGACGAGCTGACCGCGCTGGCTCGCGACGCCGAAGAGCTGCCCAAGGTACGGCAGGCCGTCGAGCGGGCACGCGCGGCGGTCAGCGAGGCCGTGGACGGCCATCAGCAGGCCCGTCAGCACCGGCTGGATCTGCGGGAACGGCGTCTCGAAGGAATGGCGGCGGAGCTCGCCGCCGGTCTCCGGCCGGGCGAGGACTGCCCGGTCTGCGGGTCGGCGGAGCATCCGTCGCCGGCGATGCACACTGGCGGCTTGGTCGATCCGGCGGACGAACGCCGCGCCGAAGCCGCGGAGCAGCAGGCGCACGTGCGGCGCGAGAAGACGACGGCCGCGTTGCAGGAAGCCGAAAACCGCCTGACCGTCCTGATCGGGCGGTTGGGCGAGCACACCGCCGAGACCCTGCGGGCCGGGCTCGCCGAAGCGCGCGACCTGGTCGCCACGCTCTCGGAGTCGGCTCGTCGAAAGCCCGTCCTCGAGACGCGGCTCCTCGAACTGGAACGGAAGATCGAGCGGCTGACCGAACAGAGTGGGGCGGCCGAACGCCGCGCGGTCGAGGTCGCGACCGAGGTGCGCGGGCTGACCGAGCGGCTGGCCGAGCGCGAGCGCCGGTTGGAGACCGCGCGCGGCGAGTTCGCCGACGTCGCCGCACGACGGCGTCATCTGCTCGGCTTCGCGACCCGCCTCGACGCGCTCGCCGAAGCGCGGCTGAACGTCGCGGGTGCCCGAGAACGGCGTGACGAGCAGGCGAAACTGGTCAAGGAGGCGTTGCGGGCCAAGGGGTTCGCCGATCTCGACGAGATGCGCGCGGCGGCGCGGCCGGACGAGCAGATCACGAAACTGGAAGCCAGTCTCGCCGACGCGAAAGTGATGGAGCGGGCCGCCCGCGAGGAGCTCGCGCAGCCCGAGTTGTTCGGTATCTCGCCGGAGGACGAGATCGACGTCGGAGCTTCGGCGGACGCGGCGCAGGAGACACGAGCCGAGGCCGAGCAGGCTTTCGCGGCACTGAAGACGGCGAAGACGCGGCACACGGACCTGACCGGGCTGGCCGAGCGGATGACGTCCCTGATGGCGGAGCTGGCGCCGGTCGAAGAGGGGTACCTCGAACTGAAGGCGCTGGCCGAGGTGGTCAACGGTCGCGGGCAGAACGCGCGGAAGATGTCGCTGCGCTCTTATGTGCTGGCCGCGAGGCTGGAGGAGGTCGCGGTCGCGGCGACCGCACGGTTGCGGACGATGAGCCAGGGCCGCTACTCCTTCGTGCATTCCGACGCGGCCGGGGCGCGGGGTACCCGTGGTGGGCTCGGCCTCGACGTGCTCGACGACTACTCCGGCACCATCAGGCCGGCGAAGACCCTTTCGGGTGGCGAGTCCTTCCTCGCGTCGCTCTCGCTTGCCCTGGGACTCGCGGACGTCGTCGCGGCCGAGACCGGCGGAGCACTGCTGGACACGCTGTTCATCGACGAGGGCTTCGGCACGCTGGACGCCGAGACGCTCGACATCGTCATGAACATCCTCGACGAGCTTCGCGCCGGTGGGCGCGTGGTGGGGCTGGTGTCGCACGTGGAGGAACTGCGGCAGCGGATCCCGACGCGGCTGCGGATCCGGAAATCGCGTACGGGGTCTTCGGTGGAGATCCACGCCGTCTGACAAGACCGCGATGGGCCTCGTGAGTGGTAAGGACGGTTAGAACCGTCCTTACCACTCACGAGGCGGTTCAGGCGGCTTCGTGCGTCAGCAGCCACTGCTTCGCCGGGACACCCCACCGGAAGTTCCCCACGCCGCCGCCCGTCCGCACCACCCGGTGGCACGGCACGAACAACGCCGCCGCGTTCTTGGCGCATGCCGACGCGGCTGCCCGCACCGCCGCCGGATTCCCAGCGAGCGCCGCGTACTCCGCGTAGCTGACCGGTTCGCCCGCGGGGACCTTCCGCAGGATTTCCCAAGCGTGCTCCCGGAAAGCACCGGACCGCTGCCGCACCTCGATGTCGGCGACCGCGTCCAGGTCGCCGTCGTGATAGCGGCGGATCGCGGTGCTCACCGGGCCGAGGTCCCGTCGCTGCTTGACTTCGCCGGGCGCCAGCGACGGCGAGATCAGCGGTGTCAGCTCGCCGACGTCGCCGGTCCAGCCCGAGGCGAGTACGGCCCCGTCGCCCGCCACCACGGCGGTGAACGGACCGATCCTGGTGGCCATTGTGGACCAATACGCGATGCTCATCATTCTCCCTTTTCGGCGCGCCACAGGTACATGCCGGCGTACGAGGACCAGGGCTGCCAGGCCCGTCCGCGTTCGGCCAGCGTCGTTTCGTCGTCCGCGATGCCCAGCGCGGCCGCTCCCCGGCGCAGCGCCGGATCACCGGTCAGCAGGACGTCCGGCGTGCCCAGCACGCGCATCAGGACGTAGTCCGCGGTCCCGGGGCCGATCCCCGGGACGTCCAGCAGTTCCGCCCGCAGCTCCCCGGGATCGCGGCCGACGTGGACCGCCAGCCCGTCCGCCAGCGCGCGGGCCACCCCGGCCACGTGGTCCGGTCCGTGTTCGGCGACCTGGGCCGCCGTCGGGAACAGCGTGGTCAGCCCGTCCAGCGACTCGTCGCAGCTGGGCAGGCGTTCGCCGAGTTCGTCGGCGATGGCGGCCGTCTCGGCCGGCGACAAGAGTGCGCGCAGCACGAGCTCGTCACCGTCGACGGTGCCGGGCACCCGGATCCCGGGGATCGCCTCGACCAGCGGTGCGAGGGCGGGATCGGCCCCGAGGACCCGCGCGACCGCCTCCGGGTCGGCGTCGAGGTCGAGCAGCCGCCGTACCCTGGCCACCGCGCTGCTCAGGTCGCGCAGGTCGGCGAGCCGCAGGTCGCACAGGACGTGGTCGTCCTTCGCGGTCAGCCACACGACGCCGGTGCCGTGCGCGAGCCGTAGCGTGCGCCCGTATCCGGTCACTCCGGAATCGTCGCGTGTCACGTGCTCGACACCGGGTGCGGCTTGTCCGGCCAGGAAGTTCAGCACGCCGGCCGCGTCGAACGGCTTGCGGAACGGCAGCCGCAGGCTCAACCGGGTCCCGGTCGGCAACTCCTCGTTCTTACGACGGCGCAGGCTCGCGGCGCGAAGCTGCGAAGGCGTCGTCGCGAAGACCTCCCGGATCGTCTCGTTGAACTGGCGGACGCTGGAGAAGCCCGCCGCGAACGCGACGTCGGTCAGCGGGAGCCCGGACATCTCGATCAGCAGCCGCGCCGAATGCGCCCGGTGGGCCCTCGCCAGCGCCAGCGGTCCGGCACCGAGCTCCGCGGTGAGGACGCGGCCGAGCTGCCGTTCGGAATAGCCGAGCCGCCGCGCGAGCCCCGGGACGCCGTCGCGTTCGACGGTCCCGTCCGAGATGAGCCGCATCGCCCGTGCGGCGAGGTCGGCCCGGATGTCCCAGTCGGGCGAGCCGGGGACGGCGTCGGGCAGGCAGCGACGGCAGGCGCGGAAGCCGTTGGACTGCGCGGCCGCCGACGTCGGGTAGAAGCGGACGTTCTGCTGCTTCGGCGTCGATGCGGGACAGGACGGTCGGCAGTAGATCCCGGTGGTGGCGACGGCCATGATGAACTGGCCGTCGAACCGGGAATCACGGGCGGCGACGGCGCGGTAACACCGTTCGGTGTCGCGCCACACGGCTCGTTCGGCCAGGGTCTGCTCGGTCATGACATCGATCGTGCCACCAGGTCGGAGGCGCGGCTGGCGGAAATCCGACACGGCGATCAAGGCCTCGGCGGATGGGGCGGCGGGCGGCACGTAGACTTCTGGCCCGTGAGTCTCACCCTCGGCATCGTCGGCCTGCCCAACGTCGGCAAGTCCACCCTGTTCAACGCGCTGACCCGCAACGACGTGCTCGCGGCGAACTACCCGTTCGCGACGATCGAGCCCAACGTCGGTGTCGTCCCGCTGCCGGATCCGCGGCTGGACCAGCTCGCCGAGGTCTTCGGCTCCGAGCGGACCGTGCCCGCCGTCGTATCCTTTGTGGACATCGCGGGCATCGTGAAGGGGGCCTCCGAGGGGGCAGGCCTCGGCAACAAGTTCCTCGCGAACATCCGCGAGGCCAACGCGATCTGCCAGGTCGTCCGGGTCTTCGACGACCCGGACGTGATCCACGTCGACGACCGGGTCGATCCGGGCAGCGACATCGAGACGATCAACACCGAGCTGATCCTCGCCGACCTGCAGACCCTGGAGAAGGCGCTGCCGCGGCTGGAGAAGGAAGCGCGGACCAAGAAGGAGAACAAGCCCGCGCTCGACAACGCGGTCAAGGCCAAGGAGATCCTCGACGCCGGCCGGACGCTGTTCCAGGCACAGAAGGAGGTCGACTTCGAGGCGCTGCGCGAGCTGAGCCTGCTCACCACGAAGCCGTTCCTCTACGTCTTCAACGCCGACGAAGGCATCCTCACCGACGACTCGCGCCGCGAAGAGCTGGCCAAGCTGGTCGCCCCGGCCGACGCGGTGTTCCTCGACGCCAAGGTCGAAGCCGAACTGCTCGAATTGGACGACGAGGAGTCCGTGCGCGAGCTGCTGGAGTCCGTCGGCCAGCACGAGCCGGGTCTCTACTCGCTGGCGCGCGCCGGTTTCCACACCCTCGGCCTCCAGACGTACCTGACCGCCGGCCCCAAGGAATCGCGCGCCTGGACGATCCCGCAGGGCGCGACCGCCCCGCAGGCCGCGGGCGTCATCCACACCGACTTCGAGCGCGGCTTCATCAAGGCCGAGGTCGTGTCCTTCGCCGATTTGATGGAGCACGGCTCCATGGCCGCCGCCCGCTCCGCGGGCAAGGTGCGCATGGAGGGCAAGGACTACGTCATGTCCGACGGGGACGTGGTGGAGTTCCGCTTCAACGTCTAGCGAAGCTAGGGGTTCGATCAGCGCACCACCTGAGTAGGTAGTCGGGCATCCCCGACGTTTGGTCAGGTTGTGCCGGGGTTGGCCTTGATGGGGGTGCTTCCCCGAGTTTCGGGCTGTGGTTCGATCGGTGTATGTGATCGTGGCTACAGCTCTGACTTCGGGGAGGATAGGCATGGCTGCTGAGGACGACGAGTACGTGCGCCTAATGGCGTTGCTAGTTCGCGAGTTTCCTGAATTGGCTGCCCAGTTGAACGACGAATATCGTCAGGGGCGGGCCGTTTCCGGGAAAGGGCTCCAGCGGGAGAGAGGGTATGAGGAAAGAGTCAGCCGGCTGAAAGCAAGCGAGTTTTCGCCCTTGGGTAAGACCGATGTTGCGCCAATCCCCTATAGTGCGGGCGAGGGTCTCGACCTGATTCGGCGGGCTCTCCTGACACTTGCGGCAACCATGTATACATCTCGAGAAGCGATCTCGAACCTGATTGACTCGTTTGAGATGGCCTCTGAAATTGAATTCATTGACCCAATTTCGGAAACCGTATCCCGACTCGACGTGCGCATTGAAACAGAGCGGGTAAAGCAGGCTTACGACAGGGTGGTCGAGTTGCTTGGCGGTGCGGAGCGTGCTCATTCGGAGAAGCGCTTATGAATCGCAATGATCTTATCAATCATATTGAGGCTGCAATAGGGATTCTTCGCAGCAACTATCGAACTGACGCTGACGAATCTGATCTATATGAAGCGTCGTTGTGGGGATTGTGCGTGGAAGCTGCAGAGGCTGCAGGAGGCGACGTGATTCTGACCGACAATGGTTGGGATCCTGCGGTTGGCCTTAGATTTCGGAGAAGTCCGGGCAACCTTTGGGTTGGTGGATTTACTCATGGAATCGTGGCGTTCGATAACACGCAAAAGCAGCTTGAGATTCATTTGGGTGTATACGTGACGTCGGGTCGATCCCATGTTCCGCACGAGTGCGACGTTGCCATTCTTGATCGTCAGGAATGTGAAAGAAGTCGACGGGCGGGTGTGCATCCGCGAAGCAATTCACTTGTGGCGGCAATTGAGGCAAAAAACTACAGTGCTTCTCCTTCGCTGGGGATTGGGCGCGGTTTTTTGGGTTTGGCTCAGGAGCTTGGGCAAATAAAATGCTCACTGGCGTTCCCGTCGTCAAGCTCGGTAAATCTTTCTGCGCTTATGGCGAAGCCGCCTAGTGAAAGTTATGAGGAGCTTTTACCGGGAGGAGACGTCGCCGCGCGCCTAGGCTCGCGTCTCAATCAAGCAATGCGGAACTGGAGGGCGGGTATCTAACTTGGATTTGTCGCCACTCTTCTAGAGAAGCTCCACTTCGGCGTCTGATTGAAGCTTCAATACTTGTTTCAATAGAACAGAATCCTGAGAAGGGCTCGCCCTCGCAGGCGAGCCCATTCTGCGTGGCTGGTAGGAGCATTTCGGAATCCAGGAAGACTTGGCGGAGACCGTAGATCGCAGGCCTCGGACCGCTATCACCCGTGTCTCGCACGCTGCATCTGTTGGGGTAAAGAGCCAGGTCAGACGGCTCCTCGCCACAGGTATGCCTCAGCCTCTGCGAAGCGGCGCTCCAACGACTCGAGGTCTCCAAGCACCATGCGCATCCGGCGCCGGAACGCCGCACCGTGAGCCGAGACCCTCAGATGTGTCAGCTCATGGACGAGGACCAAGTCCACCAAGCTTGCCGGCAACTGCATCAGCGCCCAATGCAGAGCGATGGAACCGTCTGGCCCGCAGGCCCCCCAGTTTTCTCCGAGATCCCGAACAGTCACTTTGCCTGGGGGGACGCCTGTGCGCTCGGCCAAGGGTGCCGCGCGGGAGGCCACCCATCGCTTGCCGCGAGCGGCGTACCACTCGGCGATCAGGCGAGCGCCCTGCTGCGGTGATCCAGTGGCCGGTAGCTCCAGCCAGCCTTGGTGCAATCGCACCCGTCCACCGGGCTCGGCGGGCACTACCTTCAACCGATGGTGACGACCGAGATAGGCGAAGCTCGCCCCGCTCACCAATTCCTTGACTGGCTCTCCTCCGCCGCGTCTACGTCGCTCGACCTCGTCGGTGAGGCGGGGCAATCGGGAACGCACAGCCTCGACGACGGCCTGAGGATCAGCGTCCGGCGGTACCGCGAAGAGCAGGCCGCCGTTTTCCTGGATCTCGATCCCCAGCGTCCGGCGCCGCGGCCGTACGACGACTTGCCACGTCCACTCCCTTGGCATGGGAAGTGACTCGAGGGCGGACTGGACGGTGAGGCTCACCCGGCATTCGTACCATCTGACACTGCCAGGAGCCGTCACCGAGGTCCACGCCGCGCCTACTGATGTGGTCGCGCCTCATAACGCAGGAAGTCGTCGCATCGCTCCACGGCGAGTTCCAGAAGGTCAGCCGCCATGTCCGCTGTATTGTCCCAATCCAGGTGAAGGTGGTTGGCCACCTTGAAGCGGAGTTCCCTGCGTACGTCGTTGCGTGCATCGGACTGTGCGGGAAAATGCGGCTGCCTGACAAGGTTCGCTAACTCCCCGGTGATTCGGCACGCTGCCGTCGGCAGATCGATCTCCGCCGGCACCAGAACCGCATCAGGTCGCTTCAGTTCCCTTAGTAGCGCCCGGTACACGGGTGCCTCGGTCATCGGGTGAAGGCTCGGTCCCGAGTCCTCGACGTCCTCGGTGACATCGCTGACGAGTTGCGCGAGGTCGGTCGCGGCTTGTTCGAAGTCGCGGCGCATCCGCTGGACGATCTCCTCCAGGCGGCTGCTGAACAGTTCGTAGCGAGCCCGATCCGCGCCGATATTCGCTGTGATGTGCGTACGCAGCCGACTCACCATGTAGCGGGTCTTGGCGCGCGCGTCGTGGTTGGCGTCGACGCGTTCCAAGAAGTCGGGTGCGGTCAGCTCGATGGGAGGGATTCGCAGCGTGACACCGGTGACCCGGATATGGTCGGCAATGAGCCGACGTACCTTCGCTGCGTACCGGCGGGGGCTGAACTCGTCGCGCCCGTCCAAGTACCTCTGTCGTGCCAGGTACTGGACTTCTCCGAGGTGACCCGCGAGCTGCTCGTAGGTAAGTGCGTACGGCCGGGGTAGGACGGCGCCGAGGGCTTCGAGGAAATCACGCGCCAATTCGTCGAACTCACCGCGCGTCAGCGGGTCGGCTAGCAAATCGAGAAGGTCCTCGCGGCGCTGATCGTCGGCAAGAGAGATGGTGCCGTAAGCATCGTAAGAGGCGAGTTGCCGCCCATCGAGGAAACGGGCGACGGAGCCGTGTAGATCTTTGAGGAGCCGGTCGGCGGCGGCATCTGCCTGGAGGAGCAGACCGTCGCCGGTGGGCTGCGTTCCTTTGAAGTCCGGGTCGAGATGGTCGACGGTCACGTTCTGGAAGCCGTACACCTCACGCAGGTGGTGCTGCTCGTACGCGTGCAGGGAGCTCGCCAGTTCGGGACCGATGCCGACGAAGTCGACGACCAACCCCCACCTCTTGCGCGGATATGGCCGGTTGGTGCGGGCCACGGCTTGCAGAAGGCCCACTCCGGAGAGGGAACAGTCCAGGTAGAGCACCTGTTCGACGGGTGCGTCGAAGCCAGTGAGCAGCATCGACTGGACGACGAGGAAGGCGAGTGGCTCAGTGTCTTCTTGGTCGCCGACGTCGGCGGCTCGGCCACCGTCGTCCTCTTCCATACCAGTGACATCACCTGCCCGCCACACGTCAGTCATGGGCGCACCGGATGAGGGCGGTCCCTGACCTGGCCCGGCATGTGGGTCTACATCCCAGGAGGGGTCGGCGGCGGTGCCGTGCGGGTCGCCTAGACCCGCCTTGAAACGTTTGATATACGCGTCCTGCCGGGACTTCAATGTCCAGTCCCGCCACTCCGCGGGGTCTTTCTGTCTGTCTCCGTGGATCACCACCGCGACATCGATCGAGGCGAGGACGTCACGGTGCGGCAGCATGGCGAGGAGCTGGCGTGTCTCGTCATCGGTGTTTAGCACTGCCACTGGGTCCTCGCGCAGGGCCGGGTCGAGCGCGTCGAGCCGCCTGACCAACCGGTCACGGGAGGCAAGAAGGGCAGCTCGGTAACTGACGGCCGCGCGCCGGGACACTGCCACGAGCTGGGCGCCGAACCGGTCAGGCAGAGCGTTGACCGCCCAGTGCCGCAGCATGTAGTCGGCCTTGTCCGCGATCACGGAGGAGGCTTCGAGGATCTCTCTCTGACGCGCGAACTTCCGCAGCACGCGGATACGCCGGTCTGGTTCGGGAGGCACCTGCTCGTCGAAGTTGGCGTCCAGGGCGGCCTTCTCGACGACTTCCAGCGGCACTTCGTACGCCTCGTATCGCACCGGAACGACAGACCGGTCCTGTTCCGCGTCACGTAGCGTGTACGTGTCGACGAGCGGCCCGAAGATCTCCTCGGTATTTTTGCGCGCGTCACCGATAATCGGGGTGCCGGTGAAACCCACGAGGACGGCGTTCGGCAGGAGGGCGCGCAGTCGGGCGTGCAACCAGCTGTCCTGACCTCGATGCGCCTCGTCGATGAGAACTACGATGTGCGGGCTGGTGTTCGCGGGCCGGATCTGGACGCGGGCGTCTTCGCCGCTGTCTGCTGACCCCAAGCTCTCCTCGTGCCCGTCATAGGCAGCGTCATCACGCTGTGCTTTCTGGAGCATCACCAGGACGACGTCTGGCACTCGCACCGCGAGCTGCGCGCGAGCGTCCACGACTCCGTCTGCCCGATGGACGGTCTCCTCGGCCGCGGCCATGGATTCCAGGATCTGTTTCTCCAGGTCGATGCGGTCGGTGACGACGACGACCTTGTGCCCCTTCAGTTCATGGCTACTTCTGAGGTGACGTACGAGGAAGGCCATGGTGAGGCTCTTGCCGGAGCCCTGGGTATGCCAGACGACTCCGCCTCGCTGCCCGGCGGGGTGCCCCGCCGCGATCACCGTCGTACGTTCCCGCAGCGCACGGGCGAGCCTCCGTACAGCCCGGAATTGTTGGTAGCGGCCGACGACCTTGAGCGTGCGGCCGCCCTGCCCGCGCTCGGTGGTGAAGTCCCTCACCAGGGTGAGGAGATGGGCAGGGGTGAGTACTCCTGCGACGAGGACGGCCATGTCCGTATCGCAACCGTCGGCGGGCGCGGGCTCGGTCGTACGCCACGGTGTGAAGTACTCGGGGGTCGAGGTGACGGTGCCGAGCTCGGCGTAAGTGCGGTCAGTGCCGATCAGCACCTGCGCGAAGCGGATGAACTCGGGGACGGGTGTGGGGGATTCGAGGCTCGCGTAGCGGCAGACCTGGCCGACGGCTTCGTCCAGGGCGGCCCTGCTGTCGCTCCCGGAGGTGAGCGGAGCTTTGCACTCGATGACCACCCAGGGGAGCCCGTTGACGAACAGCACAAGATCCGGGGTGATGTGGGACAGCCCTTTGCGGTCGACGCGAAACTGGCTGACGGCCAGCAGATCGTTACGCCCGCCGTTCTCCCCCTCCCAGTCGACGAGCCGGACATGCTCGGGGTTGCCCCTCCTCCATCCTGGCAAGGTGCGGGCGTTGACGCCGTCACGCAGCAGTTTGGTCACCGCGAGGTTGGCGGCCACGCCACGCTCGGCCGGGCCCTGGCCCGGGGCAGTGCCGAGTACGAGTGCGAGGAGACGGTCGAGCTGGGCGGGGGTCAGCCAGGTGCTGCCGCCTCTGGGAGCCGGGTTGATCCGAGCCACGGCCTCCCGGAAGCGGTCCCCGTAGACGACCTGCTCATACGTCGCCCGCCGTGATGGCGCCGCACCGCTGGCGGGCTTTCCAGGCGGGGCGCCTTCCAGATGCTCCCACCCAAGTTCGATCAGCTGCTCGATCAGCGGTTTCTCGGTCCTGACGTACTCCGGCCCGGCGTACTCCGACCCTGTTTGGTCTTCTGGCTCCTGCCGTCCACTCAACGCTAAACTCCCGCCCTCACTGTCCGCTCCAGTGTCATCCTGCAGCGTAGGGGCAAACTTGCGCCAGGGCAGAGAGTTGGCAAGATGCGTTTCGATCTTTGGTCAAGCCACAAGAATGGGCACCGGCTCCTGGGACCTCGGTCGACGGCTGAACTACAATTTGGCCGACCTGGTGACGGCTGGGCTGTGTTGGGGCGCTGTTGCGGGCATAAAAGTCGGGTCCACTCAGGCGGCGCATATCTTCGAGTGGCCTGTGAGCAGGTCTTCGACAACGCCCCGCTGTACCGTACGCAGCTTGGCGATGCGCTGATTCAGTAAGCCTGCAGCGTGACTCTCTGCCTTCCAAACGCCCACAATGCGCTCCTGTTCATCACGCCTCACCCAAGGAAACGGAACTCCTTCCAGCAACCTTGAGTTAATCGTGTACAGGCCCGAACTCGTAGCGCACTGGGATTTCCAGTAACTGCGCACTGTACGCGAATTGAGCCACAGCATGGCGAACTCAGGGAGCGCATCTTCGAAGCGAAGCCGGAAAAGGTGATTCTGGTAGAGAAGGCCGACTTGGTCGGCTCCTACGATTGCGCAACGCCCGATCTGCTCAGGGTCCGCATGCCCCTCGACCACGAGGAGATCGCCGGAAGCCAACGAGTAGCGGTGATGGTCTCGTTCCATCGCCTCCAATAGAGCGATGTCCCCTTCGATCCAGCCTTTACGAACGTTGGCCACGCGCAAGTACCCCGTTGGCCTGAGGCTCGGTACACGATGGGACCCCAGAGTGATGCCCGCGTCGATGGAAACGCCCGCTTCCTTGAGCGGGCCAACCTTCCCGCCACTCGCTCCTAGAAGCTGCTCAATCAGGGCGTCAAGTAGCTGGGCCCGCTTGGCCGCCACCCTCCCCAACGCCCCGATCTGCCGCTCGAACGCGGCATGCGCGGCAACGATCCGGCGCTGCTCGTCAAGCGGCATTCTGGGCACACGCAGAATACGTATGTCCGCCTGAGAGATCTTGTACTGACCGCTCGACCCTCGCATGACTCCATCGATCTGTCTACGAGCGGCGGCCGACGCAAGTGCGATGGCCAAGAAGTTCGGATCGAGCACCTCAGTGTCTGCTACTAGCCGGAATACCAGGTCTGGCACCATTAGCCTACGATGCACTTGGCCCACCGAACAGACGGCGCCAACAAGGGCCTTTACGCCGTTGGCTCGTGACACCAGTACGTCGCCCGGGGCTACCTGCAGCGCAGGGCGGGGGGCAACGCCCCTTGGCAACGTCTTGGCCTCTTCCTCCAAGAAGGAACCGGAGGTCACTGCGCTCAGCTTCAGGACCCCCCACTCGTCACCTGCCGGAAGTCGGGGCTCACAGACCGGACTCCATCCCGTCTCGACCCGTCGGAGTACGTCCTTCAGAGGTACCGTACGGCTATCGGCCATGTACTCAGCGCCCATAACCCAGCTCCTTAAGCCAAATTCCCAGCTCCCCCTGAGCCGTCTCGCTGGCGCCCTCCAGTTCGCTCAACGACACCGCATACTTCTCCGCCCACCGTCGGAACACCGCCACCAGCTCGCGCCGCCCCACCGCGACCGCCGCGTCAAGTCGTTCCGTCAAGTCCTCGTCCAGCACAGCCAGGACGATCTCCTGGGTCCGCTGTTGATCCAGGAGGACCAGCTCCGCCGACGCCATCAGATCCCTCAGGAAACTGTCGTCCAGCGCCTTGCGCTTCTTCGTCGCTGCTGCCCTCGCCTTCCTGCAGGCCGCCAACTCGGCCTCAAGGCGAGCCAGCTCCTCGGGCGAAACCGGCTCGGCGGTCTCCTCCGCCCCGGAGTCGTCCTCGCCGTCCTCCGACGACTGCGTCGCCGCGGCTACCGCGTCCGCAGCCTCCTTGTACGCCGCATCGGCCGTCGCCACCTCAACCTCTGCGACCGCGTACTGCTTGAGGAAGTCTGGGATGAGATGACGTACGACCGGCTGGTCCATCGCGCGTCGACGGTCAGCAGCCGAAACAGTCGCCTTCGGCTTCTGGGCGGACCCAGTATTGCTCACCGATCCCTCTGCGGGCCTCACGATCGCCTCCGTCGAGTCGACCCAGCCTTCGAGGACACGCCCGAAGCCGCCCGCTGCCAGAGCCTTCATGTCGTAGCGCGCGTGCGTCCACCAGTCGGCGATGATGCCCGCCGTGCGGTACTCGTCGAGGACGCCCACCTGTCCGATCGACTCGGTGAAGCCCGCGAGCACCCCGGTCCGCAAGTCCATAAGCTTCTTGTTCTCGACCAGCTTGCCGAATAACGTCGCGCCCTTTGCCCACCATTCCGCGTACGCGGCTCGGAGCGAGGCTTCCTGCGTAGAGGCCTGTTCCGCGATGCGGCGGACTGTGGCTTCAGGCTCCTCCGGCAGGAAGTCGTAGTAGTCGGGATCACCGTCGCGTGCGGCGAACAGCGTGGACGCATCGACCCCGTGCGCTCCGAATAGGTCTGCCTGCGCCGCGACCTCCGACACGGGGACGCCGCCGTACAGATGCGCCCGTACGTCTTGCGGCTCTGCGGGCGGCGAATTGTCCACCCAACGGCGAATATTGAGGTTGGCGCCCTCGGAGAGGAGATCATCCCTCGTGACCCATCGCGAGTAGCCCGGTATCTGTCGTCCTTGCTGGAACACCGTGACGATCTTCTCGACGTGCTCCGGGCCCAACTCGTTCTGGTTGCGGCCGACCGTGAACTCACGGTCGGCGTTGATGAAGAGCACCCTCTTGCTGCGGTCAGGATGCTTACGGCGCGGGCGGCGCAGGATGAGGACGCAGGCCGGGATACCGACACCGTAGAAGAGGTTCGGGCCGAGACCGATCACCGCCTCCAAACAGTCATCGCGGAGGAGTTCCTCCCGGATCTCCTTTTCCTTGCCGCCCCGGAAGAGCACGCCGTGTGGCATGACGACGGCGACCACGCCGCGTTCGTCCAGCACCGAGACCATGTGCTGAACGAACATCAGGTCGGCCCTCTTGCCTTTCTCGGGCGCCCAGCCCCAGTTCATGCGTGTGCCGTGCTGCTTGTCAGCTGCTGCCACTTGTGACTTGTCGTACGGCTGGGAGAAAGGAGGGTTGGAGAGGACCTTGGTGAAGGTCATCAGGCGGTCGTTCTCGTCGAGGTGAAGCGGCTCGGTGAGAGTGTCCCCGTGCTTGAGGTCGAACTTGCGGATGCCGTGCAGCACCATGTTCATGCTGGCCATCGACCAGGATGCGGGGTTGCGGTCCTGGCCGTAGATGCCGAGTTCGTCGGGGTTGCCGCCATGCTCCTCGACGTACTCGCGGGCGGCGATGAGCATGCCGCCGGAGCCCATGCACGGGTCGTAGACGCTTTCCAGCGGCTGCGGGTCGAGGAGACGCACCAGCATCCGCACCACCGAGCGCGGTGTGTAGAATTCTCCGCCGCTCTGGCCGGCGGAGTCCGCGAACCGGCCAAGGAGGTACTCGTACGCCGCACCCAGCATGTCGGGGAATTCGAAGTCCTCGTTGCGGAGCCGGTAGAGGCTGAAGTGCCTGATCAGAGCGAGCAGTTCATTGGGAGCGAAGCGGGACTTGCTACCGGCGATCGCATTGAACTCGATGTGCGAGGCGACGCCGGACAGCCTTGAATTGCCCTCTTGGAGGGCGACGAGCGCTATATCCAGGTATTCGCCCACCTTCATGGGGTTGCCGTCAGGGCCCTTTGTCTCCGCAGTGAGACCCTCGATGCCCGGGACAGTCATCTCGGGATGCTCGGCGTCGAGCACGTGCGGCCCCGTCCACCAGCGTGCGCGTGGCGGGACGTAGAAGACGTGGGTGTAGTAGTCGGGGTTGTTCGCCCGCAGCAACGCCTCCTTCTGGCTGCCCGTCGCTTTCAACCGCTCCTGGTAGACACGACTCCATTCGGGCTCGAACTCGTCTGATGCCCGCTTGAGGAACAGCATCCCGAAGATGTAGTCGCGGTAGTCGGAGGGCTCCATGCGTCCGCGCAGGATGTCGGCGGCGGCGAACAGGTGCCGCTCCAGCTGGGGAAGGGTGATTCGGGCCACGCGCCGGTCCTTCTTCGGAAAGTGAGTGGGAGTGCCAGAGCAGAGTAGACGCCCCGCGACTTCGAGCGGAAAATGCCCGAAGCACCTGACTTAGAGGGCCCGCGTCAGTCGTCCTCGATGCCGAGGCTGGTGAGGAGACGCCACACATCGGTGGACGGGTCCCGGCCCAGGACCTCGCAGTCCAGAGAATGGCCGGAACGGGCGGCCCACTTGCGCGGCGACTGGGGCAGGTGGTCGGGGTTGTGAGGGCTGATGCGGTCGACGGGGACGGCCTCGTGCTGACTGGCTTTGCACGCCCCGTGCTCACACTGGGTGACAAGGCTCTTAGCGTTTGCGATGGCGGCCTTGGCCTTGCCCTCCAACGCTTGGCGACGCGGCCCCTGGATGCTCTTGTCGTTCTTCTTGTCGAAGCGGCTGAAGGCGGGATCGGCCTTGCGGAGCTTGTTCACCACATTCGTGCTCTTGCCGCTCTGCCGTCCGCTGAACGACTGGAAGTGCAGGAGCAGCCACAGATCGAAGGACGGATGAGAAAAGCAGATCTCGGTGCTGTCGGCTGCTGCATCCTCTACGGCCTGCGGAATCCGCGTGTGTTCGTCGCGGTCGAACAAGGCCCAGGTCTCGTCTTTCTCGGCGTGCTCGCGTACGACTTCCACTACCTGCTCGGGCAGCAGACCGTTCGCCTTGTAGACAGGGACAATCCGGAATGGCTGCCCCGTGCGCTCTCCGGATCCGAATCGCTTGACCAGATAGTCCAGGTAGTCCGGCTCGGTTGACTCGCCCTCGCAGCCCACGTAGAGAACCCGCTCCTGCTTGTGCTCGGCCCATTGGACGGGGGCCAGCGGGCGTCCCTCGTCGCTGCTCCCTCTACGCCTCTTCCGCTTCTTCGGTGCCCCATCGGACTCGTTGTCGCTCGTGGCCTGTTCCTGCCCGCCCCACCCACTCACGCTGGCGCCTTCGCCTCCCGCTCACGTTCCCGTTCCTTCCAGATCAGGGCGCGAGCGATCTCGCCCACACTGACCCGTGGCGAACCGCCATATCGGCCGCGTAGGTATCCACGTTCCAAGTCCTCGTCGTCGCCGGGCCCTGCCGCCGCGAGCGGATACAGTTCGGTCTCGCCTGATGCCTTTTTCGAGGTGAGCCACACTTGCGAGCGGGCGAGCGGGCGGTCCAGGACCGCGCTGCCGAGCAGCGTCGCGTCGTGTGTGGTGAAGAGCAGTTGCGCACCCCGGGGATTGGACTTGGGGTTCTGGAAGAGCCGTACGACTTCGGCGGCCAGCGTGGGGTGGAGGCTGGAGTCGAGCTCGTCCACCAAGAGCACCGTGCCGGCGTCGAGGACAGAGAGCATCGGGCCGAGGAAAGCGAACCATGAGTGAGTGCCGAGTGACTCCTCACCGACGAAGTCGAGAGCGATGTCGCTGCCGTCTGAGCTGCGGTGGCGCAGGGCGATCTCGCCCGTCTTACGGTCGATGTCAATGCCACTGATGCCCAGGTCAGCGATGGAGAGCAGTTCGACGAGCCACTCCCGGTAGCCCTTACCGCGCTTCGGGTCGGCCAGCATACGCTGCGTCCAGTCACTTCTGGCCTTGACATCTTGACCGGGGGTCATCAGCCACAGGTTGTTGATAAACCACCTGTGCAGGGCGGCCAGTTGAGGATCATTCAGAGTTGCGCCTGTGGACAGGAATAGGGCGTTGGGGCGGGTGACGGGCACAAGTACGTCCGGTTGTCCCTGGAAGCCGGTACCTACGCCGGGGTCGGAGTCCTGGCTGGAGCTGGGAAAGAGGAATTCGCCGCCCTCGGCCTCAGGGCGATCGGCCTCGCGGTCGAACCAGACGACGCGCGTGCCCTCGGGGTAGGCGTGCAGCCATTCTGCCTCCACCCGTTCGTCCGAGAGTTCGAAGCCGTAGGTGTAGCGCACTGGGCTCGTCCCCAGCATCAGGTCGACCTCGTAGAGCGTCGTCTCGTCCGCGGCGGCCGGGTCCAGCTTGAACGGCTGACGTGGCACCCCCGCCGTGGTCGCCCAGTCCGCGAACGACGTGCGTACGGCGTCCCGCATGTCGAACAGAGCCCGAAGGAGGTTCGTCTTGCCGGACGCGTTCGCACCGAAGATGCCGATTACTGGAAGGACTGACACCTCTTTGTTCTGGTCGCGCAGTTGGGTCGAGCGCGCCACGCCTTCATCGGCTGAGGTGCTGACGAACGACAGCTCACACTCATCACGTATCGAGCGGTGATTGGCCACTCGAAAACGGAGGAGCACTATCGACCTCCAGTAGGGCGGGAGACCGCCCCGTCTCGTACTTGAACCTTCTGCGGACGATCCGCACATGAAGCCTATGACGGCAGTTGGTCGGTGGCCAGTCCGGCCTACTGCCGGGAGATGGTCTCACCGCCCTGACCAGGCCGTCGCGTCGGTCCGTCCAGGATTTGGGAGGATTGTCGACGCGATCACACGACTCACGTTCTGTAATATGATCGGCTGTCAGTGAGTGAACTGGAAGCGTCGGCGTCAGGCCCGAAATCGACAAACTTTGGCCTCGATCCGATGGGCAGCGAGTCCGGCGCTTGGAGTTGATCTGTGCCGCGACGTGGTGGAGTTCCACTTCTACGTCTGAAGCCGGCGTGCGGGTGTTCCACACCGAGCGCTGGCCGTCCATCACTCCATGGGACGCTGGGCCGTGCCGGAGCGGGCGAAGCAGAGGGGTGCGTCAGTTCTCAAGCAAGCGGAGTACATCTTCGAGTTGAGCGCTGAGGTGCTGCCACGGCCGGTTGAGGTCGAGGGTTTTCGCGACGATTCGGTTGCCTTGAACTACGACGTCCAGATCAGGTTGCTCTGCGGCGTCGGTCCGCGCGTAGAGAAGCAGCCCGCTGACGGATCCGTCGCGCTGGGTGTCCTCGTTCTTCACGTATGCCAGGACTTGGTACAAGTGCGCGGAATGGACGGTCGCCTTGCCCCATGCTCCGGTCTGCATCGAATGGCTGTAGTACTTCGCGTCGATGATGAGAGTGCGCTCCCCGTGGCGGAGCGTGACGTCGGTGCGCATCAAGGGCAGCTGCGAGCTGTGGTCGCGCGGCTCGTCGAGGTCCCAAGCAATGGTGGGCGCGCCTGGGGACAGCTCGGGATGGTGGACGGCGTAATACTCGCGCAGAAACTGCTCGTACAGCCTGCTCATGGCCTCGTCGGAGACCCATGATGTGAGTTTGGCACTTCCGGAGTCCTGCGTGGGGAGGAGCCCGCGGACGATCAGCTCGCAGACGCCGAGCAGCAGCCGGTAGGTGGCGTTGGCGCGGTGGTAGGTGAGCTCACTCCAGCGGATCGATGTCGGCGCGATGAGGGTGACAGCTTCGAGGTACGGCAGAAGCCTGCGCAGCTTGTCTTTGCGCGATGTGGTGACCTCGCCGTGGCGGAGCAGCAGCACCATGACCGATTTCAGCGCCTGGTTATGCGGCGTATCGGATTCGTACTCGTCGAACTCGCACACGAGCCGCCCCCGCTTGGTCGAGCGCTGCGCCACCGTTCGGGTGAGGTCAATCCGCCCGCGAACGGTGGCGAGCTCATCGCCGCGGTGCAGGTAATCGCGGTGAATACCTCGTTTGACCTGCGAGCCGATGCCGCGCACGAGAATCTCGGCGAGCAGGTCGTGGAGGTGGTCGAACCGCTTGGTCGCCACGTGCTCGATCCCGCTGCTACGGATCGCCCGGAACGCGTACGCGATCATCACGTATACGTTGCGGATGGCGATCGACCGATCGGTCATGCGACGGCTGCCCGGAGCTTGCCTGCCCACTCCTCGGCCTTGGCCGGTTCGTCGAACCAGTACTCGTCGATGAGCGGGATCAGCTCGTCCTCGACGACGGAGTACAGCCACGCGTCGTCGGCGTCGCTGTCCGTGGGCCGGGACAGGAAGCTGTGGCCGATGGCGAATCCCTGGCCGAGCGCCGGGTCATCGGCGATGGCCCGGTTGAGATCGACGACAACGGCGACGATGCGGTCGAGGGTTGGGCTGCCGGCGTCCTGCTGCCAGCGTGTGAACCCGGCCGAGTCGAAGCCGGGGAGCATCTCGAAGAACCCGAAGCGACGGCGCAGCGCGTAGTCGAGGACAGCGAGGCTGCGGTCGGCGGTGTTCATCATGCCGATGATGTGGAGGTTCGCTGGAACGGAGAACGTCTCGTTCTTGTACAGCAGCCGCAGGTCCTGACCTCGTTTGTCGGCCTCGATGAGCATCAGCAGCTCGCCGAAGATCTTGGAGATATTGCCGCGGTTGATCTCATCGACGATGAAGAAGTACGGCCGGTCATCGTCGTCGGCGCGCGCTTCCTCGCAAAATCGGTAGAACGGCCCCTCTGCGAGGGTGAAACCGCCGCTCTCGGTGGGCCGGTAACCCATCATGAAGTCCTCGTACGAGTAACTCTGATGGAACTGGACCATCTGGACCCGGCTGGGATCCTTCGCGCCCATGATCGAGTAGGCCAGGCGTTTGGCAGTAAATGTCTTCCCGACGCCTGGAGGGCCGGCGAGGATGACGTTCTTCTTGCGCGCCAGTAGCGCGCGCAGCCGGTCATACCGCTTTTCGGATAGGTAGACCTCGCTGAGGAACGCCACCTTGTCGTACGCCGGGAGCGGCGTCGGTGGGACGGGCGGTTCCGGCTCGACTTCTCCGGTGACGACAGCCTCGAGTTTCTGGACATAGTCGTGATACGGGGTGATGTCGGTCAACGTCTTGGTCGCTGCGTCCCCGGGGTGCTCCCAGGACCCCGTATGGGTCCACTTCACTGACCGGAGGTGGCGGAACGACGCGCGTTCTAGCTCGAAGCGCGCGTCGGACGTGACCTCACCGCGGCCGACGATCTCCCGTCGGCCGCGCTTCGCATAGACGATGTCGCCAACTGCGATCTCGTTCTGGAACTGCCACAACGCCAGAACCGCATTCTTCCTCGACCCGCCGGTTCCCTCGACGTCGAGGGCCTGCCGGATCGCCTCTCGGCTTGGATATGTCGCGAGGTCATCGAGCTCATCCCAACCGATCGCCATGATGCCGTCGGCCGAGAACGCCTCCCACTGCGAGGCCTGCGCGCCAGGGGAGTACAGCCAAAAGTGGCGGGGACGAGGCTCGGCCAGTCCCGCCGACTCGGCAGCCGGGGTAAGGGGCTCATGGGATGAGTCCCAGAGCTCCTTCAAGCCTGGGGCCCAGAAGTGGAACGGCCCCTCGACCTCCCGAGCCAGTGCGGTGCGGATCTCCAGCAGGTCACGGTCGATCGATGCGGCGTCGTTTCCCGTCGCCCCACCGATCCGATCGGTGAGGCCGTCACGGATCTTCTGCTTCATTCCCGCAGAAGAGATCGGTTCGAAGACGTCGGGGCGAGCGAGGAACTGCAACGCGTTGCGGATGTCGGAACGGTCGTCGCCGGAGGCGAGCATCACTCGCTGCAATTCCCACGGGTCGGTCTGCGCGCGCTCCCTCTCGGCGTCGGATAGATCGTTCCAGTAGCGCACGAAGATCGATGCCCAGATGAGGTGCCGCCACAGCGCGCCGTTGTACCAGGACCCCGGCTCGAACCCTGCGATCCCGGCTGGGCGGGCCAACCACGTTGCCATTGACTCAGGGAGCACCGTGGGGGAGTCGAGGTGTTCCAGGACTCGTTCGACATGAGCTTTGCGAGTCTCGGGCAGGGCTGACCGCAGCGGATGCTCACGGAGGAATACGAGTTCCGCCGCCAGTAGCACGATCTCCCTGGGCGCACCGTGGAGCTGCTCATCGAGCTTCTCCCATTGACTCTGCCCGGTGCCGATGAGCGGGTTGTCCCCAATCCTGGCCCGAAGCTCCTCGGCCACGGAAGCCGTCCAGATCATCGCCGCCGGGTCGATGATCGATCGGCCATCGCCGAGCATGTGGGTGATGATCTCACCGACCTCCTGCGCGATCGCCATGTCAGGGGCCGGTCGTGACGACGCTGCGACAGCAACCTGGGTGTGGTCGGACAGCTCGTTGGTCATGTCTGCATCCTCCCCCACTCGTCGCCTGCGCCGTGGGGCACGGACGATCGTCCGCGAGGTTGTTCGGTTACGGAACATAGTGGAGTTCCGCTTCAACGTCCGATGTCGACCTGCAGGAACTCCCGGAACTCCGCGGTTTCGGCCTGACCGTTCAGCGCGGCGTTCCACCGCGCGATGTCGGCTTCCGAGACGTCGGCGTCGAGTGGCAGGAAGACCCGCGCCGCGTTCGGCCACTGCTCGAAGAACCCGGCGGCGACCGAGGCCGTCAACGCCTGTGAGATCGAGTCCCACACCGTCCTCCGGAACTCGCGAAGGCCCGGACCGGTGCAGCGTTGCATCGCCCGTTCCGCCTCGGCGCGGATCGGCTCCAGCGGGTCGTCGATCCCCTCGGCGCCGCGGATGTCCATGTCCCACTCGCCGAGGTGCCATCTCGCGTCGATGGCGAACTCCGGGTCCTCGGCGATCATCTCGTCGAGATGCCGCCGCGAGTGGGCGAAGGCGACGATCGACGTGGCGTCGGCGTCGGTCGCGATGCCGACGCCGGCCACGTCGTCCGGCGGCAACTGTCCTGCGACCGCCGCGATGGCCTGCTCGAGCGCCGATCTGAGCCGATCGGACCAATCGCGTGCCCACGCGCGGAGTTCGAGATCCATGGCGCCATTGTCGCCGCTCGCTCCTCGGTGGTGTGGGGGCCGACACATAGGATCGGCCTCACCGCTGGAGGGTCGCGGCGGAGCTGGATTCTCCACGGAGGTAAGGGCATGGGTGCTGATCGCGACGTCTGGTTCATCGATCGTTGAGGTGTCCAGATCGAAGACGGCATCTCCGTCGAGGTCTTCGCCGCCCTGCTGGACGCGCTCAACGACGACGATGCCGAGCACGTCGTCGTCGACATCAACGACAGCGGCGACTGGTTCGTCGAGTTCACCCGCCGCTCCGTCTGTTTCCAGCAGGCGGAACGCGACGGAGAAGTCGTTGGCACTCTTGACTATGCCGGCCGCGCCGAGGCGCTCGTGATCGCCAAGGAGTTCATCGACGGCGACTTCGAGGCTCTTCGCGCGCCCTCCTGGAAGCCTGACGCCTGAGCAGACTTGATCATGATACCGAAGTGGTATCATGAGCTCATGGCGATGACGTTGAGGCTGAACGAAGAGCAGGAGCGCGCTTTGGCCTTGCTCGCCGAGGCCAACGGGGTGAGCAAGCACGAAGCGATCGTGCGCGCGATCACCGACGCCGCGACCCGGTCCGTCCGTGACGATCGAGTGCGTGCCCTGTCGCGCGACGGGCGGGCGCGCTACGCGTCGTTGCTCGATCGCCTGGCGCAGTGAAGATCGAGTACCTGTCCCTGGACGACCTGCTCACACTCGCGGCCGACCTGAGCGTTTCCCGAATTCGGGATCTGGGCTTGCTCGACGCGGCGGCGCATCGGCCGCAGTCGTCGCTGATGGGGCAGGACGCTTATCTGAGCCTGCATGAAAAGGCGGCGGTTCTGCTGGAGTCGATCGTCCGTAACCACCCGCTCATCGACGGCAACAAGCGGCTGGGTTGGATGGCGGTCTTCGTTTTTTACGGCCTCAACGGTGTCGACCTGGAAGCGCCGGAGGACGACGCGTACGAGCTCGTGATCGCGACGGCGACCGGGGCTGTCGCCTACGAGGAAGGGGCCCAGCGCCTCGCGGCGTGGGCTCGCCCCGAAGCCGGCTGATCACACACCGTAGCGTTCCTAGGACATCGTCGCGGGCGCCTCCCCGTGCCGCGCCCTGTAGGCCGCCACGATCTCGTCCGCCACGTCCTCCCCGGCCTGGAGACGGACGAGGTACGGAACCGCCCAGTGCAGCTCGGCGGCGTCGAAATCTTTCTCCCAGAGTGGATCGAGCCCGGTCCGGGACTCGTCGAGCACCGCGGAGAGCGCGACCTGCCCACCCGCGTTCACCGAATGCGGCCCCACCGAGATCGAGACGCGGGAAGCGGCGCCGGCCGGATGCACGGCCACCTCCATCGGGTGCGGGTGACGCCCGGGGGCCGTGCGGGCGATCACGAGGAACCGCAGTGGCCCGCGTTTCGTCTTCTTCATGCGGCCATTCGAGCGCGCCGCCACGGACCGAGGATGAACCGCATGACGAGCCCCGCCCTCTCACCGCTCGCCCGTGTCCTGGCGAGCACGGACTTCGCGGAGGACTGGTACCGCTGGTGCGACGCCGAGCGCGACTGGGCGACGGGTACCTACGAGGAAGACTCCCTGCCCACCGCGAGCGGTGGGTTCGCCGCGCTCCCCGCGAGGGAGTTCATGCGGGCGTATCGCGCGGCCGGGGCTGAGGTTTCGCCGGGATCGACGTTCCCCGGCCCGCGCCACCGGTCGTTCACCGTGGAAGTCGCCGAGGGGCCGACAGTGTGCAGCCTGGCGGTGCTGCTCGGGCGGGGGATCAACTCCCAGGAGTGCCGCCTGGCGGTGCTCGCGGACGGCGAGCGGCAGGGTGAGCCCGAGATGCTGCACGCGCTGGCGCTGGCCATCCGCCGTTCCCAGGGCGAGCCCGATCCGGATCCGCCGTACCCCCGGCCGATCATCGGCAGCCGCGGCCAGCTGGAGGCAGTGTCCCGCGGCATCGTCGACGTCCTTGGCCAGGTCGCCCGAGGCTGGGCGTCATGAGCGAAGTCCTCTTCAACCGCGAGAACCCCTGGATGCCGCGAGTGATCCGCGCGGACAGCGGGCTCAGGATCGAACTCGGCGCCGGAGCCGACGCCAACCACGACCCTCGCACGTTCGGCTTCCCCGTCTCGGAGGCCCACCTGGCGGTGATCCGCGACGACCTGACCCGGCCTCTGCTGCTGTGGAGCGCGATCCTGCCACTGTGCGAGGCGGCCGGGATCCGGGGTCCGCTCGACGAGCGTGCGGCGGTCGCGTTGCTGGACCCGATCCTTTTCGCCGCGCCGGACGGCGTCGAATCGTTGTTCCGGGACATCCGCTGGGACAAACGACGGCTTGTCGCTCAAGGCGCGGACGTCGGGCTGCTCGAACGCGGGCAGCTCTTCGACGCGTTGCGCTCCGTGAGCGTGCTGTCCGATTGGTCGCTCGTCCGCGAGTACGACGCGAACCACCTTCGCCCCCGGTCGGCCCCCGCTCGACGAGGCACTCCTCGAGCACACGGGCGGGAAGGTCCGGGCCCCGGGCACCGGGATGCGGATCGCCCGCGACCGGCGACGAGGTGAGCACGCCGTGAAGCACCGTGACTGGCGGCGAAGGGAGGAGAAGGTCCAGCGTGCGGTTCGCCGCGCCTTCCCGGACCTCGCCGGCGACGCGGTGCGCACGGTGAGCTTCTTGGTCTGCTCCGAAGCCGCCGACAGGGCCATAAAGCAAGGATGACAATGAGACCACTGACCTTCAGCGACGACAAGGACAACGAGGAGAAGTGGGCGCCGGGCGATGCGCGATCCGCGCCCGACGCGTTCCGGGAGTTCGTCGGCCGTCACCGCGCCGAAGACAACGCGACGTTCTGTATCGAGGACGAGCAGAACGAAGAAGCGCTGCTGCTCATGTTCGACGCCGGCACCATCTGCCGGGTCAAGGGAGCGGAGAACTCGCGGGTCGAGTACCGCCTCGTCACCAACGGCGGCGATTACCGGAGCCAGGTGGCCAACTTCGTCCGGGGCGGTTCGGCCGCGCTCGACCGCAGCGGGCCGTGGTGGCCGGACGTCGCCGCCCTCGACCGGGCACGGCTCCGCGCCGTGGTCGACGAGTCGCTGCTCCGGCGGACACACCCCCGCGAGCTGCGCCATCGGCTGGAGGTCCTGACCCGCATCGACGGGCGCGAGCCGGCGACGGCCGACGGGGTCACGCACTTCGGTTTCGGCAACGGCGGGGGTGACACCGTCAACGCCTGGTTCGCCGCTGACGGCCGCGGTCTCGTGGTGACGTTCGACCACACCAGCCCGTTGAACTTCTACGAAGACCCGCAGGCGCAGGCAGCGCTCTACGACGGCGTGCCGGCAGACCTTCTCGCGCTGGTGATCGAAGCGGACACGACGCTCGAAGTCTCGCGGCCCGGCGGCGGCACCCTCGTGGCCGCGACAGGCGTCTTCACCTTTTCCGGTCCTTGCGCCATGGCGGACGGGCTGGTGTCGCATTTGCAGGAGACGCGGCTGGGCATCGAGGACACCGGAGCGGGCTGGCTTCTGGATGGCTTCCTCGCGCCGGAGACGTTCACCTCGGCCGCGGTCGCCGAAGCCGTCGCGTGGTGGAGCGCCGAGGACATCGCGAGAGGTTTCGCCGCCGCGGGGGAACAGGAGCAGGCCGCGCCGTTCGACCAGGAGACGGTGGATCGCTTCTGCAAGATCTGGGCCGATTCCGGGTACAACGATCGCTGGGACGTGCACTATGTCCTGTTCGACAGCTACTCCGCCGAGGACGCGGGTGAGGACCGGGACGAGCTTCTGAGCTTGGTCCGGACGCTCGGGCTCGAGCGCGTGGACACCCCGCCGGGAGCCGCCGACGGTGAGGTGTGGGTCCGCACGGATCCGCGTATCGACGCCGAACTCGGGCGCTGGTCATGACCGCCGAGCTCGTCACGTCGCTGGCCGACGCCATGGGGCCGGTGGACGGCTGGGAATCGCTGGCGATGATCCTGGAGTTCGGCGAAGGGTTTCGCAGTGCGCACGGGTACGCGTACTCGCCCGAAGGTGTCACGCCCGTGGCCTGCAAGTGGTCGAGCATCGAAGCCGCGGTGGACGCGTACCTGGGCGGCCACTACCGGCCCGGTGAGAGGTTGCCGGTGAAGATCCTCGTGCAGTTCGACCGGACGGCCGGGAAGTACGAGGTGACCTTCGAGGACACCGACGAGGAACGCTGGGCCGTGAAGCCGAAGAACTTCCGGCAGATGCGTGAACAGCTGCACCCGAAGTTCGACTGAGGAGAAGCACGATGGCACGGAAGCGGAAGACCCTTCCCAAGGACTTCGAAGAGATGTTGACCTCAGCCTCGGTGGAGGAACTCAAAGCCGTCTTCGGCAAATGCGAGATCGACGCGCGGGGCGGCTATTCCAAGGGCACCGCCATCGGCTTCCCGGCGTGCCCGGACGAGCTCATCGTCTGGCTGACCGGGCAGGGGCTCGCCGTCGACACCCCGGACAGCTACGGCAGGACACCGCTCCACGCGCGGGCTTCCCGCGGTGCTGCGAAGCAGATTCCCTTGCTGCTCTCGCTCGGCGCGGACATCGATGCGGCTGACACCAACGGGCAAACACCGCTTGGGGCCGCCGTGGGCAGGCTGAGGGTCGAGGCGGCGCGAGTCCTGATCGAGCACGGGGCCTCGACCGAGGTCGTCGACAGGCGCGGCAACACCTTGCTGATGTGCTGCCTGATCAGTACGGAGAACGCCTATCTCCGGGAGTCCGCCGAGATCGCGAAGCTGCTGCTCGAACGCGGGGCGAGCATCACGCCCGAGATGCGCCGGAAGGTCGAGCGGATCGGTAGTGGGTTCGAGTTCCACCGCGAGACCTTCAACCGCGACCTTCTCGAAGAGACCGACACCGCGCTCAGCGAGCTGTACCGGATCTTCGAGGTCGAGCCGGTCGCGCGGCGGTCGAAGCACGACGGGGTTTCGCCGATCGTCGTTCCCGACGGATCCTGGCAGGAGCGGCACAAAGCGCTCTGGGAATTCCTCGTGCCGTCGAGCGGCGCGGGCGAGACAGTGCAGTGCGAGGCCATCCGCGTCACCGGCCGGATCTCCGACGAGATGTTCCGGAACGGCGGGGCGAACTGGGACCGCGATTATCGCGCGATGGCCGACGCGTTCCCGGGTTTCCTGGCGCAGGGCGAGCCTCTCGGCGAGGAAGAACTCCAAGAGGCCAAGGCGATCGCCAAGCACGTCAGGTCCGGTCGCGGCGGGGACGAACAGCTCGATCGCTTGAGCGAACTCGCCGTCGCCTGGGTCGCGAGGAATCCGGCCCCGATCGCCCTGGAAGCGGTGGACTACTCACGCTGAGGGGCGCCGGGTGTCCCCGATGAGCATCGAGGACACCCGGCGAGGCTCACTTCCGCAGCAGGCTGTACGCCGCGGAACCGATCAGCTCCAGCGAAACCTGAAGCCGCTCAAGGGAAACGTTGTCCTTGATGGTGTCTTCCGGCGTGTGGTACGTCGGCTCCAGCAGCGCCGGGCCGGTTTCGCCGCGCCAGCTGAAGTTGCCCGACGCGATGCCGCGCTCGAAGAACGGCACGTGGTCGCTCGAACCGCGCGCCACCGGGCCCTTGACCCGCGGGTCGTAGCCGAGCCGCTTGGCGGCGGCGTTGACGGCCGCGGTCGTGGCGTTGTCGGCGCCGTCGACCGAAAGCAGCCAGTAGGTGACCGCCGGGTCCCAGCTGGTGGCGACCATGTCGTTCTGGAAGCAGCCCGCGATCCGCTTCGCTTCCGGGTCGGACAGGTTCTTGACGTAGTGCCGCGAACCGATCAGCCCGTATTCCTCCGAGCCCCACAGCGCGAACCGCAGCGTCTTGTTCGTCGGCAGGTGCCGCAGGACACGCGCCAGTTCCAGGCACAGCACGGTGCCGCTGCCGTCGTCGTTGGCGCCGGGGGAGCCGGGGACGCTGTCGTAGTGCGCGGTCACCATGACCACACCGTTGTCCTTGCCGGGGAACGTGGCGGGCCGCTCGGCGATGACGTTGTACGACGTCAGGTTCTTGTGGTGGGTGGCCGTCGCCTTCACCGTGACCGAGCCCTTTGCGAGCCGTTCGCGCAGCCGCTCCACCTGCACCTGGGCCAGTCCGAGCACCGGGATGGTGACCGGGGTGGCCAGCGTCGGGGAGAACGCCGACAGCTTGCGTGCCGGGTCGGCGCCGATCCGGCCGAGCAGCACGGCGTCCGCTCCGCGCTGCGCGGCCGTCAGGTACGCGTCGGCCTTGTTGGTCACGGCGGCGATCAGCACGATCTTGCCGGTCAGGTCGTCGGGCAGCGTGCTGCCGTCACCGGCGTCGACGACGACGGCCTCGCGCGTGACGTCCTGCAAGCCCTGCGGTGACGAGCCGGTCTGCCAGCTGTCACGCCCGATCGACAGGCCGCCAAGGAACTTGTCGGCGATCGGGAACGGCTGCAACGTGACCTGGTAGCGCAGGTCCCGGAGCACCTTCGCGATGTAGTCCCGCGCTCGCAGTTCGCCTTCGGTACCGGCGATCCGGGGGCCGATCTTGTCGCTGAGCACCCGCAGGTGCTCCAGTGCCCGCCGTGAGCGGACCCGCGCGACCACGGGGTAGTCGCCGAACTCCAGCGACGGCGGGAACTGCGCGCCCGGACGTTGCTGCGTCGCCGCGGCGGCCGTGCCGGGGTTCAGCCCGATCGTCGCCGCGCCCGCCAGTGCCACCGCGCCCGCGAGCACCTCACGTCTGCGCAGACCTGCCATGGAACACCCCTCACTTCTCGAAGAAACTCGTTCGAGTAGCTAAGAGTCACGAGGCCCGGAGAGCAACCTCCGATCGTCCCCTTTTTCCTTTCCGTGACGTTTCCTCAGCCCTGTGCGCCGAAGGCCTTCAGGAAGGTGTCGACGGCGGCCTCGGCGATGGCGCGAAGTTCGGCGTCGGGAGTGCGGCGGGTGCCGAGCCTCGCCCGCTTGTCGGCGGGACCGGACAGCAGCGCGAAGAACTGATCCGCGGCCAAGAGCGGGTCCGCGGTTCGAAGGTGCCCGGAGACGGTCAGGCGGGCGAGCCGGTCGGCCAGTGCTTCGGCCACGCGGTCCGCCGCGCGCGTGTGGATGACGTCGAGCAGGTCGGGGAACTGGCCCGTCTCGGCCGCGAGCAGCCGTCGCAGCGCCCATGAGCGGTCGGCGCAGTAGCACTCGAGCAGTTTCGAGCCGACCGTTTCCAGCGTGGCCCGGAGATCCTCGCCCGCGCCGGTGAGCCGCTCGACCACGGCGAGGTTCTCGGCGAGCGCCCGATCCGCCGACGCGGAGACCGTCTCGCGAAACAGGCTCTCCTTGTCGCCGTAATGGCTGTACACGGTGGCTTTGGCGACGCCCGCTTCGGCCGCGATCACGTCCACGCCCGCCTGCGCGTATCCCTCTCGCGCGAAAACGGTGAAAGCCGCGTCGAGGATCGCTTGCCGCTTGTCGATCCGGCCTCGGGCCGTACCAGTTCCACTCATGTCCTCAGCGTACCGGGACGGCCGGATAACCAGACTAGCCAGTCTGGTCAAGTAGACCTGCTAGTCTCAGACTCATCGGTCTGAAAAAACAGACTGGAGAGTCTGATTCGAGAGGAAGAGCATGACAATCACCCGGGACGATCGGCTGGGCTCCGCGCTGCGGCCGCTGATCGGCGTGATCCTGCTCGGCGGGGCGCTGGGCATCCTGAACAGCACGATGGTCGCCGTCGGGATCCGTGACCTCGCCGAGGACTTCGAAGCCTCGCTGGGCACCGTGGGCTGGGTTTCGACCGGGTTCCTGCTCGCGGTCACCGTCACCATCCCGGTGACCGGCTGGGCGGGTGAGGCCTTCGGCGGCAAGCGGATGTGGCTCGCCGGGCTCGGCGTCTTCCTCGCCGGTTCGCTCGGGTGCGGGCTGGCGTGGGACATCGAAAGCCTGATCGCCTTCCGCGTGCTGCAGGGGATCGGCGCGGGCATCCTCGATCCGCTCGTGCTCACTCTGCTCGCCCGCGCCGCCGGGCCGCGGCGCGCGGGCCGCGTGATGGGGCTGATGGCCGCCGTGCTCTCGCTCGGTCCCGTGCTCGGCCCGGTGCTCGGCGGCGTGGTGCTGCAGGGCCTCGGCTGGCGATGGATGTTCCTGCTCTGCGTGCCGCTCGGCGCGCTGGCGGTGCTGCTCGCGGTGCGCGTCATGCCCGCGGATCCTCCTGTCGAGCGGCGGGCGCGGCTCGACATCCTCGGTGTCGCCCTGCTCGGGCCGGGTTTCGCGGGCCTGCTCCTGGTGCTGTCCCAGGCCGCGAACGGAGCGAACCTGCTCTCTTCGCCGGTGCTCGTCCCGCTGGTGGCCGGCGTTCTCTTGCTGGCCGGTTACGTGGTTCACGCGCTGCGCGGTGAGGCGCCCCTGGTCGACGTCCGGCTGTTCGCCCGTCGCGGGTTCGCCGCGAGTGTGACCGTCATGGCGCTGACCGGGCTGGCGATGTTCGCGAGCCTGATCGTGCTCCCGCTGTACTTCCAGCAGGCCGGGGGACACGGGGCGCTCGCGGCCGGGCTGCTCGTCGCGCCGCTGGGCCTCGGGGCCGCGGTCGCCGCCCCGCTGGCGGGACGAGTCAGTGACCGGGTCGGTTCACGCAACCTGGCGCTGGCAGGCGGTCTCGTGGCCGCCCTGAGCGCGGTCCTCTTCACCACGTTCGACGCGCGGACCGGTGACGCGGCGGTGGTGCTCGCCGGGCTGGCCCTCGGCACGGGGCTCGGTTTCGTCGGCCCGCCCGCGATGGGGGCGGTGTATCGCACGTTGCCGGGACCTCTGGTGCCACAGGGAAGCTCGGTGCTCTACATGCTCAACCAGCTTGGCGGTTCGATAGGTGTCGCCGTGGTCGCGTTGATCCTCGCCACCACGACCGGGCCGGTCGCGGGTCTGCACGCCGTGTACTGGTTCGTCGCGGGCACCATGGCGGTCCTGCTCGCCGCCGCCGCGCGCCTGCCGGGAAGGGGTGACCGGTGAAGACGATCGTGATCTCCGGCGGTACCGACGGGATGGGCAAGGCCCTCGCGATGGAGTACCTCGGCCGGGGCGACACCGTCGTCGTGCTCGGCCGGGACCCGGCGAAAGGCGCGGTGTTCGGCGAGGCCGGCCGCGCGACTTTCATCCAGGCGGACCTCGGCCTCATCGCGCGCAACCGTGAGGTCGTCGAGCGGATCACCACGACGTTCCCGGTCGTGGACGCGCTGGTGTTGTGCGCCCGCCACTTCCGTTCGACCAGGGCCGAGACGGGCGAAGGCATCGAAAGCACCTTCGCGTTGGAGTACCTCAGTCGTTATCTGCTCAGCCACGGACTCGCCGCAGCCTTGGGCCGGGCCGGACGGCCCGTCGTGGTCAACGTGTCCGGTCCGGGGGTGACCAAGCCCGAGATCCGCTGGCAGGACCTTTCGCTGACGCGGGGCTATGACGGTGTCGCCGCGCAAATGCAGGCGGGGCGGGCCAACGACCTGCTCGGCGTCGCGTTCGCCGCCGAACACGCCGCGAGCGGGATCTCGACCGTGCTGCTCAACCCCGGCGGTGTCTCGACGAGCTTCTCCGGGGAGTACGACGCGGCGACCGCTGCCCACGTCGAAGCGCTGAAGAGATACGGGAAACCCGTCGAGGAAGGCATCGTGCCGAAGACCCCGCGGGCGACGACCCGCCCGCAGCGCCGCTCAGCGCGTTCGTGGAAGGGCGGCGGATCGCGGCGACCGGCCCGGGATTCGAACCCGCGGCGGCGAATCGGCTGGCCGAGGTCACTCGGAAGTTGCTGACCGGCGTACGACCGCGGAGGGTAACTTCGGACGGGTGAAGCCGCTGAGCCCCGACATGTTCGCGCCCGGCTGCCCGTCGAATCTGACCCCGTTCCGGATCGGCGACAAATGGGCGGGCCTGGTCGTGCTGTGCCTGGAAGAAGGACCGCGCCGGTTCTCCGAACTGCGGGTGCCCTTGCGGGGAGTCACGCCGAAGGTCCTCACGGAGACCCTGCGGGCTCTGGAGCGCGACGGCATGATCACGCGGACGGCGTACGACGAGACGCCGCCCAGGGTGGAGTACGAGCTCACCTCGCTCGGCCGGACGTTGTTCGAGCCGATGGAGGCATGCCGTGAATGGGCGGCGAAGCACCTTCCGGAGCTGGTCGCCGCCCGCGAGGCCTACTCGGGCTGAAGGACTAGCCGAGCAGGCCGAGCACGACGATCGTCAGCAGCGTGATGGCCGCGGCGAAGGTGGTCACCCAGGCGCGCTGGGCGGCGGTGATGGAGGCGTTGTTCACGGCGGTTCCCCGGGGGAGAGAAGCGACAGGTCCGCCGGGAACAGCGCGTTGATCAGGCTCCGCGTTACCTGCCGGACGCCGGTGTGATCAACGTCACTGATCGTGCTGGTGATGCCGTTCGCGCGCCGTGTACCAGAGCACTCCGGCAGCGGCAGCCACCATCGCGCCGAAAGCCGAGAACCCCACCACGATCGCTTGCGTCATCACTCGTCCCCTTCTCGTTGGTCGTACTGGCTAGACGTCCGAGAAGCGGAGTCGTGGCGCGATCGTCGCGGACGTCACATACCGTCGAGTACCTCGTCGATCTGCGACGCAAGCGCGAAGTCCTTCTTCGTCAGCCCACCGGCGGAGTGCGTGCTGAGCCGGAACGTCACCGTCCGCCACCGGATGTCGATGTCGGGATGGTGGTCGGCCGCCTCCGCCAGTTCGGCCACCTTGTCCACCGCTTCGATGGCTTTCGGGAAACTCGGCAGCTTCGCCGTCCGCTCGATCGTCACGCCGTCACGGGTCCACCCGGAGAGCTTGGTCACGGCTTCGCCGGCCTGCTGGTCGTTCAAGATTTCCGCCATGACTCCATGGTGGTACGCCGTCGGCTACGCTGCACGTTTGCCACGGGTCCCCCCTTGAAGAACGCAGGAGGCTAGATGAAACGCGCCCTCCGCACGGTCGTTGCGGCTGGCACGGTGGCCGCCCTCGTCGCGGGCTGCTCGCTCTCCGGGAACACGGGGAACGACCCGCAGGCGCCGGCGACGGTCACGCTCGTGACACACGACTCGTGGCTCGCCCCCCAGGAGGTCCTCGACGCGTTCCAGCGGCAGTCCGGGATCAAGATCTCCGTGCTCAAGCAGGGGGACGCGGGCGCGCTGACCAACAAACTGGTGCTGACCAAGGCGAACCCGATCGGGGACGTCGCGTACGGCATCGACTCGACGTTCGCTTCGCGCGCGCTCACCGAGGGCGTTTTCGAGCAGTACACCAGCCCGGAGGCCGATCGCGGCCCGCAGCGCTACTCCATCGACCCCGAGCACCGGCTCTCCGCGGTCGACCTCGGCGACGTCTGCGTCAACATCGACACCCGGTACTTCGCGGACAAGGGGATCCCGGAGCCGAAGTCGTTCGCGGACCTGGCCGACGCCAAGTACAAGGACCTGATGGTTGCCGAGAGCCCCGCGACGTCGTCGCCCGGGCTGGCGTTCCTGCTCGGCACCGTGGCCCAGTTCGGCGAGCAGGGCTGGCAGGGGTACTGGACCCAGCTGAAGGCCAACGGTCTCAAGGTGGTCAGCGGCTGGGAAGAGGCCTACTCCAAGGAATTCTCCGGTTCCTCGGGCAAGGGGCCGCGCCCGATCGTCGTCTCCTACGCCTCTTCGCCCGCCGCCGAGATCGGCGACGACGGCAAGCCGCGCACGAAGGCGCTGCTGGACACCTGCTACCGCCAGGTCGAGTACGCGGGGGTGCTGAAGGGCGGCAAGCAGGTCGAGAAGGCCCGTAAGGTCGTGGACTTCCTCCTGTCCCAGCAGTTCCAGGTGACGGTGGCGAGCAACATGTACGTGTACCCGGCCCGTCAGGGCGTCGAGCTTCCGCAGGGCTGGGCGCAGGCCGCGCCGCAGCCGCAGCAGCCGAAGACGCTCGAACCGGCCAAGATCCAGGCCGGGCGCGAGCAGTGGATCGCGCAGTGGCGCACGCTGGTGGAAGGTTAGGGCGTGCTTCGTGAACTGAAGCCGGCAGACCTGGTGACGGTACGCGCGCGCGTCGTTCTTCGGCCGGAGGCCTCGGATTTGCGGAGACGGGCCGCTGACCCGGCCAGGTGAGTGACCAGCCGATGCCGCGGCCCGGCTGCGGAAATCCGAAAGCGCGCCTGGGAAGAAGGCTGAGTACCACCAGGCCGACTTTCCGCGGAGCCGGGCTGGCGGCGCTCGCCGTGCTGCCGCTCGGTTTCCTCGTGGTGTTCTTCGCCTGGCCGGTCGCCGCGATCATCGGCCGGGGCTTCGGCTCCGGCGGGGTCGGCACGGCCATCGGTGACCCGCTGACCTGGGAACTCGCCGGATTCACCGTCGCCAGTGCCGGAGTGTCGACGATCGTGGCGGTGCTGGCGGGCCTGCCGGTCGCGTTCCTGCTCGCGCGGGTGCGGCTGCCGGGTGTCTCGCTGGTCCGGACGCTCGTGCTGGTGCCGTTCGTGCTCCCGACGGTCGTGGTCGGCCTGGCGTTCCGCGCGCTCTGGCCCGACGGCGGGCTGCTGCCGCTGGTGCTGGCCAACGCCTTCTTCAACGTCGCCGTCGTCGCGCGCACGGTTTCCGGGCTGTGGAGCCATCTCGATCCGCGCACCGTGGACGCGGCGCGGGCACTCGGCGCGTCGCCGTGGCGTGCCTTCCGCTCGGTGACGCTGCCCGCGCTCGCCCCGGCCATCGCGTCTTCGGCCGCGGTGGTCTTTCTTTTCTGCGCCACCAGTTTCGGCGTCGTGCTCATCCTCGGCGGGGCGAAGTACCGCACCCTGGAGACCGAGATCTACCTGCGTACGGTCGAACTGCTCGACCTGTCCGGCGCGGCCGCGTTGTCGCTGGTGCAGTTCGCCGCCGTCGTCGCCGCGCTGGTCGTGGGAGCGCTGGCCAGGCGGCGGCGGGAGAACGCGGTGCGGCTGCGCTCGCGGAGCGAGACCGCGCGGCGTCCGAGGGGCGGTGAGTGGTGGGCCGTGTCCGCCGGGCTCGCGGTGGTCGCGCTCCTGATGACGCCGATCGTGGCGTTGCTGGCCGAGTCCGTGTCCACTTCGGACGGATGGAGCCTCGCCGGGTACGAAGCGCTCGCCGGACAGGGATCCAGGGGCGCACTCCAGGTTTCGGGGTGGGACGCGGCGTCGATGTCGCTGCGGACGGCGTTCGACGCGACGACGCTCGCGATGATCGTCGGCGTACTGGCCTCGGTCGTGCTGGTGGCGTTGCGCCGCACGCCGGGCAGGCTGGCCAAGGGGATGGGCGAGACGATGGACGCCGCGCTCATGCTGCCGCTGGGCGTGTCCGCGGTGACCGTCGGTTTCGGCTATCTCGTCACGCTCGACGCGCTGCCGGGTGACCTGCGGACGTCGCCGCTGCTGGTGCCGCTCGCGCAGGCGCTGGTGATCATCCCGCTGATCGTGCGGATGGTGCTGCCGGTGCTGCGGTCGGTCGACGTCCGGCTGCGGCAGGCCGCGTCGGCGCTCGGCGCGAGCCCCGGCCGGGTGTGGCGCGAGATCGATCTCCCGCTGACGGCGCGTTCGCTGGTCGCGGCGGCCGGGTTCGGGTACGTGGTCGCGCTCGGCGAGTTCGGCGCGACGAGCTTCCTGGCCAGGCCGGACGCGCCGACGTTGCCGGTCGCCGTCGCGACGCTGATCTCGCGGCCGGGGGAGCTGAACAACCAGATGGCCTACGCGGCCTGCGCGCTGCTCATGATCGTGACCGTGGTGGCGGTGGTGCTGATCGACCGGTTCGGCGCGGTCCGCGGGCAGAATTCGGTAGGGGAGTTCTAGTGTCGCTGTCGGTACGGGATCTGACCGTCCACTATGGAGCCTTCGCGGCGGTGACGGACGCCCGGCTGGACATCGCCGACGGCGAGGTGCTGGCCCTGCTCGGCCCGTCCGGTTCGGGGAAGTCGACGCTGCTGCGGGCGATCACCGGCCTGGAGCCGCTGACGTCGGGCACCGTGCGGTGGGACGGCGAGGACCTCTCCGGTGTCCCGGTGCACCGGCGTGAGTTCGGGCTGGTGTTCCAGGACGGACAGCTGTTCCCGCACAAGGACGTCGCCGCCAACATCGCGTTCGGGCTGCGGATGCACGACGTCCCCCGCGCCGAGCACGCCGAGCGGATCCGGGCGCTGCTCGCTCTGGTCGGGCTGACCGGTTACGAGCGGCGGAGGGTGACCGAGCTCTCCGGCGGGCAGGCGCAGCGGGTGGCGCTGGCCCGCGCGCTCGCGCCGGAACCGCGGTTGCTGCTGCTGGACGAGCCGCTGTCCGGGTTGGACGCCGGGCTGCGGGAACAGCTGGCGATCGACCTCGCGGCCCTGCTGCGGCGCAGCAAGATCACCGCGCTGCTGGTCACGCACGATCAGGAGGAGGCGTTCACGCTCGCCGACCGGGTCGCCGTGCTCGACGACGGTGAGATCCGGCAGGAGGGCGCGGTGCGCAGTGTCTGGCGGCAGCCGGTGGACGAGGACGTCGCACGGTTCCTGGGCGTGACCACCTTCGTCGACGGTGAGGCTTCCTCCGGTGTGGTGCGGACGCCGCTCGGCGAGGTCACGCTGCCCGACGTCGAGGACGGCGCGGTGCGGCTGGGGCTGAGGCCGCACGGCCTGCGGGTGGCCCCGGACGGTGTCGAGGGCGAGGTCGTCGCCGTGGTGCACCGCCGGGAGCACGTGCGGCTCGTGGTCGCACCCGGCGGCGATCTGTCCACTGTGGACGCCGTTGCGCCGGTCACGGCCGATCTGCGCCCCGGCGACACCGTGCGGCTCGCCTTCGACCCGGACGGCGTCGCCCGGCTTCCCGCTAACGCTCGGGGGACCGGGCGACGATGACAGGGCACAGCGCGTAAGAAAGCACCTGCTGGCTGGTCGACCCGAGCAGCAGCCCGGCGAATCCGCCCCGACCCCGGGTGCCGACCACGAGGAGCTGGGCACGGTCGGCGTATCCGAGCAACACTTCAGCCGGCTTCCCCCGGGTGACGACGTGCTCGACCGAAACGTCCGGATACTGGCTTTGCGAGCCGGCGAGCCGCTCGGCCAGCACTTCCCTCTCGCGCTCCTCGATGTCGCTGGCGTTGTACGTCCATTCTGTTTCGTCGAACAGTGCCGACGGGAGGACGTCGTCCCAGGTGTGGACCGCCACCAGCGGCGCGTCGCGCCTCGAAGCCTGTTCGAAGGCGAGTGCCAGCGCGGCATCGCTGGTGTGTGAGCCGTCGACACCGACCACGACCGGGCCTTCCTCGGGCGGGTCGTCCTCGGCCACGTGAGAGCGCACCACCGCGACCGGGCACTTCGCGTGCGCCGCGAGAGCGATCGACACCGAGCCGACCAGCAGCCTGCCCAGCGGACGGATCTGTTCCGGGCCGAGTACCAGCAGGCCGGCGTCCTCCGAAATCGCCAGCAACGCCTGCGCCGGCTTCTCGTGGCGCAGGTCCAGGGCGACCTTCAGGGAAGGTGCCACCTTCCGTGCCACGTCTTCGGCCTCGCGGAGCAGGCGGTGTCCTCGCATCTCCGCCATTTCCGCGAGCTCTTCGCGCGTCGGCAAGGGTTGTGGATACTCCAGGGAGTCCTTGTCGAACGCGAGTACCAGCCGGAGTCCGGCCCCTCGGCGACGCGCTTCCGCCGCCGCCCAGCGGACGGCCAGCAGTGAGGACGCGTTTCCGTCGACCCCGGCGACCACGGGCCTGCCCGCTTGCTCGTTCACGGCGATCGCTCCTTACCTCGGACACGACTATGTGCCTTCGCGCGGCGTCGGCGGCAGAGCCGGACGGCTCGGATCGCCGGGACCGAATACCCGGAGTGGTGGGCGCCGAAACCTGGAGCCCGCGTCGCGGTGCGTGAGGCCGGGCGAGGCCTCACGCACCCGCGGGTCACTTGACGCGGACGACCTCTCCTTCACGGCGGCGCCGGCGGTAGTTGGTCATTTCCCGTTTGACCACCGGGGCGAGCAGGTAGAGCCCGATGATGTTGAACAGCGCGAGCAGGAACAGGACCGCGTCGGCGAAGTCCAGGACACTGCCGAGGGTGAGCACCGACCCCACCACCACGAACAGGCAGAACACCACGTGGTAGAGCCGCTCGCTGAGCATGCTCTTGCCGAACAGGTAGGTCCAGGCCTTCTGTCCGTAGTAACCCCACGTGATGATGGTGGACACGGCGAAGAGCACCACCGCCACGGTGAGCACGTAGGGGAACCAAGGCAGCGCGCTGGCGAACGATTCGGAGGTGACCGTCACCCCGTCCGGGGTGGGACCGCCCGCGGCCACGGTGGCCTTGGCATCGGTCCAGAACTGGGTTTTGGCGATGATGACCGTCAGCGCGGTCATGGTGCAGACGATCACGGTGTCGACGAACGGCTCGAGAAGAGCCACGTAACCCTCGGTGATCGGGTGCTTGGTCCGCACCGCGGAGTGCGCGATGGGCGCGGAGCCCAGCCCGGCTTCGTTGGAGAACGCCGCACGCTGGAAGCCCACGATCAGCGCGCCGATGGCGCCACCGGCCACGCCTTCGGGAGCGAAGGCGCCGGAGACGATCTCGCCGAAGGCGGCGGGCACCGAGGTGATGTTGGTGCCGATGACGATCAGGCAGGCGACCACGTAGACGATGCCCATGGTGGGTACGAGCTTGCTGGTGACCGCGCCGATGGACTTGATACCGCCGACGATCACGAGGCCGACGAAGGCGGCGAGCACTATTCCGAAGATCAGGGCCGCGCCGTCGCCGCCGAGGAAGCCGTCGTCACCGCCGGTGACGTTGCGCAGCTGGGCGAAGCTCTGGTTGGCCTGGAACATGTTGCCGCCGGCGATGCCGAAGAACAGGATCATCACCGCCGCGCCCGCCGCGAGGACCTTGCCGAGGGTGCGCCCGCCCGCGGTGGGGAAGCGTTCGGCGATGCCTCGGCGCAGGTAGTGCATCGGGCCGCCGGAAACGGTCCCGTCGGCGTGCACCTCGCGGTATTTCACCCCGAGCGTGCACTCGACGAATTTGGTGCACATGCCCAGGAGACCGCAGATGATCATCCAGAAGGTGGCACCGGCTCCGCCGATGGTGACCGCGACGCCGACACCGGCGATATTGCCGAGGCCGACCGTGCCGGACAGGGCCGAGCTGAGGGCCTGGAAGTGGGAGATCTCGCCTGGCTCGTCCGGGCGGGTGAACTGGCCGCGGGCGATCTGGGTGGCGAGGCGGAAGGCCCGGAACTGGACGAAGCCGAAGTAGACGGTGAAGGCGGCCGCGGCGACGACCAGCCAGGCGACGATCCAGGGGAAGGTGACACCGAAGACGGTGACCTCGGCGAACACGAACCCGGACACCGCGTCGGAGATCGGTTTGAACACGCTGTTGATCGCGTTCTCGATCCCCGACAGCATGCCACTTTCCGCGGCGAGCACCTGATCGGATGCGGAGTGGGGATGTGGCAGGGACCACGTTGTCTGGAACATGGGGGACAAGTCGACACAAAGTGGACCGAGTGCACAAGGGCGCGGCTGATTAGTCTGCGGTTCGTTACCTGTTGACAGGGTTCCCTTAAGGTTGGCCGGGCGTCCGCTCGACCTCCGCGCTCAACTGAGCGCGGAGGGTCGCGGATCCTTCAGCCGTCCCGCGTCGTGAGACGCGCGTAGGCGATCGAGAGCCCGATGGCGATGTAGCAGGCGGCACGCAGCGCGCCCTCCCCGAGGATCGCGGTGTCCACCGGGTCCATCAGCACCGAGGCGGGCGCCTGCGTCCAGTTCTCGTTGAGCAGGAACGGATGCAGCCACGAGACCGCGTCCAGGAAGCCGAGGATGGTGAACACGATCGTCCCGGCCAGCACCGAGGCGACGACCAGCATCGGATGTTCGGTGAACGCCGAGATCGCGAGCGCCACCGCGCCGACCGCCCACAGCTGCAGGACCACCCACGCGGCCACGAGCAGGACGCGGCCCAGCGCGTCCCAGACGCTCAGCGTCGAGCCGGTGAGGGTGAACATCGAGTCGGCGCCGCTGATGATCAGGCCGGTGGCGAAACCGGTGAACGTCATGGCCAGTACGGCGACCGCCGAAACCGTCGCGACGCCGAACGCCTTGATCGCGAGCAGCCTGCCCCGGCCGACCGGCGCGACCAGCCAGCCGCGCAGCGTCCCGTGGGCCGCCTCGCCGGCGATCGCGTCCGCCCCGGCCATCGCCGAAGCGAGCGGGAGCAGCAGCCCCAGCGTCATGGTCAGGGCCGCGACCGGCAGGATGAAGCCGTTGCTGACCGCGGAAGCGAGCAGCGCACCGTCCCGTCCGCCGCTCGTTTCCGCGGTGTCGACGAACGTCAGCGCGACCCCGATGATCACCGGGATCAGCGCGAGCAGGCCCAGTACGGCGAGCGTGCGGGGCCGCCGGAAGATCCAGCGCAGTTCCGCCCGGTACAACCGGAACAGCCCGACACTGTCCTGCCCGGTCCGTGCCGCGGGTGCCGCGGCCAGAGCGTGGGTCACGACTCCCCCTCACCGTCTACAGTGGACTCCGGCTGGGTCAGCCGGGCGAACAGGTCTTCGAGCCCGGTCCGCGCCCGCGCCGCCTCGTGCACGGCCACCCCGGCCGTCACCAGCTGACGCAGCACGTCGGGGGCTTCGGCGGCGGTCAGGTCGACGCGGACGCCGTCCGGCGTGAGCCTGCTGCCGATCCTGTTCTCCCGCAACGTCTCCACCGCGAGTTCGGCGTCCGGCGTCCGCACCAGGAGCGCCGCGTTCCCCGACTCCAGCAGCTCCGAGAGCTCGCCCTGGGCGATCACGTTCCCGGACTGGAGCACCGCGACGTGCGTACAGGTCGCCTCGACCTCCGCCAGCAGATGCGAAGACACCAGCACGGTGACGCCGTCGGCGTGCAGTTCGCCGATGATCCGGCGGATCTCCCTGGTGCCCGCCGGGTCGAGGCCGTTCGTCGGCTCGTCGAGCACGACCATCCGCCTCGGCACGAGCAGCGCGCTCGCCAGGCCCATCCGCTGCTTCATCCCGAGCGAATAGCCCTTGTAGCGCCGGGTGGCGGCGCCGGTCAGGCCGACCCGCTCAAGTGCCGCGTCGACCGCGCCGGGGATCCCCGCCGAGGCCAGCCGCGGTTCGGCCGCGGCCACGCGCAGCAGGTTCTCCCGCCCGGAGAGAAAAGGGTGGAAACCCGGCCCTTCGACGAGCGCGCCGACGTCGGGCAGCGCGTGCGCCGCCTCGTCGGGCATCCGCTTGCCGAAGAGTTCGACCTCGCCCTCGGTGGGCCGCACGAGACCGAGCAGCATCCGGATGGTCGTCGTCTTGCCCGAACCGTTGGGGCCGAGCATCCCCAGCACGGCGCCTTCGGGAACGTCGAGATCGACGTGGTCAACGGCCACCGTGCGGCCGTAGACCTTGCGCAGGCCCCTGGTGCGGGCCGCCATGGGTACCGCCGGAGCGGACGCCTCCGGAGAAGCGTCCGCCCCGGCTTCGAACGTGGTGGTCACTTCGCGGCCAAAGCCTCGAAGAGGACCTGCTCCGGCACCGCGCCCGCGGCGTAGCGGCCGTCGTCGGTCAGCACGCCGCTGCCGACCTTGGTGGTCACCAGCCAGCCACTGCCCCAGGCACCGCTGACCGGCTTGGCGAACCGCGAAAGCAGCGCCTTCGGGTCGACCTGGCGGCCCTGCTCGTCCTTGGCCTCGCCGGCCTTCGCCAGCGCGTCGGCCGGGATCTTGCCGGTGATCGCGGTGTCCCAGCCGTCGCCGACGACCTTGATCTCGGACTTCGCCTGCGCGGCCAGCTCACGGTCCTTCGGCTCGACCTCGGCGGTCTTCTCGGTCACCTTCGCGCCCTTGGGCGGGGTGAACTCGAAGTTCGACGCGGGCTGGTTCGCGAAGTTGATCTCGCTGAACGAAGCCTCGAACGCCGGGGCGGACGTGCCGTTGGCCAGCACCGTGACCCGCAGCGGCATCCGGGTCTGGTCGTCGATCGCGACGCGGATCTCGCGCAGGACGGTCCGCTCGGTCGGCTTCGGGGTCAGCACCAGTTCGTACGCGGCGCGATTCGCCACCGAGGCCGTCCCGTCGACGGCGATCGTGCTGCTCTCGCGCACCTTGCCGAGCAGTTCGGAGGCGACCGTGGCCGGGTCGACGGCCTCGGCCTTGTCCCGGTGCTCCTTGGCCAGCCCGTCCGGGATGGTCATCTTGGTGGCCGAGTTGTCCTTGGAGCTGAACTCCCAGACCGTCTGGCCGTTCCGGACGATGGTCTGCTGACTGGAGCCCTCGGTGAGCGAGATCTTGCTCTTGCCCGTGCCGTCGGTCGAAACCTGCGCCGAGTCGACGTCGAGCGCCGAGACACCGGGCAGGGCGCCGCCGACCTGCGGCAGGCCGAGGTCGTTGCTGACCTTGACCTTCCCGTCGAACGCCGGCGGCTTCGCGTTGAGCGTCGACCGCACCAGCTCTTCGGCGCTGATCTGCGGCAAGACGGGCGCGTCGCCCGCGGTGGCCGGCATCGCGACGACGACGAGGCCGCCGACGCCGAGAGCCGTCCCCACCACCGCCGCGGTGATGGCCTTCCTCTTCGGATCCATGCTGTCTCTCCCTGTTTCCCCGAACCCCAGTGTGCTCGGGTCTTGGCGACAACGCTTCCCCGGAAACGCTGAGACACCACTCAGACTCCGCCTTCGGAGCTGAGATGGCGCTGAGAGGTCGCGCGTGAGCTGGTGAAAGCGTGAATGATGAAGGACGTGAAACCTCGAGTACTGGTGGTCGACGACGAGCCCGGCGTGCGCAAGGCGTTGCAGCGGGGGCTGCGCGCGGAGGACATGGACGTGGTCACGGCGGCAGACGGGCCCAGCGGCCTGCGGCTCGCGCAGACGGGCTCCTTCGACGTCGTCCTGCTCGACATCATGCTCCCGGGTCTTTCCGGCTACCGCGTACTCGAACGCCTCCGCGCGCTCGGCGTCACCACCCCGGTGCTGATGATCTCCGCGAAGGACGGCGAGGTCGACCAGGCGGACGGCCTCGACCTCGGCGCCGACGGTTACCTCGTGAAACCGTTCTCGTTCGTCGTCCTGGTCGCTCAGGTGCGCGCGGTGCTGCGGCGGGCCTCGCCGGACGCCATCCGCGGGCCGCTGCGCATCGGTGCGCTCGAAGTCGACCGGAGCCTGCGGCAGGTCCGCTACGACGGCGTCGAAGTGGCGTTCAGCCCTCGCGAGTTCGCGCTGCTGGAGGTGCTGGCCGGCCGGGCGGGCACGGTCGTCACCAAGGACGAGCTGCTCCGCGCCGTCTGGGGTGACGAGCAGGCCGCGACCCGGAACGTCGTCGAGGTCTACGTCGGTTACGTGCGCCGCAAACTCGACGCCGTCGGCGCGGGCGCCCTGGTCCGGACCGTGCGCGGACACGGTTACCTGGCCTCGGATCCGCAGCTCGACGAAGTGATCGCCCCGGCGGGCCAGGGGTGATCGGCTCGCCGTCCTGGTGGCGCCGCCGCTCGCTGGAGGTCCGGATCACCCTGCTCACGGCCACGGTCACGCTCGGCTTCCTGCTCGGGCTGGCGGCGGTCGCGGGGGACAACCTCCAGCCGCTGCTGATCGGCTCGGTCGACGACGAGCTGAGTGCCCAGCTGGAAACCGCGAAGGCCGACGTCGCCGCCGGACGGGTGCCGTCGGGATCGGCGGTCACCGTCCGCGTCCTCGACACCGGCGGCGGCCCGGTGGACGGCCTGCCGCCCGCGAACCTCGGTCCCGCGGAGGTCCGGGCGCTGAAGGCGGGCGAACCGGTCACGACCGGCGGCGAGCACAGCTGGCGCTGGGCGGGCACCGTGGTCACCGCCCCCGACGGGCAGCAGCGGCTCGTCGTGGCGGGTGCGGGCTTGGTCGGCTTCGCGACGGCTGTGCACTCCGGCGGGCTGTGGCTGTTCGTGGTCGCGTCGGTCGGCGCGGTGGGCGCCGGGATCGCGACGTGGCTGCTGGTGCGGTTCGCCCTGCGGCCGGTGGCGCGGATGCGCGGGTCGGTGCGGGTGCTCCCGCCGGGCGCGCGGCTGCCGCTCCCGGATTCGCACGACGAACTCCGCGCGCTGGCCGAGGAGTTCAACGCGTTGCTGGCCAGGCAGGAGGAAGGCGCCGAACGGCTCCGCCGGTTCACCGGGGACGCCGCGCACGAGCTCCGGTCGCCCGTCGCGTCGATCCGCGTGCAGGCCGAGGTCGCGGTCACCAATCCCGATCCCGAGCTCTCGCAGGAGACCCTTTCCGACATCCTGGAGGAGGCGGAACGGCTCTCCGCGCTGCTCGACGGGCTGCTGGCGCTGGCGCGGTCGGACGCCGGGGAGGTCCCGCCCGCGGAACCCGTCGAGCTGGTGAGCGAGGTACGGGCCGCGGTCGCGCGGATGCCCGCCGGCGCGCCGGAGATCCGGGTGAGCGGCACGGTCGGGGCCGCGTGGGCGCTGGCCACGCACGCCGAGGTCGAGCTGGTACTGAGCAACCTCCTGCGCAACGCCTGCCGGTACGCGCGCGGCCAGATCGTGGTGTCGGTGCTCGCGGCGCGGTCCACCGTGCGGGTGGTCGTCGACGACGACGGGCCGGGTATCGCGCCCGAGCACCGCGAGCGGGTGTTCGACCGGTTCTATCGCGTGTCCGATTCGCGGGCGAGGTCTTCTGGCGGCACCGGGCTGGGGCTGGCGATGGTCGCGGAGGCCGTCCGGCGCCGAGGGGGCCGCGTACGAGTCGGCGAGTCACCCGACGGCGGGGCGCGGTTCCAGGTCGTCTGGCAGGCGGCGCGCGGTCAGTAGGGTGTGCCGCGTGGTGATCGTGGGCGCCGCCATCGTGCGGGACGGACAGTTGCTGGCGCAGCGGCGGGCTTGGCCCGCCGACCACGCCGGGCGATGGGAACTGCCGGGCGGGCGCGTCGAGGACGGCGAAAGCGACGAAGCCGCCTTGGCGCGGGAATGCCTGGAGGAGCTGGACGTCGCCGTGACGGTCGCGGGCCGGGTCGGCGAAGACGTGCCGCTGCCGAAGGGCAAGGTGCTGCGGATCTACGCCGCGACGCTGGTCAGCGCGGGGGACGAGCCGCGAGCCGTGGAGCACGAGGACGTCCGGTGGATCTCCGCGCACGAACTCGACGACCTCGACTGGCTGCCCGCCGACCGGATCCTCCTGCCCGCCCTGCACACCCTGATCGCAAGTCCGTGAAGGACTCCTTGAGGGACTTGAATCCATGCTGTGGCGCGCAGCGTCTCCGTTGAGGGAGGCGGCGGGGGCATGGATGGACCCTCAAGGAGTCCTTCACGGAACTTCAGCCGGCGCCGATGAGCCGCAGCGCGGACTGCAGCCGGTGCTCGCCCCGTTCCGCCGCCCGGACGGCGCCCGCCTTGCGCACCCGCTCCAGCTCACCGGGGTCGCTCAGCAGCGCCAACGCGCCTTCCCGGACCGGCCGCAGCTCCTCGATCAGCGCCTCGGCGACCGCCTCCTTCACCTGGCCGTAGGAGTCGAACCGGTCCGCGAGGACCTCGGGCTTCTCCTTGGTGCACGCCGCGAGGATGTCCAGCAGATTCGCCATCCCCGGCCGGGTTTCCGGCGCGTAGGCCGGTGTTGACCCGCCGTCGGTCTTCGCGCGCTTGACCTTCCGGCGGACCTGGTCGGGCTCGTCGAGGACGAAGACCACCCCGGCCTCTTCCTTCGTCGACTTGGACATCTTCCGCGTCGGCTCGGCGAGGTCCATGACCCGCGCGCCGGCGGGCGGCAGCACCGCCTTCGGCATGGTGAACACGTCGCCGTAGGTGGAGTTGAACCGTTTCGCCAGCGTCCGCGCCAGCTCGACGTGCTGCCGCTGGTCCTCGCCGACCGGGACCTCGTCCGCGCCCTGCAGCAGGATGTCCGCCGCCATCAGCACCGGATAGGTCAGCAGGGACAGCCGCACCCCGGCCCGGCCCTTCGACTTCTCCTTGAACTGGATCATCCTGGCGGCCTCGCCGTAGTTGCAGGTGCACTCGAGGACCCAGTTGAGGGCGCCCAGCTCGCGGGCGATGTCGGATTGCACGAACACGCGATCCGGCTCGATCCCGGCCGCGATCAGCACGGCCAGCTGCTCGGACGCCATCGAACGCAGCTTCGCCGGATTGTGCGAGTTCGTCATGGCGTGCAAATCGGAGACGAAGTACAGGTCGTCCGGCCCGCCCTCGCCGGCCCAGCGCCGGATGGCCCCCAGGTGGTTCCCGACGTGGACGTGGCCGGACGGGGTGATCCCGGACAACCTGATCATCTGCCTTCTTCCTTCCGGATTCGGGCCGCCCCAGGGTCCGGGCACGAAAAAGGCCGCCCGGTGGGGCGGCCTGGTGGTGCGCTCGTCTGGTTCAGCGCAGGACTTCGGGGCCGCCGGAGGGCGGCCACCACTGGGCGTTCTGCGCGCGCATGCCACCGAGAGTACCGCAGCCACCGCGTTTCGTCCTCCGGATGCGGTGGTTCGACGTCGAACCACCGCATCCAGAGGACGAAACGCGGGCGGTTTCACTCATTCCGGGCACAGCGCGTCAACACTTCATATCAGCCGGGGCAGTACACCCGTCATATTGGCGATGCGGGTCTACCTTCAACTCATGTTTGTCGTCCTGCTGACCTACACCGCGCCCATCGAAGAAATCGACTACGTGCTCCCGGACCACGCCGACTGGCTGACCAAACAGTACGAACACGGCAATTTCCTCGCCTCCGGCAGGCGCAACCCGCGCATCGGCGGCGTGATCATCACCAAGCCCATGGCCAGGGGAAAGCTGGACGCGATCCTCGCGACCGACCCCTTCTCGATCAAGCACATGGCCGCCTACGAGGTGATCGAGTTCTCGCCGACCCGGACCGCGCCGGAACTACGGGCGATCAACGAGGCGGTGGTGCATTGACGATCTTCTAGGCGGCCTTCGCGATCTTCGTCTTCGCCTTTTTCAGGGCGAGGACGGGGCATTTGCCGCACCTCGACTTCGACCGGCAGCATTTCTTCTTGACCTTGCCGGACTTCATCCATTTGCGCACGAGCTTGTGCGGGTCGTCGGGTAGTTTCTTGCCCACGCGCGCTCCTTCTCCGACCCTGTCGGCGACCTCTACACGTTAGGTGAGCCTAACCGATCTGGGGGCGTGGGGCTGCTCACAGTCGGGCTACCGGTATCCTGGTGTGGTCCGCGTATGGCCAAAGTCGGCCAGGCGTGTCTCGCAACGCGCGAGCGCGGGCACCACACCCGAACTTGAAACCTTTGGAGCCTTCGCGTGCCCGCAGCCAGCGCCACCGCAGTCGATGCCGGCCGCTCGTCCGGCAAGACCCGGCCCGACCTGCGCAACGTCGCCATCGTCGCACACGTCGACCACGGTAAGACGACCCTCGTCGACGCGATGCTCCGGCAGTCCGGCGCCTTCGAGGAACGCGCCGAACTCGTCGATCGCGTGATGGACTCCGGGGAGCTCGAGCGGGAAAAGGGCATCACCATCCTCGCGAAGAACACCTCCATCCGGCGCAAGACCGACGAGGGCATGGTGACGATCAACGTCATCGACACCCCCGGTCACGCCGACTTCGGCGGCGAGGTCGAACGCGGCCTGTCCATGGTGGACGGTGTCGTGCTGCTGGTCGACGCCAGCGAGGGCCCGCTCCCGCAGACCCGGTTCGTGCTGCGCAAGACCCTCGAAGCCGGCCTGCCGGTGATCCTGGTCGTCAACAAGACCGACCGCCCCGACGCCCGGATCACCGAGGTCGTCGAAGAGACCCACGACCTCCTGCTCGATCTGGCCGGTGACATCGAGGACGCCGACCTCGACGCGATCCTCGACCTGCCGGTCGTCTTCGCCTCCGCGCGAGCGGGCAAGGCGAGCCTGGAGCAGCCCGCCGACGGCGCGGTGCCCGAGAGCGAGAACCTCGACCCGCTGTTCGAGACGCTGATGCGCCACGTGCCGCCGCCCTTCGCCGACCGCGAAGGCCCGCTGCGCGCGCTGGTCACCAACCTCGACGCCTCCAACTTCCTCGGGCGGATCGCGCTGATCCGCATCCACTCCGGCAGCCTGCGCAAGGGCCAGACCGTGGCGTGGATGCGCGAGGACGGCACCATCCAGAACGTCCGCATCTCCGAACTGCTGGTCACCGAGGCGCTCACCCGCGTCCCGGCGACCGAGGCGAGCGCGGGCGAGCTGGTCGCCATCGCCGGCATCCCGGAGATCACCATCGGCGACACCCTCGCCGACGTCGAGAACCCGGAGGCGCTGCCCCGGATCGCCGTCGACGAGCCCGCCATCTCGATGACCATCGGGGTCAACACCTCGCCGCTGGCCGGCCGCAGCGGTGGCGACAAGGTCACCGCCCGCCTGGTGAAGGCGCGCCTCGACCAGGAGCTGATCGGTAACGTCTCGATCCGCGTCCTGCCGACCGAGCGCCCCGACACCTGGGAGGTCCAGGGCCGTGGCGAGCTGGCGCTGGCCATCCTGGTCGAGCAGATGCGCCGCGAGGGCTTCGAGCTGACCGTCGGCAAGCCGCAGGTGGTCACCAAGATGATCGACGGCAAGCTGCACGAGCCGTTCGAGCGGCTGTCGATCGACTCCCCGGAGGAGCACCTCGGCGGCATCACGCAGCTGCTGGCCGCCCGCAAGGGCCGGATGGAGCACATGGGCGGGCACGGCACCGGCCGCATCAAGCTCGACTACGTCCTCCCGGCGCGCGGCCTGATCGGCTTCCGCACCGACTTCCTCACCGAGACCCGCGGCACCGGTATCGCGAACCACGTGTTCGAGGGGTACTTCCCGTGGGCGGGCGAGATCCGCACCCGGCACTCCGGTTCGCTGGTCGCCGACCGGTCCGGCCCGATCACCGCGTACGCGATGATCCAGCTGGCCGACCGCGGCACCTTCTTCGTGGAGCCGGGCGCCGAGGTGTACGAGGGCATGGTCGTGGGCGAGAACCCGCGTGCCGAAGACCTCGACATCAACATCACCAAGGAGAAGAAGCTGACCAACATGCGTCAGTCCTCCGCCGACGTGATGGAGACGCTGGCCCGCCCGCGCAAGATGGGCCTGGAGGAGGCGCTGGAGTTCTGCTCCGTCGACGAATGCGTCGAGGTCGCCCCCGACGTCGTCCGGATCCGCAAGGTCACGCTGGACGTCAACCAGCGCGCCAAGGAGCGCAACCGCAACAAGAACCGCGGCTGAGCAAGTACAGGAAGGCCCCTTTCCTCGCGCCAGACGCGAGGAAAGGGGCCTTCCTGTACTTGGCCACCTGAGCGGACGACGCGCGGGGGGGGCCGGGGCCCCCCCCCGGGGTCGGGGGGGGCCCGGGTGTGGGCCCAACGGGCCCCCGGGGGGGCGGGCGGGGAAACCCGCGTGCCCGCGCGGGGGGTGGG